>JAGGUN010000037.1 GCA_021158465.1 bacterium
AAAAAGGGCTTAGATGCTTTAGGTAAAAGGGAAAGAAATATTGAACAGTGCCACATGAGGCGTCTTTCAAAGGAGGCATGCGCCAAATACTCCTTATTGGGAAATGTAGGGCTGTCCGCCCTGGAATTCATTGTCGGCTTCTTCTCAGGAAGCATTGGTCTTATTGCAGATGCGGTGCATACTGGTATTGACATAGGTGCCTCAGCGATAACATGGATTGGCATAAGGATCAATAGAGAGGCACAAGCTGCCCTTCTTGGTGGGATAATTCTCTGCGGCATTGGTGCCTTTATTGCCTTTGAATCGATAACAAAGATATTTAAGCCTGTTGAGATACATTTCCAGGTTTTGGCTTTGGTCACAATTGTGATCAATATTGCGGTCAATGCTTATTTCTCATACTATAAGTTTTATATTGGTGGACGGACAAGGAGCATATCCCTGATAGCTGATGCCTATCATACAAAAACCGATATCTGGTCATCAGTAGCTGTTTTAATCGGTCTACTTGGAGCAACCTTAGGTTTTTTTGTGCTTGATGCCATTGCTGGAACAGTTGTTTCCTTTTTCATACTTTTAGGTGGTTATGAACTTATTAAGGAATCGCATGGGATTATGCAAGGCAAGAATCCTAAAATTGAAAAATTCTCTAAGTTTCTTGAAAGCCATCTCAAGGTTTTACCAGACAGGGGAGCATTTGTATCCCTCTGGTTCTTAAGCCTGAAAGAAATGACAAAACAAGAGAATCTTGAGCGTGTTAAAAAAGGTTTTGGGAGACACTTCCCAGTAAGGCTGGAAGATAAGGGCTATGAAACTATTTATGCCAAATTGGAGAAAGATCACCTGGTAGAATCGGTGCAGGGTAAGCTCAGACTGACTGAGAAAGGCAGGAAAGAATTGAAGATGCTCGCTGAGAAGCAGGTTACCTACATCGCTTGGCCTAAACGTAAATTTATGAACGCAAGAAAAATCGATTGGTTTGCTGAGGGGCTGTAGACGAGAAAAGAAAGGAGTGGAGAAAATGAGCAATAACATTAAAGAAAGACATCATCACTTGAATTTTGCTTTTAGGATAATATCCCTGATGCATGATAATCCACTGCTTCCGATTTTTAGAAATCCCTACAAGCTATTGAGAGCAGCCGGATTGAAGTCAGGTCAAAAAGTGCTGGAGGTTGGATGCGGTCCGGGATTCTTTACGATTCCCGCGGCAAAGATAGTAGGGAAAGAAGGCTTTGTTTACGCTGTGGATGCACATCCGCTTGCAATAGAAAGAGTCAAAGAGAAAATCAAAAAAGAAGGAATAAAAAACATTAAGTCCATTCTTGCAAATGCATCCGATACCGGGCTACCAGACCGAAGTATTGACCTTGCCTTCCTTTTTGGTCTTCGTTACATTGCCGGCGGACTGGAAAATGTAATGTCTGAGATACATCGTGTTTTAAAGCCTGGAGCCGTGCTTTCATTTGAAAAAACCAGGGGGTCAGCAAAAAAATTGATTGAGGAGGTGGAAAGGGGAGGATTTACTTATTCAGAGAGGCAGGGGAGGATATTCTTATTCACAAAGAAGAGGAACAGCCGAAATAATTGAACTGAATGAAATATCAGTTGGGAGAGAACGACTTCGCACAACACAGCATAAAAAGTTTAGGCTTGCTAAAATTTTTGCTTTCCAAAAACCTCTCTTATCCCCAAGATGTTATCTACAATTTTGACCTATTTACCCTATTGGGGAGAAGATAAGTAGTGTAGCCCAAAATGAAAATAGGAGGATGAAATGGAAATATCCGAAGCATTAAGGATAATCAGAGCGTTAGCTGGATATTTACCCGAACGTGCTGGTAGTCCGTGGCGTAATGCGGAGATTGCTAAAAATCACAAAAGGACAAAAGGCGCGATACGGTCACGCCTTAAAAAGCTGGGTAAAATCAAACCGTGACAGGGGGACGCACATAATCAGCACGTCCCCTTTGTTTTCTTATCTACAGGTTTCGCACATATTCTCTGCCGCTCTTTATCGCCTCGATATTCAGCGGGATGAACTTCTTGTGCTTGACCACTGTATTGAGTGCAGAGATAGCCGCTTCCTCGGTTACTATGCCGGTCTTCTCGATTATCGCACCGAGGACAACCATATTCGCCACCTTCAGGCTACCGAGCTTATCCGCTATGTCTGTTGCTGGAATCGGAATGGATTCGATGTCGGTTCTCTTTGGTGCCCTCGTAACGAGCGATGTATTGTAGATGATAAGCCCGCCGGGGACGACATCGTCCTCGAACCTGTCTAAGGATGGCAGGTTCATCGCTACGAGTATTGAAGGGTGATCGACCACAGGTGATGCGATCTCGGATGTGCTTATCTGGACATGGCAGTTTGCCGTTCCGCCACGCATCTCGGGACCGTAGGATGGTATCCAACTAACATGGTAGCCTTGCTCCATACCAGCCTCGGCGAGCGTATTCCCGAGCAACAGCACACCTTGCCCACCGAAGCCAGAAATCTTTATCTTGGGGTTTCGCCAGATGGGCTTGACATCGTCCATACTGTGTGAAAAATGTGGTGCCTCCTTGTCAAGTCCCAGTGCTTGTTTGATCTCCTCCTTCGTGTATTCTCTCTTCTCGTATGCGATAGGTTCTCTCTCCTTTGTCTCGTCCTTGAATGTTCCGAGCGGGAATATCTTTACCATCTGTTCCTTTACCCATTTCTTTGCCTCCACGGGTGTCATTCTCCATCCTGATGGGCAAGGAGAGAGGATTTCTACCAACGAGAAACCCTTGTAGTCCATCTGTGCTTTGATAGCCTTTCTGATGGCGAGTCGTGTTTTCATAATCGTTGCTGGGTCGGTGATGGCGCCACGTGCGAGATAGACAGGTCCTGATAGAGCCGATAGCAGTTCGCATATTCTGATAGGGTATCCCTCGTTTGCGGCGGCTCTGCCGTAAGGGGTTGTTGTTGTCTTCTGTCCGATGAGTGTAGTTGGAGCCATCTGCCCGCCTGTCATACCGTATATAGCGTTGTTGACGAATATAACGGTTATATTTTCGCCTCTGTTTGCTGCCTGAAGGATGTTGTTTCCACCGATTGCAGCGAGGTCACCATCTCCCTGATACGATATGACAATCGAGTTAGGGTTTGCTCTCTTGAGTCCTGTTGCGACTGCTGGTGCTCTGCCGTGTGCCACCTGAACATTTCCGGTGTCGAAGTAGTAGTAGGCGAAGACACTGCACCCGACGGGGCTTATGATGATCGTTCTGTCGGCTATTCCGAAGTCTTCTATCGCCTCTGCCAGCAGTTTATGGATGACACCGTGCCCGCAGCCAGGGCAGTAGTGGGTGTTGGTCTTGTCGGCGTCTGGTTTCCTGAAGAACTCTTTATAGAAGCTCTTTGGTGTTGAAAGTATATCTTTTGCCATTTTCTCACCCCTCACTTTCTTTAAGTTTCAGGATCTCCCTTTCAAGCTCATTGACGGTTGGCACAACGCCTCCCATTCTACCGTAGAAGTGGACTGGTTTCTTGAACTCCACTGATAGCCTGACATCGTTGACCATCTGACCGTTGGACATCTCGGAAACGAAGAAGAATTTTACATCGGGCTTCTCAGCGAGCTCTGCGAATTTCTTCTTTGGGAATGGGAAGAGCGTTTTTGGTCTCAGCATTCCGACCTTTACCCCCTTTTCTCGCAGCAGATTAACCGTTCCTTTCAGCACTCTCGAGACGATGCCGTATCCGGATACGACGATTTCTGCATCGTCGAGCTTATAGTCCTCGAACCTTACCTCGTTTTCCTCAATCTTTCTGTACTTTTCCTGCAGGTGTTTGTTCCAGGCTTCCAGCTCGGCTGGGTCGAGGTATATCGAGTTGATGAGGTTTCTCTTTGTCTCGGCATCTCCAAAAACTGCCCAGTCTTTCTTCTTCCTTCGTGAGATATCCTTTGGTTCTGGGAAATCGACAGGTTCCATCATCTGCCCGATAAACCCATCTGTCAGGACGACGGTAGGTGTTCTATACTTGTCTGCGAGCTCGAATGCGAGCATAGTCAGGTCGCACATTTCCTGTGCTGAGTTCGGAGCAAGGACGATGACTTTGTAGTTCCCGTGTCCACCGCCTTTCACTATCTGGTTGTAGTCTCCTTGTTCTGGTGCGATGTTTCCCAGACCTGGTCCGCCTCGCATAACGTCGATGATAACCACGGGGAGCTCGCTTCCGGCGCAATACGAGATACCCTCCTGCTTGAGGGATAGTCCGGGACCTGACGATGCGGTCATAACCCTTGCTCCAGCTCCGGCTGCACCGTAACACATCTGTATGGATGCCACTTCACTTTCCCCTTGAAGGAATTTTCTACCTACGAGCGGGAGGTACTTTGCTGCACCCTCTGCTATCTCCGATGCCGGTGTGATGGGGTATCCGAAGTACAATTCGCAGCCGGCGAGTATAGCGCCCTTAACAACAGCCTCGTTTCCCTTGATGAACTGCTTTGCCATTTAAGCTACCTCCTTCCCTTTCTTGTAGACGGTTATTGCGTTCGGTTCGGGGCAGGTGTAGAAGCAGAAGCCACATCCGATGCAGCCTTCGCCCTTGTAGCGTGCTGGATGGTATCCGAGACGGTTTATCTCTGATGAGAATTCGATACAGTCCTCGGGACAGGCTTCAATACACAGTCCGCATCCCTTGCAGTGATTGGGGTCCACCTCCATATAACCCTTCGTGGGCATATTACCTCCTTTTTATTGGGTTGCTTTTATCTTTGCTAACATCTTGTCTTCTATTATCTTGCATATTATATGAATTACGGTTATATGAGCCTCCTGAACCCTTGCCGTGGAGAAAACGGGGATGTTTATATCGATATCGGAGATCCCAGCTATCTTCCCGCCGTCCTTCCCTGTGAGTGAGATACTCTTCATACCGATTGTTTTTGCAAGTTCCACTGCCTTCAGGACATTCGGTGAGTTGCCGCTTGTCGAGATGGCAAATAGAATATCCCCCTTTTCCCCTAGGGCTTTCACCTGTTTGGCGAACACATTATCGTATCCGTAGTCGTTTGCGACAGCGGTCAATATGGATGTATCGGTTGTGAGTGAGATGGCTGGCAGGGGCTGTTTTTCTTTCTCGAATCTGCCGACAAGCTCGGCTGCGAAGTGCTGGCTGTCGGCAGCGGAACCACCGTTCCCGCAGATGAGAAGCTTATTTCCGTTCTCGAGTGCGGAGAATATCTCATCTGCTGCCTCTTGCACCTTATCGACCGGTATCTTCCCGATAGCGGCTTGGGACTCCCTTATAATATTCTCTATCTCATTTTTCAATGTTCTACCTCCTGCTATCTCTTCTCATAGTTCAAGGCTAAACGATAATGTATGGCTTCCTTCTGGGTCGTTTTTCCTCTGGAAGTATCCGTATCCAACCTCGCCCGAGAACCTGTCGAGGCTCGTTTTTGCTCCGATGCCCGCCCCGAACCCACGGGAGGAGTATCCTGCGCCGAGTGAAACTATATCACACAGGGAATACTCTATCCCTCCTCCCCAGTTGAAGCAGTATAGGTTTCCCTCAAGATTGAACAGGACGGAGAGGGGGATTCCTTTTAGGAATAGCCCGATGCCGACTGCTCCGGTCAGCGGAAGGCTTTCTGTCGAGCAGATGCCTCTACCGTAGTATGGCGACGAATCCCAGCTCTGCTTTACATCGATATTCTTGAGCACCGCACCGAATGCAAGCTGCCGCTTGAGAAACCTATAGTAAAACCCGATGTCGAACCCGACACCGTATGCGGTAACATCCTCGATACTCGACTGAACATATTTCATATTCCCACCAACTGCCATATCCCGAATGACTTTCTTGCTGAATGTAAAGATGCAGGCGAACTCCCCGTTTTGGACCTCACCTATCTTAACGCCGCTTCTTGTTCTCTCATCGACACCAGAGACGCCTGCCGAAACGAGTGCCAGCCCAACAGCGGCATCGCCTCTTATGTTGTATCCTGTGGAGAATCCGAACAATCTTCTATCGAGTGAGAGCAGGCTCGTGTGTGCAGAGAAGAAGAGGTTCTCTGTGTTAAGGATCTCTGAAGGGTTGTATAAGAAAGCCGTCTGCGGTTTGCAGGATGCGATGTATGTGTATGCCAGCCTTGCATCATCATAGGAGAGGGGCAGTCTCAGGAATGCGCCTGGCTGTCCGCCCATGGTTGCGGACAGAGCAGCCGATGATATGGCAAGGATTGCCGCGAGTGAGGGTATAAACCGCTTACTTGTCATCTTTTCCTTTCATATTGAGTAGATGTCCGAGCTTGTCGCGCTTGGTCTCGAGGTAGCGGCGGTTGTGCTTTGTAGGAGGTATCTCGATGGGGACCCTTTCTGTTATCTTCAGTCCGTATCCAGCAATTCCTACGACCTTTTTGGGGTTGTTAGTCAAAAGCCTTATCGATGATAGTCCGAGGTCGACGAGGATCTGTGCTCCGATGCCGTATTCCCTGAGGTCGGGTGGGAAACCGAGGTGGCAATTTGCCTCGACGGTATCGAACCCCTCATCCTGCAGCTTGTATGCGAGTATCTTGTTTTTCAAGCCGATCCCTCTCCCCTCTTGTCTCATATAGAGAAGAACACCTCTTCCCTCTTTTTCGATCATCTTCAAAGCGGTTGCCAGCTGTTCTCCGCAGTCACAGCGTAGTGAACCGAATGTATCGCCTGTTAGACACTCGGAGTGAACGCGGACAAGCACATTCTTCTTTCCACTGACATCACCCTTGACAATTGCAAGGTGGTGTTTGTGCTCGCCGATCAGTGATTCGTAGAGGTAAAGCCTAAAGTGTCCGTATCTTGTAGGGAAGTCGACATCGACTATCTTCTTGATCAGCTTCTCACGCTTCTGGCGGTATTCTATCAGGTCTCTTATCGTTACGATCGGGATATTATACTTTTTTGAGATCTCAAGCAATCTTGGCATCCTTGCCATTGTTCCGTCCTCGTCCATAATCTCGCAGATGACACCGGCTGGGTATCTTCCTGCGAGTGTTGCGAGGTCAACAGCTGCTTCTGTATGTCCGGCTCGGCGCAGAACCCCTCCCTCCTCAGCCTGGAGCGGGAAGATGTGACCGGGTCGTGCAAGGTCGTTCGGAGTTGTCTTCTCGTCGAGCAGAACCTTTATCGTTCTTGCTCTGTCGAATGCGGAGATGCCGGTCGTTGTTCCCTGCTTTGCATCGACGGAGACGGTGAACTTTGTCCCGAGGCGCGATGTATTCTTCTCCACCATCAGATGGAGTCCGAGTGCTTCGAGTCGTTCGGGTTTCATTGCAACACAGATAAGCCCCCTCCCCTCCTTTGCCAGGAAGTTTATCTTCTCTGGGGTTACAGCGTCGGCGGGGAAGAAGAAATCACCTTCGTTCTCACGGTTTTCATCATCGACGACGATCAGGATCTTGCCTGCTTTTGTCCTCTCAATCGCCTCTTCGATGCTTACTATTCCCGACATACCAGCCTCTCGACATACTTGCCGATTACATCGAACTCAACATTTACCAGTTCCCCTTGATGCTTGAATTGGAAATTGGTGTTTTTGTATGTGAACGGTATGATTGCTACCTCGAACTCGCTCCCTGTTATGTTTGCGATAGTGAGTGATACTCCGTCTATTGCGATGGAACCTTTGTGGACGATATATTTTGCGTTTCCGGGTGGCAAGAGGAAACGGAATGTAGTCTGTGTCCCTTTTGGGATGATCTCTGTTATCCTTGCTGTTGTGTCGATATGCCCGTAGACGATATGTCCATCGAGCCTGCCGGAGGCTGGGAGCGCGCGCTCGAGATTTATCCTGTATCCTGTTTTTATCTGCCCGAGCTTCGTTCTTGCAACTGTTTCCTCGACTGCTGTAACGGTTATTTGTCCGTATTCTCCGTTTTCGACTGTGAGGCAGGTTCCATCACATGATATACTTGCTCCTGCTGGGATGGGCTGGTTAAAATCTGCCTCGATAGTGATTCGAGCACCACCTGATGTCCAATTTACCCTTGTAACTCTCCCTATCTTCTCGATTATCCCTGTGAACATTTCCCCTTCTTATATACGGTCAGGACGGCGTCATCCCCGCTCTTTTCGACCGATTCTAAGCAAAACTCCATTGCGTTCTGGAGCTTGCGAGTTATATCCTCAAACATCCTTTTCCCGTTTCCGATGACCTTTGGTGCAACAAATATCAGCATCTTGTCGTAGAGTGAGTTTTCGATGAAGAACGAATGGACCCTTCCTCCACCTTCGACGAGAAGGCTTCTTATGTTCATCTTCCAGAGCTTGGGTAGGATTTCCTTTGATAGGTTAGATAGTCTGACAAGCGATGTATTGTCTGGGAGGCTTTCTTCCGGGTAGTCGGGGTTGTCGGTTATTATGTATGTTGGCGGTCCATCGGTGAAGATATGGTATTTCTCGTATTCAAGCGGGTTTCTTGCGAGGATAAATCTGACAGGTGATTTCCCCTCGACGAGGCGTGTTGTGAGCTGTGGGTTATCGGATCTTACCGTTTCTGCTCCGACAAGTATCCCATCGACTAACGCCCGCAGCATATGCGAGGCTTTTCTTGAGCTCTGTGATGTTATCCACCTTGAGTTGCCGGATGTGTCTGCTATGAACCCGTCGAGTGTGATGGCTGCCTTCCCGATGACAAACGGAAGCTTCTCCTGTATGTTCTTGAAGTATATCTCGTTTAGCCTTTTTGCCTCGTTTTCCAGCATCCCTACCTCGACATCTATCCCTGCGTCACGGAGTTTTTTTACGCCGCCTCCGGATACCCTTGGGTTCGGGTCGAGTGTGGCGATATAAACCTTTCTTATCCCGGATTTGATGATTGCGTCTGTGCAGGGAGGTGTTCTTCCGTAGAAGTTGCACGGCTCCAGTGTCACATACATCTCCGCTCCGGAGAGGTTCTCCTTCGCGCTCCGTATCGCCTCGACCTCGGCGTGCGGCATACCACAGCGGCTGTGATAACCCTCACCGATAATCCTTCCATCCTTGACAATCACCGCGCCAACCATCGGATTAGGGGCGGTCTTTCCCCAACCTCCCTTTGCGAGAGAGAGAGCCCTTTTCATATACCTGGTCTTAGGCATCGAATAATTATATACTTTAAAATCGATTAGTCAAACAATAGTCAAACAAATTTGCTCATACAGCGAGGTGGCACTCCCGAATGATATTTTCGATAGCATCCGCAGGCTCCACCCAGATTATCCTGCTTGCTTTCCTGAACCAGGTTATCTGCCTTTTCGCGTAGTTCCTTGTCTTCTTCTGGATGACCGATATGACATTATCCAGTTTCTCCTTTCCTTCGATATAATCTATTATCTGTGGGTATCCGAGGGAGCACATCCCTGGGTCGTCCCGTGAGTATCCTTTGTTTAGCAGGTGTCTTGTTTCTTCTATCCAACCGTTGTTGATCATCGTTATTACCCTGCTATTTATTCTCTCGTATAGCTTCTTTCGTGGGATGGATATGCCGAACAGCTTTGTTGGATATTCCAATCTCCGGTAATTTCCCTCTTTTTGCCAGGCTGATATCGGTTTTCCCGTTGCGATGGAGACCTCCAATGCTCTTTGAATCCTGATGAGGTCGTTTGGGTGCACCCTTTTTGCTGTTTCTGGGTCGAGTTTTTCGAGCAGTTTATAGAGGTCTTCTCCCTTTTTTATTCTTTCTTCAAGCTCTTTTCGTATCTGAGGGAAGTCTGCTGGTCCCTCGAAGAACCCTTCTGTTAGCGCCTTTATGTATAATCCTGTTCCCCCTACCACGATCGGCAGTTTTCCGCGGGCGAGTATGTCCTCGATGAGATCTCTGGCGGTTCTGGCGAATTTCATAGCGGAGAACCGTTCTCTTGGGTCAAGAAAGCCTGTCATATGGTATGGAACGGGTGGGTTGACGGGTGTTGATGTTCCGATGCTCATACCTTTGTATATCTGTCTTGAGTCGGCGGATATTATCTCGCCGTTCACTCTTTCTGCGAGCTTTATTCCAAGCTCTGTTTTCCCTGATGCTGTTGGTCCAGCGATAATAGGGATAGAGCTTCTATCTGCCAAAGCGTCTTTCCAGTTCATTGAGAGTAAGCTCGATGACGGTTGGTCTTCCGTGCGGGCAGGAAAACGGGTTCTCCGTGGCAAACAGCATATCGAAAAGGTTCTGCATCTCCCTCTGGGATAGTTTGTCTCCTGCTTTGATGGCTGCTTTGCAAGCGATGCTTGCTGCCACTCTTTTGAATTTGTCAGGTTCTTCTATCTCAGGTGAGATTATATCCTCGAGGATTTCGTGCAGTATCTCTCCGTTGCCTATGTCCTTGATGAACGGTGGGAATGTCTCGATGAGAATGTGTCCTGAGCCGTATATTCTTGTTTCGAATCCGAGATGTTCCATCACATCCTTGTATTCTTTAACTACTTCCATCTCCTGTGGGGTCACTTCTATGACGATCGGGAAGAGCAGTCTTTGTCCTATTAGTTTGTTTGACTTCAGTTGTTCAAGCGCCTGTTCGTATAGGACTCTTTCGTGTGCTGCGTGCTGGTCAATTATAAGTATGCCGTTCTTCGTTTCAACGAGGATGAACATATTGTGCACCTGATAGAAATTTATCTCTGGCTCCATACGGAAGAAGTCTGGCTCTTCCTGTGGGGGTGGTGTTTTTTTCGCTACGACCCTGTGTGATGTTGTTTCTCTTTTCGTCGTTGTGGTCTCTTTGAAGCTGAAGGATGGGGCAACCTTTTCAGGGGTTGCTTTTGCTTTCTGGAAACCTTTCTCTACCGCCTTCAGCACTGTATGAAAGATGGTTTCCTCTCGTTTGAACCGCACCTCCATCTTTGATGGGTGGATGTTGGGGTCCACCAGTTCCGGCGGGATTGATATGAAGAGTATGTATGGGGGGAAGCGTCCCTTTTGGAGGTATGTTCCGTATCCGTGCTTGACGGCTGCCGAGACGAGCGGGCTCTTGACAAATCTGCCGTTGACATAAATATAGTCGTATCCTCGGCTCTTTCTTGCGAATGATGGCTTGGTAATGAACCCCTTAACCAGGATCTCATCTGTTGAGTGTTTGACCTCGATCATATTCTCGCTGAAATCGTTGCCCAATGTATCATTTATTCTCTTTATGGTGCTGTCTGTTTGGAGTAGGAGGAATACCTCTTTTCCGTTGCTTGTGAGCTGGAATCGGATGTTCGGGTATCCGAGGGCGAATCGGATGAATGTATCGAGTGAGCGCTTGTATTCTGTCCGGATGCTTTTCAGGAATTTTTTTCTTGCTGGGATGTTATAGAATAGGTTCTCGACGGTGATGCGGGTTCCTTTTTTTGCTCCTGTTTCGGCTATCTCGATCGGTTTTCCGTCTTCCAGGAGGATGTATGTTCCCATCTGCTCGTTCTCTGGTCTTGTGAAGAGGGTTACTCTTGCCACGGATGCTATGGATGGTAGCGCCTCGCCCCGGAATCCGAGGGTTGCAATCCTTTGGAGGTCGTCTGCTGTTTGGATTTTGCTTGTTGAGTGTCTGCGGAATGCGAGGATAGCGTCTTCCTTTGTCATCCCCTCGCCGTTATCGGACACCTCGATAAGCCGTGTGCCGCCATCTACAAGTTTTATCTCTATCTCTGTTGCCCCGGCGTCTATCGAGTTTTCGACGAGCTCCTTCAGGACGGATGCGGGGCGTTCCACGACCTCACCTGCTGCAATCCGGTTCACCACCCACTCATCCAGAACCTTTATCTTCCCCATGGTCCTATCTTCTGTTTTCTCTTCTCGAGTTCTCTTGTAAATATGAGGAACCGCTGTCTTTCTGCAAGAAACTGCTCGATAAGCTCAGAAAGTCCGGAGAACCTTGTCTTGTCTGCCTGCTTGAACATAAGTATGTTCTTTGTTAGATTGTCGAGTGTTGTTGTTTCCGGTTTCTTCTCAAATTCACATCTTGCACGGTTAATCCTGTTCGGTAGCTCAAGTTCCTCAGGAGCGGCATCTTCTATACCTCTCTGGATGAGTAGAGAGAGGCGGAGTATCTCTTTTGATGATGCGGAAAGTCTGGTACGGATAGAGGGAGTGAGCATCTTCCCTCTCTTGAGGAATACTACCGTTCCGAGGAGAAATAGCACCACGAGTATAACCAGAACAGGAAACATACCACCTCCTTACCCCGATGAAGGTTAAAAGATAACAATTCTTGAGAAATTATCAATAAAATTTCGCAGGGAAGCTCTTTGCTTGACTTTTGGATAATATTTAATAACTTGGTCAATTATGAGATGGATATTGACAGTGGTTCTGATTTTTCTGGGTGCTGGTGCGCTCTTTGCGTATGAGCCGGGATTTCTTTTTCTCACGGTTCCAGGGACTGCTCACTCATTATCTTTGGGAGAGAATACTGCTTCCCTGGGCGGCAGGTTAGCTCTGTTCGGTAGCAATCCAGCTTCTCTTTTCTCTGATAAGAAGTTTGAGGCATCCTGTTCCTACATAAGCCGTTTTGGAGAGCTTCGCTATAGTTCTCTGCTTCTTCTGTATAATCGGAACTGGTTCCATATAACAGGTGCATTTTTCATAGGTGGTATATCCGAGATTGAGGCGAGGCGTTCCCCATCGGACAGACCAGACTATCTCTTCTCGTCGAGGGATATTGAGTATTCTCTGACCGTTTCTGCCAGCCCGTGGCGTTTTTTCTCTGTAGGGGCTACGGTTAAGGGGATATATGAGAAGTTATCTATCTACGATGCTGGAGGGACAGCGTTCGACATAGGGTTTCTTTTGAGGCATCGTTGGGTTTCCTTTGGTGTAGCTGTTCAGAACTATGGTCGTTCTTCGCGCTTTGAGAAGTATTACTTCGAGCTACCGCTCACATACAAGGCTGCTGTTTCTGTCTATCCGAGGGATAACCTCTGCCTTCTTTTCGGTTTTGCCAAGCCAGATTATGCCTCTGGTGTTGAGAATGTTGCTGTTGAATACACATATAAGCATATCCTTTCGCTCAGAGGGGCTTATAGTGTAGGCAGTGATGCCCAGAAGTTTGCGTTCGGGTTTGGGGTTATATTGGGTATGTTCTCCTTCGATTATGGGTATGCCTATTCTGCGTCCGCTCTGGGAGATACCTATACTCTTGGTGTGAACCTTGCCTTGTGAAAGGTTGCATGAAGATTGCTGATTATATCAAGGCACTTTCTCCTCTCTGGTCTTTCTTCTTTTTTTCCTTTTTCCTTCTTGGATATTTTCGTGGGAGCGGCAATGTAGCGGATGGGTTGTCTGCGAGGTCTTTTTTGTCGCTCCTTTTTGGTGTGTCTGGTGCTTTGCTTGTCGTTCAGCTTCATTACTGTGAACTTGGACATAAGCTTTCCTCCTATTCGCCTGTTATGAGGTTTTGGATTCCGCTGAGGGATATAGTTGCCCTTACCTTAGCCCTTCTCGTTATATCGATTGTCCTTGCAGTAACTGTTAAGCCTTTGTTTGCTATAGGGGTTATAGTTGTGCTTGCACCTTTTTTGCTTTTTGTCTTTTCGCCTATATCGCTGAGGAGAAGGGGGTTGTGGTATAATTTTACCTTTTTGTTGTCTGCTCTTTTGCTATTCTCTTTCGGCTGGATATTCTCTGGTGGAAGCTTCCCTTCGATGCTTTTGCATAGTATTCCTTATTCCCTTTTTGCTTTTTTCTTCTCGGTTGTCATTTGGCATCTTGAGGAGAGACCGCCTGAGACCGTATTTTCCCGTTTTTCTCATCGTGAGCTTATCCTTCTGCTTATTCTGGGGCTGATACTCATAGGGATAGTCTCGTATCTTTTGCACGAGCAGGTAATATTTCTGCTCTCAATATTTTCGTTTCCGTTTCTCCTTTGGTCTATATTTGTTCCGAGTAGGGAGGTTCTGCTGGTGAATGTTGTGCTATTTCTTATGCCGATTTTTACTGCGTTTTATTTCATAGACTATCTGTGGTATGTTTTTCTTCTTGTGGTTTTCTGTGTTTTTAGGCTGGTGTATATCCTTTTGTTGCCGAGGAGGGGATAGTAAGCAGAAAGGAGGATGGCGATGAAGAAAAGGTCCTGGCTGATACTGCTTCTGGTTCTTGGCTGCATTGCTGGGATAGTTCTGATATTTGTGATATGGGGTGTTTCTGTTTACAACAAGATAATAGCTCTCGACCAGGATGTGCAGAATCAATGGGCGCAGGTAGAGACCCAGCTTCAGAGGCGGTATGACCTGATAGACAATCTTGTTGAGACTGTGAAGGGATACGCTTCTCATGAGAGGGAAACGTTTCTTGGAGTGACGCAGGCTCGGTCTCGCGTGAGTTCTGCTGGTAGCATTGCTGAGAAGATAGAGGCGGAGAACCAGCTTTCTTCGGCTCTTTCCAGGCTTCTTGTCGTTGTGGAGAACTATCCTGAGCTGAAGGCGAACGAGAACTTCATCCGCCTTCAGGATGAGCTTGCTGGCACGGAGAACAGGATAGCTGTTGCCAGGAAACGGTACAACGATGCCGTCAAGACTTACAATACCTTCATTAAGGTTTTCCCGAACAATCTCATTGCTGGTCTGTTTGGCAAATCCGAACCGAAGGAGTTCTTTGGTGCGCCGGAGGTCGCCAAGGAGGCACCAAAGGTCAAGTTTTGATGGAGCACTCCGATTTTATCTACGGTAGAAAGGTATTCATTGATTTTCTTAAGGGCAAGCGGAGTGTTATAAAGGTCTATCTTACCGAGCCTGCTTTCCGAAGATTGAGGAGCGCTATTAACAGGGTTCATATCCCGCATGAGATAGTTGGTAAAGATGTTCTGTTCAAGCTGTCGGGCAGAAGGGATCACCAAGGGGTAGTGGCATTTGTCTCGAGCTTCCGCTATGTTATGCTTGATGAGTTTCTCGGAGAGGGGGTGTGTCGTCTTGTCCTTCTTGACAGGATAACGGATGTCCGCAACACGGGTTCTATCATAAGGAGTGCCTATCTTCTTGGATTTGATGGGGTAATCATCTCTGAACGAGGAGGAGCAAAAGTAACCCCTGCTGTTGTTCACACATCAGCCTGTGCAACGGAGTTTATCCCGATTCATCTTACGCATTCTGTTCCTGATACGCTCGATGTGCTGAAAAGAGACGGCTTTTATGTCTTCTGTGCTGATATGTCAGGAGCTCCGTTGAACGAGATTACATCCTATCCTAAAAGGGTTGTGCTTGTTCTTGGGTCAGAGGGGAAGGGACACAGGGTATCCGTTCTATCACGGTGTGATGCTCTTATCAGTGTTCCTCAGAGAGGGGAAATAGACTCTCTTAATGTTTCTGTTGCCGCCGGGATAATAATGCACGATATGGTGAACAAGGGGATGCGGTAGTTTATCTTCTTCCTCGTAGGTCTTCCACATTGGATTTATCGAGATGGAAGCGGAACCAGTCTTCGTATATTCTGTTCTTCTTCTGTGCGTATATCGTCTGCTTGGTTGGTAGTTCTTCCTGCTTAAATTTCTCGAGGTCTGCCTCCTTTTTATCCAGCAGTTGTATTATATACCAGACTCCTTTCCCGTTGTAAACGGGCTCGCTTACCTGTCCTTTTTCAAGCCCGAATGCGCACCCGGCGAAGTATGGGTCGTTGCCGATGCCAGGGATATAGTCCTTTCTTTTGAAGTATCCGGTTGTATCGCCGATGACTCCGTGTCTCTTCGCTACCTCAAGGAGTTCCTTACCGTTTTTTATCTCTGATAGCAGCTTCTCAGCGAGCTTTTTTGCCTGCTTGTTTTTCTTCTCAAAGATGTATTCTGATCTTACTTCTTCCTTTATCTTCTCGAACGGTGGTATTCCTGCGACGGTTTTTTCCTTCAGGGCGACGACAAACAGTTTTCCTCGTTCGGAGAATGTAGGATAGATATCCCCGGGTTCGGCTGCGAATGCGAAGTTTGCGAGCCTTGTTGTTGCTGTTATTCCTGGGACGCCTTGGTTCCTCTTGAACGGTTCGCTTTCTTCTACCTCCATTCCGAGCCTTTCTGCTGCTTGGGATAGTCCGTATCGGATTGCGAGGGAATAGAGGCTGTCGGCGGTCTCGTATGCTGCCTGCTTCGTGTCAAGGGACGGCTCAATTCTCACAAGGATATGGCTTGCTCTGACGAACTCCTTTTTGTTTTCCGTTTTTCTGTCTGTTAGTTTGATTATGTGGTATCCGAACTGGGTTGTAAACGGTTTTGAGATTTCGCCTTTTTTGAGGGAGAAGGCGACATCCTCGAACGGTTTGACCATCTGTCCGCGAGTGAACCAACCGAGGTCTCCGCCGTTGGGAGCGGTAGCGTTGTCCTGGGAATACCTTCTTGCCAATTCACCGAAATCTGCGCCGGATATAGCCATCTTATAAACTGTGTCTATCTGTTCCTTTGCAAATGCGGTATCGCTTCTTGTTGGAGCCATCGGAACGGCAACATACTCAACCGTTGCCGTCTCATCCCTCATAAACCGTTCTTTATGCTCTTCGTAGAAACCTCTCAGCTTCTCCTCTGTAAGGTCGATGTTTGATGTGTCAAAATCTTCCACGGATATCCTTATGTATTTGACCTTTGCTTCCTCATTCTCGTTGAGAAAAGCCTGTTTTGCTTCGGATGATGTGACGAATATTGTCATCTCCACATTCTCTCTTAGCTTCTCGTACGGGATACGGTACCTCATCATCTGTTCCACCGGTGTCCAGTCGATGCTGGAATCTCTGAGGGCGTTCTGGTATTTTTCCATATCGAACTTTCCATCGGTTAGGAACATTTCGTTGTTCTTTATCTCCTCTGGGGGGTTTTTGATGATGTTTGCTGCAAGTTCTCCATCGGTGACATAGATTTCTTTTTTCTTTATCTGCTCGGAGAGTATAATATTTGTGACTATCTGGTTCCATGCCTCGTTCTCGATGTTGTCTGCCATCTCATCGGTTATCTCGCCATACTGTCGCTGTAAGTTCTGTGTCACCTGGTCGATGGTGTTTTGGTATTCAGCGTATAAGACCTCCCTGCCGTTGACCTTCCCGACGACATCGGGGTTTGTTCTCCTGCGTCCACCAAGCCCCATTCCCCATTGGAATACCATCATCGCCACGAAGAGGACCGCCACAATCCACAGGACGGTTGCCATATTGTCCCGCAGTTTCTTCATAAAGATTGAGGTCCCACGAGCCATAGATTCCTCCTGTCTATTTTATGAGCATAAGTTTTCCCGCTGAGATTTCCTTCCCAGCCTCAACCCGATAGAGATAGACTCCTGTTGAGAGGTTCGATGCATCCCATAGGAAGATGTGAGAGCCTTTATCCTTTCGTCCGGAGAACAACTCGTCTATCTTTTCACCCAGTAGGTTGTATATCGAGATGGTCACATCCGCTGGATGTGGGAGGTTTATCCTGATCTTCGATAGGCTATTGAACGGGTTCGGGAATGCGTCGACTGACACTGTATTGGGGGTTGTATTCTGCCCCTCGTCGATGCCGACATACTGTTCGACTGTCAGACGGATGATGTTGTATCCTGTCATTTCCGGTGTTGCCCAGAAGGAGTAATGTTCCCTCCATGTTCCGCGGTAGCGGTAGTAGTTTGTGTAATGCGGAACGCCGTTCTGGTCGTCTACGAGTATAGCGGGGATACTCCCTGTTTCACCGGAGACATATTCTATCCCCACGATGATTCCCATATTGTATGGAATTGATATTTCAAGCTCTGATACATCGATGCTTGCGAGCTCCGGGTGGAATTCTGTGGTATACACGGGGTCGGATTCGGCGATAAGCTCGTCAGGCATCGTATCCTCGCCAACAGAATAGAAAACAGCCTTTATATGTGCGGAGCCTGTATGAGCGAAATCATACATATCTGCTGACACACCGACAATGCGATACTGGTAGATGGTGTCATCTGCGACGAACCGTGTTGCGATAATGTCACCAGAATCCCAGGAACCGAGGTATGTGCTTGCGATACCGTCATCATAGAAGATGTCGAATGTATCGAGGACAACCTCGCCGATGGCAGGGATTGCCGTTACGATGTTTGAGTATCCGCTTTCGTTTGAGCCGTAGAGCGCCGTCACGACATATTGATATCTCGTGCCGTTGACCACATCCGAATCGTAGTAGTGTGTCAAAGGGGTTTCATCTATCGGCGAGAATGAGTCGAGCCCCTCTATCCTGCGGTATACCCTGTATGCGTCGGGAGTGGCGCCTGATGGCTCTGTCCAGAAAAGTGGAACCACACCATCCCTTCCGCTTATACCTCGCAGATTGTATGGGGGGGGAAACTCTGTCGAACCGATGGTAACGGCGTAGGTGTAATTGTAACCTGTCAGCCTGCCGGTTATCGGAACGATGACAACGACTATCTGGTAGTAGTTCTCGAACCCATCGACGGTTATGAGTGTGTTCCCTGAGGACGGCACATCGTAATGTTCGAAGCTATATGTCCCTGTTAGGTCCCTTTTTATGAGAGCGATCTTCCAGGATACGGTCGATATTCCGCTGAATGAGAACTGGAATGTCCCGACATACGGTATGGAGTTTCTGAGGTTTATATAGTTTGCCCCGAGATACTCTGGTTGATGCACCGTTGTCATACCGGAGACAGGATACACTGTATGCGTTCTCTCCATCCTGATGCTGGGATACTCTGCTCCTTCGGGGTAGAACCTCTCAGGGTCAGCATACACTCTGGTGAAGTAGTTCCAGATGCAGAAGTCTACCACCTCGTCGGGCAGGTTTGAGCCGTGTGCCTCGTATGAGCTTGCGATAGCTTCCTCGGCTGTTTGGTAACGGCAGTTTTCCCATATCTCCCTTATGATCTCTATCCCGTGCTTCTTCTCATTGAATATGTTGAATATGGCTGCTCCGTACTCGTGCTGACCGTCGGATGTGAAGAGTGATTTCTGTGGATAGTCGAACAGGAAACCGAGGTAGTGGTGGTAGTCGTTAACATACGGATATGCCCGTTCCTCCATCCACACGGAGCTTATCTCCATCCACCAGGTTCGCTCCCAGCCATCGTATGCTGCCTGGACAGCATGGAAGAGCTCGTGGGCTGCTGTCACCTTCGATGCTCCTGCTTGTCTTCCTTCTGGATCATCATTGTCTGGGAAGCCGGCAAAATCGTTCTCGATCAAGATATATGCAGAGTAGTCGTTCCATTCAGCATCCCCAGGAGACTCTATGTAGGTTACTCCGTAATCTTCCATATCGACAAGGTAGACATCGGTTCTGCTATCTCCACCAGCCTCACCATCTGGTAAAGGTGGAAGATATCCGAGCGTGTCTATGATGAGGGAATACGCCCTCTCGAGGTACTCCCCTATATTATGAACATACTCGGTTGATGGGACCCTGTTTTCTCCTGTTCTCGTATAGTGGATTTTGAAATGTCCGCCGGGGGAGTTATATGTTCTTGTCAGTCCGGCGGGTCGGTCGAGTAGACCTTTTATCCGAGAGCGAAGCTCGGGTGAGTATTCATCCAGCTCCTCCATCACCCTTCGGACGAACGCTGTCCCTTCGCGAGTCTTTGTGTCGCCGATGAGGTAGTAGGGCAGTCGCGATGGAGATCTCAGAGCAAGCAGTTTATAATAGATTGCATCCTCCTGGGAGATAAGCAGATTGTCTCTCGCTATCTCTATCTTCTCAAATGTGGTTATTCCTGATACCGCCCTGGCAGATAGAAACAAGGTAAGGGCGATGAGAATAAAAAAAACCTTCCTCATACTCTACACCTCCTTGACCTATGGTAAGATATATTATAAGTTCTGTTTCACTTGTCAACAATATTTGACTTTTGATATTTTATCTTTACCTTTCCTTGTGTGAGAGAGAGATTCTATATACTCATCCTGCTTTTGGTTGTTTTCCTCATGCTTTCCCCGTCTATAAGGTATGACTTCACCAACTGGGACGATAGAGGGCTTGTTCTGAGAAACAGTGCTATCCGTTCACTTTCGCCATCGAGCATCGCACGGATGTTCACACCGAAGGCAGGTGGGACCTACCAGCCGGTCAGGCTGTTTTCCTATGCGATAGACTACAAGATTGCGGGATACTCTCAATGGATATATCACCTGCATAACATCCTCCTCTATTTGCTGAACATCCTTCTGGTATATCTTATCCTTTCTCGTTTCTTCGACAGGAGGTATGCCTTCGTTGGAGCCTTTTTGTTTGGGCTTCTTCCGGTTCATATTGAGAGCGTTGTTTGGGTTGCTGCACGCAAGGAGGTGCTATCGGGTCTGTTCTTCTTTCTTGCGATCTACCTTTACATCTTGTTCCGCGAGAGGGGAAGTAGGTGGCTTTTTGTCCTTTCTGTTGTTTCTTCTTTTCTTGCGATACTTTCCAAGCCATCAACGATTATTCTCCCTGGGATGCTTTTCCTTTATGATGTTGGGCTATCCAAGAGAAGATTCTCCAGAGCTGATTTCGTCATATACATTCCTTATCTCCTTCCCGCTGTTCTTGCAGGTATATATTTTGTTCTGTTTGCCGGCACTCAATCCTCCTTTCATACGGGAGGGTTTATCCATACCTTCTTCCTCGAGTTTTACATTGCTGCAAGGTACATCCTGAACCTCATCTTTCCCTATCATCTTCTGCCGAGGTATATCGTTTCTGCGCCGGTTTCCTTCTTGGACTGGCGGATTATCTTCGGAATTATGTTTGCAGCCGTTTCTATCTATCTTCTCCTGATTACTTACAAAAGGGATAGGAGGTTTTTCTTTGCTCTCGGCTGGTTCTATGTTGGGCTTATCCCTGTGTTCAATATAATCCCTATCTCCACCCTTATGGCAGACAGGTATGTCTATATATCCTCATTTGCCTATCCTTTTGCTCTCTGTGTTGTTCTTAGCAGGTGGAGTGGGATAAGGAGGTTTATATACCCTGTTTTGGGTATCCTGTTCATCTGGTATGCTTTCTCCTTTGTTCGGATGGAGAGGGTATGGCGCAACTCGGAATCGCTCTGGAGCTATGTTATATCCGTTGACCCTGACCATCCTCTTGCCCACAATAACCTCGGTATGGTGTATGTGGAGGAAAAGAGGTATGAGCTTGCCGTTCCTCATTTCAAGGCGGCTGTTAAATCTATGCCGAAATACAAGAGCGCACTCATAAATCTTTCTGGAGCCTATCTCGAATTGGGTAGATACCCTGACGCTATTCTTTTTGGAGAGAAGGCGATGCATCTTTTCCCGGATGACCCGAAGGTTATCTTTAACCTTGGCAACGCTTATGCCCAGGCAGGGGAGGCTGAGAGGGCGATACTGCTTTACAAGAGGCTTCTTGAGATGAACCCGAACGATGTTGATGTCCTTGTGAATCTGGGCATCGTCTATACATACACTGGAGACTGGGAGAAGGCGGCAGCACATTTCCAGAAGATGTTAGATTCGGGAATAAGGAATGAGGTCGTATATCTTAATCTCGCCTCTGCATACTATAAGGTAGGAAAACCGGATAAAGCAATAGAGTATTTCTCCGAGTTTCTTCGTCTGTATCCTAACTCCCCCGATGCTCCACAGGTAATGGAAAATATCAAGCTTCTCAAATCGATGACAAATGAGGGCAAGAGATAGGCTTCTTTTATTTTTTGTTCCGAGGCTTCTTCCTCCTGTTATAAGGCTTCTCGGTGCGACTTGGCGTGTTCGCTTTGTCGGAGAAAAGAACTTCCGCTCCCTTGATGGGTTTATCTTTGCTTTTTGGCACGGTGTTATGCTCCCGCTCCTTTACACGCATAGGAATAGGAATATAACGGTTCTTGTTTCCGAGCATGTTGACGGCGAAATGATAGCGAGGGTTCTTGTCAGGTTCGGCTATAATCTTGTCCGAGGCTCGACGACGCATGGTGGAGCGAGAGGTCTGGTTGAGATGGTGAGACTTCTTGAGATGGGTGCGACCGTTGCCATCACTCCGGATGGTCCTCGTGGTCCCAGGGAGAGGTTCCAGAACGGGGCACTTTTTGCTTCCTGGCGTTCGGGTAAGCCGGTTGTTCCTGTCAGGGTTGAGGTTTCCTCGGCATGGTATCTTTCCAGCTGGGATAGATTTGTAATACCCAAGCCGTTCGCGAGGGTTACAATATATTATGGAGAGCCACGGCTCTGTCTCTCTCCCGATGCATTCGAGGGTGATAGGTTATATCTTTCCAGCTTTATGGGTTTTGTTTGACAAATCTCAGATTTAACATATTTTCTCAACTATGGGTGTAATAAGAATAAAGGATATGGAGTTTTATGGTTATCATGGTGTTTCGAGCGCCGAGAAGGCGCTTGGGACACGCTTTCAGGTTGACCTTGAGCTTTTTACGGATACAGCTTCTCCGGCGAGAACTGATGACCTTTCTTTGACGATAAACTACGAGCAGGTATTCGATGTTGTTAGAGATTTCCTGACGAATGAGAGGTTTCATCTCATCGAGACGCTTGCCGAAAGGTTGGTGGATGAAATCTATAACCGGTTCTCCCCACGGGGGGTATGTGTTCGTGTACGGAAGGTGTCGCCGCCGATACCTGGGCACATCGGTTTCATTGAGGTAGAAACAAAAAGGGGTATATGCTCCGATGAGTAATGTTTATCTTGTTCTCGGCTCGAACATTGGGAAACCGCTCTATCAGCTTAGGAACGCGGTTTCTGTTCTCTCGCTCATCGGAGATGTTAAGGCTGTCTCGTCTGTATATCTTTCCCGTCCGTTTGGCAGGACGGATCAGCCGGACTTTTACAATCAAGCGGTCTGCCTCGAGACAGATCCGGTCCCACACCTCCTCCTCGATTTTGTCAAGTTTGCAGAAACCGTTCTTGGGAGGAAGCCGCGCGGACGATGGCTCCCAAGGGAGATCGACATAGATATAGCCCTTTTTGACGACCTTGTCGTTGAGACAGAATCCCTTGTCATCCCACATAGCGGTTTATACGAGCGTGATTTCTTCCTCAAGCCCATAACCGAGATAGCGCCGGATATAACGGAACCGCTATTTGGCAGGAGGTTGTCGAAGATACTCTCCGAGCTCGAGGAGGATGGGAAAACTTATATTGTCGAAAGGTTGCCGTTTCTATGGATGACAGTGTGAGGTTCCTGGCGATAGAGGGTGTGATAGGGGTTGGTAAGACAACGCTCGCCGAGATGCTGGGGGAGACCTTCTCTGCGAGGCTTGTTCTCGAGGAGTTTGAGGAGAACCCGTTCCTTGAGGATTTCTACAAGAATCCTGGAGCCTGGGCACTGCATACCCAGCTTTTTTTCCTGTTATCTCGCTTCCACCAGATGAAGAATCTCGGGTCGCCAGAGCTTTTTGACAGGCTTGTTGTTTCCGATTATATCTTCCAGAAGAATAGGATATATGCGAATATTAACCTAAGTGACCCCGAGCTTCGGCTATTCAATGAGATAGCGGATGTTCTTGAGGTTGGGATACCAGCGCCTGACCTTGTTGTGTATCTTGAGGCATCTGTAGAGGTCCTCCTCGATAGGATAAGGAAGCGAGGGCGCTCATACGAGAAGAGGATTGACCCCGATTATATCAGGCGTCTTGCCGAGGCTTATAACCATTTCTTCTTCAACTTCGATGATTGCCCGCTCCTCATTGTCAATACGAATTTTGTAGATTTCTCTACCGACACTGAGGAGTTTGCGAGGTTACTTCGTATCCTTGACGAGCCGGCTGTGGGAGTAAGATACTATAACCCTCGGAGGGAGCTTTTTTGAAGATGGACAAGATGACGACCGTGAAGATAAGGGCGAGGAAAGGGAGGGAGAAGATAGTTGCCTTGACCGCCTATGATTTTTTCACAGCGAAGTTTCTTGATTCTGTTGGGATCGATATGTTGCTTGTTGGTGATTCGGTTAATATGGTTCTTTATGGGAAGCCTGATACCCTCTCTGCAACTATGGACATAATGCTTGCTCACACGGAGGCGGTGGCATCGGCGGCTGTGCGTTCCCTTGTTGTTGCTGATATGCCGTTTCTTTCCTATCAGGTCTCATGGGAGGAGGCTGTGAGGAATGCTGGACGTTTTCTCAAGGAATCAGGGGCAGCTGCTGTTAAGCTCGAAGGGGGATGTGAGATTGCTCCGCTTGTCTCCCGTCTTGTGGGTATGGGTGTTCCGGTGCTCGGACACATCGGTATGCAGCCACAGTCGTATCACAAGTATGGTGGCTATTGCCTCCAAGGGGAGACTAAGGAATCCAGGGAATATCTTCTCAAATCGGCGAGGTCACTCGAGGAAGCAGGGGTTTTTGCTATTGTGCTCGAGAAGGTGGAGGCAAATTTCACGAAGGTTATAACCGATACCGTATCCGTCCCGACGATAGGGATAGGTTCCGGTCCGTTCTGTGATGGGCAGATTCTCGTTGTGAACGACATACTGGGTATGTTCGATGGGTTTAAGCCACGGTTCGCCAGGCAGTATGATGATTTTAGGTCACGGATAAAGGATGCTGCCTCCCGCTTCGCCAGGGATGTCAGGGAGGGCAGATTCCCCGAGAAGAAGGAAAGCTTTTTCGAGGAAGAGGGATGAGACTTGTTCATGGTGTAAAGGAGATGCAAACTATCTCTCGCGGTTTACGCGAGGGAGGTAGGAAGGTTGGCTTTGTCCCGACGATGGGTTACCTTCACGATGGTCATCTTTCGCTTATAAGGCTTGCCAGGGGGATGTGCGATACGCTTGTAGTGAGCGTATTTGTTAATCCGACACAGTTTGGTCCGAGTGAGGATTTTGCCCGCTATCCGAGAGACCTCGAGCGAGATAAAAGGCTCTGCGAGTCGGAAGGGACGGATATCTTGTTTGCCCCAGAGACAAGCGATATGTATCCAGAGGATTTCTCTACCTATGTGGTTGAGGAAAAGCTCTCTTTGCCGCTCTGTGGACGTTCACGTCCCACCCATTTCAGGGGAGTGACAACGGTTGTTGCAAAACTCTTCAACATAGTCCAACCTACATTTGCTGTTTTTGGACAGAAGGATGCACAACAAGCGTTCGTCATCAAGCGAATGGTGAGGGACCTGAATTTCGATGTTGAGATTATTGTTGCTCCGATTGTCAGGGAAAAAGACGGGCTCGCTATGAGTTCCCGAAACAGATACCTCTCCCCGAAGGAAAGGAAAGAGGCAACTGCAATATTCCGGGCACTTTCCAGGGTGAGACAGATGGTGCAAGAAGGAGAGAGAAGAGCTTTGCCACTCATTAAGGTTATAAGGGATGAGATAGTCCGGACCGAGACTGGTCAGCTCGATTACGCTGAGATTGTGGACACAAAAACCCTTTCACCAGTGGAGGTTATTGATGACGATGTCCTTGTTGCTGTTGCGGCATGGTTCGGTGATGCGAGGCTTATCGACAATATCATCATCAGAAAAGATGAGCTATGAGAGTGAGGCTTGCCCGATATGGCGGTTTTTGTTTTGGGGTCAAGCGGGCTTTCAACATAGTTCTCAGGGTGGCAAAAGAGAATGAGAGGGTGTTTACATTTGGTCCTCTGATACACAATCCCCAGGCGGTTTCACTCCTCAAGAAGAAAGGTGTTACTGTTATGTCGAGTGTTGACGAGGTCTCACCTGGGGATGTGGTTGTAATCCGCTCGCATGGCGTCTCCCCAGATGTAATAGAGGAGTTGAAATCTCGTGGTGCATTGGTTGAAGATGCTACCTGTCCCAGGGTCAAGCGGGTTCAGAGGATTGTCGAGAAGTCGGCAAAAAATGGGTATCTTGTGGTGATTGTCGGCGATAAGGGGCATGCGGAGGTGAAAGGGCTTCTGGGTTATGCGAGAGGGAGTGGCGTTGTTGTCAGTTCCGTTGAGGATGTTTCCTCTCTTCCTGTGGATTTTCCGCTCGTTGTGGTCGGTCAGACAACCCTTGAGCAGAATTTCTATAAAATGATAGTGGATGCTATTCGTGAGCGTAACGGAGATGTTCGGGTATATGAGACGCTCTGTCTTTCCACGCAGGAACGGCAGAATGAGGTTCGAGCGCTTGTCAATGAGGTAGATGCGGTTGTTGTTGTTGGTGGCTACAATAGCGCCAATACCCGTAGGCTTTATGAGATAGCGCTCTCGTCTGGCAAGCCTGCTTTCCACATTGAAACAGCGGACGAATTATCCGGGAGGGATTTCCACGGCATAGAGGTTGTAGGGCTTGCGGCGGGTGCATCAACCCCGCGCTGGATAATTGAAGAGGTGAAGGAGAAGCTCGAGGGTATAGGGCAGACTCACATCTCCCCTCTTCGGTTGCCGGTGTTCAAGGAGATCGGGTTCTTTCTGCAGGAAGCGAATCTGTTCTCTGCTCTGGCTGCGTCTGGACTTGCATTCTTTAATGCAAGCGTCCTTGGTACAGAGGATATCTTTCTGTTCCCACCGGTTGCCTTTCTGTTTGTGCTTGGAATGCACATCCTTGTTGACATTCATGACTGGCGAGGGTTCGAGATTATGGACCCAGACAAGATGGAGTTCTATGACAGAAACTCTTTTCTTCTTTATCCGCTTTTTATCCTCTCCTTTGCCCTTATGGTTCCGATTTTGCTGAGGGTTGGAATGCTCCAGTTTGTTCTGACATCTTTTGTTGTCCTGCTCGGTGTTGTGTATATTCTTTGGGGACAGAGGAGGTTCCCGTTTGTCAGCAAGGATATTGCTCTGGCGCTTGGCTGGGGCTTTGTGATTGCTGTCTTGCCGATTATCAAGGCTTGTGTCTCCGTTCCTATTGCAGTTTTTGTTCTTCTATTTTCCTTTATAGTTTCGTTTATCCGTTCGCTTGCTTTCTCGCTTGTTGAGAGCGAGGCTGATTCTGTTCTTGGTAGGAGAAGCGTTCCAAGCCTTTTGGGGAGGAGGGTGGCGAGGGATATTCTTCTGGCATCTGAGATTGTTTTGCTTGCCATATTGATTTTTTATGCTTTATTTGTAAAGAAGGTTTTATTTATCGTACATATTCTTCCTGCTTTGGTGCTTTTCGGGGTGATATGGAGGGTCAAGAAGAGGAGATACTTTGAACTGCTTGTCAATCTGTCGCTTTTTGGTTTTGGTCTGGTTCGGTTAGTGATCAACCTGTGAGGGGTGTTATGAAGAGAATATCTTTTCTCTTTGGGGTTCATCTTCACCAGCCGGTCGGCAATTTCGACTGGGTGATGGAGGAGGCTGTTTTTCATGCTTATCTTCCCTTCCTGAGAACTGTTGCTTCTCATCCATGGTTCAAGTTTTCGCTCCACATATCTGGTCCGCTCTGGGACTACTTTTCCGAGAAACACAAGGAGATATTCGATATCGTCGGCGAGATGGTAGACCGTTCGCAGGTGGAGCTTATCGGAGGTGGCTATTATGAGCCGATACTTGCTGTAATACCGAGGAGGGATGCCATAGGTCAGCTGAGGATGATGTCTGATTTCCTCGAGAAGAACTTCTCATCCCGTCCAAGGGGTATATGGCTAACCGAGCGTATCTGGGAGCCGTCTTTACCCTCTATCCTGCACGAGGCTGGTGTAGAGTATACGGCGGTCGATGACTACCACTTAAAATCCATCGGTATAACAGGCGATGACCTGCTCGGATACTATGTAACCGAGGATGACGCACATCCTGTCGCTATCTTCCCGATATCGGAGGAATTGAGGTATATCATTCCGTTTGATGCCCCGGAGAGGACCATCGAGTACCTCTCCTCTCGAGCGAACGAGTGGGGAGGTAGGATAGCCGTCATTGCGGATGACGGAGAGAAGTTTGGGCTCTGGCCTGGGACATATGATTGGGTCTACAAAGACGGGTGGCTTGAGAGGTTCTTGAAGCTACTCGAGAGCAATCTCTCTTGGATAAACATTCAGACATTCTCGGAGGCGCTTGACAGCCATCGGAGCTTTGGCAGGGTCTATCTGCCGACTACATCCTACTTCGAGATGAACGAGTGGACCCTTCCTGCCCAGTTGGCATATCGCTTTCACATATTGACGGAGGAGTTGAAGAAGGAAGGACGGTTTGAGGAGCTAAAACCTTTCCTGAAGGGTGGACACTGGAGGAATTTCCTATCGAAATATCCTGAATCCGACAGGATGCATAAGCGGATGACGGAAGTATCCTATCTTCTCCACTCGCTTGAGGGGGAGCTTGACAAAAAGAGCTACGAGAAACTGCGACTTTCTCTTTATCGTTCTCAGGTGAACTGCGCTTACTGGCACGGTATATTCGGTGGTTTATATCTCCCGCATCTTCGGGATGCAATATTCGAGAACATCCTCGTGTGTGAGCGGCAACTTCTTCTGCACATTCTGGGTGATGCTCCGTATCTTCTTAGGGTTAAGGATATAAATGCAGACAGGGAGGATGAGATTCAGCTTACCGATGGCAAGGTTTCGCTCTGGTTTATGCCGCAGTATGGCGGCTCACTGTTCGAGATAGATGCTCTTTTGTCCAGTTTCTGCGTAACTGATACCGTAACACGCCGCCGTGAGGGGTATCATAAGCTTGTTCCACAGACAGAGGGATCTGCCCATGATGAGAGTGAACACAAGAGTATCCACGAGCTTGTCACGAGCAAGGAACGAAACCTTTCTGCCTATCTGTTCTACGACTGGTACACAAGATATTCTCTGCTTGACCATATAATGCCACCTGGTGAGACGGTTCTTCGCTTCCGCAACTGTGAGTTTGCAGAGCTTGGCGATTTCGTTAACCAGCCGTACGGTTTTGAGGTGAAAAGGTCCGACAAATCTTGTGAGGTTCTGCTTTCGCGGGACGGCGGCATATGGCGTGAGGGTAGAAGCTACCCGTTCTGTGTGAAAAAGCGTGTCAAGTTTGCCCCTGGAAAACCTGTTAGGTTCCTATATACGCTCAAAAATGGCGACATACCGCAGGATATAATATTTGGTGTTGAGTTCAACTTTGGCTTGCTTACAAGGGATGACCCATCGACATACATCCTGTGTGGTAGGTCTCTCCGAAGGATAAAGCCGTCGGAGCTTACGGAGCTATCGGATGTGCTCCAGTTTCGAGTGGTTGTTGGGAGCAAGGGTGTTGAGCTCGCCTTCAAGATGGATGAGCCTGTCAATGTCTGGTCTGTCCCGATAGAGACAGTCTCCGTATCGGAGTCTGGTTTCGAGAGGATCTACCAGGGGAATGCTATCCTGTTCCACAGGAGGTTTTCGTTTGCTCCCAACGAGCAGAAGGGTTTTGGCTTTGCTATGGAGATAAAGCAAAGGGATAGGGAATGAAAGAGAGTATTGTAATAAGAGGTAGAACCTGGGTTATAAAGGACGCCTCTGGACATTTCATCGATAATATCGACACTGACCAAATTTATCACAACAAGCATCTTGCGGTGACGGATATCGAGCAGATGGGTAAGTTTGCCTTTGGGAATCTTGAAGGTTGGGAGGATTTTCCGTCGAGGGTGAGAAGCGGTGATCTACTTATTGTTGGACGCAATTTTGGCTCTGGTTCATCCCGTCAGCAGGCGGTTGACTGCTTCCGTGCGCTCGGAATATCAGCGATAGTTGGCATCTCGTTTGGAGCGATATATTATCGGAACGCGGTAAACTCTGGTTTCCCCGTTCTTGTTGCCCCAGAGCTAACTGAGAAGATGATAGAGACTGGGGAGGTTATTGAAGTTGACCTCATAACGGGCGAGATGAGAAACATTACAAGAGGGCTTACCCTCCCGAAGGCAACAGGCTTCTCCGATGTCCAGAGGCGTATATGGGAAGCTGGTGGTCTTCTAAATTTAAAGACCTTGTGAAAGGAGAAAAAAATGAAACCGTTTGCTCTCGGAGCTGCTTTCATCCTCATTTTCTTTTCTTCCCCGTTTGCCCTCGATAATATCTACACTACCAGCACGCCGGACATAGTCGGTAATATGGATATGCGCCTCGAGCTGACACCTGATTTCGGCTACTTCACCGGCTATTTTGACTCCGATGGGAAACGCGAGGATTATGGAACAGACACCCTATCTATGCAGTTTTATCTTCCGCTCAAGGCAAGGCTTGGGATACGAGATATCGCGGAGGCAGGCATTGTTCTGCCGTTTGTTATGAACAAAGAGAAACTCGGGCAGAATTCCCTCACGGGTAGCGGTATATCGGATGTCTGGCTTTACGGCAAGTACAGGGCGATGGTAGACCCTGTGGTATCGTTTCATCTTGCTTTCAAGCTCCCGACTGGCAACGATGAGCCGGAGGAGGATGCTCTCCCTACCGGTGAAGGGCAGGTCGATTTAGACCTCGGCTTCGGATTGAAATATAAACCTGATCTCCCGGGTCCGAAGCCCGATGTCGAGCTCATCGCAGGATACAGGCTCAAGCTATCCAAGAAAATGCAGTACTGGTATATGGGTTTCACCAGAGAGTATGACTACAACCCCGGCGACATCATCTCCTACAAGTTCCGCGGTGGATACGAGCTCGAAGGTGGAACAAATTTCGGTGTCCTCTTCACAGGAGAGATGGGTATATCCGATGATAAGATGGACGATACCACGCTTGAGGATTCGAGAAAATCGATAGCGAAGATGGGTGTGAATGTAAAGGCTCCGATTACCTCCAATATTGCACTTGACGGTGGTTTGCTTTTCGATATGTCAGGCAAAAACCGTGAGGCAGGGGTTGAAATCTTCGTTGCGGGAACTGTCGGTTTTAATCTAACAAGGTAGAAATTTTTCTTGACTTTTGTTCTAAACGGTGTTAATTTTTTAGTATGAGAGGAATTTTGATACTTTTGACTCTTCTTTCCCCTATTTTACTCCTTGCAGGTGAATTCCCTGGGGAGACTGCTACAGATTTTTCCCTTCCCGCTGCTGATGGTGGACAGGTAACCCTATCTTCCTTTCGCGGGTCGTCTGTTCTCCTGAACTTTGTTGAGAGGGATGATGCTGTTTTTGGCAGCTTCCAGATAGAGAGGAATATCCAGGCGCAGTTCAGTTCTCGTGGTGTCGTCGTTCTGACAATACTGGTGGGCGATGATGCGACGAGGGAGTCGGCGGAGAACCTGAGAGATGCACTTCATTTGACCCATACAGTCTTATACGATGAGGATGGCTCGGTCTGGGAGCGGTATTCTCATAGCTCGTCAACCCCTCTGGAGATAATAGTTAACTCATCCGGTAGGATCGCTTACCGCACTGAGGGTATCGATACCAACTCCATCTCGGAAAAACTCTCGCAGCTCCTCTCATCTGGTATCCAGGCGACCACCTGGTGGCGGATTAAGGAGCTATTCCGCAAAGGCGAATAACCCTGTTCGGTTGTTATCGGAGTAGTAGAACCTTCGTTTCCCTCTGTATTTTCTCCGCCTTGGCTCGGATTATATACACTCCCGATGGAATGTTTTCTGCTTTCCAGATGACATAGCCCGAAGACGGAGTGAATTCTTCTATTCTTTCCCCCTTTATATTGAATATTTCCAGTTTTTGTGGGTTAATATTGCCCTTACATTCTATTCTACATTCAGAATTAAACGGGTTCGGGAATGCGGAAAGAGAGAGCTTTTCTGGGGTTGTTATCTTTTCTTCTATTTTTGTTCTTGGTGGGAGGTACTGTTCGTATGCTGGGTCGTATTGGACCTCGTCTCCAGGTCTTACGAGGTGGACAGATATTCCGCCGTCCTCGTGTAGTTCAAGGACAAGGAAATGGTGAAGCATTCCCCCGTATGGGGCGTCGTATAGCCATGGGTTGAGTGCTGCTCCTGCCCCGCCTGTGATGATGTATATAACATCTCCGTATTCCTCGTCGTTCGGCTGATACAGGTCATAGCAGTGCAGATGTCCAAATCCTACGAGCCGGACATTATGGTCTCTGGCGAGGTTTGTGAACCTCTGTGAACCGGACTCCTCGAGCCCGGAGGGGGCATAGTAGGGTCCACCGAGTGTTGCCACCCTCGGATAATGCCCGATGATTGCTGCCGGGCAGTGCATAAATACGAATGTCGTTTTGCTCGTATCCTCTGAAAGGAGACCCTCGAGCAGGTCGAGCTGTGCCGGTGTGATCATATAGTAGACGTTCTCTCCAGCTGATACAGCAGAATCTGCTGGGTGGGTGTCCTGAAGGAATATGAATCTGAACCTGTCGTAATCGAAATAGAAGTTCGGGTTACCAAAATATTCGAGGTAGCGGCTCATTCCGCCAGGTTCGTTCATCTCGTGGTTCCCGATGACAGATATTAGCGGCGCCTCGAGTGAATCGATGAGGCTTATGTATGCCATGTATCCTTCTTCTGTCCCTCCGGCTGCGAAATCACCTGTATTTATCGCAAATGAGATACTATCGGAGATGAGGTTTATCTGCCCTACTATCTGTCTGAAGGTTGAATTGACCGAATAGTTATCTCCAAATAGAACCACCTTCATCGGAAATGAGACAGGAGACTCCTGAATTCTCGCAATTACCAGCTCGTTCGGATGATTGACAAGACCGCAGGCTACTCCACAAATGACGAGAAGCGGTGAGATAGAGAGGATAATCCTTTTCATAACGCCTCCCAGTATCAATTTCGCTTGCTAAGATGCAAATTTTGTTTAACTTAATAATAGATAATAACAGATAATATTTGAGAAATCAACAGGAGTTTCTATGGGGTGGCTCGTATTATTTTCTGTTCTCGCTTTTTATGCTTCTTCATTTGCCGCTGGTAACCCTGATAGATGGACGAGGGAGCAACTTATCTCGGTTGATGCTGTTGAGTCGGCGGATAGGAGTATCCCGTATTCCTCTGACATACTTTCCTTATACTATGATTTCTCTTCTGATAGTCTCTTCTTCCGTGTTAGTTTTGTTTCACTTCGGACGATAGAGCGTGAGCCTCGTGAGAACCTCTGGAAGAGGGACAAGATAACCCTTTCGATTGAGATGGTGTCGGAGTATGGTAGAACCTGCTCTATTCATATCGAAAATGATGGCAAATTCTCCGTGGAATGCAGGGGAAAACAGATTTCTGGCAGGGCAGTTATCACACCTGAATACGATATGGTCGAGCTTGGGATGGTAAATCCGTTTTCTCTTGAAGAGGCGCCTTCATTGAGGTTTCTTGTTAAGAGTTTTGCCGATGGCAGGTTGTCTGATGAGGCGAGGGGAGATTCCCGCCACAGGGCAAAGGGAAATGCTCACTGTGCCCTTGTCCATCACGGTAATCAAGCCCTCTCCTATACGGATGTCTTCCGCGGCAGAAGCGATGACATCAATGGTTCCGGCTTTGACGAGACGCTCGAGGCTCACGATGCCCGTAATATCCCCGTTTGCCTGCACATTTCAGGACCGCTTCAGGTTGCAGCCAGCTGGTATGACCCGGATTTCAACGACTGGGTTGCTCGTGGTGTCAGCGAGGGCTGGATAGATATGCTCGGCTCCGCTTATGCACAGCATATTATGCCGTTTGTGAATGACAATATGAACGACTGGGCTGTTTATACTCATAGGCAGATGACCCATTTCTACTACAACTTTTGGAGTTCTGTTGGTTGGGTTCCGGAGCGGACATTCCTCGATGGTCCAGGTGGGAGATACCCCAATACAGGTGTTGCTGACTGGCTGGGCGACAATTTCACGGACAACGGTATATCCGCTGTTATCCTCGATGATGATGTTCACTGTTCGGGCTATGATAACCATCAGATTCACCTTATCTCGGGAACTGGTTTGCGTCTTGTTCCCCGTGACAGCTATTTCACAGGGCGGCTTCATGCAGGTGATGGCGCAGGTGCTCTCTCCGTACTTCAGGGTTTGGCTGATAGCCCTGATGGGAATTATCGGATAGTTGTCTACGCCGATGACTGGGAGATGGCGGCGGAGATGGGCGAGTGGGCGACCACTATGCCCAATGCAAAGGAAACATACGATTGGTTTGTCGGCAAGTGCTATGAAGAGAGTTCCTGGCTTCATACCTGGAGGATATCGGATGCTATCGGCAATCCGGACTTCAACGGAGTGAGCATAACATTCACGCCTGGGTCGCATCCATCGATAGGTGGGACAGATGGCTATGGTGGTGGCGACAACGGCTGGTATACTCACTGGGCAGGGACAGCCTCGCCATCCGACAATCACACACCCCAGTGGGATTACGGCTATATCTGGTCAGATGCGAACTCAAACCTTTGTTCCTCCCCGGACAACAACATATCGCAGGCAGGTTGGTATGTTCTTATGACGAACCTCTATGAGACAGGCTGGCACGACGGTCTGGTCGGTCCGATTGCTGGCTGGGAGGTAAGGTTCTCGTCGCATATAAAGAATGCGAATGTTTACGCTGAGGGTGCAAGGTGGGCGGGAGGTGAATACGCTGAGTCGGTTGGAGCGTTCTTCGCTGATTGCGACCATGATGGAAACGATGAGCTTGTGATACACAACGATAGGGTATTTGCTGTCTTTGAGTCGATCGGTGGGAGGGCAGAGTGGATATTTGCCAAGCATTCTGATAGCTGTGCGGTGATTGTTGGCAACGATGATGCCTACTGGGAGGGGACGGATATGGACTACAACGATGCGAACCATATCGCTGCTCTCTCCGATGTCGGTGTTGGTGGAGTGGATTACGAGCATACATACTACGACTGGGAAATAGCTGCCTCCTGTTCCGATTCGGCGGTTATCGTTCTGCGTCATGGGGAGTTGAGAAAGAGGGTATCTGTCTATCCGCATCAGCCTTATCTTCACTGTGAGTATTTCACACGGGATAAGGAGACATACATAAAGACCGGTTTTACCCCTGGGTTCATCTCGCTTCACTGGGGACCTGATGTCCAGAGGTTGTGGAGAGCAGGTAGGTATGCTGGCTTCAGAAACAGAAATACGAGCGCTGTCGGCGCATACATTCTTGGTAGTGGGGGGGCGAGCCATTCGACAGAGTTCTCTTCGACCTTGCTTAAAGGCGATGAGATAAAAGGCAAGGGGACATTCGGTTTTTACCTTTATGCTGGCTGGGCGTCAGCGGATACATTTGGTTTCTCCTCTTTGCTGGATGGCATCTCCTTATCGCTTGTTGACCGCTTCCCTCCTGATGCATATAAGGCTTCCTACAACCCAGGGACGGACATCCTCGTTATATGGTTCACGGAGGATATCGATATATCGAATGTTTCTCTGTCTGGCATCGGCTTTGATGAGGATGCGGATGGAACGGTCGACCTCTGGCTCGATGGGAGCTGTTCTGTTCTCAATACGGGCAATGAGTCTGGTGTTCGTGTCCAGCTTTCACCGGCGAAAGCAGCCTCTTTGGAGGTGTTATCTCGTGAGCATCTTGTCCTCGTTTTCTCTTCTGGCGCTGTCAGGGATACTCACGGGAACCTCTGCCGTCCACTCACAGCAGGCGCAGATGAGGTGCAGGTCAGCTTCACAGCCAATCTATCCATAACGATAGATGGCTACCTCGACACGCTTGAATGGCACTGTTACTCGCTTGTTATAGATGACCCGAACACCGACTCCGAGTGGGATACCGCCAAGAATGAGATATGGGGTGTGTATCTCTACTGGGACACCGAATATATCTACTTTGCTATAAACGGTAAGCATGAGGTGTCGCCTTATCACAACTCCTGGCTGCTATTCCTCGATACGGACTTCGGCGGGGCAGACGGCTTCTCCGACCTACGCAACATCGACCACTGGGACAGGAATGCTCGTTTCCTTACCGGTTGCGGTTTCAAGTGTGACTATCTGTATGGCTCATACCGCGGGCAGACAGGCGATTTCTGGCGGATACTTACATCTACCACATCCGAGCAGGTAATAGATGATCTCTATTGTGAAACGGACCTTGCATCTTCCAATCCGTCGAGCGAGATAGCAGTTAGCTGGGATGAACTGTATCATCTTGGAGCAGGTATTGTTCCAGCGTATGCAGAGATCGCCCTTTTTGCGAGTATCGCGAGCCCGATAGAGCTTGGTGGTGACTGTGCACCGAACAATATTACGGCTGTTCTGCCGAATATCGACTCTGTCTGGAGTATAACAGTTGACACAAACGGTGACGGATTCCCTGAGCCGTTCGAGGAGGCGGTAGGGATTGCATCGAAGAAGCTTTCTCCGACCTTGTTTGAACTTTACGTTTATCCGAGTCCGTTTAATTCGAGCTGTAATATTTCGCTTACTGCGGAGAGGAGCTGTGGGAACGCTGTTGTATCCGTCTATAATATCCTCGGAGAGAGGATTGATACCCTATATTCAGGCAGGCTTCCGGCTGGTGGGCATAGGCTTTTGTGGGACGCAAGAAGCTTCTCGAGTGGAATATACTTTGTGAGGTTCTCGACAGACGGTTTTTCACAGACAAGGAAGGTAGTCCTTATAAGATAGGAGGAAGAACTATGAGGAACATTCTTATCGTTGCTTTTGCAGTTCTGTTCCTTGGGGTGGTTGCTCTTTCTGCGTCGATTGATTGGTGTGGGAATGTTTATCCTAATTATGGTGCTGAGATAAACGCTGAGGTTGACCTCAATGTTTACTTCCAGCTCTACAAGGCGGGAGTGACCGATGCCGAGGGCAGGGGTGAAGGGCTTTCTGCCACGCTTTTTTACAGGAATGCAGGGGAGGTAGAGTGGAATTCTGTGGAGATGGTTTACAATGTTGATATTGGCAACAACGATGAGTATGCAGGCACAGTGCCTTCTGATGTTCTCACTCCTGGGGTTGACATCGAGATCTACTGTGAGGGATTGGACTCGACCGATATGACCACCTGTCAAGGGAACGACCAGGTTGGCAACCCTGCGACGATGGAGGAACCGCTCGTCTATCATCCTGTTTCACCGACGGCTATCGATGTTGTAGTTCATTTTTCCGTAAATATGAACTGGGTAGGTGCGATTGAGCCTGTTACAGTAGCAGGTTCATTCAACGGCTGGGATATGTCTGCGACGGTTCTTTCCGATAGGGGAGATGGTATCTACACTGGTTCGGTTACCATTCCTGCTGGCTCCAACCGACATCAAGAATACAAGTATATCAATGGAGGCACTTGGGAGGCAACGGGTAATCGTGTCTTCGAGGTGGACGATTCTGGTCCTTCTGACCAGTATCTCCCGCTCGATTATTGGGAGAACAGAAGCACTCTTCCTGTTTCTGTTGTGTTTCAGGTGAATATGACAGGTTATACGGTTTCTGACCCTTATATAGCGGGTAGTCAGCCTCCATTGCACTGGGGTTGGGACGATGGCTGGACGGAGGATGATAGGATATACGATGATGGTACCCATGGCGATATAACCGCTGGAGACTATATTTACACCACGGTGATAGATTTCCCCGCTGGCACATATAGGGATATCGAGTACAGATATACAACCGACGGCACCGACAATGAACCTTTACCTCCCTATGTCAATCACGCATTCACACTCGATGAATCCTCCGATACTCTTCGATTACCTGTCGATACCTTTGGTAGCCTCGGAATAACCGTTGACAGAACGGAGATCCCGGAGAGTATCGAGCTCTTTCAGAACTCACCGAACCCGTTCAACGAGAGAACAGAGATACAGTTCGCGATAAGCAGGGGGATTTCTTCGCCAGCGACCCTTTCTGTCTATAATCTGAAGGGTGAGCTTGTATCAGAGATTATCACGGGGATTTCTCTCCCAGGTATATATCACATTATCTGGGATGCATCGGATCTCCCGAGCGGGACATACATCTACAAGCTCGAGGGGCGCGATTTTAGTTACTCGAGGAAGATGACGCTTCTCAAATGAAGGGGAACACTCTTACGAGGGGAATACCGGTTCTGCTGCTTATTTTTGTTCCTTTCTGGCTCTTTGGCGAGCCGTACAATACCCCTACCATTGATGGAGTTATCTCCATCTCGCCGGATGACTGGGATGAGGACGAGCTGGTCGGTGATGACCCGATAGATGATTCCTATTGGACAGGAAACGAATTCAGGGCTATCTATCTCACATACGACGCAGTGAACCTCTATATCGGACTGGGGTTTGTCGTCTCGGATAATGCAATGGTTTTATACATAGAATCCGGTATCCCCGGAGGGGTTGTCGATTTCAACAGCACACGCGGATACTCTGGCGCATACCCGAGGAATATTGTTTTCCCGGATACTTTCGGGATAGATTTGCTTATCGGCAGCTGGAACGGTGAAGGACCTTATGTCTATCTCACAGCGGATTCGACCAGCAGCGAGATAACATCTATATGCAGGGCGGCAGCAGGTGATATGTTCGAGCAGGAGATTGCCATCCCTTGGAGCATAATCTATCCCGAGGCAGAGGAGATAGTTCCCGAGAATGTTTCGGTGAGTCTTGTTGGCGTTATAGCGGGTGGCGATAACTATGGTGCGGCGGATGCTGTGCCTGACAATCCGACAATCGATGGCGGAGAGGGACCACATCTTTTGACCGAGTATATAACTGTTCCGATCGACGCAAACGGTGATGGTATCCCTGATTTCGCAGGGGAATCTATAAGCGGAGTGGTCAACTTCAACGACACGACGCTCTCCCCTCCGTATCCTGTTGCAAGAATAGATGCGGTCAGCTGTGCCACAGGGGAAATCTTTGCTACAGCCTATTCCTCCACTGCAGATGGTAGCTATATGCTCGCTGGTGTTGTGGAGGGTGAGGTCTATGATATTGTTGCCGAGGCGGCTGGTTTTCACCCTGATACGGTCTTTGGCTATGCAGTTGTCTCAGGGGAGAACATGGTCGATTTCACTCTTGAGCCATATACGGGGAGGCTGTTCGGCACGATAACCCCTGATGATGTCCCCGTTTATGTCTATGCGATGATGGATACATCTGTTTTTGGCTTCCCCGATACAGCGGAAGGGGAGTATGAGATAACGCATCTACCCGATGGGATATACAATGTTTTCTTCGAGCCTCTCTCGGTGGACTATGTCTCATCTGTTGTCGAATCTGTCGAGGTTCTTCAGGGGGAATCTGTTGAGCTGGATGTTGTTCTCGAACGAGCTGGTGTCATCAGGGAGGCAGTTGACGCAACTGGTGATGACTATGGTCCAGGCTGGTATATGTATCCGACCGATGTCGTCTTTGTCGATGCTGTATTCGACATCGAGTATGTGAAGATACGGGATACAGGCGATGCTTATCAGTTTGAGGTTGCTGTCGGCGATATACCGGGTAAGGGGGTTGTCGATTGGAGTCCATATTATCCACCTCTAAATCTGCAGAAGATAGATATATACATCGATTGTCATCGTGGTGGTGCGACAGTTGGTCTGCCGAACAGGAATGTAACATTTGCCGCCACGGATGCCTGGGATTTTGCGATATCTGTCGACGGCTGGTGGAAGGGGATATTAGCTTCCAACGGGCAGGATATATTCTCCAATTTCACGCAGGATGTATCATCTGTATCGTTCGTTGCCGATACACTCACAGACAGAATCTGGATAACCGTCGATAAGTCTGCCTTTGTGGACGCTCTCGGCTATGCGGATACGAGTAGCTTTTCTCAATGGGATATACTTGTTCTTATGCTCGGTCATGACGGCTCCGGTGTTGAGGGGGTGAGATATGTCAACTCTGGGACATCCAATCAATGGCAGTTCAACGGTGGAGCGGATGGCGATATCGACCCGAATGTGATTGATATTGTTGCTATGCCAGGCACCGATGCTTACGGCAATCCGAAGGAGCCGGGAAGGAGTCAGGAGGAGATGCTCGACTATACTGCCTGCTCTCCGGTGGTGCTTGAGGCGGCGAAGAGCACAGATATTATCCCTCCAACCATATCATATTCTCTTCCTGCCGAGATACCTCATCTTGCAGGGACTCCCGGTGTCTATATCGAGGTCTATATCGAGGATGATGTCGATGTGTATGTGGCGATGCTCTTCTGGCGGAACATCGGCGAGGAGGAATGGCATCCTATTCCGTTTGGCTATCGGGAAGAGAGGAATATGTTCGTTGGTGATATCCCGTTCGATGATGTAAAACCGGATTCGTTCGAGTTCTTCTTTGTTGCAGCTGACCCGTCGGGAAACCTCACTTATGACCCGAAGGATTATCCCGACACGGCTGTGGCATCACCACCTGCTTACCCTTACTCTACCTTGTCGGCAAATCCGACAAGGGTTATCCCTTCGATAACGGATGTCGATACATCCAGCTTCGTTGTGCCTGTCAATACAATATCGGGCGAGCATATCTTTTTCTTCCCTGATGGAGCGATGCTGACTATTCCCAGAAGCAGGATTTCATCTGCTGTTGATACAATCTATGCAAGCTATACCAATCTTCCGTCTGCTGGTGGGACATTCCCCGATATCTCTCCTCTGGGGCAGTATCGAACGCTTGTTCTATGCTCGGAGGAGGGTCAACCTGTTCTGACATCCTATGCCCCGTTTTCATTTCACTATTTTGAGACGACCGGAGACGAGAGCAGTTTCACCTTGGCGAAGAGGGATAACCGGACGGATGTCTGGGTGCCTATCGGTGGCAGGAATGCTCCGGAGCCTAATACGGTAAACTGCAATATTCTTCTGGATGAGCAGGAAACATATATCGGGCTTTTCGAGCAGGGGCAGGTGAAGGTTTCTTCTGATCCTGTATCTGATATTATCATATCGCCCAATCCGTTCTCGCCCAATGCTGATGGTCTGTGCGACGAGACAAACATCACGGTTGTTACCTGCTATGATGGTCAGGTCGATATAGACATCTTTGATATATCTGGCAATCTTGTTTTGAGCCTTGCCCGAGGTAAGCGGGTATCATCGGGCAGGAATGAGAACATCATCTGGGATGGACGCAGTGGCTCTGGAGAGGTTCAGCCGGTGGGAGTGTATCTTGTCTGTGTCAGGTTCACATACATATTCGATGGGAACGAACGGGAGGCAAGAAAGAATAAGGCAGTGGTGATTGTAAGATGAGAGGAGTGGTTACATTAACATTCGTTTTGGTTGTTTTCCTTTCTCCTTTTGAGCTGTTTGGTGATTTTGCACCTGTCTGTTTCTCGAGTTCTCGGGCTGTTTCGATGGGTGGTGCCTACTTGTCTGTCTGTGAGGGGAGTGATGCTGTCTTCTACAACCCATCGAGGATTATTTCTTCTCATCGCTTCGAGCTTGCAGTGGACTATACGATGCTCTATTCGGTCGATGGGCTATCCTATTTCTCGTCTGCATTTTCATATACCAGTGGCAGGTTTGGCGGTTTTGCACTCGGATGGCGTGGGCTTTACCTCGAGGATGTTTACGGAGAGAACCACATAAGCCTCAGCTGGGGGAAGAGAATCTGGAAGACTGTTTCCGTAGGGGGTTCTCTTAAAGGGCTTTTGCTCTCTGCTCCGGGATACTCAAGGTACAATGACCCAAATTTTGAGGAGAGTTTTATTGCCTTATCAGGGGATTTAGGATTTTCCTTTGCTCCGTTCCGGAATGCTGTGTTCTCTGGTGTTGTGACGAATGTAAACGCTCCAAGGCTCTCTTTTATCTCAACCACCTCCGAGCCTGACGAGTGGCATCGGAACATTCGTTTTGGGCTCTCTTATACCATCAGGCGTTCGCTCGTATTCTCGCTCGACGCTTACACGAGGCGCGGTGACTTTGGTAGTCTACATTTCGATATAGGCTCGGAGATGACATTCTTTGATGCCCTTTCGCTCCGCTCCGGTGTATCCGATGGTAGGCTCGGACTCGGGATAGGTCTGTTCTCAAAGAGATGGGCGTTCGATGTTGCTCTCGCATCGCACAGGTATCTTGGCAACAGATACCAGTTCTCGTTCAAGGTGATGTATTGATGAGAAGGGTCATCGTAATATCACTTTTTCTCCTTTTTGCTGGAAGGCTCGAATCGGCTGTTCGGTTCGAGGGGTATTATGAGAACACGAACACGCTCGATGGGAACATCCGTTGGTATCTTGGTGAGCCGCATCATAATATTGAGTTCCGCTTCCTCGGGCAACCTATGGGTGGTATTGAGACCTTTTTGAAGTTCCACGCGGAATCTGATAAGTTTTTCAACAACAATCTCGCTCAGAGGTACACACTTTACGATATGATAGAGTCTCACGCCCGTTTCAGATGGGAGAAAGGTTTGGAGCTTGTTCTCTTTTCTCGAGAGAACCGGTTCTGGTTTCCGCAGGGTTTGATGGAGCTTGTCTCCCAGTGGACGGTGAACGATAACGGCAACGCTCAGGGTGTGAGGGCGGATTTCTGGAATATCTGGAAGCTTCACGGGCTTTTTATATATTCTGACTATTCGCAGTCTGGTGGCGAGGATGCCACCATCACCAGATGGAGCTTGCCGCTTTTGTCCGACAGATTTAGGCTTTCTGCTACATTTGCTCGCAAGGACTGGGACGGCTCATCCGATAACCACAATGATGTTGTATCCGGAGATATGTACCTTTCCCTTGGTAGGTTGCTATCTCCTCTTACCCGTTTCGGTGATTTCGACTGTGCGCTTGAGCTTGCCAAGAGTCGCATCCCCGATGAGGGCAGGAATAGCAAAAACACCGCCTTAAAGGCGGAGATAAGAAACCTTCGAGTTGGTCCTGTTGAGTTTAAGTTTGCTTATAGGGAAACGGGAGAGAACTTCCGCTCCTATCTCTCCTCCGACTATGACCAGGGGCAGAAGTACAACGAGTCTGGTTATAATATAAATGCGACATACTTTTTCCCGACAAAAGCAGTGAATATAACGACGAACTATGATAGGTATTCGGCGCCTGTCTCGAGAGGGTTTCCTGTCAGTGAGACGAACCCCGCTTACATCTATCAGAGCTGGTATAATGAGCTTTACATCGAGTTTGTCCACGACATCCGCTACAAGTTATATTATAGGTGGTATCGTGGCTGGGATACGAACTACGATGCATACAAGGTTTATCCAACACTTTTCAACGAGCTTTCGTTCGAGAACTTCCTTGCCAAGGTGAGACTTCAGTTCCGCTGGAAGGATATAGGGACACCCTATGAGCTCCAGGCGTTCGGCTTCGAGCTGAATGCCAATCTGACGCGCAACTGGAAGCTATACACGCGGGCTGTGAATGTAAATGAGACATCGGAATCCCGCCAGACAGTATTTGTTCAGTTTCAGTATAACGGCTGGTCGAACACGGATTTCTTCCTCGAGTTCGGCAACCCGGCTGATTCAGACAACGACCTGACCAACGATGATGATTTTGTCAACTGTTCATCGAGCAATGAGATAAGTCAACAGGTTAAAACATACATAAGAGTGTATTTTTAGGAGGCAGGATGAGAAGTCTCTTTGTGTTCCTTTTGATCCTTACCCCTGTTGCACTGTTTGCTGGTTATGAGGTTGTTGAGGACGGTGTTCTATTCAGTTACTCTGACCCGAATGCAGATGTTGTCTTCCTTGCAGGTGATTTCAACGGCTGGAATGAGAACGATATACAGTTAGAAAAGGATTCCACAGGTCTCTTTACGGTCAAGTTGAGACTCAAGGATGGGAGGTATGAGTACAAGTTCATTGTTGACGGTGTTTGGAAGGAGGACCCTGACAATCCGAACAAGGTTCCTGACCCTTATGGTGGTTACAACTCTGTTGTCGAGGTCGGTGTAGGTGAGGAGATAGGGTCGACTGAGCCAGGTGGCAGAGCAGTTTTTACATATTTTGACCCTGATGCCAGGGCTGTTTATCTTGCCGGTGAGTTCAACGGTTGGAATCCGCACGAGCTTTTGATGGAGAAGGGAGAAGATGGTGTCTGGCGGGTATCTGTTAACCTTGCGCCTGGTGAATATGAGTATAAGTTTGTCGTGGATGGTAACTGGGTCACAGACCCTATGAACCCGACCATCCGTGGGGATATGGGTAACTCTGTTATTCGTGTGAACAAGGATGGGACAGCGTCTTATCCTGCTGGTGCGCGGCTACTCACCAATACACCTGTCTCGTCGAGGGTGCTGTTCGGTGGGCAGTTTCTATCGCGATTCGTGAGCTCCCGCGGTTACCCAGGGGACAGGCGGTTCAAGCTGGGCAAGCCGGATGTAAAGCTCGATGTCAACATAAAGGCTCATATATCGGAGGGAGCGGAGCTACTCGGTTCGTTTGATGTCAACACAACCGAGGCGGAGAGGATGTATGAGGCTCATCTTCATCTCGATTCGCTCGGTCTTGACCTCGATGCTGGGGAATTCTTTGTATCTGCCTTCTTCAACAGGGAGCTATTTGAGACATCCGACCCTCTTTCTCTTGTCGGTAACTATCCTCTTCCTGAGCCGACTTACGAGGAGCCTCAAAGCTTCGGGCTTGGCTATGCAGGGATAAAGCTCGAGTGTGGGCTTTTCAAGCTTCTTCTTGCTAACGAGTTCAAGAACTGGGCATTCTCGCCTGATACGCTTGATTTCCCTAATATGGCTGGCAGGAGAGAGCTGGGCTTTTTCTCGAGAAGGATTTCAACGGTTGATGAACCGACCGACTTTTCCAACTACGGTACGGATGTTCTGGCAGGCAGGATTAGTAAAGATTTTGGGTTTGTCGCTCCTGGGGTTGTTTTCCGTGTTGACAAGAACCGCTGGTGGCTACCCATCTCAGAGATAACCTATGAGAGGTTTGACTCTATTTACGCCTACGAGAACCTTTCCTCCGATTGGTTTGACCTCGGTTCCTGGGAGCTGGGAATAGGAGGCGATGTTAGTGTAAATGCGTGGGATGTAGCCCATCTGTGGGCTGAGTATATCTACTGGAAATATGCCTCACTGATCGAGGCTGGCAACCGTGAGAACCGCGACAGAACAGGTGATGGCAAACTTGACATCCCGCTCGGAAGGCAGACAGGATTCCTATCCGGAGCAGGTTTCTCGCTTGACCTGTTCGAAGGTTTTGGGGTTTCACTTTCTGCTGAGCTCGAGCACTACGACCCGATGGATACGGATGATGTCTATATCGTTCCGCACCCGAACGATGGCGAGACCGGTAGACCAACCCTCACATATGAGACACTCCCCGAGTATGATAGAAAAGCCTTTCTGGGTATGGTGAGATACGAAAGCGAGCATCTCTCTACGGAGGTTTCGTATCGGTTCGAGGATGTGAAGGATACAAGGAAGTTCGGTGCCGTTCTTCCAGGGCTTTCACTCTCTCTTTTCAAGAAGAGAATGGCTTTTCGCTTTAGGGGAGGATACTCCTCGGGCAGTTTTGGTGAAACCAATTTCTTCGGGACAGATATCCTCTATGGGTTGAATTATAATTTTTGGAAGGCTCTCTCGTTTGGTGCGGATGTTATGTACAAGCGGATTGACACTCAAAGGAGCGAGGCAAAGGACTACTTCTTCCCGTATCTTGCTCTTATTTGGCAGCCGAAGGGGACGGTTAGGTTTGAACTGTCCACTGGTGTTTCGCCGTACGATATAAAGGGGCGCTACACAGGGAGGAGCAAGTGGCTATACGACACAATGAATGAGTATTCCATCTCGTTTGTTGATGCTCTCTCCCGAATGGAGCGATACAGGGGGATAAACATCTTTGCGAGTGTGAGGTTCTAAGGGATTATGAATAGGATTTATGTTTATCTTCTGGTTCTCTTGCTTTCCGGTTGTGCTGCTGGCAGGTTGATAAAGGATCGGCTTCCGCCGCCGCATAAGGTAGAAGGTGGGGTTCTGTTCCAGTATGAGAACAAAGCAGCTCATTCTGTTAATCTTGCTGGGAATTTCAACGGCTGGTGTGGGACGAAGGAATATCATCGTTTTGACCCATCCATTGGTGTTATGCACGACGATGATGGCGATGGTATATGGGAGATAGTTGTCCCACTGCCTCCTGGCAGGTACCAGTATAAGTTTGTGATAGACAACGGAACAAGCTGGGTTCTCGATCCGAATAACCCTCTGCGTGGTGTGGAGGACGGAATAGAGAACTCATTGATAATCGTCGATTGACAGGGAGGGAGTTATGGTGAAAAGGTTATTTGTGCTTTTTTTGCTCTTCCCGGGTCTTCTTTTTGCTCAACCGAAGATGGGAGAGAACGGTGTTCTGTTCGAGTTCAAGGCTCCGAATGCGAATGTGGTTTATCTTTCAGGTGAGTTCAACAACTGGTCTCCAACTGCAACCCCGATGGAAAAGGCAAAGGATGGTATCTGGCAGATAGAGTATCCGCTGAAGCCGGGGAGCTACCAGTATAAGTTTGTAGTGGATGGCAGGAGATGGGAGCCTGACCCGAATAATCCGTTCGTCGTCGATGATGGCTACGGCGGGGTGAACTCAGTCCTCACGGTCACAGAGGATGGAAAGGTTGTCCTCGGTCAGCAGATGAAGCGTTTTGTTCCAACCGATGATTATGATGTGAACGGCAAACTATATCTGAATATCATCTGGCATCAGCATCAGCCTCTCTATCTCGACCCTGTCAAGGACTATCTCCGCGGTCCGTGGGTGCGCGCTCACGCCACAAAAGACTACTACGATATGGCAGCAACGATAGCCAAGTATCCAGACCTCCACTGCACGATAAACCTGACATCTGTTCTGTTGTTTCAGCTCCAGGAATATTATGTCAACCGACTTGCACCTTATGTCAATCTCAAGGAGAATTCCGTTGATGCTAAGCGATATTTTGCTGATATGGGAGGTAGAACAGACCCTTGGATAGATATGGCTTTGAAACCCACGGAGGAGTTCACGGATGAGGATGATGCGAACCTGTACAAGAACGCCTGGAACTCGTTCGGGATCTCTGATGTTATGCTTGCTCGCTTCCCGGAGTATAAGGCTCTCAAGGATAAGGGGGGCAAATTCACCGTTCAGGAGAAGCGGGAGATAAAGTTCTGGCATTATCTTGCCTGGTTCGATCCGGATTTCCTCCGCGGCAGGGTCGACCTCCCCGGTGGCATGAGCTGCGACCTGTCGGACCTCGTCGAGGAGCGGGATGGTAAATTTTACCTCAGAAAGAAGGTAACAGAAAGGGATTGCAATCGCATAATTGCCGAGGTGTTCAAGGTGTGTGCTTCCGTTGTGCCTATTCATAGGGAGCTTATGTATAACCCTGAAACCTATGAAGGTCAGATAGAGATAATCACGACACCGTATTACCATCCGATACTGCCGCTTATCTATTCGACCAATTCGGCTCGCATCTGCCAGCCAGGGACTCCTCTGCCGACGGAGTTCTCCTATCCTGAGGATGCATCCGCTCAGGTAGCGAAGGCGGTCGCCTTCTATGAGGATATATTCGGAGCAAAACCGTATGGATTCTGGCCCGCCGAGGGCGCAGTCTCAGAAGACATAGTGAAAATAATGGTCGAGAACGGTATCCTCTGGATGGCGACAGGTGACGGTGTCCTCTACAGATCGACCACTTCTGCTCTGCCCGTTTATCAGCCGTATCGTGTCGATTCCGACAAGGTTTCTGGCGATAACGACCCATCCGATGCTATGGCTGTTGTGTTTCGCCACACCGAACTCTCAGACAAGATAGGCTTCAGGTATCAACTCAAGACCGGAGAGGAAGCAGCGGACGATTTTATCCGCTCGGTTATCGGGTTTGCTTCGCCTGATGAGGACAGACTGCTGACGGTCATACTGGATGGTGAGAACGCATGGGAGTGGTATAGGCTCGACAACGATGGCAAGCAGTTCCTGAATGCTCTCTATCGAAAGCTTTCCAAGCTCACACGGGAGGGAAAGGTTATAACAGTAACGACAGCTGAATATATCCTTGGCAACCCGAAGCGTAATGTTCCGCCACATCCTGTGTCGAGTATGAGGGAGATAGAGCCGCTCTGGCCTGGTTCTTGGATAAATGCGAATTTCGACACCTGGATTGGTGAGCCGGAGGAGAATACTGCCTGGGAGTATCTGCTCACAGCAAGGCGAGAACTTGAGAAGTCCGGTATCCCTCGTCCTGACCCAGCCGCTTCACCGCCACCTGAAGGGACAAAGGAGTTTTATGCCTATAAGGCTTGGGAGGAGATGTATGCTGCAGAGGGCAGCGACTGGTTCTGGTGGTATGGGGCGGATCAGGGGGCTCCTGGTGGCGATGAGCCGTTCGATGAAGCTTTCCGCGCTCATATACTTGGCGTGTATGGGTTCGCAAGGAAAGCCGGTGCAAAGGTTGAACCTCCCAACCTGCCTCCCATTCTGATGGGAACAACCTCCAGTGGAGGTGGGACGATGGCTCAGTCGGGGAATATGGTCTCTGTTGTCTTCACCTGCGATGCGAGGGGTATCGATGTTCCCGATGCGATATATATAGTCGGCGATAAGCCGGAGCTTGCCAACTGGACACCGAACAAGGTTAGGATGTACGATGATGGTACCAACGGAGATGAGAGGTCCGGTGACGGTATCTGGTCGATCGAAATTAAGTTCCCAGAGAACACATCGGTGCAGTATAAGTATACAAACTCGGGTGAGGTAGGCATCTGGTCACCAGGGGAGGAGTTCCCTGTGGCGAACCGCCAGATATTTGTCCGTGACGACGGAGGCGGTAGGATGCTTGTAAGAGATACATTCGGCAAAATGTAGGAGGGAAGAATGAGACGCTATATCATCTTTATCTTGATTGCGCTTTTCCTCCTCTCCTGTGGAAAGCGAGAGAAGGGGAAGACGATAACCATCTGGCATCAGATGCAGATAGAGGCCAGGGAGGTCCTCGAGCGTGCCTGTGAGGAGTATTCTGCTGCTCATCCGGATTTGAAGATAGTAACATTGTATAAAGAGACAGAGGAACTGCGTTCTGCCTTTCAGACAGCATCGCTTGCAGGTGGCGGTCCAGAGATAGTGTATGGTCCTTCCGACCAGATTGGACCGTTTTCGAGAATGAAGCTAATTCTTCCGCTTGAAGGGCTGTTCTCGACGGATTCACTTGAGAAGTTCGACAAGATGAGCCTAACATATTTCGAGGGGCATCTCTATCAGATAGGGGATAGAATAGGAAACCATCTTGCGCTCGTCTACAATAAAGCGCTTGTTCCCGAGCCGCCAAAGGAAACGGATGAGCTTATAAGGCTTGGCAAACAGCTTACGAAGGATATAGACGGAGATGGCAGAACCGATAGATATGCCCTCGTCTGGAATTACACGGAGCCGTATTTCTTCATACCGTTTTTGGGTGGTTTCGGTGGTTGGGTGATGGATGAGAACGCTCGTCCGACCTTAAACACGAAGGCAACTGTGAGTGCTCTTCGGTTCATTGTTGCTCTCAGGGATTCTTTTGCAATTATCCCGAAGGAATGCGACTACGATATGGCTGATGCCCTCTTTAAGGAAGGAAGGGCTGGTATGATAATAAACGGTCCCTGGTCGTGGGGAGGGTATATTAGATCCGGTCTGGATATAGGCATAGCCTGCATTCCGAAGGTAAGTGAAACAGGTATCTGGCCTACACCGATGGTCTCACCGAAGGGGTATTCGATAAACAGAAACACAAAAAGTGATATTCTGCCCGATGTTGTCAATCTTATATATTATCTGACATCTCCTTCGGTTGAGCTTGAGTTCACCAAGGTACTCGGCACTATTCCTTCACGGCTGGAGGCTCAGAAGGATAGCGTTGTTGTCAACAATCCGATAATATCTGCATCGAAGGAGCAGCTTGCTCGTGGTCGCCTAATGCCGGTTGTTCCTGAGCTTCGTGCTATCTGGGACGCTATGCGCCCTGCTTATCAAGCGGTCCTTGGTGGGGCAATGACACCCGAAGAGGCTGCCAGGATGATGCAAGAGGAAGCCGAGAAAAAGATCAAGGAGATGAACGAGTGAAGCCAAACAAGAAGGATGTAGAGGCGGTTCGCTTTAAGTATCTATTCCTCCTGCCAGCGCTTATCCTCATATTTGCTGTTGTGGTCTATCCGTTCATATACAACATCATTATCTCCCTTTCCAATATGAGTATGTCCCACTTCCACGATTGGCGGATAGTCGGTTTCAGGCAGTATGTGAAGGTATTCTCGGAGCCTATCTTTTACTCTGTCCTGGGGAAAACGGTTGTCTGGACGGTTGTCAATGTCTTCTTCCATGTTGTCATAGGTGTTTTCCTTGCAGTTCTGCTCAACAGGCATCTTCCGGGTAAGGGGATCTTCCGAACGCTGCTTATTATCCCTTGGGCTATGCCGCAGTATATAACGGCGCTTACCTGGCGTGGTATGTTCAACTATGAATATGGGGCGATAAATCTTATTTTATCGAAGTTCTTGCATCTTCCGATGGTTGAGTGGCTCAAGAATCCGACCGATGCTTTCATTGCTTGTATCTTGACGAATATCTGGCTTGGCTTCCCGTTTATGATGGTCATCGCCTACGGCGGACTGCAAGCTATCCCGAGGGAGCTGTATGAGGCGGCGGATATTGATGGCGCAAGCGGTTGGCAGAAGTTCTGGAAGATAACAGTGCCTCACCTTAAGCCGGTTATGATACCTGCCATTGTCCTCGGTGTTATATGGACTTTCAACAATCTCAATGTTATCTGGCTCGTCTCGAACGGTGGTGAACCGTCCGACAAAACACATATCCTCGTCTCCTATGTATACAAGGCTGCATTCAACTTGTATCGCTACGGATACGCTGCAGCACTTTCTATGGTGATATTCTTTATCCTGCTTCTGTTTGGGATAACCTTTATCCGCAAGACCAGAGCGACTGAAGGAGCGTATTGATGAGGCGAAGAGATAGCAAACTCAAGCTTGCTGCAATTTACATATTTCTTATCCTGTTCACGGCGGCAACGCTTTACCCTGTCGTTCGTGTGTTATCGATCTCGCTTCGACCAGGCAACAGACTACTTTCGACATCGCTTCGTGTTATCCCTGAGGGGGCGACATTTGAGGCTTATAGGCGCCTGTTCACAGAGACGGATTTCCTCCGCTGGATGTTCAATTCCATCATCGTTTCGCTCGCTGTGACACTGACGGGCGTTATCTTTGCGTCGTCTGCTGGGTATATCTTCTCGAAATACAGGTTCATAGGCAAGAAAGTCGGGCTAACAGCGCTTCTGACGACGCAGATGTTCCCTGCAACGATGTTACTCCTACCGATGTATATAATGATATCGAAGCTCGGGCTTATAAATAGCTATCTCGGGTTAATAATTATCTATCTTGCAACCGTATTACCGTTCTGCATCTGGCAGATGAAAGGGTATTATGACACGATACCGGATTCGCTGCACGAGGCGGCGATAATCGATGGTTGCTCACATTTTCAGGCGTTCTATAAGGTAATCCTGCCACTTGCTGCTCCTGCCCTTGTGATAACGGCTCTGTTCTCGTTTATGGGTTCCTGGAGCGAGTATATTGTTGCGGCGGTCATCCTTCAGGACCAATCGATGTTTACCCTCCCGCTCGGCTTAAAGATGTTTCAGGCAAATATGGCTACCGACTGGGGATTGTACGCAGCAGGTTCTGTTATCGTATCGGTGCCCGTTGTCGTGCTGTTCATCATCCTGAGCAGATGGCTTGTATCCGGCTTAACACTCGGGAGTGTCAAGGGATGAGAAATTTTCTTTGCCTGATATCAACCTTTATTCTTCCTGCCTCGATTTCCTTGCACTTGAGGGTCTTGGATTTGCCAGGTGAATCCGGAACCGCCCTTATAATTTGGATAAAAGCAGCGGAGGTTACGGAACGATGGGAGAGGTTATCTTAAAGGATGTGAACAAGATTTATGAGGGCAATGTTCACGCTATCAAGGATATCTCGCTTGAGGTTGCCGACAGGGAATTTCTGGTTCTTGTTGGACCTTCTGGTTGTGGTAAGTCCACACTTCTTCGGATGATTGCTGGTCTTGAGGATGTAACATCTGGTGAGATATGGATAGATAGGCGGGTCGTCAACCAGCTTCCTCCAAGGGACAGGGATATCTCTATGGTTTTTCAGAACTATGCGCTTTACCCTCATATGACCGTTTACGAGAATATGGCTTTTGGGTTGCGGATAAGGCACTTCCCGAAGGATGAGATAGACAGACGTGTTCAGGAGGCGTCAAGGATTCTTGGTATCGAGGATCTTCTGTCGAGGAAACCGAGGGCTCTCTCTGGTGGTCAGCGTCAGCGTGTTGCGCTTGGTAGGGCTATTGTCAGGAAGCCCAAGGTTTTCCTGTTCGATGAGCCGCTCTCCAACCTTGATGCAAAGCTCCGCGTTCATATGAGAACAGAGATAAAGAAGCTGCATCAGCGGCTCAAGACCACTATGATATATGTTACCCACGATCAGGTCGAGGCGATGACTATGGGCGATAGGATTGCCGTCATAAGGGATGGAGTTCTCCAGCAGCATGATACTCCGATGACCCTGTATAATAACCCAGTGAACCTTTTTGTTGCGGGTTTCATCGGCTCACCTGCGATGAACTTCCTCGAGGGCAAAATCGAGGATAAGAAGGTTCTCTTCGACGGGATAAGGATAGATGTTCCCCCTGGTGCAAGAACGGATAGGATAAGCAATGTCATTGTCGGTATCCGACCGGAGTATTTTATACTTGATCCCGTTTCTCCGCATTTTACTGCGCAGATTGAGGTTGTTGAGCCGATGGGAAATGAGATATTTGTTTACTTCCAGTTGAGCAAAAAATCTGTTGTTGCCCGTCTTCCTGCTGATACCGAAGTCAGACCAGGTGATACCCTGCCTTTGAGGATAAATGTCGATATGGTGAGGCTGTTCGACCCAGAAAGTGGGATGTCGCTCTTCTATTAGAGGATTCCCTTCTTTTCCAGTGTTGGCAGCAGTCCAGCTGGTGGATCGAGCCGTATGATGTAGATGATAAAGAAGAGGATGAGAGCACCTTTCCAAGCGATGTTCCAGATACCCGCTGGTTGCAAGATGAATTTCCCGGTATAGATTATTGCAAATCCGATGAAATACAGTGCGAACCTTCCCCATGGATACCTCACATAGAGGAACCGGTTCGAGACCACAAGGCTTACTATCATATAAACGAAGTATGATGCAACGGTTGCACAGACCGCTCCTGCAAGCCCTGTTGTTGGTATCAGGATTATGTTCAGCAAAATATTGGTTATCCCTGCTGAGAGGGCAATAAGCGGCATATATTTTGTCCTATCCTTCAGATATATCCCTACTTGGAATATCATCGCCATCCCGTCCAGGATGAAAGCGAGGCTGATCGGCAGGACTATCCACTCCGCGCGGAGATACTCTTCCCCAACAAACAGATGGAACGCCTCGCTTGTGAACAGGTTGAGCACGAGCGCTCCTAACAGCCCTAAACTGAGATATATCCTCGATATCCTCGAATACATCTCTTTTGCCTTCTCGCTTGTTCCAGCCTCATACATAAACGGTGTCCAGGCATATTGGAATGCATTCACCACAAGGAATACGAGCGAGCCAAGCTTGTATCCGAGTGAGTATATCCCTACATCCTCAAGACCGAGGAATAGCTTTATCAGCAGTTTGTCCGACATATTGAAGACAAATATCGCCAGCAGTGTCGGCACTATCGGTAGTCCGTAGGAAAGGATTTTGCCAATTTTCTCCCAGGAGAACTCAAACGAGAGGTACGACCTGCGCCTCGGGATAACAACCAGCGATGTTAGTAGGTTGGAAAGCAGGAACGCATACATTGTCCCTGCCACACCGAGTGAGAGGTATATCACAAACACCACATTCAGCGCAATGTTGGTCAGCATCTTTATCCCGTTGTAGATGATAAACGCTTTGGCGTTCTTCTTTGCCATATCGACGACAAGCAAGATGGTAAGGTATGCTCCAGCAACCGTGGCAAGAGACATCAGAATGATAAGGTGTGAAAGGCTGCTGTCTCCCAAGAGCAGTGAGGCGAGCGGATCTCTTAGTATGTAGGTTGCAAGCAGAAATATCGCAGATGTTATCGTGATGAAGAAGAGTATGGATGAGAACACCTTTTTCCTTTCCGTTTCGCCGAAGTTGACGAAGAAGCGGAAGAATGCGACATTCGTTCCAAGAAGCACCACGATCCCTGCCAAGGCAGAGTACAGGAAAAGCATATTGTATACCCCGTACTCCTGTGGAGTAAGGTAGGATGTGTAGAGCGGAATGAGAAGGAAGCCGACAACCTTGTTGAATAGGTCCCCAGCCCCGTAGATGGCTGTGCTCTTGAACAAGCTTCTTATCTTCAACATATCGGAAGGACAAAAAAGGGAGTTTTTAGAAGAAGTCAACAGAGTTTTCAAAAATTGCTTGCTTTTTCCCCTGATTTTGGATAATTTAAGAGACCGAATTTTAGTTGGAGGAGCGGAGTATGGAAAACTTCAATGTATTCATTTATGAGGACTACAAAGCGGGGAACTTTCTGCCGCTTATAGCCTCACATTTTGTTGGCGAACTTTTGGTCGGGGCAAGGACTCTCCAGAGTAGAATCCGGCACTACTTTGGTGAGTCCTGGATGACATACCTTGTCCGTGGGCATCTTGCAGATGTGGTGAAGCACAGAACGAACTCGAATGTCAATCAGCTCAACTACGATCCGTCGCTTCCTGTGCTCCTTGTGAATTCTCGTGCTATCATAACATCGGAGGTAGCAGAGAAGATAAAGTCTCTCAGAGAGAATATGCTGCTTATGCAGGGTGAGACACCGGTTGCCCTTGTTATTGTTAAACACACGAACGATGACTGGAAACCCTTTTTTGAGGGTGGGCTGGGCGAGGAATCCGAGACCGAGCTCTTGCGACGCTATCCTATGGAGGAGGTGAGGACGGTTGTATTCGACTATATATGGGATATGGTAACGCGCAACATTGAGGTTCTGGAGTCGGATTTTAAGGAATATCTTGCCTCTCCTCGTATAGAGGGGGAGGTGGATGAGGCGGCGGTTATTTATAACCCAGATTTTGTCCATATCGAGAAAGGAGCGATAGTGGATGCGTTCTGCGTTCTGGATGCCCGCACCGGTCCTATCTGGATAGAAAAGGATGTTCATATCTATCCGTACAGCTACATCCAGGGTCCTTGCTATCTTGGGGAGCATTCTCTTGTCTTTCGAGGGTTTTTGAGGGAAGGATGTTCATTTGGTCCTGAATCTCGTATAGGTGGCGAGGTGGAGCAGAGTATATTCCTCGGGTATTCCAACAAGTATCACGACGGATTTGTTGGGCATTCTTATATTGGGAACTGGGTGAACCTCGGGGCTTTAACCACTACCAGTGACCTCAGGAACGATTACGGTTCGGTTAAGGTTTCGTTGAGGGGAGGTGAGAGGGTGTCCACCGGGGTTGTCAAGGTTGGCTCCTTTATCGGTGATTATGTTGCGCTGGGGATAGGAACACTTCTGAACACAGGCTCGGTTATAAACCCTGTCTGCAACTTTTACGGTGGTGGGATGCCACCTACCTACACCCCACCTTTTATCTGGGGGAGCCTGGATGGGATGGCGGAGTACGAGATAGAAAAGGCGCTTGAGAATATAAGGCGTATTCGTGCCAGGCGAGGGAAAGAACTACCGTTTGTGGAAGAGCAGCTGCTACGTGGTCTCTTGGAATCTACGAAAGATGAGAGAGAGCTGTTCATAAGAAGCTTTTGATGACAGGTATAGAGCGAAAGATAGAAAAACCACTCATACTGCTTGCCGAGTATTTTGAGCTCAGTGTAAAGGCTTTCTGCAGGCTATTTGTTGCACCGACCTATACAGAAGAGGTCCTCTCCAATATGATGGAGATAGGTGTCCGCTCCATTGTCATAGTGCTTTTGACCTCATTTTTCACCGGAATGGTGCTTGCCCTTCAGACTGGCAGAGAGCTTGCCGTGTATGGAGCCAAGATGTATGTTGGCACTGTGGTTGCCGTTGCTATGCTGAGAGAACTTGGTCCTGTCCTCACGGCTTTGGTTATAGCAGGCAGGGTTGGAGCTGGCATTACTGCGGAGATAGGCTCGATGAATGTGACCGAGCAGATAGACGCTATGCGAGCGATGGCTACCGACCCCGTGAAGAGACTTGTCTCCACTAGGATGCTTGCTGGATTTATAGTTATTCCTGCGCTTGCTGTGTTCTCGGTCTTTTCTGGTATATTTGGCGGGCTGTTCGTGGCAATATCCTCTTTGGGGGTTACAGCTCCGTTCTATTGGAAGACTGTTAGGGTTGCCCTTACCTTGAATGACATCCTGGCGGGGCTCGTAAAGCCGTTTGTTTTCGGTGTAATCATCATAACCGTTGCCTGTTTCCTCGGATTGAATACCACGGGCGGCACGGAGGGTGTCGGTAGAGCGACGAGAGCATCGGTGGTGGTATCCTCTATTTTGGTTATCGTGGGAGACTTCTTCGTGACTAAGCTACTGTTTATAATTCTGGGGTAGAGGCATGATAAGGCTGGTGGATCTGTATAAGTCTTTTGGTTCTTTACAGGTGTTGAAGGGGTTATCCCTTGAGGTAAAGAGGGGTGAGACGATGGTGGTTCTGGGGAGAAGTGGCTGTGGTAAGTCTGTTCTGCTTAAGGTTATTCTCAGGCTCTTGCCGTTGGATTCTGGTGAGGTATGGTTTGGTGATTTGAACACCTCGGATTTCACCGATTTCCAGATGGTTCCGGTAAGGAGACAGATAGGGATGTTGTTTCAGGGTTCTGCCCTTTTCGATTCGATGACCGTTTTCGACAATGTTGCGTATCCACTTGTCGAACATACAGATCTTCCCGATGATGAGATTGAGGAGCGTGTGCACCGGATGCTCGAGTTTGTGGAGATGGACGGCACTGAGAACAAGATGCCTGGGGAACTTTCTGGTGGAATGAGGAAGAGGATTGCGCTTGCGAGGGCGCTTGTTGCTAACCCAGATTATGTATTCTTTGATGAGCCAACCACCGGTATCGACCCGATAACTGCATCACGGATAAATGAACTCATTGTGAAGACTCAGCAAGAGTACAATGTTACATCCATCGTGGTAACACACGACATAGCCAGTGCTCTTTTCGTTGGAGACCGTTTTTCGTTCATCTACGACGGGAAGATAATATTTGTCGGCGACAGGTCAGAGTTTCTCGCATGTGACATTCCGGCTGTGAAAAAGTTCAGGGAGAATGGACTATGGACCAAAAGGTGAGAAAAAGGGAAAGGGTTAAGGCGAGTGTGGGGGCGTTTATTGTAATCGCCCTTGTTCTGGCGGCATTTGGGCTCATCGTCATCGGGACAGAGGAAGGATTTTTGAAGAGCAAGTACACATTGAAGATGTATGTCAACACGGCGAGCGGGCTCCAGTCGGGTTCACCCGTGTGGCTCGCAGGGTATCGTGTTGGGACAGTAAGCAATGTTAGCTTCTCGCCCGATATCTCCAGCAGACAGGTGCAGGTAACATTGAAGATAAGCTCACTTTACAAGAAGTGGATCCGCAAAGACTCGGTCGCAAGAATCGGAACACTTGGGCTTCTCGGAGATAAGTATGTTGGCATTACACTCGGCTCACCAGAGTATCCTGTCCTCTCCGATGGGGATGTAATACGGAGCGAGAATCCGCTTGACTTTGAACAGATGGTAGCCCATGGTGCCGATGCATTCAACGACCTGAAGGTCGCTGCAGGTAACCTCAAGGATTTATCTGTTAAACTCAACAAGGGTGAGGGGACGCTCGGCAAACTCATCAATGACCCGGAGATGTATTATCTTTTGACTGACCTCTCCAAGAATATAAAGTATCTGGCAAAGAGCATAAGGGAAAGCGAGGGAACATTTGGGCTTTTGGTGAAGGATACAACCTTGTATTGGTCCTTAGTTAATGCAACCGAGTCTGCCAACGCAGTTATGGATTCTATATCCGAAGGAGAAGGTTCTACGTGGGCTCTCCTCCGAGACCCAGAACTCTACCAGAACCTGCTCGAGGCGTCAGAATCCCTGAACGACATCCTTGAATATCTGAAGATGCCACAAGGAACAGCAGGAGCACTCATAAACGACCCCGCACTCTATAACAATATCGAGGAGACCGTGAAAAATCTCAATGAACTTATCGAGGATATAAAGAATAACCCGCGGAAATACATCAGGATAAAACTCTTTTAAGGGGGTACAATGGGAGCTAAAAGGACGCCTTTTTACTACAAGCATCTGGAGAAGAGGGCACATATGGTGAATTTTGCCGGCTTCGAGATGCCGCTTTTTTACAAAGGGATTGTCCCGGAGCATCTTGCAGTTCGGGCATCTGTTGGTATGTTTGACCTCTCTCATATGGGTGAGTTCATTGTTCGTGGGGATGGTGCTTTAGATTTTGTTCAGCGGATGACGACAAACGATGTTAAGGCTCTTTCTGTGCATCAGGTTCAGTATTCTGCTATGTGCTATGATGACGGCGGCATCGTTGATGACCTGCTTGTTTATCGCCTACCCGATGGTGTCTATATGTTGGTGGTGAACGCCTCCAATATAGAGAAGGATTTCGAGTGGCTGCGTTCGCATCTTCCTCCTTTTGGTGTTGTTCTTGAGAATGTGTCGGATAAGACAGGTCTTCTTGCTATCCAGGGTCCGAAGGCTGAGGCTGTTCTGGAGAAGTTGACCGATTATCCGCTGGATACCCTTGCATACTATCATTCTGCAGAGGCTGAGGTAGCTGGCAGGAAGATACTTTTCTCCCGAACAGGATATACTGGCGAGGATGGCTTTGAGCTATACCTTCCGCCTGATGTTTGTGAACATATGTGGGATGCCGTTGAGGAGGCGGGAGAGGAGTTCGATATAAAACCTGTTGGTCTTGGAGCGAGGGATTCCCTTCGACTCGAGATGAGGTATTGCCTTTATGGTAACGACATAGACAAGACCACGAACCCGATAGAGGCGGGGCTTGGTTGGATTGTGAAGATTAACAAAGGGGATTTTGTTGGCAGGGACGCCATAGTAAAGATAAAGGAGGAGGGAGCCAAGAGGAAACTTACCTCGTTTGTTCTAAGGGATAGGGCGTTCCCACGCCAGCACTATGCGATAAAGAAGAACGGAAAGAAGATAGGGGAGGTGACCAGTGGAGTGTTCTCTCCTTCCCTTGAGAAGGGGATAGCTCTCGGTTACATCCCGAGGAAGTATGCGAAGATAGGTGAGACGGCGTATATCGAGATAAGGGGAAGAGACTATCTTGCCGAGATTATTAAACCACCGTTTTGGAAGAAAGGCTCCCATAGATGAATGGATGAAAAGTTGTTGCAGGATATGAAAATTGTTATATATTAGAACCCCTAAGCCTGAAGGAGGTTAGGATAGAATGAAGAAAGGGATACATCCAAAGTATTATGAGGCGACTGTTACCTGCGCCTGTGGGAACAGCTGGAAGGTTGGCTCGACGAAGAAGGAGATCCATGTTGAGGTTTGCTACAAGTGTCATCCGTTCTTCACTGGTCAGCAGAAGATAATCGATACAGGTGGCAGGGTGGAGCGTTTCAAGAAGAAATACGGACTGAAGTAATGGCAACTGGTAGGAACTGTTTTTTTGACAAGCTCAAGGAGCTCAGAGAGAAGGGGATGTCTCCTCTTGTTGTTGGTATAGACCCGAGGCTTGACAGGATGCCAGAAGCTTTTCTGCGCACCTCGGACCCACTGTATTACTTCTCGAAGGCGGTTGTTGATGGGACCGCTGGTCTTCTTCCAGGATACAAGATAAATATCGCTTTCTTTGGACAGCTCGGTTATGATGGGTTTGCTTCTCTGAAACGGGTGCTCGATTATATTCCGAACGATATGTATGTGATACTCGATGCCAAGTGTGGGGACATCGGCTCGACGAGCTGCGCCTATGCGAAGGCAATATTTGACTACTTCGGTGCTGATGCTACCACGGTCAATCCATATCTCGGTGAGGATGCGCTTGTTCCGTTCTTCGAGTATCGAGATAAGGGGGTATTTGTTCTCTGTCTCACCTCCAATCCTGGTGCATCGGATTTCCAATACCTTTCCGTGGATGGGGTTCCTCTTTATCTTGAGGTAGCACGGAAGGTTTCTTCCTGGAACGAGAAGTATGGCAATATTGGGCTTGTTGTTGGTGCGACTTATCCGGATGAGTTGTCCACTCTTCGTGAGGAGGTTCCGGAGCTTGTTTTTCTGACCCCTGGTATCGGAGCTCAAGGTGGCGACCTGGAGGCTGCGATTCGGTATGGGATAACGAAGAGTGGTATCTTGCCGGTTATCCCTGTTTCTCGTGCGATAATCTATCCTGAGGGGGAGGCAAAATACAGTGAGCTCGTTCGAGAGCGAACCCTGTTTTATATCGAAAAGATAGATGAACAGATCGCACTTCTGGATACCTGATGGCAAGGAAGAGAAAGAAGAGAAAGAAGGAAAAGAGTAAGTTACGTGAGTGGGTAGAGACGATAGTCTCCGCGCTTATTATTGCCCTTATCCTCCGTACATTCGTTGTGCAGGCGTATAGGATACCCACTGGTTCTATGGAGGATACATTGCTCATAGGGGATTTCCTTCTGGGGGAGAAGATAACATATCGTTTTCGTGACCCACGCCCTGGGGAGGTGGTGATATTCAAGTATCCGTTGAACCCGAGGAAGGATTATGTGAAGAGGTGTGTTGCTGTTGGTGGACAGACAGTTTTTGTCCGGGATAAGGTGCTTTTTGTCGATGGTGTTCCGTTTCCTGATCCACCGGGTGTAAAGTATATCGACCCGGAGATCCTTCCTTCTTCTGTTTCCAATAGGGATAACTTTGGTCCCTATACGGTTCCGGCTGGGTATTTCTTTATGATGGGAGACAACAGGGACAACAGTGCTGATTCCCGCTTCTGGGGACCGTTGGCTGAGAAGTTTATCCGCGCTAAGCCACTTATAATCTATTTCTCCTGGAGCCCTGACCCGAACGCTCCAGACCTCAATCCACCTTACATTATAGATCTCATCAGGCTCTTCTTCTATGACCTGTTTCACTTCCCAGTGAGGGTTCGCTGGAAGAGGATTGGTCGGCTCATCAGGTAGTATGCCGCTTGGGGTCTACATCCATATCCCGTTCTGCCTGAAGAGGTGTCCATACTGCTCATTCTTCTCCGTGGTGAGTACAGATAAGACCGTTTTTACTCGCTATTATGATGCTCTCATCCGTGAGATAGAGCGCTTTCCGAGCCCTGTTGAGGTTGATACAATCTACTTCGGTGGTGGGACACCTTCTATCTTTCCCGTTGAGTTTCTCTCGAACATACTTACTGCCGTTTCATCTCATCTCAAGGTTCTTCCTGGGGCTGAGATAACACTTGAAGCCAACCCACATACCCTTGATAAGCAGTCGCTTAGGTTGCTTCTTTCTTCTGGCTTCAACAGGATAAGCATCGGAGCTCAGTCCTTTTCTGACCGGGTTCTTTCCATCCTTGGCAGGTTGCATTCTGCTGATGAGGCGGAGGAGAGCTTCTTTATGGCAAGGGAAGCAGGTTTTGACAACATCTCGCTCGATATAATCTACGGGATACAAACACAGACAACGGATGAGCTTCTCCTGACGCTGGATAAGGTTATTTCCCTCTCGCCTGAGCATATATCGACATACGCATTGACGCTTGAAGAAGGTTGTGTGAACGGTCTCTGCGTTGCCCCTCCGGAGGAGAGCAGAAGGATGTATCACCGGATAGTTCGGAGCCTCGGGGATGTAGGATATTCTCACTATGAGGTATCGAACTTTGCGAGGGAGGGGTTCTTCTCGAGACATAACCTCAAATACTGGAGCCAGGAGGAGTATATCGGTTTTGGTGCCTCGGCGAGCTCACATCTCTCTGGTAAGCGTTGGAAGAACCCAGCCGACATCGAAAGCTACATTGCTGGATGCCCACCAGTTGTGGATACCCTCTCAAAGGAGAAGATGAAGGATGAGTTTTTTCTGCTGCGCTTGAGGAAAACAGACGGCTTTTCAGCGAACGAGTTTGAGCAGTTTTTCAGGGAAGATATAGCGGATTTCCTTGCAATTCCAAGGATACAGGAACTTGTTGATTCTGGATATCTTGCCTTCGAGGGTGGGAGGCTGTTCATCCCAGCTGAGCATCTGTTCGTCTCTGACGAGATAATCGTCGAGGTTATGTCCTCTTTTTCCTTGACTTAAGCGCCGTTAGGGGATATAATATTATTTTAAGGCTTACATGTTATATGTAAAAAGGGAGCAGGATATGAAGAAGTTTCTGATCTTGTTGTTACTCTTCCCTGTTTCCGTGTCTTTTGCGCAGGAGCAGGTAATGGTTGGAGCCCGTCCACTTGGGATGGGCGGTGCATTTGTTGCCATATCTGATGATGCCAACTCGGTTCTGTGGAATCCTGCCGGGATGAGTTTTTTTCGCACCCGAGAGATGACGCTTGAGTATTCCCGTCTCTTCTGGGGGATTGATAGGGACAATATTGGTCAAGGTTTTTGGGGTTATTCTCATAACCTTGACAAATTGGGTGCATTTGGTATCTCGGCGGTGGTGTTCGATTCTGAGCGGTTCCGGAATGTGCGGTTCGGGCTTGGATGGTCGCATAAACTGTTTAGCTCTTCCCTTGCAGATGGTTTGTCGGTTGGGTTCACTGGGAAGCTCTTTATAGATAGCTATCGGACGGAGAACTTTGAGGCTGATATGTCTGACCCTCTTCTTGCGAAGGCTTCGAGGGATGTTGTTGCTCCGTCGCTTGATATTGGGCTGATTTACAGGTCGCATAGCGGCTTGTCGCTTGGCATATTCGGTCGGGACCTACTTGAACCTGATATGTCAGTTGGGTCCGACGGTTCGTCGAGGGTTCCTATGGGGATCTATGGTGGAGGTGCTTATCGCTTTTGGGACAATATGACCTGTGAGCTTGACTTGGGGGTGTTGTTTGACCCTAACCGCGGTGCGACCGAGTTGGAGTATAGCCTGGGTGCTGAGTATTGGCTTCCTGGTAATCAGATAGCGTTTCGTGGAGGGTTAAAGAATATAGATGAAGCAACGGCGGGTATGAGTTATCGAATGAGGAGGAGGCTTGACCTTCAGGTAGATTATGCTATGCTTTTCCCTTTGAGTGATGTTGGCAGGGCGGGAGCGACGAGTCACAAGGTTTCGGTTGTGTGGCGCAGGCCGCCTCCGCCCAAATACTTTGCTGACCTAACCGTCCGGGATTCTGACCTCTCGTTCTCGACCGAGCATTCGATCCTGGGTGAGAAAACGCTGTTCTTTGCCAGGGTTGAGAACATCGGAGATAAAAAAGCAAAGGGTTTCTTTGTTTCGCTTTTTACTTCCCTTAATGGTGGCGATTTTGAGATGTTCGGTACCCCGTTGAGGATAAAGCGTCTCGGTCCTGGTGAGTCGAAGGAGCTTGTGTGGGAGTGGATTCCGAAGGAGCCTGGAGAATACACATTCTTCGTCAGTGTTGATGATGATGGTTCGAGCTTCCCTGAGCCGGTAGGCACGGTTGATGAACTGGATGAGAATAACAACACAGCAAAGACATCCCGAGCGGTTTTGAAGCGTCCTGAGGGGAACATAGAGATAGAGCCGAATCTGCTCACGCTTGTCAAGACTACGACGGTTGTTGAGGAGCGTCCGATGGTACCTGTGTTTTTCTTCCCAAGGCACTCGGATAAGGTTGATGCTCGCTTCGAGGAGATGGCAAGGGTCATACGCTATCGGCTAAAGAACAATCCGGATATAGGAATCAGGCTCAAGGGTTACTATAATCCGCTCAATGACGAGGTCTACGACTACAAGTCCGGTAAGAAGCTTGCCATCCGGAGAGCGGAAGCGGCAAAGGATTTCCTTACGAGGGAATATCCGGATATCGCTGACAGGATAGAGGTTGTTCGGGATGGCTACAATTTTGCTCGCTTCTGGGCATCGGATTCCACGGGTGCTGATAAGACCACTGACCAGCTTCTTGTGGATGCCGAGAACCGCCGTGTGGAGATTGAGGTTGTTACTCCAAATCTCCCCGAGATAGAAGCAGGTTTTATCCCTGGTTCCTCATCGATCAAGAGATTGGAGATACCAGGTTCCTATATCTCTCGTCTTCGGGGGTTCCTTAATAGGAACCCTGAGCTTATTGTTCTCTGTGAGGGTGGGCTTGGTAAAGGTGAAAAGGGCGAGCATCTCGCTTTCACTCGTGCCGTTGCCTTGAAGGACACCCTTACGAAACTCATAGGTGAGCAGTATTCTGAGCGTGTTTTTCTCGGCACAGCGGACACGGTTGGCGATGCCCCGTACGGTGTTATTGCTCTCGTCGGAGAAGGGCTCATTTACCGTCCTGTTGAGGGGGGGCTTGTCTCTACGAGCACGGATATTGACAACCCGTTCACCGATGTGTATGTAGAGTATGATGTCCCAGCTGGTGTTCGTCGGCACAGGATAGAGGTGAGGGAGCATGGAACTGATTCGGTCTTCACTGTCTTGAGGGAAGGAGACGGTCCACCGCCAAAGGTCATCCGCTGGGACTGGGCAAATGAGAATGGAAATCTGATAGACCCGCACAAGCAGTATTATCTATATGCTTTCCTCGAGGATAGTCTTGGCCAGGTGGCGAGCTTTGTCTCCGATACTATTACCACCGAGATAGTTGAGCGTGAGAGGGCGGTTGAGGAGCTGATTATTGTTCAGTTTAACTTTGACACATCCGCTGCTACCAACCGTTTTCAGGAGGCTCGACTTGAGCATATAGCAAGGAAACTTATCTCGAAGGCAACTGCTCCTCATAGGGAGATAGTGGCAACTGTCCATGGGCACACCGATACAATCGGGCTTACCTTCCGCAATAACGAACTCTCACTTATGCGGGCAAAGGTGGAGGAAGCTAAGCTTAGAGAGTATCTTATGTATCTTCTGGGGTTCTCATCGAAGGGTGAGCTTTCCAGATGGCTCTGGCGTCATCGGATCAGGCTTACCTATGAGGGGAGGCGAGATAAGGAACCTTTTGTTGTGAATATGTGGCGGAACGGGAAGCTTGAGAAGGTAAAGCTCGGTAACGACCTTCTCCCTGAAGGGCGAGCGGTGAACCGCCGGGTTATGATAACGATCGAGAGTGTAACCGAATACAGGAAACAAAGGGAACAGCAACCATAGTCTTATCTTTGGAGAAGGATAGGGTATGAGAAAGATTGCTTTGGCACTGATATTTGTTCTGGCTCTGGTAAGATGGGGATATTCAGATTTTGTTTCTATAGAGAACGATGGTGTAAAAGCGATAGTTGAAAGCAGAACTGGTCGTTTTTCCATTGGTACCCCGGATGGAACCCCAGCCCTCGATGGTTTCCCTGATACTGTGTCCTCACACTTCAATCTCTACATTGATGGTGAGATATATAGCAACGAGCCGGGTATCGGAACGGCTCTGCCGTTGATGGAGGCAGCGCAGGTCAATGAAGGAAGATATATAAGCGTCCAGTGGCTTCTCGGTGAGGTCCGGGTCTGGGAGAAGCTATATCTCCTGCCGGAGGATTCACTCGACAAGTTCATCTATGTTGAGTATCTTATATATAATGGTTCAACCGATACACACTCTGTTGGACTGCTTCAGTATATGGATATAAAGGTTGGCAGTAGTGATGCCCCGTACACATTTGCTCCGCCATCGGAGGTAATCAACAGCGAGACCCAGTATTCTTACTCGTCGATTCCTGCCTACTGGACGGCTTACGAGTTCCCACCACCTTACGCGGATACGATGGCAACCGCTCAAGGGATACTCTTTGGTATCGATTATCGCTTCCCAGACAGGATAATATTTGGACCGGCAGAAACTTATAGAGGTGTTGTCTGGGTCTACTATCCGTCGGGTCTCGGTTTTGGTGGGGATATGGCGACTCTCACCTGGTGGAGTGAATATCCGCTTGAACCTTATGCAATCAGGTTTATGGGTAACTACTACGGCATTGGCTACCCACAGGTAGATGTGGATGAGGTATCCTATTTGCCAGGGGAGATAACACTCGGTGAGGCGTATCCTAACCCGTTCAATGTGGAGACAACCATTCCTTTTTCCATCTCGAAGGGGGCGGATATTACCCTCGATGTTTTCAATCTCAAGGGGGAGAAGGTTGCGAATCTTGCATCAGGATATTATGAGGCAGGCTCTTACAGGGTAAAATTCTCTGGTGATTTCCCCTCGGGGGTATATATCTATCGCTTGAATGCACAGAACAAAAGCCTTTCTGGGAAATTAATCCTGCTTAAGTGATATGGCACTAACAAGCGTAATGAAGAAGCTGTTTGGCACTGCAAGCCAGCGCCAGATTAAGCGAATTCTACCTGTTGTAAATGAGATAAACAGGCTGTATGAAGAGTATCATTCCCTTACCGACGATGAGTTGAGGGCAAAAACTGATGAGTTCCGCGCAAGGATCAAGGAGAAAACGGAGGGTATTGAGGAGAAGATATCTGAGCTTGTTGCTCGGTTGAAGGAGGATATATCTACTGCCGAGCGGGAGCGTTTGTCTGATGAGAAGAAGCGTCTTGAGGATGAGCTTTTCAAGACGGAGCAAGAGGTTTTGGATGAGTTGCTTCCAGAGGCTTACGCTGTTGTGAAGGAAGCCTGTCGTCGCCTTGTTGGGACGGAATATGAGGTAACCGGTCACAAGGTCACCTGGAATATGATTCCCTTCGATGTTCAACTGATAGGTGCAATTGTTCTTCATCAAGGGAAGATAGCCGAGATGGCAACGGGAGAGGGGAAAACACTTGTTGCAACGATGCCACTTTACCTCAACGCCCTTGTCGGAAAGGGTGCTCATCTTGTTACCGTTAACGACTATCTTGCCAGGCGCGATGCCGAATGGATGGGAATTGTATATAACTTCCTCGGATTGACCGTCGGATGCATTCAGAGCGATATGGACCCAGAGGAGAGGAAGAAGGCATATGCTGCCGACATAACCTACGGGACAAACAACGAGTTCGGGTTTGATTACCTTCGGGACAATATGAAGGTCAGGTTTGAGGACCTGGTCCAGCGTGGTCATTACTATGCTATAGTGGATGAGGTTGATTCCGTTCTGATAGATGAGGCGAGGACACCGCTTATCATATCTGGTCCAGTCTCCTCGTCCTCGATGGCTGAGACGCTTCATATCTGGAGGTCCCGCGTCGAGCGGCTATATCATCAGCAGATGATACTTGTGAATAAGTTCCTTGCCGAGGCGGAGCGTCTGTTATCCTATGACGAGGAGAAGGCGGCGAGGCTTTTACTGCTTGCTAAGAGAGGGTTGCCGAAGAACAAGAAGCTGCTAAAGCTCAAGCAGGACGGAAATGTTGTCCGTATGATAGAATCGTTGGAACTCGCCCTTATGAGGGATAAAAAGCTGGCTGAGCTTGATGAGGAGCTTTACTTTGCCGTCGATGAGCGCGAGAACAGCATAAACCTTACCGAGAAGGGGAGACAGTTCTTATCTCCCAAGCATCCGGAGGTTTTTGTTATACCAGATCTAACCGATGAAATTGCCAAGATAGAGAGCGATAGTAGCCTCTCCGAAGAAGAGAAGAAGAAGCGTATAGACAAGGCTTATAGGCTCTTTACCGAGCGTTCTGATACGAACCATGCGATAAGCCAGCTTCTCAAGGCGTATGTTCTGTTCGAGCGCGATGTCGACTATGTTGTCATGAACGGCAAGGTGATAATCGTTGATGAGTTCACCGGTCGCCTTATGCCTGGCAGAAGGTATTCTGATGGACTGCATTCCTGCTTGGAGGCGAAGGAGGGTGTGAGGATAGAGAAAGAGACACAGACGCTTGCGACGATCACGCTTCAGAACTATTTCAGGATGTATCGAAAGCTGGCTGGTATGACAGGGACCGCAGAGACGGAAGCGGAGGAGTTTTGGCAGATATATAAGCTTGATACCGTTGTTATCCCTACGAATAAACCTGTTAGAAGGGTTGATTACCCGGACAAGATATATCGGACGAAGCGTGAGAAGTACAATGCTGTCATCCGTGAGATAGAACGTCTTCACAAGAAGGGTATCCCTGTTCTTGTTGGTACAATCTCTGTTGAGGTTTCCGAGACGCTTTCTCGTATGCTCAAGCGTGTGAACATTCCGCATAATGTTCTCAATGCGAAGAACCATGCGAGGGAAGCGGAGATTGTTGCTCTTGCTGGACAGCCGGGGGCTGTAACCATTGCGACGAATATGGCAGGTAGAGGAACAGATATCAGGCTTGGTAAGGGAGTTGTTAGGTGTCCGGGGGAGTGTAAGATACAGTCCTCCCTGCCGAAAGGGACCCCGACATCGGATGGGCTTACCCTTGCTGACTGCCTTAGGGACGTTCCGTGTGGGCTTCATATAATAGGCACAGAGCGGCATGAGGCTCGTAGGATTGACCGTCAGCTGCGTGGCAGGGCGGGGCGCCAGGGTGACCCCGGCTCGTCGAGGTTCTTTATCTCCTTAGAGGATGACCTTATGCGTCTGTTCGGTGGTGATTCGATCTCCTCCATTATGCTCAAACTGGGCGCAAAGGAGGGTGAGGCGATCGAGAGTAAGATGGTATCCTCGGCGATTGAACGCGCGCAGAAACGTGTCGAGGCACAGAACTTCGCGATAAGGAAGAGATTGCTCGAATACGATGATGTAATGAATCGGCAACGAACGGTCATCTACTCACGTCGCCGGGAGATACTCGAAGGGGAAAACCTAAGGGAAGAGTTCAAGCGGATGTTTGAGATGGTAATAGATGAGCTGTTAAACAGATATACTGACCCGAAAAGCTACCCGGAAGACTGGAATTGGCAGGGGTTGAAGCGGGAGTTCAGGGAGATATTCCTTGTCGGTTTTCGCTTCTCTGATGAAGATATTCAGAACCTGACCGTCGATGCACTCAGGGAAAAGCTTATGGAGGTTGTCCTCTACTGGTACGGGCAGAAGGAACAGCGCCTTGGTGAGGAGATGATGCGGAACCTCGAGAGGCTTGTTCTGCTTGTTACAATCGATTCACTTTGGAAGGACCATCTCTACTTTATGGATCAGTTGAAGGAGGGTATATCGCTTCGGGCGTATGGGCAAAAGGACCCCTTGATTGAGTATAAGAGGGAGGCTTATGAGGCTTTTTTGAAGCTACTGGATGATATAGATAGGGAGGCGGTGAAGCGGATCTTCCGTGCTGAGCTTGCCGTTCAGAAGGAGAGGGAACATAGCATTTTTGTCCCTTCTCGTGAGGAACATGCGGAGGTTTCTGCATATGCAACGGCTGGCAGAAGAGATGTTGCACCGCCCCAGGCTCAACCTTCTCCCGCTCCAACACAGGCTAAAAAGGTCCCTATTCGTCGTGTGAAGATAGGTAGAAACGACCCCTGTCCTTGCGGCTCTGGAAAGAAATACAAGGACTGCTGCGGTCGTCCGGGTGCAAAGCGAAAATTCTGACGAAAAGATGAAGAGCAAGGTTTTCTTCGTCGGTCCAGATGTCGGTGGTGTATCTACCCTCTTTGACGCTCTGGACACATCTTTTATCAAGCCCAAAAGCACTATCTGTGTCAAGCTCCATTGGGGTGAAAAGGGGAATAAGTACTTTGTTTCTCCTTCGTTTGTTGCTCGGATAGTTGAGAAGATAAGGGAGAAAGGAGCCCGAGCCTTTCTTACCGATACGACCACGCTTTATCATGGTCAGCGTCGAAACGGTGTGGATTCCATTATTCTTGCCCACGAGCATGGTTTTTCCTATGAGACGGTGGGAGCACCTGTTGTTATAGGTGATGGTATCCTCGGTATGGATACGGTTGACTACCGTGTGAATTTGAAACATTTTAAGTCTGTTCGGCTTGCATCTGTCCTTTCTAATGCGGATGGTTTTGTTGTTGTTTCGCATTTCAAGGGTCATGTTGGACTGGGGGTGGGGGGAGCGTTGAAGAATATCTCTATGGGATTTGCCTCTCGCTCGCAGAAGCAGGCGATGCATGCCGATGTAGAGCCGAGGTTTGTTTCTCCTGACCGCTGCACCGGTTGCGGGGTGTGTGTAAGGAATTGTCCCACCGGTTCGATAAAGATAGAAGGTGGAAAGGCGAAGTTTGATTATTCGAGCTGTATCGGCTGTGGGGAGTGCATTGCACTCTGTCCGGAATCCGCCTTGAGGATACTATGGGAGACCGACGCGGAAGCATTTCAGGAGAAGGTCGCAGAAACAGCCTCGGTCGTGTATAATGTTATTAGAGGGAGGGTGATCTTCTTTAACTTTTTGCTCAGTGTGATGCCGTTCTGCGATTGTATGCCTAAGGATGGTGAACCGATTGTTCCTGATATCGGGATACTTGCTTCATCTGACCCGGTGGCTCTGGACTGGGCATCAGCTGAGCTTGTGAACTCCGGATCAGCAGGGACCGATAGAATATCTGCTGCCAACCCTGGCATTCCATGGTGGATTCATATCGAGTATGCGGAGAAACTTGGTGTCGGAACGAGGGATTATGAAATTATTGAATTAGAGGGTAAAATTGGCAGAGGATACAGATTACAACGGGACAGAGCTTGGTCGCCTCGAACGGAAATATCGTGACTATCCCAATTCTGATGCATTCATTGGAATAGCACGGCTGTATTATAAGCAGGGTAATGTTTGCAAGGCGTTTGATGTATTGAAGGAGGGTATAGCCAAGCGCCCTGACATTCCTGAGGCTCAGATCGCATTTGCCCGGATAGCGGTTGAACTTAGGCGGTTCGGTGATGCAATACTTGCCCTCAGAGAGTGTCTCATCAGGGACCCGGCAAATTTCAAGGCGCTACTGTACCTTTTGCAGATTTACCTTGCCAGGCATGACCAGGAGAATGCCCGTCAGACGCTTCTCTTTCTCCTGAGCCGACACCCGGACGACTCGAGGGTTCGTAAGTTCCAGCGGATCTACACCAAGCTTTTTCATGATAATACACTGGAGAGGGAGGTTGCAAGGAGAAAAAAGAGGCGCGGTTTTTCCCTCAAGGGGCGGCGATTATCCCTTGGAGCAAAGGAAGAGACAACCACGGGGGAGAAGGAAGGGGTTACTGCTCCGATTGCGCCGCCTGCTGGAGTGACATCAGGTGAACGGTTTGTCGTTATTATGGATAGGCTCATACGCACCCAGATGGTTAGGGATGTGGTCACGATCGCTCCATCAGGTAGGGTTCTTAAGCCGCGTAGAACAAGCGTTGATGCGGCGAAGTATCTTGCTTACCTTGTGAAGGGAATAGTAGATGCCCTAAGCTCCTCCAGCCTTGGTAATGCTATCCGCGAGATAGTCTTGGAGACCAACGGGTACAATGTAGTTGTCAGTGGAATGGAAAAGCACTGGCTTGTCAGCGTTATCCACCCCACCTATTCTGTGGGAGCATACAAGCTTTTTCTTGATTCTTTGCTCGTCTCCTCTGGCTTCAAAGAGCGCTTATCTTCCGAAGGCGAGGGATAATCTCTGCAAGAGCATCCACTGTATAGTTGATGTCGTCCTCAGTTGTCTGGTGTCCCAGTGAGAATCGGATAGTTCCAGCGGCAAGTATAGGTTCTGTTTTCATTGCCTTCAGCACATGCGATATCTTGAGCGATTTTGAGGCGCAAGCAGAGCCTGTTGTCACTGCTATCCCCTTCATATCGAGGGCAAGGAGAACCGATTCCCCCTCGACTCCGCGAAAGGAGAGGCTAACGGTGTTCGCTACCGCCTTTTCTCTGTCACCATTAAGATAAACATCTGGTATTCGATCTGTAATCTTATCGACAAGCAGGTTGCTTAGTCTTCTCAGCCGTTTCTCCTCATCTTCAAGCTCCGCATACCCCAGCTCCAGAGCCTTCGCAAGCCCGACAATCCCTGGCACGTTGTGCGTCCCTGCGCGCCTGCTCCTCTCGTGTCCTCCGCCATGGATGAGCGGTGTTATCCTCGTTCCGTTCCTAAGATAAAGGAATCCAACGCCCTTTGGACCATAGAACTTGTGAGCGGAAGCACTTGCCGCATCGACACCAAGCTTCCCAACATCAACTGGGAGTTTCCCGAACGCCTGAACCGTGTCCGAGTGGAAGAGAATATTGTGCTCATGAGCGATTTTCGCCATCTCCTCGATAGGCTGGATGGTCCCGACCTCGTTGTTGACATACATAATGGAAGCAATGAAGCTGTCGTGTTTAATTGCCTTCTCGAACTCCGTGGGTGATATGATACCGTTTCTGTCTGGCTCAATGTATGTTGCCTCGAAACCGAACTCGTCTACCAGGAATCTCACCACACTCAACACCGCTGAGTGCTCGATGGCGGATGTTATGATGTGTCCTTTCTTATCCAGGCGTCTGAACGCTACCCCCTTGATGAACATATTGTTTGCCTCCGACCCCCCAGATGTGAAATACACCTCGTTCGAGGCACAGTTTATGAGTTTTGCGACCTTTCGCCTCGCGGCGCTTAGAGCCTCTGCCGCCTCCTGCCCAAAGGAATGAAGCGTCTCTGGGTTTGCATATATCCTGTCAAAATAGGGTAGCATCTCATCTATAACCTCTTTCCTCATAGGTGTTGTTGCATTGTGGTCGAGGTATACTCGCCTCATCGTTGCCTCCCTTGTAAGAAATTCCTGTGAAATTAATATAATATGTTGTCTACCTTTCTGTCAAGTTGTTTGCGTTTGTATATAAGGAATTTCTGTTGAGTTTTGTATGTATTTTGTTATATTGCAACAACAGTATTATGGCTAAATAAAGGGGGATCGAATGGATGAGCAGAAAGGGAGGGTAATCCCTCGCAATATTGAGGATGAGATGCGGCGTTCCTATATTGACTATTCTATGAGTGTCATTGTTGGTAGGGCGCTTCCCAATGTGTGGGACGGGTTGAAGCCTGTGCAGAGGCGGATACTTTTTGCGATGTATCAGATGGGAAATGTGTACAACAAGCCTTACAAGAAATCAGCGAGGATTGTGGGTGATGTGATAGGGAAGTATCATCCTCATGGTGACCAGGCAGTATATGATGCACTTGTCAGGATGGCACAGCCTTTTACGATGAGGCTTCCGCTTGTTGATGGACAAGGGAACTTTGGATCAGTGGATGGGGATATGCCAGCGGCTATGCGGTACACCGAAGTGAGGCTCACGAAACTCTCTCAGGAGCTTGTTAGAGACATTGAGAAGCAGACCGTAGATTTTGCTCCCAACTATGATGGCTCGACTACCGAGCCTGTGGTTCTGCCCACACTTTTCCCGAACCTTCTGGTAAACGGTGCATCTGGGATAGCTGTTGGTATGGCCACGAATATACCTCCGCACAACTTGGGTGAACTGTGTGATGCTATAATTTACCTTGTTGACCATCCTGATGCAACCGTGGATGAGCTTATGCAGTTTGTGAAGGGACCGGATTTTCCAACGGGCGGAATAATTGTCGGGATGCAGGGTATAAAGGACGCCTACACCACGGGGCGGGGCAAGATAAGGGTTCGGGCATCCGCCTTTATTGATGAGGAGAGAGGAAGAAACAGGATTATCATAACCGAGATACCGTATCAGGTCAACAAGGCTAATCTCGTGCGTGAGATAGCCTCTCTCGTCAATGAAAAGAAGATTGATGGTATTTCCGAGATTCGTGATGAGTCTGACCGTGAAGGTCTCAGGGTGGTAGTTGAGCTGAAGAGGACTGCTCCTGCGAGGGTGGTCTTGAATAACCTGTTCAAGAGAACAGGTATGACCACGACCTTTGGGATAATAGTGCTCGCCATCGAGAACAACCGCCCTGTTCTTTTCAACCTAAGGACATATCTTGAGAGCTTCATCGAGTTTCGGCGTGGTGTGATAGTTCGCAGGACGATATTTGATCTTAAGAAGGCTGAGGAACGTCTGCACATCTTGGAGGGGTTGAAGATTGCGCTTGATAATCTTGACACTGTAATATCTGTAATACGCAAGGCAGACAGTCCTCGGGAGGCGAAGGAAAAGCTCTGTGAGGTGCTTCCTCTATCCGAGCATCAGGTCCAGGCTATATTGGATATGAAGCTTGCTAGGCTCACCGCCCTTGAACAGGATAAGGTGGTGGATGAGTACAACTCAACCAAGGAATTGATAAAAGAGCTGAAGGAGATTCTCGATACTCCTGAGCGCGTCAGAGAGATAATTAGGTCCGAGACAGAGAGGATAAAAGCTGAATATGCCACTCCTCGCCGTACGCAGATAGTAGAGGGTGAAGGGGAAATTACCGATGAGGAGTTGATAGCGAAGGAGAATATGGTTGTTTCGCTAACTGCTGCAGGTTATGTGAAGCGGACGCCTTTGTCCGTGTATCGTACGCAGCACCGTGGTGGCAGGGGAAGGGTTGGTATGAGTACCAAGGAAGAAGACTATGTGAAAGACCTGTTTGTCGGTTCCACGCATGATATCGCACTCTTCTTTACCACGAGGGGACGTGTCTTTTCCCTGAAGACATACCAGATTCCCGAGTCTGGCGCATACGCCAAAGGGATGCCTATTGTGAACCTGCTCGACCTTACTCCTGGTGAAAAGGTCACAACGATGCTCTCAATCAAAGAGTTTGACGAGCAGACAAGTATTGTCTTTGCCACGGCAAACGGTATGGTGAAGATGACACCGACAAAGGAATATTCCAATGTCAGGAGGCGCGGGATAATCGCTGCAAACATAGATGAGGATGACAACCTTGTATCCGTTGCCCTGACCCGCAAGGAGGGAGATATCTTCATCGCCACAAGAGAGGGCAAAGGGATACTTTTCCCGATAGGTGAGCTCCGTGATATGGGCAGGGCTACACGCGGTGTGAGGGGGATAAATCTTCGCCCAGGTGATTCTGTGGTTGGGATGGTGATAGCGGAGGAGGATACAACACTATGTTTTGTAACATCTAACGGGTTCGGCAAGAGAACGAGGGTATCAGATTTCCCTGTTCAGCATCGGGCAGGATACGGGGTCATTGCTGTCAGAGTCACGGAGAAGACAGGTGAACTTATTGGCGTTATTGCACTTGATGGTAAGGAGAGGCAGATTGCCCTAACGACCGACCAGGGGATGATTATACGTATTCCCGCTAGTGAGATACCCGTAATCGGAAGGGCGACCCAGGGAGTCAAGCTTATATCGCTTGCACCGGAGCAACAGGTAACCTGTGTCGGTGAGGTCAAAGAGGAAGAATGAGACAACAATCGTCTCTACTTTTTTGATATTGGGTGAAATTCGGCTTGAGGACTTAACAATTGAACTTTTTACACATAAGGGAGAATTAGTAGTTGTATTAAAGATTATTATTTAAAAAATGGGGGATGTAAATATGGAAAGGAAAGAAATCTGTAATGAATGTGGAAGAGATGTGAGCTGGGGCAGTGGGTTATTTGTAAATAGAGTTCTTGATTTAAATGATTATGAGACGAGGGTGGAAATGAATAAACCTTTTCCAGAAGGTGATTATATTTGTCGAGAATGTGAAGAAAAAAATGCTCGAAATTAGGGAATCACAAATAGAGGATATATTTGCTACACAACTTGATGAAACGAAAAGAATACTCTCGATTCGGGGAGATATTTCTCTAATTGCTCGTCAGAAAAGATTACCATCAGGTGGGATTTTAGATTTACTCTTTCTTTCATTGGATAGTCTATTGTTGGTGGAAGTCAAAGCGGTTGGAAGTAAAAAAATATTTTGTGAACAAGTTGTTCAATATCGTAATGATCTTCTATCTCTTCAAAAAAGGAAAGAGATTCCTAATTTTCCTATCCGAGCATATTTGGTATGTCCTCAATTTTTAGATGAACACAAACAATTTTGTAAAGAAAACGATGTGGTACCTGTTTTATTTTCGCCTTATGAGTTATTAAAAAATTATTATTTCAAGGTTAAGGCAATTTCAAGTTTGATTGGTTTAAAGCCTTCGAATCATGGCTTATGGAATCTTCATTTACTTAATCGAATCCTTTATTTAATCCGAGAGGAGACAACGAGTGAGGATCTCTCAAGGTTATCAAATCTTTCAGAAAGTACTGTAAGTAGTTACCTCAGCTTATCAACTGAATTAGGTCTCACAGTTAAAAAGCCGAAGGTTAAGCTTACAAAATTAGGTTTACGCTATGTTGAGAGTCGAGAGAAGGATAAACCAATAAATTATATCAGTAATTCTCAAACTGAGGTATTAAAGGATTTCATTGTTCATAATCCATTTCGTAGCCCAGCTATTTTTGGAATTTATTCAGCAGTTGAAACTATTTTTGCTCTATCAAAAAATTTCTATCCTGTTCCGTTAAAAGAGGCAGTTAAATATTTTACCTATTTAACGGGGAAGCACAGCCAATGGGCAGCAAAAGCCGCAAAGGATGCGTTTATAATGTATTCAAATTATGGGATTGAATTAGGGCTTTTAGCTAAAGTGGGACAGAACTACTATCTCACTCCAGCAGGAATAAGGTTTATCTTACTTCTTGAATTGAACAGGGCGATTTTATTTGTGAACTCGATTTGAAAATAATAAAGGTGTAGAAAGTGAAGAAAACATACAGCTCTGATGAAGAATTTTGGTTTAACGAAGCATGGTTATTAAGCGGTTTTAATTTTGATAGTTTTGTTCATTTATTGAGAGAGGGAATTATTCTTGTGGATATACGAATAGGACAATACCCGGATGGAAGACCACATGACCATGGCACAGGATTCAGAGTTTTACCAGATAAATTAGACTTGTGTTTTAGCAATAGAGAAAGGATAATGTGACGGGGTCAAAGATAAATGAGTAAGATAATTGTCAAGCCGAACTCTTTGGCAACTTCTTTTATCCACGAGACGCTATACGCCATGCAAAAAGAAGGAGGTTATCATGCGGAGTAGAATATTTTATTGGCTGATTCTTGCCATCCTTTTTAGTGTTTCCGCTTCTCCATTAGCTTTAGCAGATCAAATTGCTATCACCGAGGATGGCAAAAAGGTTCTTTTGAAGGATGAGGGAACTTGGGAATACATAAAGGAAGAACCGAAAAAAGAAGAAATGTATGATTTTAGAAAAACTACGTGGGGAATGGGCAAAATACAGGTAAAGAAAACGGAAAAAGGTAAGATTGTAGAAGAAGATGAGAATCTATTAGCCTATCAAGGGACTGTAGGTGGACTTGACTGTTTTATTCTTTATATATTTGCGGAAGGGAAACTTGTGAGGGCAAAATATGCATTTACTGAAACTCACTCTAATAAGAACGATTATATCTCCGATTTCAATACATTGAAGGAGACTTTGACAAAGAAATACGGGAAGCCTGTTAAAGATTCGCGCATTTGGAGAAATGACCTATATGAGGACGATTATCAATATTGGGGATTTGCGGTTAGTTTGGGGCATTTAGCTTACTTTGCAGAGTGGGAAACACCTAACACTTATATAACTTTGGCATTATATGGAGAAAACTATGAGATTACACTGGCAATTGAGTATCAGAGCAAAAAACTGAAAAAGTTGGAAGAGAAAGAGAGGGAAAAGAAATCATTAGATGAATTCTGATTTTGCACGGCGCACAACAGCGGATAAAAGGGAAATCAGAAATTTCCCCGAATTGCCTGCGGCAACTTCTTTTATCCGCAAATTGTTAAAGAAACAAACAAAGAACCTCTATCGTTTTATCTTGAAATCAACGAACGGCGCAAGAAGGCTGATAAATGGGAAACCCATAGAATACTTGTATTTGATGATGTTCTGCTGGAATTCGTGCAGGAACTGAAGAAGGCAGCAAGGTTCATAGCGGATAGGGCATTGTCTGCTGTTTTGTTCAAACAACCTACAATTGGGGTAGAACTGTTTTGAGGAACATTTTCCTTCTTCTCCTTTTTATCCCACGGGTTCTTTTTTCTCAGTCTGAGGCGCCTTACATCTATACATCGAGCGACCTCGATGAGGCTCTCGGAACGGGTGTCATCTCTTATGACCAGTTCAATCAGCTCTCACTTCTCCTGAAAGAAAAGGTCGATATAAACAGTGGCAACCTCGACAAGCTTCTAATTATCCCTGGCGTTTTCCCGAAGTGCATCGAGGAGATTGAAAGGGAGCGCAAATCCATCGGCAGATTCAATAGCCTCGAGGAATTCATCGAATCCTACAGTTGCGACATCGAATACATCATTGCCTTTATAAAATACACTCCTTCCCCTGTTCGTGTTAGGTCGAGGCTGGAGGTGACCACGACCCATAGGCTTGATGTCGACTACGATCCGATGCACTATATTTTCTTGTCCGAGGGTGTAGGGGATCTGGGGTTTAATATCCGTCTGAAGCAGCGAGGGAAATCGCCACTTCTTGCCCTGAGGCGTTCGGTTTCATACGAGAAGGGTAAAAACCGCCTGATACTCGGCAATTTTAACACCGGCTGGGGAGAGGGTCTGCTTGTTGGCACGAGGGCAAAGCTCGTGCATTCTCTAAGGGAAGACTCAAACTTCCTCTACCCGATGGATGGCTGGCTGAACGGTATGTTCTGCGATTGGCATCTTGGGAAGAGTTCTCTTGGTGTCATTTTCTCGCATACCGAGTACTCCGGCATCCGCGATTTTACATTCTCCCCGAAGCTCGAATACAGCGGGTTCGGGCTATCCTTCCTTGTCGAGAGGAGGGATTGGCGCTCGAGCAGATTATCTCTCCTCGGAGCATCTATTTTCGGCAGACCAAGATTTAGATACGGTCAACTGTTCTTCGAGACAGCGTATCTTTCCAACGGCTCTTTTGCTACAAATGTCCGGTTTCGCCAGAGGATACTGAAAACCAGGTTTGAGCTGCGTTACTTTTTCTACTCGACCGATTTTTACCCGCTTCATTCTGCTGGTGAAAGTGAAGGTAGTAAGCACACAATCTACCCCGATTCGGTCTACCTTGAGACAGAGCAGGCTGGCAAGGAGGGGGCTGTCATCTCTGATGAATTCGTCTGGGGTGAAAGAAAGCTTCGCCTCGAGGGTAGAGTATATCGGGACAGGCTCGACCTTACATATGGCTCGAGGGGGAGACTCCTGTTTTATTCCCCGTTGTGGAGGGGGAAGTTCCGTTTTATCGCAGATTATCTTGCTAAAGGTTCGGTTGGCAACACAAACTCGAAATATGACCTCCGCGCTCTGTATCAGTGGCAGAATGTATCGCTTTATTCCAAATTCGGCAGGACACTCACTGGCTTGACGCATATTGTCGGCTATGCCAGTTATCGATTCTCTTATCCGAAGGGGAATGAATTTTTTGTTCGTACTCGCTGGATTCAGACAGATATATCGGACGCTACATCGGGATACCCCGAGCTTCTTCTCCAGCAGATAGTCAGGATAAAGCCTGTTGAGTTCTCGCTGAGATATCTTGTCCAGCTCAAGCAGAACAAGGATAACCTCAATGAGTTCCGTCTGGAGCTGTCCGTCTCACCGTGAGCTGGGCTACTCTATACGGCTATTTCAGATACACCATCTTCTTTGTCAGCACATTCCCGCCTGCCCTCAGGCGAACAAAATATATCCCGCTTGTTGCATCCTGTGGCTGCCAGATAACCGAATGCTCACCTATGCTGTTCTCGACGGGCAAGCTCTTAACCTTCGCGCCCAGAATGTTGTATATTGCCAGTTCGAGTGGTGTTTTTCCATTTGCCCTATATGATATCCTTACCGCTGCGTTGAACGGGTTAGGATACACCGAGAGTTCTGGTTTTTCCGGGGTAAGGTTTTCTTCCTCCAGATCGAGGACATAGGTTGTGTAGGCGTCTCTTGCGGCTTCTGCGTTATTCTCGAAATCTGAAAGGTTATCTCCTGCGAGTATAGCGTAGGCAACCGTTGTTTCGCCATCTGGTGCAAGTGTGAACGGTCCGTTCACAAGTATCATTGACCAGTCTTTTCCCTCGCTCTCGGCATCGGTTATATTAAATGCTCCGCTCATAAAATTGTATTTTACGGTATCCACCCAACCCATTCCTGTGGGATAGACATGCTCCTCGTTATCGACCATACTTCCTCTGGCAAGCGGTGTCAGTCCCGCGAGTCCGACATAGGCAGGCATCTCGGGTGGTGAATCGGAGTCATACATATAAGCCCACTCGTTTGTAGGGTCGTATCTTCCCTTATCATACCAGACAGGTCCACCAGAATATTCGTAGTGTATATCCCAGTCGGCGTAGTATGCTGTGTAGAAGTTGGATATGGTAGACCTGGAGCGGTTCTTCAATCTAAATAGCATAATGACAAAATCGTTATTTGGAGCCGATGCCCAGGCATAGGTATGTAGATACACCTCCATTTGATTATCCGGGTCGACAAAATATGTCCAGTAGTCCTGGTCGGATATTCCAGGGATGCTTGAATGTATTAGGTCCGTTGGCACAAATTCTGATTCCCTCCCGTTTTCGCCTGTAACGACATTCTCGTATTCATATCCGATGAAGAAGTATCCGCCGAACAGGTAGTTTAGTGTTTCCGATTCGGCTGGGTAAACGAACCCAGTTCCCTGTGGTGGGTCGGCTACTGGGTTGTAGAACCCGAATGAGCCGAAGTTGGTAACCGTGTATAGCACATTCCCGATATCGTGGTCGATGAATGTCCTCAGGGCTGTCCCCACATTGAGGCTGAATGTATCATAAGTGGAGTAACTACCCGAGGCTGTTATGTGAAGTATAAATTCAATCTCCTGTCCGAGCGGGCAGGTGGAGGAGACCGTGATATCGAAACGGTCTGTAGAGTTTGTCTTCATCTCTCCTGTACCGATGCTTCCGTATGATGATGAGCCGTCCGTTATCGTTATATACGGTGATGGTGAGGTCAGTGTTGCGTTTACAGAGCTTGCTGGGAGCCCGAGGTTCTTCAGTGTAACCTCAAGCTCATCTGTCTCTCCTGGGTCAAGCCTGTGGTCACTATCGCCTCCTGCGTCGTACACCGTAACATTGTTGAACATAACTGCGGGGGATGTAGCCAGTGGTGTTGCATCGACAGCGTCACCAGCACAAACCCTGCCTGCTCCACTGAGGTTGTCTCTTCCAGATGACATGATGTCGAGCGCTGTCAGCTCAAGTATGGAATCTATCTCCTCTGGTGTCAGTCCAAGGTTCTTCGATAGCATAAGCGCGATCGTTCCTGTAACATGCGGAGCCGCCATACTCGTTCCGCTCATAGTAGTGTAGGAATAGTCGTTTTCACCGTAGCAGGAATTAATATCCTCTCCGGGTGCAGCGACATCAGGCTTTTTGAGTCCCGGTGTATACGGGTAGTCGTTGTACTCGTCTGTGTCCCATTCCGTTGGTCCATAGCTGGAGGTGTATTCCCAGGTGTCGGATGAGTTAGTTGACCCGACAGCGATGACTGCTGTGTGTCCACCGGAGCCGTACCAAGGTGGTGGACAGTCGGCGGGTGAAGAGATGTCATTTGGGACGGAGTAATGTCCTCCCATATTGTTTCCGTTCCCGGCAGAGACAGAGGCTGTTATCCCGACAGCCAATATCTGCTCGAATGTATATCTCATAGCATCTCTAAGCATATCGGTTCTCGCTTCACCGGAAAAGCCGATACTCAGGTTAAACACACCAGCCCCGTTGTCCACTCCGTACTGCAACCCGTTGACGAGAGCAGAATATGAACCCATTCCTTCGCTACTGAGCACCTTAATAGCCATAATACTCGCCCCGGGTGCAACGCCTGTCTGTGTTCCCTCTGTGCCATCTCCTGCTACCGTTCCGGCTGTGTGTGTCCCATGCCAGATACCCCATGCATCGTCCCATGGGTCGCCGTCATTGTTATAGGCGTTGTAACCGTAGTAGTCGTCTATTATTCCGTTCTCATCGTCATCGACTCCGTTGTCTGGTATCTCGCCCGGGTTGTGCCACATTCTGTCCCTGAGGTCGTGATGGGTGTATCTTACTCCGGTATCCAACACACCGGCAACTACACCTGTTCCAGTATATCCACTTGACCAGGCATCCGGTGCGCCTATCCGTGAGACCCCCCAGGCTATCTCATCGGGAGCGGCAATCGTGAACGGATTGGTCGGCGGCATATTATCCAGCAGCATAGGAACAGGTTCGTCCAGCAGAACCCATCTTACCTCTGGCATCTGCGAGATGGAGATAACAACATCCTTTGTCGCCGTGAATGCTATCTGATTCCCGAGCCATAGTGGGAGTATATCGATAACCTTCCCGTTTTTCTCCTCCTCAGATAACCGTTCGAGAATCACCTGCTGGCTTCTCTTTGCTTCCCTTTTTAGAAATGCCACCGCTCTTTCTCTTCTTGCTGGCATAGGTAGTCTGCGAAACTCGCTTAGTGAATCTGCTACATAATCTGCAGGCTCAAGCACCGCAGTAACTGGCACACTCTCAAAATCCTTCATCTGGCTTATCTTCCGTGTAAGCTCATCGGAGAGCCTGCCTGCGAAAACTGAACCTGAGAAAAGCATAAGAACGGCAAGAACACAGAACCTTTTCATCGTTATTCCTCCTTTTGGGTTGTCGGGAGTTACAAGGTTTCTATCCTCTCAGTCAATTTTTTTTCTTGTAATCTTCAGCAAGATTGGCTTGAAGCTTTCTATTTCCTGTATAGATATGTTTATATTCTGCATATTGAAATTCCCACTGTTTTCTCGAAAGATAAAGTTCTTTTTCTCTCCGTTTTGTGGTTTGGCGATTATGTTAAGAAGGGAATCTTCCTTTTCGAGCCTGAATTCCCATTCAAAGATTTTCACGCTATCTGGAGGCACAACCCCAGCGAGCGCGAAGTCGAAGTCTGGTATGCTGTCTGTTCTTTTGACTGCCCATCCGTGGAATATATCCTCTCTTGCTGAGGCGGATAGGGCGATTATGTCGCTATTTTTGAAGTTCTTCGGGCAGGATGTTCGGCGGAAGCTATCCTTTGCGAGGATGTTGTCTCCGATTTCCACGGGTAGCCATCCGTATCCTTTTATATAGCACTCAGCCCATATTGAGTCCACGCTTCCCCAGACATATCTTGTTGGAACTCCGGCTGCTCTCGCGAGATGAACGAAGTTCTCCAGTCCATCAGGTGGGGCTGTTTGCCAGAGCTGTATAAGGGTGAGCAGGGGGTCAATCTCCCTTTCAGGATGCTCTTGTTCCAAACTGGAAACGATTTTCCTCTCCTCCTTTGATAGAGGGGTATGCTCGAGATACCTCTTGGACAGCGTCAGGCTATCTTTCTGGCTTGTAGTGGAATGGAGTATGATTGGCAGAAAGAGGGAGTTATTGATTGTGGCAGAGTAGTGTTCCCAGACATTGGAAAAGTTTCCCGACAGCATCAATCCGGGATAATCGAGTGTCGTGTCAGGTGAGAATGTGAAATCCGAGTCGGCGAGTACTATGAACTGCTGATAGGAGAGCGTGTCGTATATGTCCTGTGGAAAGATAATTGTGAGTGAATTTTGCTCGTTATTCTGCTTTTCGAACAGGAAGCCTTCCTCTTTTTTTATGTTGAACAGCTCTCCAGAGACATTTCTCCACCTCTTTTCTGCTTCCTCGCGGATGGCGGCTATATCGAACGGCGGGTAGAACCTGTTCTCTTCGGTGCTGATGGCTGGTTCGAGCCCTGTTATGGTATCGGATGAAACGAGGAAGCTTTCCCCTTCCGCCTCGAGTAGGATAATCTCCGGCTCTACCTGTAGGATACGGACAAATGTCAGGCTATCGGGTAGTTTTTGTGATAAGCTCCTTCTTCCATTATAATCGAAGGATAGGATGCTGTTAGGGGTGAGGATAAAGAAATTATCCCCTGCAAGCAGGATGTCTCTGACCTCATCCGCTTCATCGAGTTGAATAGGGATTACATTTCCGTAAGGGTCGACTATCATGATTCCTGTTTCTGTTCCGAGCCAGATATATCCTGTAGGATCGACGACTGCGCAATTTGCTCTGTTGAAAGGTTCCCCGTTGAACGGGAAGAGGAGTTGTGGGATAGATATAAGGGTAAGTGAGAGGAAAAGGTTCTTCATCGTTTTGCCATTGCCTTTCGGAGTTTCTTTATCTCGTCCCTGTAGAATGCAGCCTTTTCGAAATCGAGCATCTCGGCGGCGGATTTCATAAGTTTGGTCAATTCGTGTATAGTATCCTGTAAGGATAGCTTGTCCTCGATGTTCACAGCTGGCATCGGTGGTTTTTCTGTTTTCCCTCTCGTGATAACATCTGCTATCGATGTGGTTTCGAGGATCTCTTCTCTTGCCTTCTTGATGGAGCGTGGTGTGATATGATGTTTTTTGTTAAACTCGATTTGGATACTTCTTCTTCTTTCGGTTTCTGCGATAGCTGCCTTCATTGCGTCTGTTTGTTTATCGGCGTAGAGGATGACCTCTCCTGCGGCGTTTCTTGCTGCTCTTCCTGCGATCTGGATGAGTGAGCGTTTGGAGCGCAAGAATCCTTCTCTATCTGCATCTAATATGGCGACGAGGCTTACCTCGGGCAGGTCAAGTCCTTCTCGGAGGAGGTTCACGCCGACTAACACATCGAACTCACCCAGTCTCAGACCACGCAGTATCTCCACTCGTTCCAGTGCCTGTATCTCTGAGTGGAGGTATCTGACCTTTATGCCGAACTCGGCGAGATATTCTGCTAACTCTTCGGATGTTCGCTTTGTCAGCGTTGTGACAAGCACTCGCTCATGCTTTTTTACACGCTCTCTAATTAGTCCAAGGAGGTCTTCTATCTGTCCTTTTGTCGGTTTGATTGTAATCTTCGGGTCGACCAATCCTGTTGGGCGGACGAGCTGTTCAATGACCCTGCTTTCTGACATCTTAATTTCCCAGTCGCCTGGGGTAGCAGAGACAAAGACGATCTGAGGGGCGAGTTGGAGAAACTCCTCGAAGAAGAGGGGTCTGTTGTCGAGGCAGGAAGGCAGTCGGAAACCGTATTCGATGAGCGTTTCTTTTCTTGCTCTGTCACCTCGGTACATCCCTCTCAGCTGCGGAACGGTAACATGGGATTCGTCTATGAAGACAAGGAAGTTTTTTGGAAAGTAGTCAAGCAGGACTGATGGTCTTGAGCCGGGCGCCCTTCCCGCTATGTGTCGTGAATAATTCTCTATCCCGGGGCAATACCCTATCTCGAGCATCATCTCGATGTCGTATCTTGTACGTGTGTCGAGCCTCTCTGCCTCGAGCAACTTTCCTTCTCTTCGCAATTCCTCCAACCGTTCTTCCAACTCTGCTTTTATGGAATCTATTGCCCTGAGCAATCTATCCCTGGTGGTCAAAAAGTGCCTTGCAGGGTAGATTGTTACCTGCTTCAGGTTATCTCGAAGGGGTTCTCCTGTGAGTGGGTCTACGATACTTATTCTGTCTACTGTGTCTCCGAAGAATTCTATCCTTATGACCCTATCCTCGTATGCTGGGTATATCTCTACGACATCGCCTCGGACCCGAAAGCTCCCACGCCAGAAATCGATGTCGTTTCTCGTGTAGTGGATATTGACAAGTTGACGAAGTAGCTCCTGAATCTCTTTCTCCTCACCGATGTTCACGAATACCAGAAGTTCTCTGTAGTCTTTTGGAGAGCCGAGCCCGTATATGCAGGAGACGCTCGCAACGATTATGACATCATCCCGCTCAAGTAGCGATGCTGTTGCCTTGAGACGCAGTCGATCTATCTCTTCGTTTATTGATGCGTCCTTCTCGATGTATGTGTCGGTTTGGGGGATGTATGCCTCTGGCTGATAGTAGTCGTAGTAGCTTATGAAATATTCGACGGCGTTTTCCGGGAAGAATGATTTTAGTTCACCGTAGAGTTGTGCAGCGAGGGTTTTGTTGTGTGAGATGATGAGTGTGGGCATATTGAGGGCGGCTATAGTATGAGCCATTGTAAATGTTTTTCCGCTACCGGTGACGCCGAGGAGTGTTTGGTATCTGTGTCCTGCCCGGATACTTTCTGTGAGTTTTCTTATCGCTTCCGGTTGGTCTCCTTGGGGCGAATATCGAGAGACGAGCTTAAACTTCCTCACCTTACACCTACTCTGCTCTTATGGTTCCTCTCGACTCAAGTTTTGGTTTGGTGGAGTCGGAGGGTATTACCCCTTTCTCTACAAGGGTATCTGTTTGGCTGGGTCTTTCTTGAATGAGCTGGAGAACATTGCCGCGGTTTATCTCTAAGTCCATCCTCCGCCGTTTCTCCGGTATATTGCGGATGAGGAATCCGTTGACCCAGAGTTTTACCATATGTGGTCTTCCGATGGTCAAGAAGAATGCGTTCTTTGCTCGGTATCGCCTGATCTCACCCCTTGGCACTATTCCCTTGAATGTGCGGGTCTTATAGTCCACCTCGACCAAGAGCCAGGTTTCACCCATCGTCTTTATGATAAGTGTAAGCGAATCTGCTCTTCCTATCGCCCAGACAGGGTTTATATCCTCTGGCGGAACGAGAATATCCTGCGAAAGCTCCGCTGCAATCCCTGTGGCACTAAGCCGAATTGCTTCCTCTGGCTCGATAAATTCACCGTTCGGTTTTTGCTTCCCGCCACTGAATATTCTCGCAAGGATAACAATTAAGAATAGTGTCCCCACTCCAAAGAGTATGTACCGAAAATACCTTTTCTCTCTCTTTACGGTTTCCTCTTCCTCTGGAGTTATCTCTTCTGGCTCTATCTTTGCATATCTTATCTCTTCTCTTCCTAAGGCTTCATCGAGAGCAGGGGTTATCTCCTCCAGTGGTATCCCGTAGTACTCGGCGAGGTTTTTTACGAACCCCCGTATGTATATCGGGGCAGGAAGGGCTGATATGTCTCCCTGTTCGATAGCTTTTATCCGTTTTGCTGGGATGTTTGTATTGTGTGCCGCCTCCTCGATAGAGATCCCTCGTTCTTCCCTCTTCGTGCGGAGAAGCTCACCCAGTTTTTTCATACACCCCTCCGAGCAAGCTTTTGCGGCTTATTCCGAACCTCTCGAGTGAGGCGGAAAACCTTTGCACGGGTAGTCCCATAACATTGTAAAAACAGCCGTTTATCCTTTTCACGAGGAGCATCCCTTTGTCCTGTATCCCGTAAGCACCAGCCTTGTCGAACGGCTCTCCTGTGGAGATATAGGATCTTATCTCGTCAGCCGAGAGGTCGGAGAATAGCACATCCGTTACCTCGCAGTCGGTTATTGTCTTTTGTTTATTCTTTATTGCAAACCCTGTTAGCACCTTATGCCATCTCCCAGACAATCGTGAGAGCATTGAGAACGCCTCTCTTTCGTCTTTCGGCTTGCCCAGAATCTTGCCATCCAGAAGCACTACCGTGTCAAAACCGGCTATTATCCCTGGAAGAGAAAGCTCCTCAATCTTCTTTAATGCTACACTCTTGACATACTCCGCCGGGTTCTCACCATGATATTCTGGCTCGTCAGAGCCCTGTTTTACAATCTCGAACGGTATTCCTATCCTTTTGAGTATCTCGATTCTCCTCGGTGAGCTCGTGACAATGTATATCATATTTTACCCTTGGGAGTTGAGGACGAATGTCACCGGTCCTGCATTTATAAGCTGGATTTCCATCTTTGCACCGAATATCCCCGATTTCACAGGGATCCCCTCCATTTTTAGGTACTCATTAAATCTTTCGAAGAGCGGCTCTGCTTTCTCGGGGCTCATTGCGGTCGCAAAGCTCGGTCTTCTACCCTTTTTCGTGCTTCCGGCAAGCGTGAAGTTTGAGACGGAAAGGATCTCACCGCCTACATCAAGTACAGATAGGTTCATTTTCCCATCTTTGTCCTCGAATATCCTTAGATTGGCTATCTTCTTGGCAAGATAGAAGGCGTCGCTATCTGTGTCTTTCCCCTCAATTCCAACGAGGAGTAAAAGCCCTTGTCCTGTTCTGGCAATACTTTTCCCATCAACCCTTACTTCAGCCTCTCTTACCCTTTGTAGGACCGCAATCATAGATTTTAATATAAAAGAATTCGTTCCAAAGTCAAATCGTAAAAATCTGGTTGATTTTCCGATGAAGTAGTAATATATTTTAAGGCTTGAATTATGAAGAGAATGAGGAGGGAATTTGAAGAGGGTAGCGGTAACGATTGGTGACCCGGGCGGGATAGGACCTGAGCTTATAGTCAGGGTTCTACCTGATTATATATGTAAGGATGTTCGGTTCACCGTATTTGGCAGGCGGGATATATTTGAAAGCTGTGCAGATTTTATTCCCAAGGAGACGGAGCGATTTTTCAGGTTTGCTGATTCTGGCGAGCTTTCGCTTGTTGATGTAGGAAAGATGGTCTCTTCTCCGCCGTTTGGTGCCCCGTCTCGAGAGGGAGGGGTAATCTCTTTTGATGCTGTCAGGAGAGCTGCCGCGGATGCCTTAGCTGGCAATCAAGATGCCCTTGTGACATCTCCTATCTGTAAGGAATCCTGGTATCTTGCTGAGAAGTTCTATCCGGGGCACACGGAGTTTCTTGCTGAGGTCGCTCGTGTCAAAGATTTTGCTATGGCGTTCGTCAGTGACAGGATAAAGCTTGTTCTTATCACGGTTCACATTCCGCTGAGGTATGTTTCTAACTACCTCACTAAGGAGTTGATTGTTTCCAAGGTTTCCCTGGCGGCAGAGTTTTTCAAGGGTGACAAGGTGTTTATTTCTGGGCTTAATCCTCACGCTGGTGAAGGGGGGATACTCGGCACGGAGGAGAGGAAGACCATCGAGCCGGCGATAGCGGAGCTTCGCTCCCATGGTGTGGATGTTGAGGGTCCGTTCCCTGCTGATACCCTATTCACCCCACCGATGATTAAGTCGAACAGGGTCTTTGTTGCTATGTATCATGACCAGGGGCTTATTCCTGTTAAGTTGCTCTCGTTTGGCAGAGCAGTGAATCTGACCCTTGGGCTCCCGTTCCTGAGGACATCTCCTGACCATGGCACAGCCTTTGATATAGCAGGGCAGGGTAAGGCTGACACATCCAGCTTTAGAAAGGCGGTTGAATTTGCAGTGCAGAAAGGATAGGTAGTTATGGAATGCGTTCCTACTCGTCGTGGGTTTGGTGAGGCTCTCGTTGAGCTTGGAGAGAAGTATGACAATGTCGTTGTTCTTGGTACCGATATCACTGACTCCACCCGGACCTCGTATTTCAAGAAGCGCTTCCCCGACAGGTTTTTCAGTATCGGTATATCCGAACAGGATGCTGCTGGAGAGGCAGCAGGGCTTGCTATTGCGGGTCTTATACCGTTCTTCTGCACATACGGTGTATTCGCCTCCGGCAGGGCATGGGAGCAGATAAGGACAACTATCGCTTACTCCAACCTCAATGTTAAGATAGGTGGTGCGCATGCTGGTATTATGACAGGACCCGATGGGGCAACTCATCAAGCGCTCGAGGAGATTGCCATTATGCGTGTTCTACCTCGGATGACAGTCCTTGTTCCCTGTGACTACAACGAAACGAAGAAAGCGACTATTGCGTCTGTTGAGGATGTTGTTGGTCCTGTTTATATCCGTTTTGGGCGCCCGCCCGTGCCCGTTATAACTGACGATAGCTCGCCGTTTAGGATTGGCAAGGCGAAACTGATGCGCGAAGGAAAAGACATATCGATTATAGCTTGTGGAGCGATGGTATATTATTCCCTTCTTGCGGCGGAGCTTCTCACCAAAGACGGTATATCGGCGGAGGTTATAAACCTGCATACAATAAAGCCCATCGACCGTGATGCCATCGTTTCCACGGCAAAGAAAACGGGTTGTATCCTGACGGTGGAGGAGCATCAGGTATACGGTGGTATGGGTTCTGCAGTTGCGGAGGTTATTGTGAAGGAATTCCCCGTCCCGATGGACATAATGGGTATAGATGACCGCTTCGGTGAGTCGGGTGAACCGGATGAACTGATTGAGTATTTCCATCTAAGCGAGCAGGAGATTGCCCGCCGTGCAAGGAGGCTTTTAGAGAGGAAGAGATGATAGTTCCCACCGATGAGCAGGAGCGTTGCATCGAGTACACAGATGGTCCGCTCATCGTTGTTGCCGGTGCAGGAACGGGCAAGACGACCACGCTCATAGAGAAGATAGCCTATCTTGTCAACGAAAAATGTGTGCATCCTTCCCGGGTACTTGCCGTTACTTACACGGTGAGGGCAGCAAGGGAGATGGAGAACAAATTAAGAGAGCGTCTCGGTGATAGGTCTTGCGGAGTGTTTGTTGATAACTTCCATTCGTTCTGTTTTATGGTGGTGAGTGAGCATCGGGCTATTCTTGGTCTTCCAGAAGAGATAAGGATTATGGAGGATACCGAAAAGAGTGTGTTTATGGCAGATGTTATAAGGTCTCTCTCGCCACCTCTTCATGTTTTGTCCAGATTCCCGAGGGTGTATGATAAGGTAGGGCAACTTTGTGGGTTCGTTGAAAAGGCGAAGAATTATCTTTCCAACCCTGATAGTCTTGCCCGACGCCTCGAGGAGGTAAAGGGGGGACTTGAAAAGAAGGAATATCTTGAGCTCGCTGAGGCGGTGAGGATTTTCTCGGAGTATGAGAAGAGGAAAAGGGAGCTGGGGCTGCTGGACTTCGGTGACTTGGAGGTTATGACATACGACCTCTTCCGCTCATATCCAGAGGTATTGAGGGAGTATCAGAAGGCTTACGATTATATCCTCGTGGATGAGTTTCAGGATGTCAACCGTTTCCAGATAGAGCTAATCAAGATGCTTGCTGGGGGTGGGGCGGTTGTTTCTGCTATCGGTGATGATGACCAGGCGATATACGGTTTTCGTGGTGCAAGCACAAGGAGTTTCTCGATATTTCGTGAGATTTTCCCGGATAGCAAGCTCCTTGAATTGACACTCAATCGTCGCTCGACTCCGCAGATACTCGATAGTGCGAATTCCGTTATAAGGAATAATCACGCAATTGATGCCGATTTCAAGCTGTTGAGGACGGATAACCCTCCGGGGAAGAAGGTAGAGGTTCTTGTTTTTCCTGACTACGACACGGAAGCGGATGCTGTTGCCAACAGGATAAAGTCGCTTTTAGAATCTGGCGTCCCGGGAAATGAGATAGCGGTTTTGGCGAGGGCGAGGAGGCATTATGAGCTTCTTGTTAAGAAGTTGGCTATTCTCGGTATCCCGTACTCCATAGAGGAGAATTTCCTTCTCACCCGTGAGGGGAAGGATCTTCTTGCTCTGTTGAACCTATTTGCGTATCCGAAGGATTTTGGCAACCTTGTTCGCTTTCTTTACTTCCCAAACATTGCTCTCACTACCCGTTGGATAACCGAGTTTGTTGGGATGGCATCTCCTGAGGATGATATATTCTCCCTGTTTGATGATGAAAGGCTTTCTTCTTTTCCTGACCAGGTGAGGGAGAAGCTTATCTGGTTAAGGGAAGATTTGACCGTTGTTCGCGACTCTGTCGATTCTGGCGAGCCACCTCAAAAGATAGTAAAGCTAATCCTTGCCAAGCTTTTCTACCTTCAGTCGCTTGTTCTTCGCTCCGACGAGAGGATTATTGCAGGAACTGGTGAATTTCTGAAGTTTCTTTTCAGGGTTCTGGATTTCTATCCTGATATAGGCTATATTGATTTTGTTAACCGTGTCAATCGTTTTGTTGAATTGGGTGGACAGGTTCCTATCCCAGGTGAGACGGCTGGTGTTCGAGTTATGACCGTTCATCAGGCGAAGGGGAAGGAGTTCGATAATGTGTTCATCATTCAGGCGACAAAGGGCAAGTTCCCTCAGGGCAGGAGGGAGAGGGGGATAAGCGAGTTGCTTGAGTTGCTTGTTCTCGGTGAACCCAAGGATGAGCAGGAGAGGATAGCAGAGGAGAGACGGCTTTTCTTTGTTGCAATGACAAGGGCAAGGAAGCATCTTGTTGTATCCACAGTTCGTCGTGGTAGGGTAGATTTGAGCCCGTTTGTTGAGGAAATGCTTGAGGCAGAAGGCTCTGTTGAGCAGAGACAGCTGTCGAGGGAGGATGTCCCTTGTTCTGCTGTGAGGTTTTTGAAAGAGAAGGGGTCTTGTGGGGCTGGTCTGAGAGAGCATTTTCTCACCATCTGTTCCGAGATGCTTAAGGCTTCATCCGATAAGCAGAGACTGCTCGACGAGTTTTCCTATATATTCAAGGATGATTTCCTCTCTTCCATTGAAAAGCCTGTGGCTGAGGAGTTTGCACCTGCATCTGAGCTCTTGCGCTTTATGGATGAGGTGAGCTTTTCTGATATAAGCACCTATCGTTTCTGCCCGAGGAAGTTTTTCTACTCTGTGATACTTCATATCCCGACGGGCAAGAGATCTTATTCCCTTCTTCTTGGAACGCTCATCCACAGCGTGCTTGCGGACTTTTTGCGAAGTGACGAGCAGGGCATGGACAGAGGTCTGGATACCCTCATCGGTCTCTTTAGGAAGAAGGTTAGAGATGTTTCGGTATTTGATAGTTATCTACGCCAGAGGCTTGTGGACACAGGTGAACGGATGCTTGGCAATTTTTACAAGCATTGGAGCAAGAAACCTACATTTCCTCTCTGTGTGGAGAAGCGTTTTAGGGTTCATGTAGGTGGAGTTGTTGTCAGCGGCAGGATAGACAGGGTGGACACTTTGGGTGCGGCAGGGATTGAGATAATAGACTACAAGACGGGTAAGCCACCTACAGATAGGAGGTCGAGGGAGGATGCTAATCTTCAGCTTATGATGTATGCTGTCGCTGCTGGTTCTCTATTTGACAAGAGGGTTTCACGTGTCTCTTTCTGGTATTTGGGTGAGGATGGTGTGAAGGTTGAGACGCTTTCGCCTGAGGAGGGCTGGAAGTCGGTTGTTAGGGATGCTGTGTCAGATTTTCTTGAAAATGTAAAGGCTCGCAGGTTTGAGAGAAAGGCTGACCTGTACAAGTGCAGAACCTGCGACTACAGAGGGTTTTGTGAGATGGAGGAGAGATGAAGCGGTTTTTTCTGGCTTTTGTTGTATTTCTTGCCTTTGGTTGTGCGAGACCACCTTCTCCTCCGCCTAAGCTGTTTGTCCCAACGGAGGATGTGGAGAATATTCTCGAAAAGGTTTATGCCAGGGAGGATTCGATAAAGGAGGTAGAGGCGGAGGCTTCGGTTACCCTTTCCAGTCCATCAAACCATTACAAAAAGCGGTTCCGTGTGTATATCTTCTCTGATACCCTTCGTTTCAAGGCGGAGCTTGCCCAGTTCTTCGGGCTTGTTTCGGGCGAGCTTGTCTGCTTCCCGGAAAGCCTCGTGGTATATGACCCAGCTAACAACAGGGTATATTACGAATTCTATGATTCTATTCGCTTGAATCCGATAACAGGCGTTCATATGAATATGAGGAGCATCCTTTTCGCTTCTTTGGGGAAGCTGTTTGCCTTTGATAGGCTTGACACGGTAGAGTCGCTCGAGGTGGCAGGGGATACCTACACGATAAGAGGACGCAGAAATGGAGATGGTTTCATCTGCACATTCTCCGAGACGGGAATTCCTGCTTCTGTTCAACTTTACAACGATTCCCTCACATCGCTTATTGACATCGGGTATGAGGGGGTAATCGAGGACAACGGGTTCTTTCTACCCCAAAAGGTGACAGTGATAAATGTTGCCAACGGTGATATGTTGACAATGGAGTACAAAAATGTTAAAATAAATAGAGGAGTTAGCGAGAAGATATTTGAGATGGACATTCCCGAGGATGTTGAGAGGTTTCTCTTGGAATGAGAGATGAAGAGAAGAGCGGAGTAAGTTGGTTATATTTTCTCCTTTTATTCATAGTTTTCCTTCTTATTTTTCCTGTTTCCGAGCAGGATACCTATTATAAGGGTCGTATCTCAGAGGAAGGGAGGGTATCGGTTCCACCGAAGGTGTCGATAGACAGGCTTGTTGAGGAGCTTAAGAGCCGGGGTTTTGAGGTGGAGAATCGGTTTCCAGCCTATGTTGAGGTCAAGGGCGAGAAGTTTATCGGCTCACCTGTGGATTTTGCCGGCGAGCTCTCCAGAAGGATATACCGTGAGACAGGAAAAAGGGTCAAGGTTATCCTGATTTGTGGCGATGAAAAGTTTGTTGGTTACTATTCTCCATAGCTACTACAGAAGGTCTGACCTTTTGCGGGTGAACCATTCGAGAGATAGTGCCAGTATAAAGAGGAAGAGAAAAACAGGATAGTCCCATAACGGTTTCTCGATATATTCTGTTCCCGTCATATCTTCAAACTTGACACAGTTAGAGAGCGAGTCTATTTCATCTGGTGTGAAGAATCTTCCGCCCGTCTTCTCAGCTACGGATATGAGTGCGGGTCTGTTCATTCTGGTATCCTCGAACTCGAGTGAGTACTCCTCCACGATGAGCTTCCCGTTTGCCTTTCCTATGGTATCGAAGTTGAGTTTTGCTGCCGCATTGAAGCGGTATTCTCCTGGTGGAAGTGATGGTATAACCTTTTCATACTGCCCCTTCCCTATCTCGTCGAGTGTTATCTCCACGGTATCCTTTCCAAAGAGTTTTACCCCTACCGACGCTGCCTCCACAGGTTTCCCTGACTCATCTGATACCGTTGCTGAGAATAGGATAGACTCACCCGAGTGATATATCCGCTTATCCGTCCTCACCACGAGCGGTGATACCTTTTCCTTTACCAGCAGCCACGCCAGCAGATTTTGCACAAGTTGATCGTAGCAGTCCTCGAATTTGTGAAACCCTTTTGCGAGGAAGCTCCATTTCCAAAGCGGATAAGCAGAGAAAACAGCCACTTTTCCCCTGCCTACGGTTCCGATAGAGTATACGGGGATATCTTTCAGTTCTGGATGAACCAGAAGCGGTATTGCATAAGGTTTTATTTCGCCAGCCATCAGGAACTCTTCAAGCGGTGGCAACCCACTAAACACTCTGTCGGCTGGTTCCTCGAACTGCATAAGTGTGTGCTTCTTCCCTTCAATTGTCGGGAGAGGCGAGAAGCTCTCGCTGACCATCTCCGTGTTTGCAGGGTATTCAAACGGTAGAATCTCTGCAAGAATGTTTCTGTCGGTTTCTGGAAGCCTTGAGGCGTTCTGTATAAGCATAAAGACCGACCCGCCAGATCTTATATAGTTGAGTAGTTTTTTAAGCAGATTATTTTTCGAGAGTGTCTCAACGGCGTTGAACAGGAATATCGCCTCATACTCCTTCATCCTGTCGACTGTTCGTGGGAAGGAGGATATCCTGTATCCCTTCTTTACTATCTCCTCTTTGATCTCGATGTTCTTGTTTTTCCCCAACGCCTCCCTGAAGAATCTGTATTCGTAGTTGAGCCTTCCCACGAGTAGCATAAGTTTTCTCTTACTTTTGAGGATATTGATACTGAAGCGTTTTCTGTTGTTTTTCCCTGTGAATTCCCCAGTGAGGGTTGGTATTCTTGCCGTTAGGTCGACTGTGCCAACTGTATCGAGCGATACAGAAAGGTTCTCCGAGTATATCCTTGTTCCTTTCGATATCTCCACTTCTTTCCCTGCCAGAACCTTCTTACCAGAGAGAATTTGAACCCTTGCCTTTCCCTTTTCGAACCCGCTTGCTTGGAATATCACCCTCACGGTGAACGGTGTATTCCTATAGGCTGTTCTATTTGTCTGGACATCCTTGATGAAGATGTCCCTCGTCGGTTCAGGGTCCCCCACACCGATAGTATATATCTTCTTTGGGAAATAGGAGGCAGCGAATACAGGGTCTTCGCCTGAGTTTGTCTCACCGTCTGTTATGAGTATCACGCCGCCTATATCTTCCATCTGAGATAATGAGAGGATTGCGTTCCCAATTGCTGTTACATCACCCGTGAAGTCCGGGGAGGGGCTTGTTGTGTCTATATCACCTGAGAAGAGCAGTGTTTCTGTTGGGTAGCGGGATTTGAGCTCCTTGATCGGCTTGCTTTCAAGCAGGGCTCGTACGGTTTCTGCTCTATCGCATATACGATCGGTTATTCCAAGGCTCTTTGAATTGTCTACCAGTATGATAAGTTTCGGTCTTTTTCTCCACTGCTTTATTCCGAACAGCACAGGCTCGGATATGCTCAAAAACAGGAAGAAGAAGGCGAGTGAGCGTAGGATTACAAGGAGTTTTTTTTTCTTCTGTGGAACAGGTGGATTGGTTATCCTGTATGAAAGGTAGGCGAACCCGACGGATGCAAAGAATAAAAGGATTATCAGCCAAAACGCTCTACACTGAAATATGAGCCTTATCCCTTCATAATTTTCCATAGGTTTCAAATATAATCAGGGGTTTAGCTTTTTCAAGGGAATAATTAGATTATAGTTGACTTTCGTCAGTTGAATAATTATTTTGACAAGAACCGGGTGATACTATTTTAAAGGAGGGATTATGGACTTAGCGTTGGCATTTGGTGGACTTACCTATCTTTTTAAGGACAAATCCTGGGTGGGTAAGCTTCTCTTGGGTGCTGTTATTGCCCTTATCCCGATTATAGGCTGGCTTGCTATCGCGGGCTGGGGTATAGAGATGCTTCGCCGTCGTGCCAATGGCGAGGAGGGCATCCCGGATTGGGGAAACTTTGGGAAGAAGATAGCCGATGGGTTTTTGATATTTGTCATACTTTTAATCTATGCTATCCCGACGATACTTGCGTTCATCCCATGTATCGGCCATGCGATAGCTGTTCTCTACGCTCTGTTCCTTGTAATCTGGATGTATCCTTGGATATTCATCCAGTATGCGATGGATGGCTTCTCTGCCGCCTTCCAGTGGAAGGAGTTCGGAAGCTATCTCAAGGAGAATGTCGTTGAACTGCTCAAAGCCTTTCTCGTTACCTTTGTCGCTGGGATAATTGTTGGCATAATCAATATGATAGTTTGGTCTATATTCGGTGTTGGGCTTGCCGGGCTTATGGCTCCCTTTGCCTCGAGATACTCTTATATGGGTGGGATGGGCTATCCCCCAGCTGGTGGCTCGCTCCTCGGTGGAGTCGGGTTCTTTGGATTGCTCGTTATCTTCTTTGTCTACGGTTTCCTGATGATGTATCAGCAGTCGGTTACAGGTTTTGTCTATGGGCTGCTTTACAGGTCGACATTCCTTAAGTCTGAGGGTGGAAACGAGTAGGTTATATGAAGGAAAACTTGCTGGGGCTTACCAGAGAGGAAATTGAGCGGTTTGTTGTCTCGCTTGGTCAGAAGCCGTTTCGCGGCAGGCAGATTATGAAGTGGATTTACGGTAAGGGCGTATTTGATTTCGATGTAATGACCGATATCTCTGTTCCGCTCAGGGATAATCTGAAGGAGGTTGCCTGTATCGAGGGGATCGAGCTTGCGGAGAGGGTTTCTTCACCTGATGGTTCTGTCAAATATGCCTTTCGCCTTTCGGACGGGAACATAATTGAATCGGTTCTCATTTTTGATGCGTCGAGGGTAACGGTTTGTCTATCGAGTCAGGTTGGTTGTCCGCTTGGCTGCCTTTTCTGTGCGACAGGGAAGGTTGGTTTTGTCCGCAATCTAACATCGGGTGAGATTGTTGACCAGATAATACAGATTAAGAAGGATATACCGGGTAAGAGGGTAACCAATCTTGTCTTTATGGGGATGGGTGAGCCGCTTTTGAACTACGATAATCTGGTCCGAGCCCTTCGGGTGATAACATCTGAGTTCGGGTTATCCATTGGTGCGAGGCACATCAATGTTTCCACCGTTGGTATTCCTGATAGGATTAGGGCTCTTGCTGATGAAGGGTTTCGGGTTAAGCTTGCCATTTCCCTTAACGCTACAACAAACGAGACTCGTTCCCGCCTTATGCCGATAAATGAGAAGCATCCGATAGAGGAGCTGCTGTCTGCTGCTTCCTATTTTGCACGCAAGAGCAAACGTTGGGTGACATTTGAGTATGTTTTGATAAGGGGGATAAACGACTCTGTTGAAGACGCCTCTCGTCTTGCTGGGCTTATTGAGGATATTCCGTCGAAGGTGAACCTCATTCCGTACAATCCGATAGAAGGGGTCGACCTGTCTCGTCCATCGCTCGAGGTCGTCGAGCGGTTCCAGCGTGTTTTACTGGATAACCATATCACAGCGACTATCCGTTTCTCTAAGGGAACAGCTATCTCCGCAGCCTGTGGACAGCTATCGGGCAGGCTCAAAAAGAGGAACTGAATTCCCTCACCATAAACTCTCCGTTATACTCGATAAATTCCGTCCCGAAATCGTATGATATGTCGTTTAACAGGTCAAGCACAATATTTCTTATTTCCCCTTTTGCAAGACTGGGTGAGGCTTTGTGGCTTATCGTTTCTATCGGAATGAGCCTGACCTCGGCTGTGTCTGGAAGGATGTCAATCTCGGCGATGACCGATATGTTGTTCTCGAAGTCGTTCTGGTCGAAGATGAAATTCCCGAGCGAGTAAAATATAATTCCGCCTTTGTAGAACTCGACCGGCTGTATCCTGTGTGGGTGGCTCCCGATGACGATGTCTGCTCCAAGCTCGATTGTCTCGTGTGCAAGTTCTATCTGCTCTTCATCGGGTAGAAAGCTATCCTCTTCTCCCCAGTGGAAGTGGACGATAAGTATATCGCAGCTCTGTTTTGCTGAGGGGACTGCTCTTGTTATATACTCCTTGGATGCTGGAGCGCATCCCCAGTTTCTCTCGCCCAAGAAGTTTGTCCCGGTTGCATTGAACCCGAGAAATCCGATTATATATCCTTTTATATTGAGCTGTTTCGGTTCGAGCATTGAATAGATATTTTCTCCTGCTCCGACAACCTTCACGCCCGATCTTTCCAGAAGCCTTATCGTATCGAAGAAAGCATCCTTTCCGTAGTCGAAGGCGTGGTTGTTGGCGAATGTTACGCAGTCGAACCCGACGCGGGATAGGATGTTTGCAAACTCCGGTTTTGCCCTGAATACATATTTCTTCTCCATCGGGATTCCCCTGTCGGATATTGTCGTCTCGATATTTCCTGTCAGGAGGTCTGCATCATTCAGTATATCGAATGTCCCGGCAAAGGGATAAAGATCCCCTGCTGTATCACAGATGGAGGCAACACCGCGGGCAAGCATTATATCCCCAACAGCAAGAATTCTCACTGGGAGTTTATCCGTGAATGGATTCTCTCCCCTTGTAGTTGTCGGGATGAGGAATAACAGTATCAAGAATAGAGACAATCTCCTCAACATCGACCTCCGTATTGTAGCAGGGTCCGAACGGGCGGCGGTTCATCACGCCTATGATCGGTATCGGGTGAACATCGATTATCCCGGAAAACAGGTCCCTCTCGCAGGCAACGGCAACAATCATCTCCGGCTGTGTTTCCTTTACGATCCTCCTTGCTATTGTGCCGCCGGTTGCAACGAATGTCGGGATATTGTATCTGCGGGATATTTCTACGAACTTCGCTATACTGCATTTCCCACAGCCTTTGCAATTTTCTATGTTGAATGTTATCTTCCACGGGCAGTCCGCTGCCTGGAGGCAGTGTGGTAGGAGTAGAAGAACCTTTTTCGGCTTTTGTTTTGCTATCCGTTTTTTGTTTATCCTGTTTGAGAGGTCAATATATGATTTCTCCAGCAGCTCCCTTTTTACCCCCAGAATCTTGCCCAAAAGCAGGGTTGATGGTACAAGATAAAAGACAGTTTTGAACGGTAGGTATAGGAAAAGGGGTAGATTTGTGTAGGCGAATAGAATGGTGAGGATGAAGGAGCCACAGAGATAAACGGAGAAGAAGATGATAAAGCCCCAGAATATCTTTCCGAGGGGAGAGAAGACGAGGGCGAGTCTCGGTGCAACGCTACCTGCTATGGTAATGAGTGCAGCGATGTATATGAGGATAACCAGTCCTGCGAGCAGAGTAAAGGTCTGTTTGCTCACATGAAGCTATCTCCCGCTTTTATTCTCAAGCCGTTCACAAGCTCCCTTCCGGAGACTGTCTGCCGGCTTTCTGGTCTTGCAAAGAGTATCCCTATAAGCCCCTTTCCTGTTTGGATAATTGGAATATCCTCGGTCGATACCACCTTACCGGGTTTGCCTTCTGTTCGTGTATCCAGGACGATGCTCTTCAGGATTATGACCCTTCTCCCCTTGAATGTCGAAAATGCGCCTGGTCTCTCGGAGAGTGCGCGAATCCTGTTGTGGATATCTTCTGCTCCTTCGCTCCATTTGATTATCCTATCACTCTTCTTTATCTTTGGAGCAGGTTTTATGTTTCTTATATCCGGCTGTGGGAAGCTTATGTAGTTCCCTTCGAATATCTTTTCGATGGTTTCTTTCATCGGCTTGATAGAGATTGCCGCGACCCTCTGCTCGAGTTCTGAGTGTGTTTCGTCTGGGTCGATAGTGATCTCGCTCTGGTAGATAATCTCTCCTGCGTCTACCTCTTTGTTTATGAAGAATATTGTAATACCGCTTCTCCGGTAGCCGTAGAGGATTGCCCATCTGAGCGGTGCAGGACCTCGGAGGTCGGGCAGAAGCGACGGATGAAGATTGATTGTCCCCTTCTCTGGGAGAGTGAAGATATCTTCTGGTAGTATCCTAAAGCCGATGACGACACCAAGATACGGCTCAACTTGCTTTATACCCTTTTTCAGCTGTTCTGAGTGTAGGTTTGTCTCTTCAAGAACGGGAATTTTGAGCCTTTTTGCAACAACCTTTGTTGGCATAGGGGAGAGTTTCCTTCCTCTTCCCTTCGGCTTGTCTGGATATGTGATGAGGAGCCTGACCGGGACGCCTGATGTAATAAGCCCCTCAAGGATTCTGGCGGAGAACTCCGATGCCCCGAAATAGACTATGCTATCGTTCAAACTTTGTTTCCGTATTTTCTTTTTATCTCTCTTAGTGTTTTTGTCAGAAGCTGTCGGCGGATTCTTGATATCCTATCGATGAAGAGTATTCCGTTCAGGTGGTCTATCTCATGGCAGAAGACCCTTGCCGTCATTCCTCTTGTTTGGATTGACCGTATCTTATTTTCACCGGGAATTTGTGCCTCGACAACTATTTCTCTCGGACGTTTAACATCCTCGAATATCCCTGGAATGGAGAGGCAACCCTCCTCGAGTGTTTCTGTTTCCTTGGATTCGCTCACAATTCTCGGGTTCACGAACGGGATTATCGTATCGAACAGCGGGTCATCCAGCTTTGAGTAGTCCACGAGGATGACCCTTACATTTTCCCCGACCTGGGGTGCGGCAAGTCCCAGACCACCCTCATCTATCAGAACGGTCTTCATATCCTCGATGAGGTCTGCTACATCCTCGCTGGTAATCTCCTTTGACATCCTCCGGAGAATAGGATTGCCGTAGTAGGTAAGGGTCCTCATCTCTCTGTTAGCTTTCCTGTGATATTCTCTCTTCTGACCTCGACCTTGGCATCTCCTGTCTTTATGATAAGGATGCTACCGTCTTCTTTGGTATCTGTGATAACACCGATAATTCCGCCTGATGTTATAACCCTGTCCCCTTTCTGAAGTGATTCGAGCATCTTCTGGTGTTCTTTCTGTCTCTTTGTCTGCGGCAGTATAAAGAATATGATGAAGACGACAAAGATGAGTATAATCGGCAGGAGTCCAACAATTCCACCTGTTTGTCCTGTTTCCCCCGTTCCCTGAGGTTGCTGACCGCACATCGCAATAAGATAGTTCATAGATTTTCTCCTTTGCTCTTGGGTCGTCCGATGCAGGCAACCCCAACTCTCCTGGCTCCTGCATCCTTGAGCACCCTTGTTATCTCTTTTGTAGTTGACCCCGTTGTTACCACATCATCGACTATTATTATGTTTTTTCCGGTTATCTTGTCTGGAGCTTTCACCTTAAACGCTTCATACACATTCTTCCTTCTCTCCTTTTCGGATAGTTGTGTCTGTGAGCGTGTATTTTTTACCCTTACCACGGTTTTCTTTTCCACTGGTATTCCCAGTACCTCTGACACCCCTTCCGATATGACAAGCGACTGATTAAACCCGCGTTCCCTTTTTCTTGTGTTGTGTAAAGGGACAGGAAGTAATATATGGAATTCTCTCAGAAAATCAACCCTTGAGAGTTTTTCTCCGAGTGTTACACCCAGTTTTCTGCCGAGCCGTTTCCAGCCAGAGTATTTGAGGGTGTGTATTGCCTCCCGAACATCATCGAAGGGAGCCAGCGGTATAATAAATTCAAGCTCATCTATCTGTTCGATTTGGAGGTTGCTTCTGGCAAGTGCCTCAAGGCATCCTTTGCAGAAAAGGACATCATCCGGTTCGAGTTCTTTTCCGCAGACACTGCATCTGTTGTCGAAAAGGAAAGAAACAAGGCTGCGAAGAAGGTTATTTATTACTCTCACTTCCCTTTCCTTCTGCTATAGTATAGAAGGACAAAGTTACCTATGATGAATAGCAATCCAAGAATTATATGGTTATTAACGATCTGGATATTTCCGATATGTCCTACTATAACATCCGGTGAATAGTATCTGATGGTATCGATTATCGAGCGGTTGACGGAGTATAGTATGAGAGTTAGCGCGAATGAGTATCCATCGAACCTCTTGTGTCTTTCGAGGAGCATAACAGCTGCGAACAGCAAGAACCCCATAAATGATGAGATAAGCTGTGTGGCAAGGATTGGTGTTCCGAAGAACTGAGTTCCTGCTGGTGAGTTTGGGCTGAACACAAGACATAGGAATCCTTGACAAGGCTTGCCATAGCAACAGCCGTTCAGGAAGCAGCCTATTCTTGTTATTCCGACGCCGAGCAGAAACTCTGGTGCAATTATGTCTGCTATCTTGAGAAACGATAGCTTCTTAAGTTTTATGTAGATGAACGATGCAAGGATTGCAAGTGCTATGCCTCCCATCATAGAGAGTCCTGATATGCCGATTGTTCCGTCTGCTTGTATCGGTAGGAATGCTGTAAGTATCGTTTTATATGTCAACTCGCTGGTGTGTGAGGCGATATAGAACAGCCTTGATCCGACGATGGCGGATATGACGATGATTACGGTGATGTTCAGGATAATATCGGATGGGAGTTTTTGTTTCTTTGCTCTCTTTGTTGCGAGTATGTATGCTGTTATGAATGCGATAGTGAGCATAACTCCGTAGCTTCTGAGCTCGAACGGTCCGATGCGGAATAGGATAGGATGCATCTATTCTCCGGTAATTTGTTCTTCTGTCATACCGAAGCGCCGTTGTCTCCTTGAGTAGCTTCTTATTGCTTGCAGGAGTTCTTCTTCTGTGAAATCGGGCCAGAGTGTTGGGGTGAAGAAGAGTTCGGAATATGCTCCCTGATACAGGAGAAAATTGCTCAGTCGCATCTCTCCGCTTGTGCGGATGATAAGGTCTGGGTCAGGGATATCCTTTGTATAAAGGTATTTTTTGAACTGTTCGGTATCAATTTTTCTTATGTTTTCGGTGTTTTCGCTGGCGAGTTTCTTCGCAGCCTCGAGTATCTCTTCTCTACCGCTGTAGTTCAGTGCTAGGATGAGCGTCAGTCCGGTGTTGTTTTTGAGGCGGTTGATAGTGTACAAGAGCGCCTTTCTTTGTGCGAGTGGTAGCCCTTCGATGTTGCCGATTACTAACAATCGAACATTGTTCTTTTCCAGTTCTGCAGCCTCTTTTAGGGCGGATTCTCTCAGCAGCCTCATAAGCTCTTTCACCTCATATCTTGGGCGGCGCCAGTTCTCTTTTGAGAAGGTATAGAGTGTCAGATATTTCAATCCTATTTTTCCCGCAAATCGGACGATCCTTTTGACCGTTTTCACACCCTCTTTATGTCCCTCGGTTCTGGGGAGGTTGTGTCTTTTTGCCCAGCGCCCGTTGCCGTCCATTATGATGGCGATATGAACGGGAAGGTTTTTTATCGAACGGGCTTCTTCCGCGAGGGCATCAAGCTCTTTTTTCATAGGTAATCACCATGTTTCTACCGGAGTTTTTGGCTCGGTATAGTGCCTCATCGGCACATTCTATTATTTTCTGCTCTTCTGTTGCATCCTCTGGGAAGCTTGCAACTCCGACCGATATCGTTACATTGATAGTCGTTATACCGTCTGGCGCAAAGAATTTTGTGCTTTCCACCTCCGTTCTTATCCCTTCGGATATCTCCTTTGCTTCTTCTTTTGAGGCTCTTGGTAAGATGACAGAGAACTCCTCACCACCGTATCTTGCGACGGTATCGATACCTTCTCGGCTGTTTTTTGCTATGATGTCTGCTACCGCTTTTAATATCTGGTCTCCTTTCGTATGTCCGAAGCGGTCGTTTATCCTCTTGAAATGGTCGATGTCTGCCATTATGAATGAGAACTTCTCCGAGAAGCGGGAAGCCCTTTTTATCTCGGTCCTCAGTTGTTGGATGAGGTATCGATGGTTGAATAATCCCGTCAGTCCATCCGTTGTGGCAAGGTCCTCGAGTTTCTGGTATGCGGTGAGGTTTTCCAGTGCGAATGCAAACTGTTGGGCGAAAAGTTCCAGGAGCTTTGTGTCGAGGTTAGCGAGTTTATCGGCGGACCTTTCCGATATATCCATCACGCCAAGTACTCTTTCCTGTATCTTGATCGGTATAGCGAGTTCTGCCTTAACATTTGGGTCGGACCCGATATACAGGGGGAACTTTTTTACATCCTCGATTAGCAGTGATTTTCCGGTGGAGGCAACGATACCTGTCACCCCCTCTTTTCCTATCTTTACCTTTGAGAATTCGATTGCGTCGTCGGCATGTCCGGAGTAGGCTGTCATATTAAGCTCCTCGCCTGTTTCATCGACGAGGAAGACAGATATTGCGTACAGGTCGAATGTTCGGCGGATGATGTCCAGCCCTTTTCTGAGCATTCTCTGTGGGTTTCTTGCTGAGCTTATGAGGAGGGATAGTTCTTGTAGAGCATCTCTGGACCTTGCTTCCTGTTCCGATGATCGGCGGAGGTCATTCTGGTCCAGCAGGAATGCGATATGGTTTGCTATCGAGCGGAAGAATACCCTATCCTCCTGGGAGAATGCGTTTTCCCTTTCACTTTCTACATCGAGCACACCCCAGACCTTCCCTGCTCTTTTTATTGGGACAGCCAGCTCACTCTGAACCGAATCGAGAAGTTTTATATAGTTTCCGCGGTAGCTCTTGATGTCGTTTATGATCCGATAATGTCCTGACGATGCGACGGCACCTGCCACTCCTCCTCCCTCACCGATGGCGTATTTTACCCCACGGAATGAGGCGTCGTCCAATCCGCGTTGTGCAATGATTTGGAGAAACTCCCCCTTGGGGTCTGTCAAAAGCAGTCCGACCCAGGCGTAGTCTGTTCTCTCGTATATCATTTGCACAATGGAATCAAGGGTCCTGTTGAGGTCATATGAATCAAGGATTATCTTCGTAATATCGTACAGGAGTGAGAGTTGGGAATGCTTTCTGACGAGGTTCTGGTAGGATTCCAGATTCTGCATAGCGAGTACAGCAATCTCTGCAACGATCTCGAGCCTTTTTATAAGTTTCCCGTCCGGCAGGTTGCCGTCTTTCGGGCCATCGAGCGTGAAGAAGCCGAGAATTCCTCCTTTCTTCCCGTAGAGTGGGACGATGAGAAGGGTGTCAGGACCCCAACTACCGCCTGTTTTGGTGCGGGGTTTTAGCCTATGTATATATGGATCTTTCCGAATTTCTGGGACGCCCGTTAGAAGGTATGAGCGGCTTACCCTGAACCTCTCTATTGTATATTTTTTCAGGTGCCCTACTGGCACCGTAACCGAGGAGAGCTTCTCGAACTCCTTTTTTGACAGCCCATAGTAAGCCCTTCTTACATATTGGTTTCCGCTCTTTGTCCTGACACTTATGAGCACGGCATCAAAGCCGAATTCCCTGGCGATTATGGAGGCAAGCCGCTTCAGTAGCTCGTCGATCGACAAGTCATAGTGGAGCAGCTCGGTGATACTGTAGATCTTTTCTAGCTCTTTTTTGTCTGCCATATCAGTTTTCCCTCAGAACTCCCTTGTTATGGAGGAACCAATGATGGTCCTTAGGATCTGGTTTGTTCCCTCGTATATCTGTGTTATCTTGGCATCCCTCATCATCTTTTCGACGGGATATTCCTTCATATACCCATATCCTCCGAAGATTTGCACTGCGTCTGTTGTGACCCTCATAGCGGTATCGGATGCGAATATCTTCGCTATGGACGATATCTTTGCTATATCCTTTTCTCTTGAGTCAGCGTTTTTTGCGGCTTGGTAGACGAGTGCTCTTGCTGCTTCTATCTGAATCGCCATGTCTGCAAGCATGAACTGGACTGCCTGGAAGTTTATTATCCTTTTCCCGAACTGCTTGCGCTCCTTAGCATATTTCACAGCTTCTTCGTAGGCTCCTTGCGCTATTCCGACCGCCTGAGCTGCCACGCCTGGGCGGGATACATCGAATGTTCTCATAGCGATGACGAAACCGAGCCCTTCTTTTCCGAGCAGGTTCTCTGCTGGGACTTGGCAGTTCTGGAAGATGAGTTCTCTTGTGGTGGAGCCGCGAATACCCATTTTATCTTCCTTCTTACCGAAATCTAATCCTTTTGTTCCCTTCTCAACAATAAGGGCGGAGATTCCTCGTGCTCCTTTTTCTGGTCTTGTAACGACGAACACGGTGTATATTTCTGCCTCTCCACCGTTGGTAATCCACTGTTTTGTCCCGTTTATGATGTAGTAGTTTCCCTCTTTTATTGCTCTTGTCTTCACGGCGGCTGCGTCGCTTCCTGCGTCTGGCTCGGTGAGTGCAAATGCGGCGAGTCGCTTCCCGGCGGCGATATCGGGAAGATACCGTCTTTTCTGCTCCTCTGACCCGAACAGAATAATCGGATATGCCCCGAGGGCACTACCTGCAAATGCAAGTGCTATCCCTCCGCATACTCGTGATAGCTCTTCTGTTACCAGTGCCATCTCGAATACTCCTCCGCCGAGTCCATCGTATTCCTCGGGGATAAACACCCTGAACATATCGGATCTTGCCAGGACCTCGACGATCTCCCAAGGGAATTCTCCTGTTCTGTCATAATGCTCGCGAACCGGCTTTATCTTCTCCTCTGCTATCTGTCGAGCCAGTTGCTTTATCATCTTCTGTTCTTCGGTCAGGTAATAGTTCATCTTTTCTCTCCCTTCGATTCTGGCAGATTAACCTTTCCAGACTTGATATTATTCAACGCATCCTTTGCAGCGCTTTGCTCCGCCAGTTTCTTACTTTCCCCCTTCCCTCTACCGAGCAATGTCCTCCCCACCCAGGCGGAGACGACAAACTCCTTGGACTGTTTATCTCCTATCTCTTTCTCCAGATTGTATGTTGGAGGGGAGAACCCCTTCGCCTGCAGATGTTCAATCAGTTCCCCCTTGTAGTTGATGAATGTATCATCTAATATGTCATCCTTTGTCTTCTTTATATGTGTTCTCATAACGAATTCTTTTGCTTTCTTTATTCCGCCATCTATAAATATCGCTCCGACGAGAGCTTCATAGACATCGGAGAGGATGCTGTCTATTCCTCGCTGTCCGAAGCTTTTCTCTTTGTTTCCGAGCCTTATGAACTGTTCCAGTCCAAGTGAGTGAGCCCTTTTTGTCAGCATATTCCTGGAGACCCAGACGCTCTTTTTCTTCGTGAGTTCTCCCTCGTTGCATTTGGGGAAGTTTTGGTACAGGTGTTCGCAGACGATAAGTTCGATAACTGCATCTCCAAGGAATTCGAGCCTTTCGTAGGCAAACTCCGCTGGTAGTTTCTTGCTGTGTGTGAAGCTCTGGTGTGAGAGGGCTTTTTCCAGCAATGATAGGTCGTTGAAACGATAGTTTATTCTCTTTTCCAGTTCGGTTGTTTTCCGCTTGCTCTTGAGAAATGCTCTGAAGGGGGATATCATTGCATCTTTTTGAAGACCAGTGAGATGTTATGACCGCCAAATCCGAAGGAGTTAGAGATGGCGTAGTTGAGCTCGGCTTTTACGGCTTTGTCCGGGACGAAGTTGAGGTCGCATTTCGGGTCGGGATGCTTTATGTTGATTGTTGGTGGGATAATACCTGTTTTCAGCGACATTATCGTTGCAATAGATTCTACTGCTCCTGCGGCACCCAGTAGATGTCCCATCTCAGACTTGTTAGCTGTGACGAAGATATCGTAAGCCCTTTTTCCGAAAACGGCTTTTATCGCATTCACCTCCGCTATATCACCTGTCGGTGTGGATGTGGCGTGGGCGTTAATCAACTGTATCTCCTCTGGTGGTATCTCTGCATCATTCAGGGCGTTCTGCATAGCGAGTGCTGCGCCGTTACCATCCTCTGGTGGTGCTGTTATGTGATATGCATCTGCCGAGGCTCCAACTCCGACTATCTCAGCGTGAACCTTTGCACCACGGTTGAGCGCGTGTTCCATCTCCTCGAGCACAAGGACCCCTGCTCCCTCGCCCATAACGAAACCGTCTCGAGTGGCGTCAAACGGGCGTGAGGCAGTCTCCGGCTCATCGTTCCTGAAGGAGACCGCTCTGTTTGCCGAGAACCCGGCGAGGGATATGGGAACGATTGGCGCCTCCGTTCCACCTGTCAGCATAACATCTGCCATTCCAGTGCGGATGAGGAGCGTGGAATCGAGTATAGCGTGTGCTCCAGACGCGCAGGCGGAGGTAGTGGAGTAGTTTGGTCCCTTAAGCCCATATCGTATGGCAAGATATCCTGACGCCATATCTGCTATCATCATGGTTATGAAGAACGGCGATACCCTATGTGCTCCTCTTTCGAGGAACCGTTTCTCCTGCACCTCGAAAGTACCTATTCCCCCAATTCCCGAGCCGACGATCGCGCCTGCCTTTGTGGTATCCAATTTTGAGAAGTCGATCTCTGCGTCTTCGATAGCCATCTTTGCTGCTGCCGCCGCATACTGTACGAACAAGTCGTTTCTGCTGACCTCTCTCGGAGGCATATACAGGCTCGGCTCAAACCCCTTCACCTCGCAGGCGATCTTACAGGGTATATCCTTTGCGTCAAATCTTGTTATGATTCCACCTGCACTCTTGCCGGCAACGAGCTTCTCCCAAAAACAGGCAACATCGTTCCCCAGAGGGGTAACGACTCCCATTCCTGTGATAACAACTCTGCGCTTATGCATTATGGGGTTTTGCTCTTTTTCTTTTCGATGTATTTTATTGCGTCGCCTACTGTGCGGATATTTTCTGTGTCCTCGTCTGGTATCTCTATGTCGAACTTCTCCTCGAACGCCATCACAAGCTCCACCGTATCGAGTGAGTCGGCGCCCAGGTCGTCGATGAAGCTGGCACTGTCGACAATCTGTTTCGGATCAACACCGAGTTTCTCAATGATTATCTGCTTTACCTCTTCCCTGATATCCATTCCTTGCTACCTCCTTGCAGTTTTTGCTTGAGAGTTAATTCTTAAATTTAAATAGAATTCCTTCCTTGTCAACATAATTTCTCCCGACAAGTCTGGAATAGAGGGTAAAGTAAAGCTTTTGTGTTCTGGCGACAATATCCTTTGGAAGCGGGGGTGGAGCTCCTTCTCCTGTCCAGTTGATGCTCCGCAGGTATCCTCGCACAAACTCCTTGTCAAAGCCATCCTGTTCCTTCCCCTCTTTGTATCTTTCCTTCGTCCAGAATCTGGATGAGTCCGGTGTCAGTGCCTCGTCAATGAGGATAATCTTATTTCCTCTCTTCCCGAACTCGAACTTTGTATCTGCAATGATAATACCCTTTCTGTCTGCATACTCGGATGCTTCCCGGTAGAGTTCGAGCGATTTTTCCCTGATGAATCTTGCTGTTTCCTTGCCGACTAATCTTTCTGTCTCCTCGAATGTAATATTTATATCATGCCCTGTTTTGCTCTTTGTTGAAGGTGTGAATATCGGCTCGGGGAGCCGTGATGATATTTTGAGTCCGGCGGGAATCTGCACTCCACAGATGGAACCATATCTTTTGTATTCCTTGTATCCTCCCCCTGCGAGGTATCCTCGGACTATGCACTCGACGGGAAGCGGATCTGCTTTCTTGACCAGCATCGAGCGGTGGATAAGCTCTTTCCTGTATTTTCCAAGCGGTTCGGGGAACTCATCGATATCGATCGTTATCCTGTGGTTCGGGACGATGTGCGAAAGCTTTCTAAACCAGAAATCTGAGATAAGGTTCAGTATCTTTCCTCTCCCGGGAATGGGTGTCGGCAATACCGAGTCGAACGCTGATATCCTATCTGTTGTGATGATGAGCAGCGTTTCACTGTCAATTTCGTATATATCCCTCACCTTTCCGCGTCGGACAAGTGGAAATTCCTGTATATCTGTTTCAGTCAATCTGTCCATCTATCCTTACCTTGTTGTCTATTACCGATATTTTCCCCGTAGCGAGTTTCTCGATTATCCTCGGATACAGGTAATGCTCTCTTTCAAGCACGCGAGCCTGAAGTGTTTCCGGTGTGTCTCCGAAGAGTATAGGAACGCATTCCTGATATATTATCTCTCCTCTGTCGTACTCCTCATTGACAAAGTGTATAGTAACACCTGAGAGTTTCATTCCGCTTGCGAGCACCCTTCTGTGCACCTCTATTCCGTAGAACCCTTTTCCGCCGAAAAACGGCAGGAGAGCCGGATGGATATTGACTATCCTGTGTCGGTATTCCTGTATTATCTCGGGTGGCACCTTTCTTGTGTACCCCGCCAGAGCGATGATGTCTATTCTGTGTTCCGAGAGCAGTTTTTTCAGTTTTTTGATGAACTCATCCCGTGTGTTGAAATCTCCTCTTGCAAACGAGAAGGTTGGGATGTTCGCCCTTTTTGCCCTGATGAGTCCGTAGGCGTCTTTTTTGTTTGAGAAGACAAGCGCCACCTGTGCAACGGTTGACTGCCTGAAGTAATCGATGATTGCCTGTAGGTTTGTTCCTCTTCCTGATATAAAGATTGCTATATTCTTCAAGGAAATCTCCTACTCTCTGTTGCTCATTTAATATAGTTAGAAATTCCAAAAGTCAAAGCATTTATAGCCCTTCTGTTCAGAGCTGGTAATTTGCTTGACAATTGGTCAATTCTATGATAAATTGATGCATTGTAGAAATATTTGCAGGAAAGGCGGCATTCTATGAAGGAGAAGGGGTATTTCTTACCATCGCTTCTTGGCGGACTGCTTCTCGCTCTGCTCTCTGTCACACCTTACATTATGGTGGGTAATCTTTTCTGCTTTATGTGGGTGATAGCGGGTGGGGTGGTTGCTGCTCTCATCTTCTATCACACGGCTCCGAAGATGATAACCCCCGGTCAGGGTGCGATGGCAGGCTTTTTGGCTGCCCTTTGGGGAACGCTGTTCGAGATTATTCTTGTCATTGTGCTCTGGAAACTGTTCTATGTCGGGAGACTTGCTCATCTGTCCGAGCTCTCGCTTGAGGGTATCCTACCGGAGGAATTCGGGCAGTTCGCAGAGTTCGCATCTACGGGATATGCCGGCTTCTTCGCAGGGATTGCACTGTCCGCTATGTTCATAGTGAATATGGTGTTCTCTACTATTGGAGGTCTCATCGTCGGGCTTATCCTGAAGGGAAAAGAGAAAGCGGAGGAGTAATCTTGCTTAGGTTTTTTCCTTGACATCAGGTTCATTTTGGATTTAGTATAAAAGAAGATAAAACAAGGAGGTAATATGCCTGAAGGGGGTGAGATTGTTCAACAGCCCCGGAAGACCACAAGTGGACTGGCGGTAGCATCGCTTGTATTGGGTATTCTTGCTGTATTAACAGGCTGGATTGTTGTAGGTGGGGTTCTTGGCATCCTGGCTATAATCTTTGGTGCTGTCTCCCTGTCAAATATAAAGAAGGACCCGAGCAAAACTGGTAAGGGAATGGCAATTGCTGGACTTATAACCGGAATTATCGGGGTTATAATAACGGTGGTTGTTTTGTTTCTTGTTACCAGCACGGGCTTTCTGATTTCGAGGTTCACAAGAGCAAGTGAGGAGGCGAGGGTCTCGGAGGCAAAAATGATACTTAAGCAGCTTTGGACGCTTTCCCAGACATATTATGAGGAGTATGGTTACTTTCCTGTCGATAGGGAATTTCAGCTCACGGATGAGTTTGGCTGGGCGTCCGATGAAGCAGAAAGCCTGGCTGAGCAGATGGGGTTTTCCTTGCCCTCTGGTGAGCGAAGGTTCAATTTTTACCTTTTGCCGGATGGTGGTGCAAGGGCTACACCAAATCTCAATGCTCGTGGAAAGCTCCGAAGCGTAACAGATATTGTTATTGATGGAGAAGGGAATATCACTGGCGGGCTATTTTTAGAGTAGGTTTATAGATTTAAGCGGGCGTAACTCAGTTGGCAGAGTGCTGGCTTCCCAAGCCAGTTGTCGCGGGTTCGATTCCCGTCGCCCGCTTCTTTTATTTCCCGACAAACTCTATCTCAACACGTCTGTTGGCTATCCTGCCTGCCGGGGTTCTGTTATCACCGTAGAGAATTTCGGTAAGATTTTCTCCCTGCCATCTGTTGATATGATATGGCTTGCTGTCGCTGTATCCTTTCGGGATAATCTGTGTCCTGTGAGCGGTGAGGAAATCGTTTAGGTCTTTTGTCCCTTTGAGATTCTCATACAGTATGAAGTATCGCTTGAGGTTATTCAGCTGTTCTTCGGCTCGTCTTTGTGATAATCTCTCGTTTCCGGCTTTCACCCCGACATTATCCGTATGCCCGGCGACGATTACCTTCTTCGGTGAGTCTGTTCTCTCTATCCTTGCGAGTATCCTCTTTGCCATCCTCTGGAGGCGTGCATCGTTGTATTCTGCCTCACTCTTTGTTCCCCCAAAGATAAACTGCACGAGTATAAACCGCTCGCTCAATTCCTCACGGTTTTTTACCTCCACATGGAGGGCTTCTGTTGTATCTGCCGCTGTCTGTCCTGCCTCGTCGGTAGCGCTCAGGATGGCGAAATAGGTTCGCTCGGGGTCGGCAAAACTCCCATCAGGTAGTTTCCAGTCCCAGGAAAGCCTTTCTTTGAGCCTCTTTCCGCTTGCAAGCTTGAGAATGCTGTGTCCCTGGTCGTCTATTATCGTCACGGTAAATTTTTCTGGTTTCAGTTCGCCTTTGAATTTTGTATGGAAGCTGACACGGTTGAACTCCGGGTCGACCTCGAAATCTTTGTGCAGTTTTTTCCTCTTTGGGGGGTTGTAGAATATCCCGTCGGCAGTTAGCTTAAGTGATATGTTGAGCGGTTCCTCGATTGTTCTTTCCCCTCTTATGTAAGCTCTTCTTGCAATCTCTTCAGGAAGGCTCTTGCGGAACTCCTCTGCAAAGAAGAGTAACGAATCCACAAGATCGATCGTTGGATAGTTTCCTCTTGCTGTTATCTCCAGTTCGATGTCTGGATTCCGTGAGAATATGTTGGATAGCTCGTCCAGCTTATCCTCTGTGAGTGGTGGGACGAGGGTAATCTCTGGTGGCAGGAGTGTTAGTTCCACCCTTCGATTTTCCTCTGCCACAAGATGCTTGCCCCTTCTTGTTCCTTCGAAGTCCTGCTTCTCGACGCGCCTTTCCCACGGCTTGTATGACGATATGTCCGCAACGGTTATCTGGTCTTCTATCTTTGGGAATTGCTCGACAAACTTCTTCCGGACGAATTCTGCGCGTCTGTATGCCAGTTTCTCGCCCTCTGCCTTATCTCTGATGCTATCACCTATGGTATCGTAGAAGCCTGTAATCAGGAGTTTTACATCGGGGTTTCTTGCGAGTCGTTCACCTATAATCTTGATAGTCCTTTCCGAGTGGTCTATCTGTGTGTCCTCTGGCGGTGGGAGTAGTAGCGCCTTTCTGCTCTGAAAGAACAAGAGCGGGACAATCGGCTCATCCTCGATGATTGAGGCGACCTGTGTCAGCTTCAGAACGGGCTTTTCTGCCGTGATCGAGACAGTTGGTCTCGGGTATATGTGGAATCTCGCTGTCTTTGAGTTGTCGTCTTTGTATATCTCAAGATTCTCATTATTCGGGTCTGCTGTGGCGGTCAGTTCTATGTCGCCTGAATTTTCTGGCACAAACTCAAACTTGTGGATTTTCTTTTCTCCCTCTTTCAGCCCATGGAGCCTCTCTTTTATCGCTGTATCAGGGAGTGAAAGCTCTATCTCGAATGCGCCTATATCCTTTTTCCCGTTATTCTCGAGTGTTATCTCAAGCGGCACAGGTTGTCCGGTTATCGGTTTGTCGGATTTTGCCTTGATGTCGACGATTTTTATGTTTGGGTATTGAGGGAGCGGTTTTCTGAACCGGTATCCGATGCTTATCCTGTGTGTTGTTCCTATTGAGAACGGGATTATGAGGCTATATTCGACGAATATTCCTCCTTTCTCCCTTGCCGTAAAGTATGTTGCTCCTATCCCGCCGAATAGCCTGTTTACTCCGCCTCTGGCTACAAGTTTGCTATCTAAGAAGTATGCTTCTATCCCAGCTGCGGGGTTTATCCGCTCATCCACCGGTAGGTTGGGGTCGTTTGAGTACTCGATATTTGTGTATATTCTTGCCAAGTCGCGTATATCGAAGCTTGCGCCGAGATTAGCTTCGAGAGGGACGGGGCTTTTCTCCTCATCGGATAGCGCTATACTTGGCTGGTTAGCATCCTTTAAGAATGCTCCGATACAGAGATTTCTCTTCCTGAAGATTACCCCGAGGTCGAATGAGAATACCCCTTTTGAATAGCCGTATTCCAAGAACAGCGGGTCGTCTGGGTTTTCCAGGCGGAACTTCTCCTTGATATAGTCCTCCATAAGGTATTTTATTCTCACTCCGGCAAATGTTCCCCATCGGGCTTCGTCTGCCTCAATTGTTTTCGGTGAAAGTAGCCTCGTCGATGCGGAGAGAGAGAATGTCTTTTCCTGTTGCATTTCATTCCCAAGAAGGCAGAAGGATGCTCCGATGGAGTGTGGGAAGAGATGGAAGAACCCGCCGACACTCTGCTGGTAGATATCTGTTTTTGCTCCCAGGTACAGCCTGCTGTAGTCTATGATAACAAAGCTCCTCTTTGCTGGTCCCATACCTGCTGGGTTGTAGAAGGCTGACGAATAGTCCCAGCTTGCTCCTACCGATGAGTTTCCGAGTGAGCTTTTGCCGGAAAACCCTATCTGCCCGCAAAGTGGTGTAGGCAAAAGGAATAGAATAAGAATGAGCCTTCTCATGACTACACAGAGTACACGGCGAGGCTGATGGTGAAGCTAAAACCTCCTACTACCTTTTCTATTCCGAACCCTTCTACCTCGATGAGTTTCTCGCTCCTGTTGAGTTCTCTGATGAACTGGATGATTGCATTGGGCTTTCCAGTTCCGCGGATGACGAACGAGAGTTTCTTCCCCAACGGGGTTTTTTCCTCCTTGTATTTGGGGAATGAAAGGAGATCGACACCAAGTCTTTTTGCCTCTTCTATGATAGATTGGGTAAAGTTGTCGATGAGGTATTCCGGCACCACTCCATCTTGGAGGACTACGGTGCTTGGAACCTCGTATAGCGGTGCAATCCGCTTCGAAATAAGGACAAACTCTGTTCCTGTTCTTCTTCTCTTCTCCACGAGGGGTGAAAAGGGTAGTCCTTTCAGGTAACCACCTGTTGTGTCTGTGGTTGAGCCTTCGATATACAGTGCGGGTGCTTCTATATTGAAACACAGCCGATTAAAGGGCAGCGGGATGCTATCCAGGACCTGGAGGTATCCTAAGAGTGCAGCTCTTCTTTCATACAGGGTTTTGATTGGAGAACTGCTCGCCTCTGGTGGTTTGGTGGCGACTGGAGTGGGTGTAACCTGCGCTGTGGTCTCCACAGGGATGGTGGTTGTTTCCACGGGTGCAGCTGGAACCCGTGTTGTTGTATCAGCTTTTGCAACCTCTTCCTTTTCTGGTTTCTTCGACTCTTCTTTTATCTTTGGTGCAAGGAGGTATAATCCACCGAATAGCGCCATTACCGCAGCCACGGGGATAATCAGGTATATTGGTTTAAACGGCAGTTCCTTTTTCGGTTTTGGGGTTTCGGGTGGTGGTGTCCAGAGGTTGAATTTGATGATGTCGGTCATACAGTTCCCTCGATTGCGAGTCCGACAGGGACAAGCCATTCGTCGATATCGTTCTCCTCGTATCCCACCTGTTTTGCAACATGGCTAAGGTCCACCAGTGGAATGTTTATTGCAGCAGAGAGCAGTTTTCCGAACTGTGATGTTGCACCGACCTTTCCGGTTACAAGAAGCCCCTCGAACTTGTGCTTGGTTGGGGAGAATCCGAGGCTCTTTGTGATAACGGTAAAGACCGGCAAGAACCCCTGAAGATAATCGTTGTTGCTGGTGGTTTTGATGAAGAAATGCCCGATGTATTTGAATCTCCCGTCGATCACAACAGAGACCGATGTGAACTGCTCGTCTATTACCATCATTAGAAGGTTTTTTGAATATTTCCTGTTGAAATAGGTAAATGCGTTATGCATGGCGATGGCGGATGGCTCAACGCCTTTTGGGGATACCCCTGCAAGTCTGAGCAGTTCTATTCTCTGGGATATGATCTTCTTTGGGACTGCTGCTCCGTAGATGGATTTATCGTTTATCGAGAACCAAGAGACCGCATACTGCTCCACAGGTTTTATAAGGTAGTGCGATAGCTCCCAGTTCATCCAGTCAGGGACGATTTCTGGCAGTTCTGGTGGGATAGCAAACTCCTTTATGACGGTGAACTGGTCTGGGATATTAACATATCCTGCGGATGTCTTTATTCCTGCTCGGGTTATGAGGTCCATCGTGTAATCGCCAAGCTGTTCTGCTCTCGTAACGATTCCCCTGTGGAGCATACCGCTTGAGAATTCTCCTCGAACCCTATTCAAGAGCAGGATCTCTTCCATAGTAAAACCAAGCTCTACAACCTTCACTACATTCTCGAATAGGGCAATGCCGAGTGTTCTGTTCCTTATCTTTCCTGCTGCTTTTTTCTGCTTTGTTCCGCTGGCAACGGTTTTTTTCATACCACTATTTTTCCCAGGAGGCTTGTCCGTTGACAATGGCGCCATACCCGTTTGGGTCAACGATGACGAAGTATGATGAGTCTCTGGCAAATATAATAAATTCACTACTATCCTTTGGGGAGACAGGGTGGAACCCCTCCGGCAGGAACGGTTTCAACGAATCAAAACTTGTGGTGTAGAGGTGTGGATGAACAGCTGGCTGTGTTGCTTTTGCCTCTCCTGTTGTGTCTGCTTCGCTTGGCGGAACGCCTCCAGTAGAGAAGTACCTTAGCTCAGCCTCGGATAAGAGTTTCATTCTCTCTCGGGTCTCTTTCTCCAAGAACTCTTTTCTCTCCTGGCGTGCCTTTGGGATGAGAAGTGCTGCGATAACTCCTATACCCAGAACAATTATCAGGGCATCGAGCAGAACAGATTGGAACTTCTGGGACATTTTGCCTCCTTTAGGGGGTTATATTTATCTACTCCGCTTCTAAAGAAATAAATCAAATTTGGGCGGTTTGTCAAATAAAAACTCTATTTGCTGGATATTGTATTGACTTTCGGTGATGATTTTTTTATTATTAAACTGCGTTACTATAAAAAGCTGGAGGTGGTAGATATGTGGCGTATATTTTTAGTCTTTGCTTTGGTCGTTCTGAGTTCGCCGGTTTTTGCCAGGGATGGGGTAACGATAAGGGAATTTCCTCCGCTTGTTTCTGTGGAGAGGGAACCTGTTTTTTGCGCTTATGAGCCGGAGAGGGCAATTTATCCTGATGTGTTTTATGAGCCTCTTCGCTGGGAGCTTGTGGACACGGTATCTGCTCACATCATTGTTCCTCCTGGTTCGACATACTCTATTCTTGCTGATGTTTGGGATAAGTCGCTCACTGAGTATTTGCCTGAACCGTATCTGACAGATTCTGCTCGAAGTGCGATAGAGCATTCTCCTGGCTGGCTTCGGCAAGATTTGGTAATCACATTCTCACGAATGAACGAGATATTTCAGGATATGTTTGCTGAGGTTATCCTTGAGGCTGATTCGCCGTATGTGGATGAGGTTGCTTTTTCTGTTGCGAGGATGCCAGCTGAGATCCTCTCCTGTAGTTATCTTTCCCCGGGGCTTCTTCTTGAGAACGCACAGGATATTTACTATCAGGCGAGCCTGCTCAGCTATGTTGAGCTGGTTGAGTATGGTGATTATACCACTGCTCGGTATCGCGTAGCTTCTGATGGCGACACATCCTGGGTCGAGATTCCGAGGGATATCTACTACTGGTATGTTGTTCATCCGAAGATAACCGATGAGACGCCTATGTATCTTGACAGGTTTGTCTCGCTTGCCAGTGACCCGTTTGCGGGTTACAATGAGCCTCCGTTTGGTGCCTGGTGGCGGAGTTTTCTCTGGAGTGAGTCGGATGCGGGTTATTCACCCCTGTGTGAGTATCTTGATACGATAGATGTCCTGTGGGCGGGGCTATACAATACGATTGATGGTAATGGCGCGGTTGGGGCGGTCACGCAGTTTGTTCAGGATGTTCTCGAGTTTGATTCCGGGATGGAGAGACCTCATCAGCCGTTGAGGATATATACGCTTCATATGGGTCGCTGTGGCGAGCATGAGGATTTCACAGTTGCTGCGGCGAGGACCGCTCTCATTCCGAGCCGGGGGGCGGAGGCGATCTCCACAGACCATGTCTGGAACGAATTCTATGATGGTTTTGGCTGGCATCAGTGGGAGCCTGTCAACACCTATATTGATGATTACTTCGTGTATGAGGACCGCTGGGGCAAGGTGTTTGCCTCTGTCTATGCTCCTCGCTCGGACGGATACACGGAGAATGTAACATACAATTATTCCCATGATACCTGTGATATAAAGGTGTATGTTTTGGACGGAGCGGGTCGACGTGTTGACGGAGCAGATGTTATACTTGCTGCTGAGTACGATGACCATTTATATTTTGATACTTGGGGCACCACAGCCTCGAGTGGTGTTACCATTTTCAGGCTTGGGGCAGGTGTCAGGATGTATGGGCGGGTTGAGCACCCGATAGGTAGCTATCCTACCAGTCCATCGACCGTTGCGCCTCTTCTTTCTGGTCCGGGTTCAGACGGGCGAACATACACGAGGACGATGAACATCTCATCTGGTAGGATGCCGTATCTATATTACACAGAGGCTGAGCTGCCCGACACCGCCTGGGGTATGATGAAGCTTGTGGTGGACTATTCTGTTCCATATGAGAAGGTTCTTGGAACATCCTTCTTTGATGATGTCGATGATGCGATGTATATCCAAAAGGTCGATTCTGGTTCTATCTATTTGTTTGTTCTCGATGAAGCGAACTACTCGCTCTGTCTTGCTGGCGAGCCTTTTGAGGCATACTTTGCCGAGCCGGAGGCAGATTCAGGAAGCTTTGAGTTTGTCTTTCCGAGAGAGGAGAACGTATATCTTGTTCTTTCCAACTATCCGAGGATGCGGACATACGAGGCGATCGATTTGGATGTCAAACTGTTCGATGGAGTATCTGAGATTGCAGAGTCTTCTACTTCTCATCCGAGAGTGGTTTCCATCTCTCCTGCTTATCCTAACCCGTTCAATGCAAAGACAAGTTTCAACTATAGCATAGGAGGTTCATCTGGCAGGCTCAGGATATACAGTCTTGCGGGTGAGTGTGTGTTTGACTGCGGGATAATCGGACCTGTTGGTAGGTTCACCTGGGATGCCGGTGGGTTCCCTTCGGGGGTTTATTTTGCTTCTGTGACGGACGGGGAAAGGTCTGCCACCACACGCCTCCTCCTTTTGAAGTGAGACAGGATGAAACGGTTATTGTCATTCTTGTTGATTCTGTTTCCGCTTTCCGCTCCTGCGATAGAGGGTAACAGACCTGTCCGTGGTGAGCATGCACCTGAGATCTCTGTAGAGGAGGATAAGATATCCTCACCTGATGAGCTTTATCTCCTTTTATCCTCCTCCTTTGATGAGTATCTTGCCAGGCGTTTGCCTGATAAGCTCTCTTTGGGTGGGTACCTTGGTCAAGATGCGGTTTCGGGTATCTATTTCTGTAGGAATGTGTATAGAAAAGACACCTTTTTTGAAACCGATATTTTCTCAAGGACGGATTTCAATGCAGGTAAGGTCTACAACATCTCAGGTGAAGCGTCGGGTGGGTTTTATTTTCGGTGTGTTCGCATTCTACCCAGTTTTCGGGCGTTTTATATCAAGCGCGAGATGAGAGGGTCGTTTTGCCCGTTCAACTGGGCTTTATTGCCTTCTTTTTCTGCTTCCGGCAAGTTTGGCAGATTATCTCTCTTGCTTCAGGGCAGATACTCCCTTTTCTCCCAGCGTCGGGAAACGGATTACTTTAGGCAGCACCTTGTCGTGTCTGATATCGGTTCATTCTATAAATTGTCGGAGCAGTTTTCTCCCGGTGTATACATTAGCATATCGAGGGGGGCTTTCTCCCATATAGATTATTGTGGCAACAGGTACACGGTATCTTCTGTTGTTCCCTATGTTGGGCTCAGCCTCGGGAGCTTTGGTGTTAAGCTTGGCGGCTCATACAGCTGGTATGCTGGGGACAGCTTTATTTCACCTTATGCTGTTCTTGAGTGTGGTTTCCCTGCGGTTGACCTAAGGATTAATCTCTATTCATCGTATTCCATTATAGACTACGCCGATTTTCCCGACCCGTTTCTCCGTTTCACTGAATCTATCTCTCCGCAGACGGAGAGGAACAGGTTAGAGGCAAAGCTAAATATCTTCATCCCAGGAAACAACAGGCTCCTTGTCTCGGCTGTTCATTCGGATGTTGATAACAGCTATTTTTCGACATCATCCGGTGACTCGCTTATTGTGATCGGGGCTGATGTTGATATGACGGAACTGGAGTTTGCTCTCTTTAGTTTTCCGAGGAAGGGGGTTAAGAACATAGCCACGGTTTTGTACAGAAGGATGCTGACCGCGGATGACAAGGAGCTTCCGTTTGTGAGCAGGTTAGCCATTGAGGATACGCTTGATGTTGTTTTTGGCTCAGCAGGTATAATGACAGCGGTCTCTTATGGCTCACGTTACAAAACGCATCTCACCTATGAGGAGGACTACTGTAAGCCGTATTTTCTCTTCTCTGTTAGCGTTAGATATGGTGTTTCCCCGTTTGTCTTCGATCTTGGGGTGGAGAATCTGTTTGATACGGTGATATTTCGGACGGAGGAATCCTTTTATTCTGGCAGATGTATCCGGTTTGGGGTTGGTCTGGAGTTCTGATGGCACGTTATCTTTCGAACATATTCAATCCGCTTTCGCCCGATGTTCATCGGTACTTTTTCCCTGGCGTGCTTGAGATAGATGGTGGCAAGATCATATCCGTTTCGGAATACAAGCGTAACATCCAGTATGATGAGGACTTGACGGAATATCTTCTCACTCCCGCCTTTGTTGACACACACACTCATCTGTCGCAATTTCGCATCCGCTCAAAAGCAGGCTTCACCTTGCTTGATTGGCTATCGAATTTTGTATTTGAGGAGGAAGCACGCTTTTCCTCGCGGGAATATGCAAGAGATGTTGCTCGTGAGTTCTTCAGGGAGGCGCTTTCCTGTGGGGTAACAAGCGTTGCGCTTTATGTAACCGTTCACGATTCCGCTGTTGAGGAGGTGTTCAATGTTGCTTCTTCTTTGCCTGTGAGGGGGTATATTGCCAAGGTCTGGATGGACAGGGATGCTCCTGATGCGCTGCTTGAGCCGCCGGATGTCTCGTATCGCTCGTCCTATGAACTGTTCAAGCGGTATAACAACACGGATAGAAGACTTTTCTTTTCTGTTGCCGTCCGTTTCCCGATAACATCGAGTGAATGGGGTATGAAGCTTGCTTCCCGCTTCCAGAATGAGACAGGAACCTTGCTGCAGCTTCACATAGCAGAGAACAGGGATGAGGTCAAGAAGGTGAAAAAGCTCTTCCCGAGTTTCTCGTATACTGAGCTCTACTGGAGGATGGGTCTCTTGTCCGACAGAACGGTTGTTGCACATGCTATTCATCTGGTGGATGATGAGCTTGATATCCTGAAATCGAGCGGTGCGTACATCTCCCATTGTCCTGCTGCGAACCTTTTTCTGCATTCGGGGCGGTTCCCGCTAACCAGGATTAAGGGTAAGGGTATTCCTATTTCTCTCGGTTCCGATGTCGGAGCGGGTCCATATATGCTGCCGATTGCTCTTATGCGCGATATGTATTATCTCAATCCGACAGCACCGTCGGAGATGTTTTATTACGCCACACTTGGTGGTGCAAACGCTCTTGGTTTTGGTAATGTTGTAGGAAATTTTGCTCCTGGCAAGGAGGCGGATTTTGTTCTCTTTTCTCCCCGTATTCTCTCCCGTGATATAGAGACCACCCTCTCCAGTCTCATCTTTGAGGGGGAACGCTCGTCTGTCCGTTCGGTCTACTTCCGCGGCAGGAAGGTCAAGCTCCCTTAATTTCTTGACAATATGTATAACTTGGTATATATTATCAACTTCTATGGTGGAGCGGAGGATTATATCATCTGCTGGTGAAGGTGTGATAAGTGTTAAGGGTTCGCGATTTTACTCCTTTGCTGTATCGGTTGTCTCGCAGGATGAGGTTAGGGAGTATCTTTCTGAGTTGCGTTCTCGTTTCCCTGGTGCAACGCACATTGTTTGGGCGTACAGATTGCTTTCCGATGAGGCGTTCTCGGATGCTGGTGAGCCGAGGAGGACGGCAGGATTACCGCTTTTGAACCTATTGAGATCAAACTCTCTTGTCAACTCTGCCATCTTTGTTGTCAGGTATTTCGGTGGCAAGAAGCTTGGTATTCCTGGGCTTATTGAGGCTTACACCAAGTCAGGGAGGATTGCTCTTTCGGTAGCCAAAGTCAGCAGGTATGAGAAGAAACAGAATTTTTCCATTTCCGTCTCCTGGGCGGACTATAATAATATTCGGTCTCTTGTTAGCAGGCTTGGTTGCGATCTGTTAGATGAGGATTTCGGCGATAAGGTTACGCTTTCCCTATCTGTATCGGAGAGGTTGTTCCCTGCAATTAAGGAAAGGATACTGGATGCGACATCTGGTAGGGTTCATTTTGGCTGTTAGTTTTCTGCTGGTTTCCTGCTCGAGTGGTGGTAAGGTCGAGCCACCGGATACCGTTGCTCGTTTTAGGGTAAAGACATCCGACGGCAGAACGATAACGGAGAGGGATATACTTGGCAAGCCGACAGTTCTTGTCTTTGCTGTCTCCTGGTGCGATGCTTGCACACTTGAATTTGCCTTTGCGGAGTCACTCAAATCTGCCTGGGGAGATAGTCTCAATATCTTTATCTTCACACCTGAGCCGGAGAGTGTCTTTGCAAAGGGGTATAGGTTCTCTATACCTTATGCGAGTGTGGACAAGTCGATTTTCCAAGCGTTCGATGTTAGCTCTGTGCCGCAACGGATACTGTTGGATAAAGACGGGAATGAGCTCATCCGTGTTTTGGGTGCTGACCGGAGTATGGATGACGAGTTCGTGGCAAACCTTCTTGGGAATAAGGAATAGAGATGGATAGGGTGGAATTAGTAGTTGTTGGTGCTGGTCCCGCTGGTATGACTGCCGCGCTTTATGCTGCCAGGGGTGGACTCTCGACGGTTGTCTACGATAAGGGTATGCCTGGTGGACTCATTGCATCGACTGACAGGATAGAGAATTACCCTGGTGTGGAGTCTATTTCTGGCTTCGAGCTTGCCGGTCGTATGAGGAAACAGGCGGAATCGTTTGGTGCGAGATTCAGGTCTGGTGAGTTGAAATCGATTAGAAAGGAAGGTTCCGTCTTTAGTATGGATTTCTCAGGGGAGAGTGTTGAATCAAAAGCGGTTATCTTTGCTGCAGGTTCTGTCCCGAGGAAGCTGGGTGTCGATGGCGAGGAGAGGCTTACAGGCAGGGGGGTCTCATATTGTGCCACCTGTGATGGGCCGTTTTTCCGTGGTAAGGATATCGTTGTTGTCGGATGTGGGAGTTCGGGTTTGCAGGAGGGGCTTTTCCTGCTTGGATTTGTTCGCTCGATAACCTATGTTGAGTTCCTTCCGTATGTAACGGGAGAGAGGGTTCTCTATGAGCGTAACAAAGAGAGGGAGAATGTTAGTTTCTTGCTTAACCATAAGGTTGTCAGAATAGAGGGAGAAGACTCTGTCGAATCGGTTGTTGTAGTGGACAGAAGGACAGGAGAGGAGAAAAGGATTTCTGTTAGCGGGGTATTTATCTATGTCGGTTTTTTGCCGGCGAGTGGTCCTGTTGCTGGGCTTGTTGAGCGTGATAAGGATGGCTACATCATAACCGATGAGGGTATGGCAACATCTACTCCTGGTCTCTTTGCTGCTGGAGATATAAGGAAGAAGCCTCTTCGTCAGGTGGTGACAGCTGCTTCCGATGGAGCGAGTGCTGCATTTTCTGCAATTGAATACATAAAGGAGCTTGGAAAATGAAGAAGATACTTTTGTTATCTTTTTCCGTTCTGTTCTTCTCATCTTATCTATGGGCCGCGTTTGACAGGCTTCCGCCGTCTCTCACGGACAACTCGGTGCTCTCCTCTCGTGCCGATGCAATCTTCTACAATCCAGCCCTGCTTGTCAGAAGGGATGGAGTTAGTTCGTCTGTTGCGTATCTTATGCCGTATGCGGAGTCGGAGCTTATTTTCGTGTCCGGAGCGTTCTCTTACCCGCTTGGACGGTGGGGAACGGTTGCAGTCGGTTTAGCCAATCTCTCCACAGGCTCGCTTTCTAATGAGTTTAGAGCATCGTTTGGGCACTCGCTTTTCCTGGGGAAAAAGGTAACCTATGAGATTGCCGGCGGATACTCTCTAAATATCTATAACCTATCATTCGGGAAGAGCATCACAGGTGTCTCTTGTGGTTCAGCCTCTGCTGTTGACCTCTCTGTGGGGTTGTATGGGAGTGTGAATCCGGGCATCTCGTTTGGACTCTTTGGCGACAACCTACTTGCCGCCAATTTCTCCGGTGAGCAAACAACAACGCTTGAAAGAAGGCTTATCTTTGGGGCATCGTATGCACCGTATGAGGAGCTGACAGGATTTGTCTCTGTGGAGAAGCTGGAGGGGAAAGATACCAGGTTTTGCCTTGGTGTTAGGTTCTTACCTGTAGAGTGGGCGAGGGTCTATTCATCGATTAAATCTTCTCCTGAGGTATTTTCGTTGAATCTTGAGTTCGGCAAGGGTAGTTTCTGGTTTGGATACGGTGTCTCGACCCATCCGAGGCTTCCTGTTTCGCATACCGTGGGCATCTCCTACGAAGGGTAAGCGGTTATGAAACATATTTTTCAGATTTTCGGTGGGGGACTGCTTTTGCTTATTTTGGCAAGCTGGGGTTTCTCGCAGGATACGCTTTTCCTTTCTGACTGTATCAGGATAGCGCTTGAGAGGAATCCTGAGCTTGCCTCGGAGCAAGAATCCTATCTTTCGGAGAGAGCTGGGTTTCTCGGTTCCTGGTCTAGATTTCTGCCGAATGCATCCTTGTCCGGTGGGTACTCGCGTTCCAGCGGAGGATCGATGAGGATGTCTGGCTCTGGTTTCGAGCCCTCGGATAAGGGTTATTCGCTCTCTTTTTCTGCATCCTGGAACCCGTTTCGTGGTGGCTCAAATGTTCTTGAACTGCTTTCAGACCGTGGCGGTGTCTTGCTTGCCCGTCTATCCTATCATTCGGAGATAAGAAGTATTATAAGCAATGTCAAACGAAGTTACCTTGACATCTTGAGATATCAAGCTCTTGTGGCTCTGGCGGATTCATCGCTTGTTAGAGCGAAGGTGGAGCGGGAATTTATCGAGGAGAAGAATAGGCTTGGTGCTGCGTCTGAGCTTGAACTGGCTCAGGCTCGCGTCGAGGAGAAATCGAGGGAACTTTCACTCATTCAGGCGAGGAATAGCTTGAACTCATCCAGGGAGCATCTCAATTTTCTACTCGGGATACCTCCGGATACTGTATATACCGTTGTGTTTGATACGTCGCTTAGCATAGAGCTCCCGCCGCTTGAGGAATGTATTCGGATTGCACTTGATTCCTCCTGTGAATACCGCTCGGCTCTCATCTCCGAGGAGATTGCTCATATGAATTATCTTGCATCCTTTTCCTCCTTTTTACCGAATATCAGTTTTAGCTATAACTATTCTTGGAACGGCTTATCATCCCCGAGAGGGATAGGTGAGATAAGGGATGAGGGGTATTCGACTGTTGGGATATCCGTTTCTCTGCCGGTGTTTGAGGGGTTGTCGAGGTTGTCTCGCACGGCGTCTGCCCGTCATCGGTACCTTGAGGCGCGCTGGCGGAGGTTGAACACAAGGGCTTCTGTTGAAGAGTCAGTTCGCTCGGTATATAAACGGATAGAGGAGGCAGATGCAAGCCTTTCGCTTTTCCGTATGAAGCTTGATGAGGCATCGCGTTCGCTTCGGCTCGCATGGGAGATGTATCGCCTCGGTTCCATCTCTTACATTGAGCTTGTGGCAAGCGAGCTGGATTTTGTCCAGAGCAGAAGTGAGCTTATAGAGGGTCGGTATAACTATCTTGTTGCTATATCGGAGCTCGAGCTTTACACAGGGAGCCTGTATTAGGGGGAGATATGAGGATAAAGCGGACGTTTACCTGTGGTGAATTGCGCTCTAAGGATGTGGGTAAAAAGGTGTCGCTTTCCGGTTGGGTTCACTCGAAGAGGCTTCACGGTGGGCTGATATTTGTTGACCTGCGTGACCGCTACGGCATAACGCAACTCGTTTTCAAGCCGGAAGTTGGTGAGGAGGTATTCGAAAGGGCGAAGCGTTTTCATCATGAGGATGTTATATCCGTTTCGGGCACGGTGAGGCTTCGTCCCAAAGGGTATAAGAACCCCAAGCTTGCGACGGGCGATGTAGAGGTTCACATCTCTGACCTCGAGGTGCTCAATGAGAGCGTTCCGTTGCCGTTTATGATAGAGGAGGAGACGACCGCATTTGAGGATTTGAGGCTCAAATATCGGTATCTTGACCTCAGGCGGCCACCTCTTCAACGAGCGATAATACTGATGCACCATATCCGACAAGCTGTTCGTAGTTACCTATCGTCTAACGGATTTCTGGAGATAGAGACGCCTGCCCTTATGAAATCGACACCCGAGGGGGCGCGGGATTTTCTCGTTCCAAGCCGGAAGCACAAAGGCAAGTTTTATGCGCTTCCGCAGTCCCCGCAGACATACAAGCAGGTTCTTATGATAGCCGGGTTTGATAGATATTTCCAGATTGCGCACTGCTTCCGTGATGAGGATCTACGCGCCGACCGCCAGCCAGAATTCTCTCAGATAGACATCGAGGCTTCGTTTGTGGATGAGGAGGATATTTACTCACTCATCGAGGGTATGTTTGAGTATGTTTTCAAGGAGACCCTTGGTGTCGAGCTTAAGAGACCGTTTCCTCGCATGGCTTACAAGGATGCGCTTTCTCGCTTTGGGACGGACAAGCCTGATACCCGCTTCGGTATGGAAATAGTGGATATAACTGCCGTTGTTCGTAATTCGGGTTTTGGTGTATTCCGCGGTGCGGTGGAGTCTGGGGGTGTTGTCAGGGGTATAAATCTGCCGGGTTGTGGGAGTTTCTCCCGCAGGCAGACGGACAACCTGATAGATGAGGCGCGTTCTCTTGGTGCTAAGGGGCTTGTTCTCTTAAGGTCTGCTTCTGGAGGGTTTTCGTCATCCGTTGCCAAGTTTCTGACGGAGGAAGAGATAAGGGGTATAAGGGATACCCTTTCGTCCTCTGACGGAGACCTCGTTGCCATTGTTGCTGATAAGGAGGATGTGGCTTGTCGTGTACTTGGTGAGCTTCGTCTTCGGATGGCAAAGCGACTTGGTCTTGTCCCCCAAAATTCGTTTAATTTCCTTTGGATTGTTGACTGTCCTATGTTTGAGTACAGCGAGGAAGAGGGTAAGATTGTTGCTTCTCATCATCCTTTTACATCGCCCAAGCCCGAGCATATGGAGTTTCTCGAGAGCGACCCGCTGCATGTTCTTAGCCGTTCGTATGACCTTGTTCTGAATGGGGCGGAACTCGGTAGTGGTAGCATAAGGATTCATCGACCGGAGGTTCAGAGACGGGTATTTCGTGTTCTTGGCTTGTCTGACGAGGAGATGGACGAAAAATTTGGTTTTCTCCTGCGAGCGTTTCAGTTCGGTGCTCCTCCGCACGGTGGGATAGCGCTCGGTCTCGAACGGATAGCCGCTATTATGGCTGGCAGAAGCTCCATTCGTGATGTCATCGCATTCCCAAAGACAACATCTGCTTATGCCCTTATGGAGGATGCACCGTCCACCGTCAACGATGAGCAGCTAAACGAACTCGGTATAAGATTGGTGGAGGAAGAGGAGTAAGAGGTTCTGATAGCTGGTATGAAGGATTACTATAAAATTCTTGGGGTTCCTCGTGACGCTGGGATAGAGGAGATAAAGAGCGCTTATCGTCGGCTCGCGATGAAATATCATCCCGACAGGAATCCAGGCGATAAGGACGCAGAGGAGAAGTTCAAGGAAATAACAGAGGCATATGAGGTCCTTTCTTCCCCTGAGAAGCGCCGAAGGTATGACGCTGGTGCCGAGTTCGATTTCTCCGATTTCTTCTCAGGCGGTATCTCTGATGCTATCCGCTTCTTTATGGAACAGTTTGGGTTCGGTTATGAGCCATCTGAAGAGTTTATTAGGCAGAGGGGTGAGGATATTCGGGTTGTTGTTGAGCTTGAGTTGGAGGAAATCTTGACGGGTGTGGAGAAGAGAATAAAGCTGAAGAGGTATGTTAGCTGTCCTGTCTGTTTTGGTAGGGGTTATCCTCCTGATGCTCCCCCAGAGGTCTGCCCGACCTGCCATGGTCGTGGTCGGGTCAAGCGCGTTACGGAGTCGATATTCGGTTCCTTCTCGACTATTAGCACTTGCCCGACCTGTGGTGGAGCGGGTAGGATAGTTTCTAAGAAATGCCCCAACTGCCGCGGGACAGGCAGAGTGAAAGAAGAATCCACGGTCTCTGTTCGTATTCCTCCCGGTGTTTCTGATGGGCAGTATTTGAGGCTTTCTGGGAAAGGGGATGTTGGGGTTCACGGTGGAAGACCGGGTGACCTTATAGTTGTTTTCAGGGAGAAGCCGCACAAGGTATTCGAGCGTTCGGGGGACGACCTCCTTGTAACTGTGCCGATAAGTTTTGCCGATGCAGCACTCGGAACGAGGATAGAAGTCCCAACACTATCGGGGGAAGTGAGTTTGAAGATTCCACCAGGGACGCAGTCAGGACAGTTATTCAGGATAAGAGGAAAAGGGTTGCCTCATCTGAATACCGACCTGTATGGTGATATAGTCGTTGAGGTAATCGTTTGGGTTCCTCAGAAGCTCTCCAAGAGGGAGCGAGAGCTTATCAAGGAATTCTCTGCTGTCACATCTGTTCCCAAGAATCCTGATAGGAGTTTTTTCAAGAAATTAAAGAAAAGGCTTCTCGGATGACCGGCTACCGTTTTTACATACCACCGGAGAGGATCAGTGGGAAGAAGGTTCTCTTCCCGGATGGTGAGCGAAACCATCTGATCGAGTTCCTTCGCTGTGGTGAGAAAGACGAGGTTCTGGTTACCGATGGTAAGGGCAGGCTTTTCCGTGTAGTGTTGGAGAAGGTTTCCAGTCACCGTGCAGTTGGGATTATAAAGGAGCTCGTCACCGAAAGGGAGCCTCCGACTCCGTTCATTACGCTTGCTTGTGGGATTATCGAAGGTAAGCGGCTTGAGGTGCTCGTTGACTCTGCTACCCAGCTCGGTGTGGGAGCTTTTTTACCACTTGCCTGTGACTACTCTACTGTTGAGTGGAAGGGTGATACCTACCGTCGAAAGCTCGAACGCCTCGGGCGGATTGTGATAAACAGTATGAAACATTCTCTCCGTCTTCATTTACCCCAGATTTTCCCGGCGTCTAAGCTTGAGGATGTGAACTTCTCGAGATACTCCACTATACTTTACGGGGATTACGAAGGGGTCCCTTCACTTGTTAGTTTTGGGAAAGAGGTTAGAGCAGGGGAGGTATTTCTTGCGGTTGGTCCTGATGGTGGATTTTCCCATAGAGAAAAGGAGATCCTTGCTTCCCGTTATGCTATCCCGATACATCTTGGATACAACCGTCTTCGCCCTGAGGTAGCGGCGATAGCTCTTCTTGTCAAATTCCAGATAAAGGCGGGGAATATATGAGCGAGAAGCTGAGCATAGGTGGACAGGCTCTCATTGAGGGGGTGATGATCCGCTCGCCTAAGAAGCTTGCTATGGCAGCGCGTAGACCGAGCGGCGAGATCGCAGTAAAGGTAGAGGATTTTATCCCTGTCACAAAGAGAAAAAAGATACTTGGATTACCAGTCATTAGGGGGTTTGTCACCTTCTTCGAGATGCTCATTGTTGGCATAAAGGCGCTCAACTGGTCTGCCGAGGTAGCATTATCCGAGGGAAAGCAAGAGAAGAGGCGAAGCTCGGACATATATCTCTTTGGTGTTTTGGTTCTTGCCCTTGCGTTTGGTCTTCTCCTATTCTTTTATACTCCGATCCTTCTTTCGACCCTGCTTGGTTTTCGGAGCAACCCTGTTATATTCAATATAGTCGCAGGGTTCATTCGGGCTCTTCTTGTTGTAGGTTATATCGTTGCAATATCTTTTATGAAGGATATCCGTCGTGTTTTTGAGTATCATGGGGCGGAACACAAGTCTGTTTTTGCATTTGAGAAGGAGCGTAACCTTTCACTTGAGGCAGCTCGACGGTATCCAACGCTCCATCCTCGTTGTGGAACAAGTTTTCTCCTCTTTGTTGTTCTCGTTTCGATAATTGTGTTTGCCTTGTCTGATTCACTATTTTTTGTTATCTTTTCTCGTGCGCAGGTTGTCTGGGAACGTTTCTTGACACATCTGATCTTCTTGCCACTGGTTGCAGGTGCATCATTTGAGCTATTGAAGCTTTCCGATGCGTATCCTGAGAACCCTATGCTCAGACTATTTTCTTATCCGGGGCTTTTGCTTCAGAGGATAACAACCCGTGAGCCGGACGATTTACAGCTTGAAGTGGCTTTAACTGCTTGCAAGAAATCGCTTGAGGGTGTAATCCCTGAGGAAGACTATGTCAAAAGAGATACTTGACAAGTTGTCTGGTGTGGTTGAGCGTTTCAAGGAGCTTTCGTCCCTGCTTGAACAGCCTGAGGTTTACAAGGACCCTCGTGAACTGGCTCGCATTTCCCAAGAACACAGTCGCCTTAAAAGGGTTATCGAGCTTATGGACGAGTATCGTTCCCTTCTGGACAGGATAGAAGAGGATAAACCGCTTCTTACTTCCGAGGATGCAGAGCTTGCTGGGCTTGCGCGGGAGGAGATTGAGAAGGCAAAGAAGCGTCTTGAGTTCCTCGAGCGGAAGTTGAAGAAGGAGCTGGTTCCCCCTGACCCGAACTCCGGTAGGGATATAATAGTTGAGATAAGGGCTGGCACGGGTGGTGAGGAGGCAGCTCTCTTTGCCGCTGACCTATTCAGGATGTATTCACGATATGCGGAGAGGAAGGGCTGGAAGCTTGAGGTAATGAGCGAGAACAGGACGGATCTTGGTGGTTTCAAGGAGGTTGTGTTCACGGTTTCTGGCTCTGATGCCTATGATAGGATGCGCTTTGAGAGCGGCATTCACAGGGTTCAGCGTATCCCCCAGACGGAGGCTGGTGGCAGGATACATACATCTGCCGTATCCGTTGCGGTGTTGCCTGTTGCAGAAGAGAGAGAAGTTAATATCTCCCCAGAGGATTTAAGGATAGATACATTTTGTTCCTCCGGGCATGGTGGTCAATCGGTGAACACAACATACTCCGCTGTTCGCATAACGCATATTCCCACTGGAATAGTGGCTACTTGTCAGGATGAGCGTTCCCAGTTGAAGAACAAGGAAAAGGCGATGAAGGTTCTCCGTTCCCGATTGATGGAGTTGGAGAGGAAGAAGCGAAAAGAGGCAATATCTTCGAGAAGGAGGCTACAGGTTGGCACTGGCGACCGCTCTGAGAAGATACGAACATACAATTTCCCTCAGAACAGGATAACCGACCATAGAATAGCTCTTTCCATTTATAGGCTGAAGGAGATACTTGAGGGCGACCTCGATGAACTGCTCGAGGCTCTTGAGTTAGCCTATCTCGAGGGCGAAAGCTGAAGGGAGGGGTGTGCCCCGATTTTTGAAACCTGTTGACCTTGCACTGATTATCTATCTTTTCCTGCTTAGCGCTTACATACTGCTTTTCCAATCGAATATTGACGGATATGTGTATCAGCTCCTTTTCAATCTATCTGTTCTGGTGGTTGTTCTTGGCGTTTCCTATACCGATTTCAAAGCTATGACCTCGTTATCTGCGTTTCTGCATATGTTCTATCCTGTCTTATTCCTTGTCCCACTTTACGAGCAGACCCATAGGCTGAACCTGGCGGTCTTCTCTCATCCACTCGACAGTATCATCATCAGGTGGGAGAAGTTCATATTTGGTATACAGCCGAGTGTAGAGTTCTTTGAGCATTTCCCTCATCCTATTGTTTATGAGTATTTCTATTTTGCTTACTTCTCTTATTTTCTTCTCGTTGGATTAACCCCTCTTATCTTCTGGTTTCTTGGAAAGCGTCGTATCAGCGAGGAGGTTGTTTTTGTTGCGACATCATCCTTTCTCGTCTGTTATCTTATCTTTTCCATTTTTCCGTTTTATGGTCCGAGGCTGATGCTCCCTGGTGCGAACCAGTTTCCTCTCGGTGGGATTTTTGTCTTCTCTCGTTTTATCAAGCTTATCTACGACAATGTTGCGATACATGGAGCCGCTTTCCCGTCCTCACATGTTGTTGCTTCCACTGTTGTTATGCTCTTCTACCACAGGTATCTAAAAAAGGTTGCACCGCTTGTAACGGTTATGGTTATAAGCCTCATCTTTGCAACCTTCTACTGCCGCTTTCACTATGCACTCGATGCTATTTCTGGTTTTTCCCTTGGATTGCTGTTTTTTGGAATCTTCAGGAGGCTCTTCCGCATGTGGTATGCTCGCTTGGAAAAGTAGTTGCAACATCTCAAAAATTTTTTATAATAGATATTGCAGTGTTTTGCAAAATACAACTGGTTTTTCCGTTGACCCCAGCGAGGTGGTTGCAGCTGTTTACTCTCACGGCTGGGATTTATGGCACGCTTATTGCAGTTGAATAGTAACGGGTGGTGTAATTATGTTTAGTAGAAAGCGAGGAGTTACGCTCATTGAGTTGATGGTGGTAGTTTTGGTCGTAGGTATTCTTGCCAGTTTAAGTCTTCTTCGTTTTTCTTCTGCGGCTATCAAGGCGAAGATTCAGGAAGCGGCTATACTCTTGAAGCACCTTTGGGAGCTGGAGGTTATATATTATTATGCCAATGGTTTTGCGATAACCCATGACGGTTATCCCTGTTATTTTGGAGTGACCCTCGGTAACCCGGTATATGAAGAGATGAACAGGAAGAAGCTATCTTATCTGGCTTTTTCTCCGCCTTCTGGGAAGCCTCGTTTCTGGTATGTTTCCACGGAGGACGCGGTGGTTTTCGCTTTTCCGAAGACATCTTCTTCCCCGTTTGCCTTTCCTGATGATGAGATAGACCGTTCGCTGAGGAACCTGTCGTTAGCCATCGATAATGATGGAACAATCTACATTTATAATGAGAACAACGAAGGTGATATATGGGTACCGTAAGCAGGGAAGGGTTCACCCTTATTGAGTTGATGATAGTCATCCTGATAATTGGGGTTTTATCGATACTTTCTGTTCCGCGGTTCTCTACGATCAGGGATAAGGCGAAGTATTCGCAGGCTCGACTGTATCTGAAGGCGCTTTTTGAATCTTTGGAGCATTTCTCTGCCGAGCATGGTGCTTATCCTCCGGATGTCTATCCCAATATGCCGCCTCCGGGTCTTGTTCCTGGTTATGCTTCTGAGTGGCCATCTCCTGATCGCGACCCGTTTGGCTCAAGGTATGACTACGAAGCTTGGCCCCGCGCCGACGGCACATTCTGGGTGGGGATCGTATATTTCGGCAAGAACAGGATGCGTGATGACGGGATTTATGAAGGTAGTTATTATGTTACAAACGGCATAGATGGTCTCATTATGGAATACGGGGATGACCTGTTTATTCAGGCGGCAGCTCACGGGGCTATAACACACGATGTCGTCGACCTATCCAAGTACCGCAGGGTTAGCCCCTGGTGCTATGTTATGAGAAGGTAGATCCTATTTTACAAACAGCAGTTTTCCCGTCTTTGAGTAAGGCCCCATATTGACCCTGTAAAGGTATATTCCTGTAGGCAGACCGTTGAACTCCACTATCACGCTGTTCTCTCCTGGTGTGATTCTATCCATATGGATTGTCCTTATCCTCTTGCCGCTTGCGCTATACAGTTCGATGTTTCCTGTAGCGGGTATGTTTCCGTTATGAATAAACCGGATTTTGGTCTTGGAGTTGAACGGGTTGGGGGAGTTTGGCAGGAGCAGGAGCATATTGTTAACCATACTCAGAAGAGCTTGCCGGACATAGAGTGTGTGTCCCGTTTCTACGGTATCTGCTCCGTCGCAGAAGCGGAAGAAGTATTCAAATGTCTCTTCCGGTGCTGGCACTTCTCTCTCAAACATTGCACCGTCGGAGAAATTATGATCTGTTGATGCCAAGTTGTAAACATTTTCTCCTATAACGAGCTGCCTGACGGTTGGAAAGTTGTTGTCAGCGTCGGTATATGTGATATAAAACCTGCAGGGGATTTCCTCTTCGTCCTTTGTTGGTAGGACATCGAACCCTCCGCCTGCGAGAGTGGGCGCTGTGTTTGAAAACGGTATGGATAGGTAGTGTGTCCTCGGGTAGAGCTTTGCAGGCAGTGTTGTGTCAACTGTAACCTGTTCACTCAGGGTTGCACTCACTGTATAGCCGCCGACATCAAGATATCCGAAGCTATTTGGCCAAGCGCCGAAATCAGGGTCGGAAGTGAGGTCCGACCAATGTCCTCTCATATAGAGATACTGTCCTGAGGTCTCGGCATCGATGTCACCTATATTTTCTACAGTGGATGGCGGGGTTATCTTGCTAATGCCAGTTGATAAAAATCCTGGTACATTCGCATAAACGAATGCGTAGGCGCACTCTGTCTCCGACGCCGGATTGTGCACATACACCGCCCAGATATAAAACGGTCCAAATAGTCCACCGCTAAATTCCCAGTCTGTTGTTGCCTGCTTCATCGTGGCATACAGGTACTCATCGGAGTATGTATGCCATACCTCGAGTATATCTAATTTCTCTGGATAGCCGCTCACTCCGTCGCCTGACGGGTCATCTGCTGTCTGTACCTGAACATCGAAGGACGGAGTCCATGAGTCTGTTGTATTCTTCGGTGCTTCAGTTGCTATGTGACCTGATGTGGTTGTTACCTTGTGGTAGTAGTATACTGAGGATGAGAGGGTTGCGCTTCCCCAGTATGTGTTTTCCATCTCCAATATGGGTGAGAGTGGCACGGTTGTTCCCATTGGTCCAGATATACTGTTTCCGTATCTGAGCGTTGCAGACCCAATCGATACGGTGCTCTCCGGCTGTGCAACATCTATAAAGAAGGAGACTGCTCCATCTGTTCCCTGAGCTGAGTGTGTCGGATACAGAACAAGAGGTGGACTCTGACAGAAGGCTGTTCCTACCAATGTCAACAGAAATAAGAAGAGTGCTCCTATCCTTTTCATATTCTCCTCCTTGGGTTTGGTGAATTTGTTAAATGATAAAGATAGTTTTTCTCTGCTCCAAGTCAAGTTTTTTAAAAAACAGGAGGAGCTCAATAAAGAAGTTGCGGTTTGGTGATTTTCTTTTATATTGAAGTGGTGATTGGTGAAGTATAAGTGCTGGAGAGTAGTATGAGAGACCTTTTTGAGCTACTTTCTTACCATCTAAAGCGTTACCCTGAGATGGAGGTTCAGGATGTATATAAGCTCCTTTATCAGGGTGCGATTGGTGGAGCTCATATTCTTGATGATAGGTTTTCCGCTTTTGAGAGTTTCTTGCGGGAATTTGCAACATCTCCGTGCAGAGAGGAGGATGCGGTGATCTATGAGCCGGCTTCTCCGCTCCGGGATATCTTTAGGGTGCACATTGCCCCGTACAGGAATGCAGGTGGCGTTCCCTACATTCTTTGGAGGGAAATAGTGGAAAGTGCAAGAATTTTTCCTGAGAACAAGGGAAATCTTCTCTCCTGGTGGTCTGGTTTTCGAGAGTTGGTCAGGATGGGCAGATTGCCGTTTGATATAAAAGAGGTAGAGGAGTTTTCAGCTTACATCAGCAAGAAAGGCTTTCCTCCTGTTCATCATTCAGGAGTCTTCGTCGAAAAGTACAAGCCGTCTTACAGACTCATCTATTTTGAGTTTATCAAGGATTTGTGAACCTCACCTCAGATATACTGCTTTGAAGTTTTTCTGGTCCGTATCTGTTCTGATGCGTATTAGGTATGTTCCGGTTGGTATGTTTTGGGTAGGTTTCCAAACGGTATGATTTCTCGGTTTCTCTTCTAACCATACCCTCTCTCCAGTTATACTGAATATCTCGATGGAGATGATCTTCTCTTCCGTATAGACATTGAGTTGTGAGTTAAACGGGTTTGGGAATATCTTTATCCTGTTTTCGGTGGTTTTTTCTTCTATTCCCACCGGGGTTGCCCGGATGAGCATAACGGCATCCGAGACGACAACCTTTCCCGTTTCTGCTCCCTCATCTGTGACCGTTATGTAGTTCGTGCTGCCAGGGGCAAGTCTGTATCTGCCGAGATATACCCATCTTCTTCCGTTTATCGACTGGTTAACATCCAGTGAATCTACCGCGCCATCGGCATAGTGTATTCTATATTTTGCGTTGCTTGCCCTGTTTGCTCCTGAGACATAGTAGGTATAAATGAGATATTCCCCCTCTTCTGGTATATATGGACACCAGGTGGTTGAATCTCCTTGGTATATTGTCGATGTCCAGTGGTAGTGGTCTTCGTATCCGCTTGAGCTCTCTGCCCAGCTTCCAAAAAGGGAGAACCCTGGGTCGAGGTCATCGATTATGATGGTATCTATGGGTGGTGCTGGACCGGTGCTGAATGAGTCCTGTATTCCCTCCCAGAAATCCGCTCTTCCGCCATCGTATCCGGCAGCCCAGAACCCGACACCGAGAAGTCCTGCTCCGTTCACAAGCCCATATTTGTACGATAGGGAACGGGCATCATCGAACCATGTCTGGTGGTATGAGTTATAGACGAACCACGGTGATGATGAGTTTACATCCCAGATGTATCCGTAGGTGGCTGTATCCTCGAGGGCGCGATAATAGAGTACAACATCTCCTGTACCAGTCGTTGTAGCTCCACGTTCGGGTCCTGTGCAGGGCCAGTCAAAGCCGTAAGCTGGGCAACCAAGGATAAATTTGTTGTTCCTACCGGTTCTGGTGTATTCGCTCACCGTTCGGACAACATCATAGCTTTCTGTTGGGTCGTTGAACGGTGCCACAGGTCCTGTGGTTGATGCTCCTCCCCAGTGGTAATCGTATCCCATAATAAACAGGGCATCGGCGGCGTCCGCGAGATCAGGTAGCTTGTAACATCCCCGCCAATCGATAGCGCCTATTGCAACTGACACCCAACCATCGGCGATATACGCTGTCAGTGAGTCTTTCAGCTCCTCAACCAGCAGGACAAGCGTTGTCGAATCGGCTCCTGTCGGCATCTCAAGATCTAGGTTCACACCATCTCCATTTCCATCGACGCAGAGCGAGACAATATTACGAACTAGGTTCGTCCTTGCTGAAGGAGAGGAAAGGAGTGCGTGCACATCGCTTCCGTCCCAGTCGAAGAGTGTGCAGACGAGGTCCACTTTCACATTGTGGGAGTGCGCCTCGGATATGAGTTCCTCCGGTGGCCACCCATGATTGTAGGATATGTCTCCGGACGAATTCACCGAGACGGAAAAGTAGGCGATGCGGCTCACCAGGTCCCAGCGCGGAAACATATATCCCCAGCCTGCGACCCAGTACGGATAGTAGAAATATGTTATCTTCTCGAGCTCGGTCCTTTCTGCTTTCACGGAGCGGACAGAAGGATACCCATCCGGGCGTGGTGGTGGGTTCTCATACTGGAGGTAATGTATCGACTGGCTCAAGAGAAGCCCGCAGGGAAGTAGTACAATCGATAGCCATAGGGCGACCCGTTTCATCTTACTTGAGGAGGAGCATTCTCCTTGTCGCGCTGTAGTCTTCCGCTTTCATCTGGTAGAAATAGATGCCCGATGGAACAGGGGAACCGCTTTCGTCCTTACCGTCCCAGCTGACTGAGTGTTTGCCAGCAGGAACCGTCTCGGATATAACTGTTTTGACCCTTCTTCCGAGTATGTTGTAGACGCCAAGCTGGACGAACGCCTCTTTCGGTGTCTCGAATACGATTTCCGTCTTCAGGTTGAACGGGTTCGGTATGTTTTGCCCGAGCGAGAACCCCTTTGGTATACCAGACAGCTCCCATTTCAGAACTACCCTATCGGTTGCAGGGACAAACCTCTGAGAGCTCTTCATATCAACTGTCGTTATCCCATCGGAGATGCTCATTCCATCCTCTAACTCGTCACTGTTCCAGCGGATTACGACCCCCGGCTCGGTTGGAAGTACCCAGCAGGATGTCTGCTTTACATCCCTTGAGAGGAACACTCCAGGTATGTTGCTTTCGAACCCTTGTGATGTTTCACCTGGCACTGCTGGCGGGAGAGGTGTATCGAATCTGTCTATTCCATCGCTGGCTCTCGGATCGACCCCGAAAGAAAGTCTTGTTTCTCCAACGGTTATCGAGAACAGTCTTTCGGGCAACAGCAGGTTTTCTGTGGTGGTTGCCTTTGCCTCTGCATCTGTTCTGATTGTTAGCCTACCATCGCCTGAGGCGAGTAGCCAGTATCCATACCCGTTCAGCATCACAGAGGATATCTCGTAGGCGCGGGTCTCACAGTTGAATGAGTAAATGCTGGGTATTGCCATTATCCCTTCGGGCTCGAATTCAAACGATGACACAGGAATCCCTGTCTCGGAGAATACTCCACCGATGAGGTTCCAGCCTCTGTGTATCGGTATTTCTATTTCTTGAACTTCCATTCCGGCCATATCTATCACGGAACTACCCTCGCTTAGCACCCAGTATCCCTTGCCAAGCTCAGCGTGTTCCTTCAGCTCGTATCCACCAGTCTCAGGGTTGTACCAGTATCCGTTAGGTGTTGTGAGATTGGTAATCATATCTGCAATCCGTGTCGGAGTTGATGGTAGCACAGGGAACGAGATGAGGTTCCATCCTGGGCAAAGCTCTTCTGATGTGAACCTCTTGAGTTCGGGTCTGTCGTAGACTATCTCGACAAGTTCATTTAGCCCAAAGCGGTATTCTCTGTAAAGCTTCATATTGACCCCGCCGATGGTGGCAAGTCCTGGTGGCAGGAGCTCCGGTTCCCACTGGATTACACCATCCGGCTCGCCGACCGTCTGGAGATACCAGGTTATCGGCATCTCGTGAGAGTTCTGGATATCCCGTTGGAGCCTTCGAATGAGCGGGTACCGCGGGTCGAGGATGTCGAAGTATGCGTTCACCGTTCCCGGCACGGGTGGCAGTTGGACGACATCGAGTCCAGGGTCATACCCTTCTGACGCTCTGCTTGCCGCACCGAATGTAAGAACAGCCTCTGCCTGTCCACTGCCTGAGCCTTGAATATGCAGGTCGACCATCCATTCTGGGGTTCCCCAGAGGACGGTGAAAAAGCCATCGACTGGCGCTCCGATAAGCCCACCGTCGTTGAAGCTTGTGCTGATGAAACGCAAACTTGTGAATGAACCATCTGCTGCCGTCGGATTGACGACGAAAACAATGTAGATAAGCACATTCTCCGAGCCCACTGTGCTAGTGGTGGTATATGTCAGTGTAAGGCTACCTTCCGATACTTCGATGTTGGCGTCGTAGTCGCCGGCGTCCGATGCTGTTCCTTCGGTGGCAAGACCAATAGGTATGAGAACATCAGGGTTGTAGCCTATGTCAAATTGATAAGTTGTTATCCTATATCCTGCCAGGTTTTCGGTGTATATCGGGATAAGGATCGTATCTCCCACATATCCGGATGTATCAGGTAAGGAGATATCGATAATATTTAAGGTAAAACTCCAGGTGGTAGGATTTTGGAGCGGGTTTGCGGGACAGTACGCAGAGGGCATATCTTTTGCCTCGAGTAGTTCGCAGGTATATGTTTCACCATCCTCGCCTGTTATTCCTGCAACTGCAGGATGGAAGGTAAGTCTTCCCTCCTCGAATGTTAGAACGCTTCCATCCACGGTGAATGTATCCCCGTTGAAAACAAATATTATCGATGATGTGTCGACCTCCGTTAGGTTATCCGATATATCGCAGTAAACATCCGGTAGGACAGTTGTTCCAAGGACTGTGCCGTCCGCTGGATAGAAGTTGTCGGCGACAGGACCGGACAGGTCGACGATGAACATCCCTGACACTGGTGCTACAAGTGCGCACCCAAGTGTATCGGCGAATGAGTTGAGCGAGTAGTAAACCGTATCACCATCCTCCCAGTTGGCGGATGGTGTGAATCTCAGAGTGGAATCTCCAAGTTCGATCTCTGGGGATGTAAGGATGTATCTTTCCCCATTGACCTCGAAGTCGAACTCGAGTATATCAGGCTCGGCATAGTATCTCAGTCTCATCTCTATATTCTGATCAGGGCAGGTGGTTCGCTCGCCGTATTCCGGTGTCAAGAGCTCTGCCTCTGGCCTGCCAGGTATTTCCGGGACAAATATCGTTCCAGAGATTGTCATCGGCTCGATGTCAGGGGATGTTACCATAACATTTACCGTCAGGTCACCTATTACTTCACCGTTTGGTACAACCCTCCAGCCGGTAGAGCCTGTGCTTCTTGCTGGAATTGAATATGGAGAGACATGGTGTGTGGCGGTCTCACCAGGAGCAAGCTCCAGCCCTTCGGGTAGGAAGATTGTTGCCTCGGTGCTGTCCATAGGTATCCAACTGGTGTTGGTAACAAGGACCGTTACCTCGAACTCCTCATACTCGCATCTCTCTATGGTAACACCTGGCGGAATGGCAAGCGATAACGCCCCCTCAGCAACTACATGTCCAAGACCATAGTATGTTGCAACGACCATAGTGTCCCCCGGTGCAAGAGTTCTCGGATACCACCAGATAAGAACGGCGGAATCACCGTACGGGCTTGGTGGTACAGGATGATCCCATGCATCTATCCTATAGAAATCTGGCCAGCTCCCGACGGCAAATCTATCAGGTCGAACAGCATCGTAGGCGTCTAATATCCCCATCGCAATAAGCTGGTCAGGGTCACCGAGAGGAGGAGGACCAGCTGGGTCCTCATAGGCAAACCAGAATGCGGGGATACTATCCGGTCCATAGAAATCCTCTGCAACACCAGAGTATCCAAATATCGTCCCGAGCGGTGCAGCATCGTTGTGGTTGATGTCCGTGTCCATCTCAAGGAGGACGCCTACATCGTGCGGAACATCATCGCGGTTCTCTATGTAATAATGAATAAAGATTGTTCCCGTTGTGTCCTCAGTATACACAAGGTAAACAGGCATAACCGTCTGACGGCAGAAAACATTCCTCACTGTCCATCCGCCTGTTATCCTGTTCGAGTCCCCGGAGGCGGGAACGAGAACAAAAGGTTCTGTCACAGGCAGAAATCCTGTCCATGGAGAGCCAGGGGATGGTGGATTGTTGACATAAAGATAGCCGTCCACATTCAATGTAACCCAGGAACTCCAAGGGTAGGATGGATATGCGTAAAGAAGCATCCTTCCATCCGCTGTGCCGATGTTGAACTGACCATCCTCCGTGTCCAGCTGGATAGCGACATAGTCATTGTTTGTGGAGATAATTACCTTCCCCTCATCATCTGGGGCAAGCGCCGCCTTTCTCGATGCATAACCTGAGGCAAATATAACCACCGGTATAAGGAGAAATACGCCCAAAACTAATGTTTTCTTCATCTTTTCCCTCCCTGACTTGGGTTTGATCTATGCCCATAACTTGTAATTATCTGATAAAAAATATAAAAAAATAAAAAATAGTCAACAAGAAAAGCAAAAGCACAGATTTTGCTTGACATCGCTGGGGAAATCTATTAGTTATTAACCCTTAAAGTTAAAAGAAGCAAAAGTAATTAAAGGAGGAGTTTTAGATGAGGCAAAAGGGTTTGTTGATATTATCGATTGTCCTGCTGTTTCTTTTTCCTGTGTTTGTGGCGTTGTATGCTGGCATCACAGGGAAGATATCTGGTGAGGTAACCGATGCTGAGACGGGGGAGCCTATTATAGGTGCGAATGTTGTGGTCGAAGGCACGACCTACGGAGCGGCAGCCGATCTCTTTGGTCAGTATTTCATTCTGAATATCCCGCCGGGGGTCTATAATCTTGTTGTGACTGCGGTTGGGTATGACACGGTAAGGGTGACCAATGTGACGGTATTATCTGACCATACCACTACTCAGAATGTGAAGATGCGTCCGACGGTAATAAAGGGTGAGGAGATTGTTGTTGAGGGGAAGCGTCCTCCTGTAGAGAAGGGTGTTACCTCCACGAAGTCGTATGTAACCACTGAGGCTATCGAGTCGATGCCGGTTGAGAGCGTTGGTGAGATACTGAGAACACAGGCAGGGGTGACAGTTAGGGGAGGTACTCATTTTCGAGGTGGACGGAGTGGTGAGGTGCAGTATCTTGTTGACGGTATGCCAGTGAAAGACCCTGTTTATGGTCAAGGGCAGGCGTTAACCATCTCAACGAGCAGTATTCAGGAGATCTCTATTCAGACAGGGAGTTTTAATGCAGAATATGGGAATGCGCTCTCCGGTGTTGTGAATGTTATAACCAAGGAAGGAAACCCGAACAAGTTCTCCGGGTCTGTTTCTTATTGGACGGACGATTACGGTTTCTCCTCCTTGAACAAAAAATCGACAAACTATGACCGCTTTGAGCTTACTTTATCTGGTCCTGAGCCTGTGACATGCCATCTTTTCCCAATGTTCGGTGTAAGGCTTCCCAGGGATAAGAGGATTGCCTATTTTGCCTCCTTTTCTGCCTACAGTGAGGATACCTATTTCCAGTATAATAGGGAATACAGAAATGGTAGCCTTACGACCGATCCGATAAATACACCTTGGCGTCTGCAGTATGAGAAGTATAATTTCCTCGGTATATTTCACATCCCTGAGAAGAGGATTAATGAGCTTTCCTGGACGATAAAGCTTAAGCAGAACCTGTCTCCGAACCTCAAATACAGGCTTTCTTACATAGGTGATTGGGAGAAGTGGTATTCCTGGGATTGGGATTATCTTTACACGCCGATGTCTGCGTATCAGAACTGGTCGACTTCTCGCCAGCTGTCCTTCTCTCTCACGCACACACTTTCGCCGAGGGTGTTTTACGAGCTCCGTGTTTCCAACTTTTACACGACGCGGAAGCTCCTTCCTGGTGGACACACGCCTGACTGGTTTGCGGTTGACTCCTCTGCGGTTGGTGTTCTCGATGACTGGCGGGATGTAAACGGCGATGGTGAGCCACAGGTTCGTGTCCCTTGGTATGATGTCAACAACAACGGAAGATGGGACTGGTGGGAGCCATGGGATTCGGTTGTTACCCATGATTCGACAGTGTATGGAGTTGTCATCGATGGGGATACTGTCCCTGTATATACTGTAGATAGGTGGCATGATATATGGGAGGGTGACACTCTGGTCAATTATTATATTCAGGATACCGTTATCTGGATAGATTCGCTCGGTAGGGAGTATGAGATCGTCTATTATAATGACGATTCTGCCTGGGTTTATGGTCCTGAGGATACATTGGTTACACTTTATACGCTCTATGGGATAGATACCCTTGGCATAGACACAGTTCCGCCCCGGCCTGGGGAGGAGCCGTGGACAGACTGGAACGGGAATTTCGCGTTCGAGCCGAGGTGGACAAACTATCCGAGTTCTCTTTCCCCGTTAGACCAGCCCGAGCCTTACGATGATGGTGAGCCTTTCCGGGATGGTTGGCCCTATGATGTCGACTACTATGCAACTGGGGTTGTTCTTGAGGAGACCACCTGGGTGGATGCAAACGGTGACGGCTCACCACAGTTAGCGGAGTTCATAGATGTAAACGGTAACGGTGTCCTCGATTACAGGAACACATTCTGCGACTATGTTGACCTGAATGGCAACGGTCGATACGATGTCGGTGAGCCGGGTGAACCGTTCCTTGATTTGAACAACAATGGTTATTACGACCCTCCAAACAACAAGCACGATGACTGGGAGCCTTACATAGATGTGAACGGCAATGGACGCTGGGATGACAAGGATGGCTTCTTTGATCGAGGGTTCGAGCGATGGGCTGTCTGGCATGAGCGTAGCTCTAACCTATGGATATTCAAAGGGGACCTAACCGCACAGGTTGATTTCCATAACCTTATAAAGAGCGGTTTTGAGGTCCAGCTGAACCATATGGAGATGAACGAGGTACAGTATCCAGAGGTCTGGTATGACAAGGAGCCTGACGGGCACGAGTATGGTAGGCATGGCGTTTTCCGCTCGTTTTATACGAGAAGTCCAAAGAATGCTGCTTTTTATGTTCAGGATAAGATGGAGTATGGTGGTCTGATTGCCAATATCGGTCTCAGGTTCGATATGTTCTTCCAGGCGCCGGAGGTGCTTGAAGATTCTGTGAGGCAGGAGACCGAGGATATTCTCAAGGGATGGGTGGATGAGGTCTATGAGAAGCGATACAAGTTATCTCCGAGGCTTGGCATGAGCTATCCGATAACCGAGCGGAGCAAGCTGTTCTTCTCTTATGGACATTTTTACCAGCTTCCTGGCTATGACAACTTTTATCAGACACCAACACAGGGCTCATCCGCTGGAAGGCTCCTTGGTAACCCATCGCTTGACTACGAGAAGACCGTTTCATATGAGATCGGTGTTGCCTATGCTATCACCAACGATATAACCGTTCAGGGGTCCGGCTACTACAAGGATATATACAATCTCTTGAATACGCTTCAGGGTAGGGTTGGCGGTGGCACGAGCCCTATCTCTCAGTCCGTGTATATGAACCTTGACTATGCTCGCTCGAGGGGTATCGAGGTATCTGTAACGAAGAGGTATTCTCACTATTGGTCTATGACGGGCAACTACCAGTATGCGTTTGCTTACGGCAAGAGCTCTTCTGACCGTTCAGGGTATGATGTCCTATTTGGTCGTGAGGCTATTCCGCTTCAGGATATGCCGCTCGATTGGGACCGTCGCCACGCTATAAATCTTAATCTGGATCTCAGAGCCAGGAAGGGTGACCATCCTGTTTTGTTTGGGCTTCGTCTTCCTGACAACTGGGGTGTGAACATCCTCTGGCAGTGGGGGACAGGCTATCCGTACACACCGAGCGAGAAAAACCCCTGGTATACCGGTACTCCCGGTGCGAAGGACTGGGAGAGAAACAATTCACTTAGGCTACCAAACTACTCGAGGATAGATCTGAAATTGAACAAGGATTTCTCACTGAAGAAGTTTGATGTGAGTTTCCTTGTGCAGATATACAACCTTACGAACAGGCGTAACATAAATAGTGTATACGAGGATACTGGTCTCTGGAACGATGCCGATGTTGAGGATGGGCTCGGCAACGGTGACCCGCACGATTGGGACCCTTCTCGAAGGACACCGGAGAGAAACATAAGGGTCGGTCTTGAATTAAGCTGGTAAATATATAGGAGGTAATCGATGAGAGCAAGGCGGATAACGGGTTTCCTCTTTATTGTGTTGTTGCTTACAGGTTTGTGTTCGGTTCTCTTTGGAGCTAATTCTTCGATGGATACCGGTGATCAAGTTTTGAGGAAACCGACTGGCTGTACACCGAATACAGTTTTGAGAACACACGATGTAGGAAATATGTGTCTTACCATCTCCAACTATGGTTTCTTTGGGAGTGGCAGACCTGATATTGACACTCCCATAAACCCAGAGACAGGCGAGATGTATGTTTCCTGTGAGGTTCCCTGCGGTTCAAATATCGAGTATCTGTTTCAAGGGGCACTCTGGATTGGTGCTATCGTTGATGGTGAGACGCTTGTATCTGTTGGTCAGGATGGCTGGGAACGAAACTGGAATCAGTTATATCCTTCCTGTATTGGACAGCCTTTCTCGGAGATAGAGGAGCGCTCGACAGAGACGGGTGACCCTTGCGCTGTTTCCCAACAGGACTTCATCGCTTACTACACCGACACACTGATGGACCCTACCTGGGTTCCAACTGGACATAGACCGATAGGGATAGCGGTAACCCAGAAAAGCTATGCCTGGAGCTACGATTATGCAAAGAATTTTGTCTTCTTTGATTACTGGTTCAAGAATATACGCAAGGATGGCAAGACGCTTGAGGATGTCTATATCGGGCTTTACATCGATGCTGATGTTGGGCATATAGATACTGACGAGTTTGCCCAGGACGATATAACTGGCTTTATTCGGTATTATGTAGACTATTCTGTTGTTCCGCCTGAGACGACGGAGATAAATGTTGCCTGGATAGCGGACAACGATGGTGACCCGGAGGGCGGCAGGTTTACATATATGAGCCCTACTGGTGTTACTGGTGTCAGGGTTTTACGCTCGCCCAATCCTGAGCTCCAGTATTCGTATAACTGGTGGATATCGAATATCAATGAGGATTATGACTGGGGACCCGACCATTATCCGTTTGAGCCGGTTGATGGAACACCATCGGGTAGCAAGAATAAGTATATTTATATGAGCAACGGGGAGTTCGATTATGACCAGTATCTGATAGGTGACTATATGGATAGCACAGGCTGGCTTGCCCCCCCTGACAACTGGGATAATCTGAGGGATGGTTATGACACAAGGTTTTTACTTTCCTTTGGTCCGCTTACTATTCCTCCTGGTGATTCTGTCCCTGTGACGATCGCTTATATCGCTGGTGAGAACTTCCACACCGACCCAAGCAATGACCCGTCTGACAGGAACTGGTGGCGGAACTTTAATTTTGAGAGCCTCGCCTATGCCGCCAGATGGGCTGCTCTCGTCTACGACAACCCAAACACCGATTCACCTTTTGACGAAAACGGCGATTGCGAGATAGCCCTCATCGATAGCTTCTGGTCGGACTATTTTGGCAGGTATGTTTATCGCTACGAGGGTATGGACGGTTTCGGTGGTGAGGATGTCGGCACTGATGGTCTCGGTCCCTGGAATGAGGGGTATCCTGGTCCTGATCCTGATGGGACGGAGAACAATGGCAAGCTTGACCCTGGTGAGGATACTTTTGGTGATCCTGGCAGGTTTGGCTACGGCAACGGCAAGCTCGACCTCGGGGATGGTGTTCCTGATTACAAGGGACCTGTTCCTCCTCCGTCTCCCGATTTTACATTCGAGACCATAAACAACTCTGTGAAGCTCATCTGGACGAGTGAGCCTGAGAATTTTGTTGACCCGCTCACGGGACTATCTGACTTCGAGGGTTACAGAATATATATGGCTGACAAGAACCTCGAGCCTTACTATACGCTTGTTGCATCGTTTGATAAGGTTGACTTCTTCCAGATGGACACGCTGACAGGGCTTCTGCGGGATACCCTCGCGGATGAGCCAGGAACAGATGTAGCACATATAGGGGCTATTGACAGCGTTTATGTCCGTCAGCCTGTTGATTACAATGTAGGTATGCCAACCCCAGACTCGATCGTTGTGAATGAGCGTGGGGACACGATAAGGTATTATTCTTATACCGTTTCCAACTTGAGGACGGGCAAGGAGGTATACTTTACCATCACCTCATTTGACTATGGACAGCCATCGAAGAAGCTCGGTTCTCTGGAATCGAGCAAGACCTATTCTGCTAAGGGTGTAGTAGTCAGGGGAGCTGCCGAGACATCGGACAAGGTCTATGTTGTTCCGAATCCATACAAGATAAGCGAGAACTATGGTTCGAAGGAAGGGTTATGGTGGGAAGGTGACCCGACAAGGGTCTGGAGTGAGTACCAGAGGAGGATAAGATTCTACAATCTTCCAGATAAATGCACCATCCGGATATACACTCTTGATGGCGACCTTGTGAAGGAGATGGAACATGACGAGTCGGTTTACGGGACGATGAGGGGCGCCCACGACTGGGATATGATATCTGCAAACGACCAGATGGTTGCATCGGGTATATATCTTTTCAGCATCGAGGATGAGGACGGTAGTGTTCAGGTTGGCAAGTTTGTAATCATAAAGTAAGGAGGCGAGATAAATGAAACGGGCAGTTGGTGTTTGTTTGCTTTTGTTTCTGCCTGTTTTGGTTTTTGCGCAGGCGAAGGTTGGCACATCACAGGCTCAGTTTCTGGAGATAGGTCCTGGTGCTCGCTCGTCTGGGATGGCAGGAGCGTTTCTGGGAGTAGCAGATGACATAACGGCGATATATTACAACCCTGCAGGGCTTGCAAGGCTCACTGGTCCCGAGTTTGGAGCAGGGTATGTTAAGTATCCTGCTGGTATCAACTACTGTTATGCAGCGGCTGTTTATCCTGCCTTTGGTGGTATGATTGGCTCGGCGTTTTATGATCTTGGCACGGACAGGATGTCTGTCAGAACACCCTCTCATCCGGAGGGGACAGGGCAGACATTCTCAGCCAATGACATGGCTTGCGGGGTGACATACTCTCGTATGCTCACCGACCGGTTCTCCGTTGGGGTTACCGCCAAGTTCATCGGAGAGTTCTATGAGGATGAGACAGCTTATGGTTGGGCTGTTGACATTGGGACATTCTATCAGACGCAGTTCAAGAGCCTCCGCCTCGGTATGATGCTCTCCAACTTTGGACCGGATATGGAGTTCATCGAGCAATCATATCCTGTGCCGATGGCGTTTCAGTTTGGTATGGCGGCAGAGGTTTTGCATGATGCGAACAACCGTTTGACCCTTTCGCTTCTGGGGACACATCCGAACGATAATCTCGAAAAGTTCGGTTTTGGTTTGGAGTATGCGTTTAGGGAGTATGCGTTTCTCCGTGCCGGGTATAGGTTGACGGGATACAGCTTTAAGGATATTGGCAAGTACAACTCGGAGGGTTTCTCCTTTGGGGTGGGGGTATCGGTTCCTGTTGGTATGAGGAAGCTCTGTCTCGATTATGCTTACACCGATTTTGGTTCTCTGACCTCCCTTCACAGGGTTTCGTTTGGTTTTAAATTCTAATTTAAGGAAGGGTGAAAGATGAAGAAGATGGTCTTAATATTGGCGGTGACATCGCTTATGTTTCTTGTTTTTGGAGGGTGTGATACTGGTAAGAAGGGGAGTCTTAAGCCGAACCTTCCGCCGGCTGTGTTCTGGGCGAGCGTTCCGCCGGACAGCTGCGTATTTGGTACGGCTCCTGTCATTTCTTGGTACGGTACAGACCGTGACGGTGAGGTTTGGTACTACCATTATGTTGATATCCCGCTTACCGGGCTCACGAGGGATGAGTATGATGGCTACCGCTCGAATCCGCAGACTATCCCTGATACCCTCTGGACTACCATTGAGGCAACATCGGACACCATTCTCCTCTCGCTTGAACCTGGCGACACGATAACCGAGCATACCTTCTTTGTTAAGGCGGAGGATAATCTTGGTGCAGAAAGCGATATTATCTTCAGGACATTTTATCGCACCAATCAGCTTCCAACGGTTATGCTGGATAACTTCTACGAGGATTCTGAGACGCTGTTCTGTCTATCCGCTACCACTACATACTGGAACGGGATAGTTCTTACCTGGCATGGTGAGGACCCGGACAACTCTATCTTCTTTGAGTACTACTGGTATATTGTAGATAGGAATAATCCCTCGGATACCGTGAAGAGATGTGATGGTTGGACGAGGGAGGAAAATGTTGTTCTGACGGATGTTCCCACAGGGAGCTACTTCTTTTATGTAAAATGCCGTGATGATGCGTTTGCGGAGAGTGTTTCGCCTGATTCTACATACCTTAACATCGTTAAACCTTACTATGACATAACCGATAGCACGATTGACCCTATGACCTTGCCGTTTAAGGTTTTGGTAGTTGATGAATCGAGCAGGGAGAGAGCTATATTTGACATTCCTAGCGAGGAGGCGGTAAACGAGTTTTACACAGAGATATTTGATGAGCTTGTCTCTCGTGGGGTAGTTGACGAGTATAGCTACTTTGAGTGTTCTGATCCCGAGCATACCGATCTTCCCAAGTCGCTCCTCGCGCAGTATCCTTGTATTTATTGGCACAACGCTGACGCTTCTACCAAGCGTATCGGGACTTATATGATGGCTCAGCTTGAGAAGTATCTTGACTCTGGTGGTTCTCTTCTCTTGGAGGGGAGGAAGCCTATTATAGACCTGTTTGGCAGTTCGACTGGTGCGACTTTTGCGATGGACTACCTTGGCATTGACCAGTTCCATCGTGCACTTGAGACATGGCAGAACTCAAGGGATGCCTATGCCTTCGCTCGTGCTACCCCGTCTAATGAGGATTACCCTGAGCTGACTGTGAATGTTGACATGGTGGATTCCGTTTTTCCGAACGATATTGTTGCGGGGATGCCTGAGACAGACTTTATCGGGAGCTATCAGGGTACGTCCGGTGGGGTTGAGTATACGGAGATACTTTACAGGATAGCTGTTTCTCCCGAGGTAGCCTCAGACACTGCTTACGCTGATGAATATCAGTACTACAATGAGAGACCCATTGCGGTCAGGCATAGTTCCACCAACTTCCGAACGGCGCTTTTTAATTTCTCGATGTTCTATATGGACAATTCGACGGGTGCTGTCACCGATGCTATTGCCACGACTCTCTCCTGGATAAAGGATGGGATGAGGGGTGAGAGAACAGGGGGAGATTGAGGGTAACTGTTCTGAGCAAAAAGGTTACGTTAAAACACCAGCGGCTTGTATTCAACGGTCGCTGGTTTTTTTCTGAGCTATGAGATTCCTTCTACAAAAGGAGGTCCTTTCTTGGGCATTTTATGATTTTGCTAACACGATATACTCGATGAATGTTGTTTCGCTTTATTTTCCACTCTGGGTAACATCCGATCTTGGCGGGAGTGACCTTGTTGTCAGCGTTGCAAACTCGGTTTCTATGCTTCTTGTTGCTTTAACCTTACCCGTTCTCGGTATATTCTCAGATGCCTTAGGGAATCGGAAGGGGTATCTTTTTGGTTTCACATTATCTTGTGTTATTGCTGTTGCGCTTATCGGTTTTCTGGCTTCTTCTTCTGTTCCGGTTTCTTCTGCCCTGCTTTTTGGGACGGTATTGTATGTAATTGCTAACTACTCATATAACGGCGGGCTTGTTTTTTACAATTCCCTTTTGCCAGGGCTTGTTGACTGGGGGAAGATTGGCAGGGTTAGCGGGTTTGGGGTATTTCTCGGTTATCTTGGCTCGATATTTGGAATGCTCTTTGTTATGCCGTTCAACACGGGGACAATCTTAGGGTATTCTCTCCCTGAATGGCTTGCTGGTGGTAGGGAAAAAACATTTATCCCCACGGCGGTGCTTTTCTTATTGTTCTCGCTTCCTATCTTTATTTTTGTCAAGGAGGAGAGGATTAAGAAGAACCCTCCTCGTGAGACGGTTTGGTCGGCGTTTGCGAAGTTATGGGAGACCCTGAAGGATACAGGAGGCTATCCGGGTATAAGGCGGTTTCTTGTTGCAAAATTTTTCTATGAGGATGCCATAGCGACCGCTATAATTTTTATGGCTGTGTATGCTGAGAAGGTTATGGGGCTTCCCGACCGTTCGAAGATAGCGTTTTTTGTTGTGGCGACCGTCGGTGCGGCGTTTGGTTCGCTTTTTGGTGGTATCCTCGTTGACAGCTTCTCCCCGAAGAGGGTCTTGCAGGCAGCGCTCGTTGGTTGGATTCTATCCCTTTTGGCGCTCATTATAAGCAGGGATAGGCTCGTCTTCTGGATAATCGGAGCCTTCATAGGGACATTTCTTGGCTGGACCTGGACATCTGCCAGACCGCTTCTGCTCGAACTCTCACCTCCAGAGGCTGTTGCAAGGTTCTTTGGCTTGTACTCCTTTTCTGGCAGGCTCGCAGCCATTCTTGGCCCACTTATGTGGGGGTTGATTGTGAAGTTTTTGTCTCCGTATGGAGGGGTGTTTGCCTATCGGGTTGCTGTTCTGTATCTCGCCTTGATGATAGCAATAGGTCTTCTCATCCTCGAGCGTCTGAAATTTCCTAAAGCTTCCTTAGAAGTATCCGATAAATAAGATGAGTGTTGAGGGCGGGCACTCATCTTCTCCTCCTTGGAAAAGGGATGGGAAAGATTCCCATCCCTCAATTGTTAGGGAGTTCCTCAATATATCTTTATATCTTGACAACTTTACATTAGTTTGTTATTTATAGAAAACAGAAGAGGCAATGTTGTGCATAATTTAGTGACTACTTTTCTTCTATTATTTTTGCCTATGACTGGTTTTGCAGGGGTTTGGATTGAGACCACGCAGGCGGATTTTGCAGATGGAGTGTGTGAGAAGAATCTTTATGCCTCGCACAGAGGAGATGGGGCAGTTGAGTTTGTCCCGAGGTTTGATATAAACCATGATGGCTATTTTGACCTCGTTGCTTGCGATGATTCTGGTCCTTATATTAGAATATTCTATGGAGGAGCAGGAGGCTTCTCGGCTTCTTCTATGGATAGCCTGCCCAGCCCAGGCGGGGGTGGCGTAGATATTGCGGATATAAACTGTGATGATTATCCTGACCTTATTGTTACGCATTATCGAGGTGGTAGGGTGTCCGTATATTGGGGGAGTGGGTCAGGTTTCTCACCATCGGCAAGGGCTGACCTTACATCTGTTTCATGGTCTGTAGAGAGTTGTATGCTTGCCGACCTGGATAAGGATGGCTACCTTGATATAGTTGCTGCCTGTCCGGGTAAGATATTCTGGGGCGATGCAACGGGTTATTCTGACAGTAGGAATACCCTTCTTGGTGGTGCGACCCCTCAGCACAATGTTGAGATTGCTGATTTTAACCGCGATGGGCTCCTCGATGTTATCCTTTGCAACAGAAACGCCTCATGGAACACAATCTATTACAATGACGGTGAGAGGTTTCTTCATCCAGATACACTTGCTCTCCCTTTTCTTGGGGATATCCCTCATGGTCTCTCCGTTGCTGACCTCGATGGGAACGGCTGGCTGGATATTGTTATGACGGGTCATGCCTCGATTCTGCAATCGTATATCTGGTATCAATATGATGGATATTTTCCGGTAGAGTCGTTGAAAGTGCTTGAGACAGGCTTCTCCTATGGTGGGAGTGCAACTGCCGACTTCAACTCCGATAAGTTCCTTGACATTCTCTTTCTATGCAGCAGTGGGACCGGGATACATTCGCATCCCTTGATATACTGGGGTAGTGATACAGGTTTTTACGATGCCTTAAGAACAGAGATAACGACCGTGCTGCCTCTGGCAAGTGGTGGGCTTGTGGCAGATTTCGACTTCGACCAATCGCTCGATATCTTCATAGATAATGCAGAATATTCTTCTTTCGATTATATCCTCTATGGCCCGGATTTCTCGAGGCGTGATACTGTTCCTGTGAATATGGACCATCATTCAATGACCAGAGAGATCGGTAATGTCTATAATAGGCGTTATGAGGAGGAATATTTATCTTCAATCTTCGATGCCGGGACCAGAGCATCTTGGAGATATGCGGAATGGGATGCTTATTGTCCGGAAAGGAGTTTTGTTTTTCTTCTGCTGAGGGCAGGGGAAACCCCGGAGCCGGACTCCACCTGGACTCGCTGGTATCACCTGACAGGTGGTGAGGAGATAACCGATACGATCGTTGGGACTTATGCTCAATACAAGGCTCTCTTTGCATACACGAAGCCCACATATCTTCCCATCCTCTATTCGGTTCGGCTGGAGTATGATTCTCTCGGTGTGGATGAGACCGATGAGCTGGGGAGTATTCATTTTTATTCTCTATGTGTATCTGACCTATCCGCAAGGATTGAGCTTTCGCATCCGACAGATCTCTCTATCTCCATTTACAACATTCTTGGAGAGAAGGTATGGTCGCTTCCGGATAGGTCGTGCTCTCCTGGTGTTTATGAAATACCGCCTATACCGGTTCCATCAGGGGTTTATCTCTACAGATTCAGATTGGATGGCAGGCTGCTTGTAAAGAGAAAGGTTGTATTGAGAGATTGAATATCCAGATAATCAGTCATTGTTATCCTGCATACGACGGTGATATTGCTGCTCCGTTTATACCTCCTTTTGCTAAGGTTCTCTCCTCCAATGGTGTAGGGGTTAGCGTTTTGACTCCAGCGCGGCATAGCTCGTCTGTGGACCCGAATGTTATCTGGTATCCCTGGCGTGCGATAGACAAGCCGCTTGGTAGGTTCAGGATGATAAGCCCGAAAGAGCTTCTGTCCCTTCGCTCTCTCATAGAAAATGGGGTCAACTGGGCAGCTCGTATTGGCAGCGAGAACAATATCGACCTGAACTTTGCCCTCTGGGCGTTTCCTTCTGGATATATCGCCTATCGTGTGAAGAAAAAACATAGCACGCCTTACGCTGTCTGGGCTCTCGGAAGCGACATATATGTCTATGGTCGGAAACCGATATTATCATCCATAGTAAAAACCGTTCTACGGAATGCGGATATTCTCTTTGCGGATGGTTTCGAGCTTGCTGAGCGTGTCGAGGAGATATCGGGGAAATGTTGTCACTTTCTTCCGACGGGGAGAGATCTTCCAGATAAGCTTGATATGCCTGCTCTGGATAAATCTCGACTGAACCTTTTATTTATTGGTAGATGGGAACCTATCAAGGGTGTGGATATCCTCGTTCGCTCGTTTGCCCGTTCAGGGCTTAAGAATGCGCTTCTGCACATAGTTGGTGGTGGTTCCCTTGAGGGTTGGCTTGTTGATTTCATCCGGGAGAATAACCTTTCAAACGGGGTTTTCCTCCACAAGAACATTCCGACAACATTACTCGTTGGTTTCTTGAGAAGCTGCGATTATCTTATTATTCCGTCCCGCTCGGAGTCCATACCGCTTGTTCTGTCTGAGGCTGCCAGGAATAATCTCCCTCTTGTTGTCTCCAATGTTGGTGATATGGGAATGCTCGTCGAAAAATACAGGGCGGGCTATGTCTTTCCAAGCGAGGATGAGGAGTCACTTGTTCGCATATTACAACAACTTCCTCAGGCAAAAGGTGAGAAATTTTTACCCGGTCTTTCGATGCTCGCTGATATCCTCGACATCGAAAAGGGAGCGATGAGGTTTATCAAGCGGGTATCTTCATTTTTGGAGGGTAAAGGTGGCTGATATTTCCGTTGAGATTGCTGGGATGAGGCTTAAGAACCCTTTTATTTTTGCATCAGGTGTTTTTGGAAAGGAGTACTCTGAGCTATATGCTCTCTCTGCTTGGGGGGCTGTTACAACGAAATCTTTGACCTATCATCCTCGCGATGGTAATCCGTCGCCGAGGATCGCTGAAACTCCTTGCGGACTGCTGAATTCAATTGGTCTTGCCAATCCAGGTGTTATGCGATTTATCAAAGAGGAACTTCCCTTTCTCAACACCCTATCTACCAGAAAGGTAATAAGTATTGCTGGTGAGACCGAGGACGAGTTTGCAAAGATTATGGATGCTCTTTCCCCTTATGAGGGTAGTTTCGATGCTTATGAGCTCAATGTTTCCTGCCCCAATGTCTCGAGAGGTGGGATGGC
>JAGGUN010000004.1 GCA_021158465.1 bacterium
ATAGAGATATACGATTTGCTTGGCAATCCTATATGGAGTGAAGTTGTCCCTCGGTCAGGTCCAGCGGAGATGGTCTGGACACCGGATAAATCCATCGGCTCAGGTGTCTATCTCGTTCGGGCAAGATCTGGCAGGCAATCGGCAACAAAAAAGATAATATATCTGAAGTAAATCACCCGGCTGGTTCTCTTATCTCCCCGAATATGCAACTGTATGCAACGGTTGCAGTCGATGCGAGGAATGTTTCGCCTTTTCCCTGTTTCCCCTTGAAATTCCTGTTCCCGGTCGATAGTTGCACCTCACCCTCTCCTGTCATACCGAGCTGTCCGGAGGCGCATCCGGAGCATCTGGCGTGGGAAACAATCGCACCTGCATCGAAAAGCTCCTCGAGCGTCCCACTTTTGAGCATCTGTTTATATACCCTTCTTGTCGCCGGGACAACCTTAAGGATACAACCATCCTTTATTTTCTTTCCTCGCAGGATGTCTGCTGCTATTCTTATGTCCTCGTATCTGCCGTTCGTGCAGGAGCCGATAAACCCTGTGTCGATATGCTTACCCTCGAACTCCGATACCGGATGGACATTGTGTGGCTCGAAGGGCGCAGAAAGTAAGGGCGTAAGCTTTGATATGTCAAATGTGTATTCAGCCTCGTATTTTGCATCCGGGTCGGACACAGGCTCGCGATACTCTATTCCCTTATAGAACTCTCTGATGTGGTCGTTTGGCGGAAGAAGAATGGAGATCAGCCCCATCTCTGTTCCCATGCTGGCGATGGTTATCCTTCCGGACAGCGGCAGGCTATCGATATAATCTCCGTAGATCTCGACAGCGCGTCCGAGAAGCCCCGATGCGCCGAATTTCGACAGCAGAAACAGCACCACATCCTTCGGATATACATTGGACGGAGGCGTTCCCGTAAGGTTTATTCTGACCGTGTTCGGCACATTGAACCAGACCTTGCCCGTCTTGAATGCAAATGCGATATCGACATCGCCCATACCCTGCCCGAAAGCAGCGACCGCTCCCAGGATGTTGTAGTGAGAATCTGTTCCGACAGCGGTTATCCCAGGACGGACGATACGCTCCTCGATAAGGACATGTGTTCCTATCCCTTTGTCGACATCGAACAATTTTATCCCTTCTTCCCGTGCAAAGGTTCGGCAGAACTGCTGATTTTCTGCATAGGGGATGTTGTTTGCTGGAGCGACTGTATCGAATGTGAAGAATGTTTTCTTGGGGTCAGCGATACGGTTGCTCTTGTAGTGTTTTAGGAGATTTCTTACGACATTCGGTCCGCCGAAGTCCCTTGCGGTTCGTACATCGATATCGAGCCAAACGGTCTCTCCAGGAGAGACATTGCCCTTTGTGTGCCATCCGATAATCTTCTCAATCATTGTCTTGCCCATTGCTCACCTATTCATTCTTTATAAACGGTTTTGCTGCTTTTTTCTTCATCGACAGCTCTTTTTCTTTCTTTGAGTGATGCGAGTATAGAGTAGTCCACTCTGAACTGCCCGAGTTTGCTTGGGTATCGCCATCTTCCGTGGAAGTCCGAGCCGCCTGTTACGATGAGATTGTATTTCCTGGCGAGATTTTCGTAGAATGCGACCTGAGGCTTTATGTGTGTTGGATAGTATGCTTCTATTCCATCGAGCCCTGCTTTTGCAAACCCGGCGATCTTTTCATCGTGTCGTGTTGACCCTGGGTGTGCCAGCACCGCTACTCCACCTGCTATGTGAATCTCATCGAATAATGTCTTCGGGTCTATCGTAGGGTTCGGGATATATGCCGGACCGCCTTTTCTAAGCAGGCCTCGGAATAGGGCTGATGTGCTTTCTGACAGCCCCTTCTTAACCATCGTCTGTGCAATATTCTGCCTGCCTATGCTTCCTCTGGAGCTGGTCTTAATGACATCTTCGATATCGAGCTTGTATCCGAGCCGATTTATCCGCTCTACCATCTTCTCTGCTCGGATGAGCCTTTTTTGGGTAAGTTCTTCCAGGAGGGAGCAAAAGCGAGGAGTCTGCTCGAAGTAGTATGCGAGGATATGGAAAGACGCATTATCGAAGAATATCGATATTTCAACCCCTGGAACGAACTCGAGCCCCAGTCTTTCTGCTGCCTCTTTCGCCTCTGGTAGCCCCCTTATGGTGTCGTGGTCTGTGATGGAGAATGCAGCAAGTCCTGCTTTCTTTACCTCTTCTGCTATCTCGGTGGGCGAGAGTTCTCCATCGGAGAAGTTAGAATGTATGTGGAGGTCGACCTCAGGCATCAAATATTCTTTTTGATATCCAAGAGTACTGATTCGGCAAGTTTCTCAGCCTTTGGCAGGATATCCTCGACCTTTGTTGAGTAGTCTTTGACAAACTGCTTGTCCTTGATGGATACAAGATTTATCCAGACATTGAGTGCTCCGCCCTTCACAGCGGAGAGCGCCATAACTGCGGCGACCCCTGCATCGGAGACGGAGTTTTTGTTTCCTATCCTTGCGACTATTTCTGTTAGCTTGAGGAGCTTGTACCCGTTCTCGATTGTCCGGAACGGCACCAGTGTCGCCTTCTGCAGCGAGTGCTGGATAGCCTCCTTACGTATCTTCTTTTCGTCCTCCGTTCCTTTTGGCAGGCGGAACGCTTCTATAACCTCGTTGAACGCTTCTGTGTCCTCCTCGAACAGATTGAGGAAATCATTGCGGAGGGTCTCTGCCTCAGAGCATATCCTTTCCATCTCCTCGGAATATTCCTCGTAGCCTTTCTTTCCGATGGTGAGGTTGGCGACCATGGAGACCAGTCCAGCCCCTAAAGCACCTGATAATGCAGCGACAGCCCCTCCCCCCGGTGCAGGTGAAGGGGAAGCCAACTCCTCAACAAACTGTTTGATATTCATTTCGCTCAAATCCGCCATTGTCACTCTCCTTATACCATATATTCGATTATCTTCTTCTCCGGCTTGAACTTATATAGGTCGGATAGTCCGAGATACCCTATAGCGATGTCGACGATCTTTCTCTCATCGAGTGGGATTATTCCCTTTTTCTTTGATATCTGGTATTTCCCTGCCATAAGCATGGCTTCCAGAGGCACCAGACCGACAATCTCCGAGCCTGTTACCTCGACGCCGAATTCCGCTGCGTCGTGCTTTATCCCTTCGAATATCTCGTGAGGGGCGGTTATCCGGTAATTGACAAGGTTTATAGAGACCTGTGTTATGTTGTAGTTTTCGAGGTATACGCCCATTGCCTTTGTTGCCTTGAACCTGCCAGGCACACGCTCCTTTGTTCCGTCCTCTCGTTTGAGCTTTCGTCCGCTTTCCCTTATCCTCCTTGCTATCTCGTTTGCTATATTCTTGTCCTCCGTATTCAGGTTAACATTGTAAGCGATGAGGAAGAATCTTGCTCCTGTGGCTGTGGCGCCGTATCTCGGAACAAACTTAGCAGGACCAAAGTCTGGTTTCCATTCTGGGTCCTTTAATTTTTCCGGTAAACCTTCATATTCTCCTGCTCGAATGTTGGAGAGGTTCTTCCGCTCTGGTTTTGTTGCTGAGTTCTCATAAAGGTATATCGGCACATTTAGCTCATCTGCCACCTTCTTTGCATACCGTTTTGATAGCTCGATACACTCCTCCATTGTTACACCCGAAACGGGTACGAACGGGACAACATCGGCGGCTCCCATTCGGGGGTGTTCCCCTTTGTGCTTTCTCATATCGATAAGCTCGTAAGCCTTCTTTGTTGCGGCGAACGCAGCCTCGACCACACCGTCAGGTTCACCTGCAAATGTCACTACCACGCGGTTGTAGTCAGCATCCGGCTCAACATTCAAGAGCTTTGCTCCTTTTGTTCTTCTTATCTCATCGGCGATTGCCTCGATTATGTTTTTGTCTCTTCCCTCGGAAAAATTCGGTACGCACTCCACAATCTTCCTCATGCCTTTCTCCTTCGTTGTTTTCTGCCTGCAATAGTTTGATAATTTATAAATGGTATCCGTTCTGTCAAGCCTTTTTGCTTGACTTGATGTGGAATTTTGGATAAATTGCCTGCTTAAAGTTCTGGAATAGAATTACAAATTAAGGTAAAAAGCGAAGGTTGGAGAAGCGACAGATGATTAAGCCGAGATTATTTCGGGGCTTCCGTGATTACCCCCCGGAGGAGATGCTTTTCCGTGAGAGGCTAATTGAGCGGGTCAGGCAGGTGTTCCGTAGGTATGGTTTTGTTCCGCTTGAGACACCTGCCATTGAATATGTTGATGTGCTTCTCGGCAAGTATGGCTCGGATGGTGAGAAATTGATATATCGTCTCGCTTACAAGGATGGCAACACGCTTGCCCTCCGGTATGACCTGACGGTGCCTCTTGCTCGATTCTACGCGATGAACTATACCCGTCTCCCTCTTCCTTTCAGGCGTTATCAGGTAGAGAAGGTATGGCGTGCAGAGCATGCCCAGATGACGAGGGGCAGGTTCCGCGAGTTCTATCAGTGCGATGTCGATGTTGTTGGAGCTCCCCCACCTATTCCGGATGCTGAACTTATCTCTCTTATAAGCGATGCGCTGTCCGATATCGGGTTCAACCGTTTCATCATAAAGGTGAGCCACAGGAAGTTCCTTCCAGAGTTTCTTCGGTATGCTGGTATAGAAGCTCCGTCTGAGCTTGATGTTGCTCGTGTTATCGATAAGCTTGACAAACTTGGGAAGGAAAGGGTTATTCTCGAGCTGGAGAAGCTCGGTTTGTCTGCCCGACAGATTGGCAAGCTGTTTGATATACTCGATATATCAGGTGAGCCGGATGAGGTTATCGAGAGGCTCTTGTCTCTCCTTGGTGAAGATGTTTCTGACATCTGTGGCGAGATGAGAAGGTTTTTCGGTATGGTTTTCTCTTTTGGAGTTCCGAAGGGGAGGCTGGTGTTCGACCTCTCGCTTATGCGCGGGCTCGACTACTACACTGGGATCGTTTTCGAGGCGTATCTCCCAGACCTTCCTGATGTTGGCAGTCTTGCCGCCGGTGGTAGATATGACAATCTTGTTGGGCTTTTTATGAACAGGTCTGTCCCGGCGACCGGCACGACCATAGGTATCGACAGGATACTGACGGCTGGGAGGCGACTGGGAATTATGTTAAAAGATAAAAATGTCGCGAAGGTATTCTTTGCACTGTTTGATAAAGAGTTTGTGGATTATGTCCTTTCTATTGTTTCTCGCCTTCGCCGTGAGGGGGTTCCCGTTGAGCTTGGAGGAAAACTTTGTTCTATCAAGGAAAATATCCAGACGGCGGAGAAGAAGGGGTATAGATATCTTTTGATAGCAGGTGGAGATGAGAAGAGGAAGGGTGTGGTTGCTGTCCGTGACCTGAAAACTAGGGAACAGAAGGCTCTCACTGTATCCGAGCTTGTCAAGTGGGGTAAGGAAATATGTGGATGAGCAGTTAGATAGGAGGTGTCCTTGAAAAGGTGGTGGTTGATCCCGGTTGTGATATCTGTTCTCCTTTTGGCTTTTTATGTTGCGCGTTCCGCTAAGGGGAAACGGATTCCTGTTATGGTTGATATAGTGAGGCGTTCAGATATATCAGAGAATGTATCCGCTTTTGGGAGCATCCAGCCGAAGGAGGAGGTAAATATCTCTGCGAATGTCTCTGCTCGGATAGTCCATCTGTATGTTGATGAGGGCGATACAGTCTCTTTCGGTGATACGCTTGTTCAGTTAGACAAGAAGAGGTTCGAGGCGATATATGAGCAAGCGGAGGCTTCTCTGCGCTCGGCGGAGGCGCAAGCTCGACAGGCGGAGGCGACACTCCGAAAAGCGAGTGATGAGTTTGCCAGAGCAGAAACCCTTTATCAGAAGAAACTTATCTCTTATGATGATTACCTCGAGGCGAAAACATCCTTTGAGATAGCTGAGGCACAGTATCAGTCTGCATGTGAGCAGGTCAGCCGTGCCAGAGGACAGGTCGACGAAGCCCTCGAGAACCTTAACGAGACGGTGATTATTTCACCCACCGATGGGGTGGTTGTATCTCTCAATGCAGAAGAGGGCGAGATAGTGCTTGTTGGTACGATGAATAACCCAGGAACAGTTATAATGAGGATAGCTGACCTTTCTAATATGGAGGCGAAACTGGAGGTTGATGAGACCGATGTTGTTGACCTTGCTCCAGGGCAACTTGCAAGTGTGACGGTGGATGCCTTGCCGGATACAACCTTGTCTGCTCGATTGATTCAGGTATCAAATTATGCAACTACCACAGGTGGTCAGGAGCAGGTGGCGAACTTTGAGGTGCTTCTTGCTATCATGGATGATATTAGTGAGCTTCGCCCTGGTATGAGTTGTTCAGCAGAGATAACAACGAGGGAAAAGTCAGATGTCTTGGTTGTTCCGATACAGTCTGTTGTCTACCGTGAAGGGAGAGAGGTTGTGTTTGTCGTGGAGGATGGCGTTGCGCGAGAGAGACCTGTGAAAACAGGCATTGCTGACAATGTCAACATCGAGATAGAGAGCGGCATCGAGGAGGGAGAAACGGTTATAACAGGTAGTTATAAGGTCCTCCGCACCATTCAAGATGGCGATAAGGTCTTACCACAGAACATTCCCAAGAAGGGTAAGCATCTGCCGCGCGGAGCAAAGGCGAAGCTCCGCCCACCGATCTCCAAAAGGGGATGACAGTATGCTCATTCACCTTGAGAGGGCAACCAAAATATACCTTCTCGGCAACGAGAAGATATACGGATTAAGGGATGTAAATCTCTCCATCGAGAAAGGAGAGTATGTCTCTGTTATGGGACCTTCTGGTTCTGGGAAATCGACGATGCTTAACATCCTCGGTTTCCTCGATAAATTGACCTCAGGAAGGTACATTTTTAACGGTGAGGATGTTTCCTCTTTGTCTGAGGAGAAACTTGCTTTCTATCGGAATCGGACGGTAGGATTCATTTTCCAGACATTCAATCTCCTGCCGAGGATGACGGCGCTTGGCAATGTGGAGCTTCCGCTCATCTACCGTGGCGTGAGAAGGGATGTAAGACTTAGATCTGCTCGCAGCGCACTTGCCTCCGTTGGTCTTTCCAAGAGGATGTATCATAGACCGAATGAGCTTTCCGGTGGTGAGCGACAGAGGGTAGCAATTGCCAGAGCGATTGTCGGCTCTCCAAGTATGATTCTGGCTGATGAGCCAACGGGAAACTTGGACCAAGCAACAGGTGAGGAGATAATCCAGATACTTGATTCCCTCCACGATGCAGGAAACACGATAATCCTTGTCACCCACGAAGAATCCGTTGCAAGGCATGCAGACAGGATAATAAGGCTTCGTGATGGCAGGGTTGAGTCCGATGAGAGGATACGATGAGGTACGCTGGTGTGAGAGAAAGCTTTAGAACGGCTATCTCTTCCTTGCGTGTGAGAAGAACGAGAGCGTTCTTAACCATACTGGGCATCGTTATAGGTGTTGCAACTGTTATCGCCATTGTTTCGTTCATCGCGGGACTTGATAGGGCTGTTGAGAAGGAGTTTGCAAGTATCGGTTCAGATGTTCTCTATATTGGCAAGTACCCATGGATATGGACAGGAAAATGGTATGATTACCGGCGTCGCCCGAATATCACTGTTGATATTGCAGACAGACTAAGGGAGCGGCTAACCTATGCCGAATATGTCGTTCCCGAGATAACCGAGAACGGTAGTGTAAGCTACCGGTCGACAACGGTAGAGGATGTTAATATTGTTGGCACAAGCCAAGACTATATCTACATTGAGAATGCGGAGGTGAAAATGGGGAGGTTTCTCTCGGAGATAGAGAATGCTCGTAAGCGACATTCTGTTGTGCTTGGTTGGGGTCTGTTCGACGCGTTCGGTTCTGACCAGGGGATAGTCGGCAAGCGAGTCTATATAAACGGCAGACCGTTCAAGGTGGTAGGGGTTCTCGCCAGGCGAGGTAGGGCGTTCGGACGGGAAAGGGATAATATGGTTTACATCCCGATAAAAACCTTGCTTAAATATGCCAAACACAGGCAGAGGAGGTCTGTGAACATTTGTGTCAAGGGTAGGAGCATTGAGGAGATTGGGCTTCTCCGTGAAGAGGTTATCTCTGCGATGAGGGTCATTAGGGGCTTGAAGGGATACGAAGAGAACGACTTCTCGATAAATGAGATGAGCCAGCTCTTAGATATGTACGCCTCGCAGACGAAGAATATCTACCTCGCAATGGTTTTGATTGGTGCGCTTTCTCTGCTTGTTGGTGGTGTTGGTGTGATGAATATAATGCTGGTTTCTGTTACCGAGCGGACGAGGGAAATCGGGGTCAGGAAGGCGCTTGGTGCAAGAAGGCGTGATATTCTCACTCAATTCTTGATAGAGGCTCTTGTCCTGTGCTGGGTTGGTGGTGTCATCGGGATAATGCTCGGTTTCCTGCTACCGTTCCTGGTTTCTGTTGCAACGGAATTCCCGTTTGCTTTTTCTGTTAAAGCTGTTGCAGTTGGTTTTCTCTTTACAACGGGGGTGGCTATCTTCTTCGGGATGTATCCCGCGGCAAAGGCTGCAAAGAAGGACCCTATATACGCTTTAAGATATGAGTAGGCTACTAACGGTTTCCCAGGTGCTCCTCCTTATATTTCTCTCCGTGGGGATTGTTTTCTCTGACGGGCTGGATGGACGGATTCGAGCGTTTTACCTACCGAGTTTCTCTGTATATGATAGAGGGTCTGGTGTCTCTGGGCTTGTAACCTCGCATGACTTCTACGATAATCCGAGCCTCGGCGGGGAGCTATTATACAACTGTGGGGTTTTCTCTGTTGGGTTTTCCGGTGATGTTTTTTGGGGTGATGAGAAGCCAAATGAAAGCCAGGACTCCTACTTCCGTGGGGTAAGTTTCTCTTTTAAGGGGATATACAATTTCGAGATGACCGAGAGTGGAGAACTTGTTATGCCGATAGCGATTTCGTTAGGGGTGGGGTTTGGGAGGCTTACCTATCGGGCTCCCTTTGTAGAGAGGAGGTTCGATGCTACATCACCACTTCTGGGGCTTGAGCTGGGCGTTGAGAAGTTCTTTTACCCCTGGCTTGCCATCGGTGGCAGTCTTGGGTATAATTTTCTTGAGTACAGTATGAAAGAACCATCCGGGGAAATATTTCCGGATGTTAATCTCTCTGCTGTTAGCATCGGTCTCGTAGTGAGAGGTAGGGTAAAGTTTTAGAGTAATAGAGGAGGGTATATGGACAAGGAGTTATCGATAGCGGCTTCTATCCTCGCTTGCTCCTATAACCTTATCAGGGGGTTCAGCAAGATAGACAAACCTGGTGGCAGGGATTTTATAATCAACAGGAGGAGCGTCTGGGAGGACTTTCGGGCTTTTTACAAGATGCTCCTTGAGGCTCAAGAGGATGTAGAAAGCTTCCTTAGCGACTACTGATTTGGGTGAAACAAAAAAGGCATCTCTTCTATTTTCTGCTGGTGGGATCACAGTCTGTCGTGTGGTAGCGAAAGGGCTTGCGCTTTACAAGCAGATATTAATCGCTTCCCTTTTCGGTGCGACCCGTCTTGCTGATAGCTTCTTCGTTGCCACAACAATCCCCGAGATGCTGCTCGGTATCCTCGGCATAAACACATTCCGTGGGGTTGCTACATCTGTATTTGCCCATCTTGATGCGAGGGGTAAGCAGGAGGAGGTACAGCGTCTATTCTCCTCCCTGTTCAACTTCATTCTGATATTGACAGGGGTCATTGCATCTCTTGCTGTGGTCTTTGCACCGGTGATAGTTAGCATCATTGCGCCGGGTTTTTCTATGGCAGATAGGGAGATTACTGTAAAGATTACTCGGATTGCCCTTCCTGTTCTTGTGTTTCTGGGGCTTGCAAGCTTCATCTCTTCTGTCTTGAACGCTTTCCATAGATTCTTTGTCCCTGCGTTGATGCAGGTAGTCTTGAACGCCGTGATGGTAATCTTCATCCTTGTTTTTCACACTCGTTTTGGCATATACGCTGTTGCTTGGGGTTTCTTGTCTGGACATCTTGCATCGCTTGCTATTCAACTTCCTTCTCTCAGGAAGTTGGGGCTTGGTGTATCCACTGTTTTTGTGCCTTTCGACCCGCTGATTAGGAAAAGCTTATTACTTGCTCTTCCGCTGTTCGTTTCGATGTTTGCTGCACAACTTTCCAACTTCTCTGTGAAGTTTTTGGGGTCTTTTCTTTCGGGAGGGAAGATTTCTGCCTTGAGCTACAGCGGATTCCTTATGTCAGCCGTCATTGTTCTTGCAGCCGAGCCTTTCTTGATTGTTCTTATGCCTCGTTTTGCCAATCAGGTCGCTCTTGACAGGCTTGATGCGATGAGGAGTGAGCTGGTAAAATCTGTTAAGATGTTTATCCTCCTCTTTTCCCCTCTCTCTGTTTGGTTCCTGCTTCTTTCTTTTCCTATTGTTCGTTTACTTTTCCAAAGAGGCGTGTTTACATCGGAGGCGACGGCTATTACATCCACAGTATTAGCTATCCTATCGCTCAGGCTCTTGCCCAGTGTGCTTTCGCTCCTTTTTGTTAGGGTATTTCTTGCTATTCAGAGGACTACTCCTGTTATGTGGGTCAATCTATCTACATCTATCGTTCAGATCTTCCTGAACTTCATCTTGGTGAGCAGTCTCGATGTGGAGGGGCTCGCCATTGCCGATGTTGCCGCTGCTGTGTTTCAGATGATTCTCTTCTGGCGTCTCGTTGATTCTTCCGTTAACTTCTGCAAGGGAAGTCGGTTTATCCCGTTTCTCGGGAAGGTTATTCTTGCAACTTCCATTTTGGGGGTAGGGGTAAGATTCTTTCTCGATCTTGCTGGGCGTGTATCTTCCCCAGAGACCGCAGCAGGTTCAACTATTGCAATCCTTGGCTCCCTTCTCTTCGGGCTGATTATCTACTTGACCGCCTCATTTGTGCTTAAGATAAAGGAAAGCTGGGAGGTTATTCGCAGTTTAAAGTCTGTTTTCTTTCGATCTTAACGGGGGCTTACTGAATGACGAGTTTTAGGAGTTTGAGGATGTCCTTATCCCACCAGCCTTTTCTGGTTTCCTCCTCTAATATCTGGATAGCCTCGCTCGGTGTATATCTTTTCCGATATGGTCTGTCGGTGGTAAGGGCATCGTAGACATCGGATAGGGAGATAATCCTTGTGTACACCGAAATCTCATCTCTACTTTTTCCGTTTGGGTATCCGGAGCCGTCCAGATGCTCGTGGTGTGATTCGATAATGTCGAGTAGCTCTTCGGATGACGGCAAGCTCTCACATATCTGCCGACCAATGACCGGATGTTGCTTTACTATCTTCCATTCAGTAGGTTCGAGTCTGCCTGGCTTCCGCAGTATGGTGTCACTTATACCTATCTTCCCTATGTCATGCAGGTCTGCAGCCCAACTGAGGAGCTTTATCTCATCCTCTTTTAGCTTCATTCTATCGGCAATCTTTCTGGCAATCCTTCCAACTCTTTCTGAGTGCCCGTGTGTGTAAGGGTCCTTTGCCTCTACCGTTCTGGCGAGAGTAACAAGCACCTTCTCCATCCCAACGAGCTCGTCGTTTAGCCTCTTCTGCTTAAGGAGGGAGCGTATCCTTACTCCCAAAAGCTTCATGTTGAACGGCTTGGTGAAGAAGTCGTCGGCTCCTATCTCGAACGCCCGGATATTGTTCTCTAAGTCCTTAAGTCCAGTAATAAAGACAATAGGTATCCTTCGCGTCTTTTCATCTCCTTTGAGTTTTTCTGCCACCTTATATCCGTCCATACCAGGCATCATTATGTCGAGCATTACAAGGTCGGGTGAGTACATTTCGACCTTCTTCAGAGCATCTTCGCCGTTTGTGGAGGTTATGACATTGTAGCCTAAGGATATGACAATCCGCTTGAGCAACTCTATGTTTACCTGCTGATCATCAACTACAAGAATGAGTGGCTTTTTCAACTTCCTCTCCTTTGCTTTCCGGGAAAGCAGTTTGTCGTCTATCCTTCCCCTTTCAATCCCAGTATATTCTCTATTGTCAGGGTTACCTCATCCACAAGGAACGGTTTTCGAATGTATCCTTGTGCGCCACTGGCGAGCATCTCCCGGATAGTCTCATCCATCGAGTACCCGGTTAGTATGATGACATTAACTTTCTGGTCGATTCTCCTCAGCTGGGCAAGTATTTCCTCTCCGTTTGCATCTGGGAGGGTAATATCGAGCATCACAAGGTCGATTTTATCCCTCTTTTTGCTGAAAAGCTCGATTCCGCTTCCTCCATCCGGTGCCAGAAATACCTCGAACCCCTGCCTGACTAAGATCTTCTCGAGAACGGTTCTCGTGCCAGCAGAATCGTCGATTATGAGTATGTTCCCGCGGGCTGCCGATCGCCTATTGCTTTCCATTTCAAACTCTGGTATCGGGAAATACATCCTGACGGCTGTTCCCTCGTTTTCCTTCGACTGAATGTTCAGGTATCCCCTGTGGTATCGCGCTACGGCGGATACGAGCGTCAGACCGAGTCCGAACCTGCTCTCTTTTGAGAAAAACGGGCTCACTACAGCATCTATCTCATTCTCAGGGATTCCATTTCCTGTATCCTCTACGCTTAGAACGATATAATTCCCCGCAGCAGGGCGCTTCTTTCCCTTCTCCTCCACCTGGGTGACTTCAGTTCTTATCGTGAGTGTTCCACCTCCTCGCATCGCCTCCACAGCATTCTCTATTAAATGGAGCAGGGCATATTTCAACTCCGTTGAACTTCCAATAATATTATTTATCGGATGAGCAAGCTCCAGCTTAATCTTGATATCGGAAGGGATGTTCCCCCTCTTTAGCGATATCGCTTCTTTTACAATATCGTTTAGGTTCACCAGAGAGAAATTTTCTTTGAAGTTGGAAGCATAAGCGATTATCTTCTTTATCAGTTCGCTTGCTCCCTTTGCTGAGCTCTCTATGGTGTCAACCATCCTGTATAGCTCTGTGTCCTTGTCGATGTCGGCTTTTAGGTAAGATGTATACCCAAGTATTCCCACTAAGAAGTTGTTTAGCTCATGGGCGAGCGAGCTTGCTACGAGTCCGAGGGTTGCTATCCGTGTAGCGGTAGCGGTATCTCCTGATTCCAGCTCACGGCAGACCATACTGAACAGCCTATTGTTACCATGAACACTGCAGTTGAGAGTGACATCGTATCCATATATATTCCCTGAAACTCCTTGAAGGTGAAGCTTAAACTGCTCACCACCACCTTTTATACACTCTGAAAGCCTGTCGAAAAACGGTCTCCTGTCCTGCGGCAGGATGATCTCCTGTATAGTGAGTTTTCCCCTCTCATAACCGAGCTTCCTGTAAAACTGCTCGTTTGTAAAGATTATCTCACCCTTTTCAGTAAAGATAATCAGTATCTCCTTAAGCCCTCTGCAAGGGCAGAACTCGACGAGTTTTTCTGTTATATTCTCGAACAGGAACAGATAATGTCCCCCCTCTGATGAAAGTAGCCGTCCACAGAAATAGGAACCGGTTTTATCTACAAACTCCCAGGAACTCCCCTGTGGTAGAGAACCTATCATGTCCCAGGGACAATCCCTTCTCTCCTTAAAGAAGAGTGAACAGAGGTCCCTTCCTTTGGTGTTCCCGAGAGATTTTTCGGCTTTTCTGTTCTGCCAGACTACCTTACCCTTACCGTCGACATCGAAGGCATAGAGAGGCAATCTATTGAATAACTCCTCATCGAGATTCATTTCTTCAATTTACTAATTTTTGATGCAATGTCAAATCTAAACCCTTATCCTCTGCCAGTGTCCTCTCAGAAATACGAATGTGATAACCAGTGCCTCGACAACCTGTGAGATGGCAATTCCCCAGATAAGTCCCAGCTCGCCTATCTGCC
>JAGGUN010000033.1 GCA_021158465.1 bacterium
AAATCAGGGTTCACGATAAGGATAATCCCCAGCGCTAACATTATCACTCCACCGATGAGCTTCAGCAATCTCACCTGCCATTCTCTTATCGATTTGCCCCTGAAGAAATAACCAAAGATGGCGATAACCGCAGCCAAGGGTATGATGTAGACTAAATTATAAAGGATCAGAAACAGGTAATAGCCGGCATTGCTTTCGAATCCCTTTTCTGCGAGAATGTTGGTGTAAATTACCGGCCAACCTGCTGTGCAGGGTAGTTCGACAAATGATGAAAAGGCTGCAAGCACAACGGAAGCAACGATAACCGAAAACAGGGACCCCCTGGTTATAATCCCTCTCATCTTATCCATTCGTGAGATGAGCGACTTCTGGAATCTTCCGGGTATCATCAATGAAATCCCCTTCTTAAAGAAGAAGAAATCCTTGCAATTGATTAGCCCAGCAACTATGGCGATTATGGCTATTATTATCCTGACGGTGTCTACATATCCAACAAATAGATAGATATTGAGCCAGGCTGCCATAAAGAGGAAATAGATTATAAAAACCACCGCCACAAAGCTGTATCCTACGGCAAATATCCGTGCCCTCTCGTGGGATACAGATATGAGCAGGGTCATAAGGAAGGTTAACACCCACAGGGTGCAGGGGTTGAAACCGTCAATGAGGGCGATTATAAATGTGAATGCTGGCAGTGGTAGCTGTAGCCCCAGCTTCTGGAATGCGTCAGGAGAGGCATGAGCGGCAAGATAAAAGAATATGGCAAGCCCTATTATAAGGCATATTCCAGTGATTATTCTCTTCCGATTGGAAGCCTCATCCATGGTTTTTATTTCTCAGTTTGCTCAGATCTGTAGTATGGTTCCCATTGGAATAGCCATCCATCAATTCGGATGGCTTTTCTATAAGAAAGCTTGTCTACAAGTTGATTATTTTCCGGTTTTACCTCCTTGTATTTGATTTTTTTGACAACCTCATAAACCGAATCCGTGGTCAAAAGCTTATGCAGAATTCTATTATCAATCTCACTTTTTCCTTCTTTGATTAGTATCCTGTCTTTCATCCAGAGCTGTGGTTTCCCTGGCAGGGATGAGATGTCCAGTTCATCGAACGGGACCTCACCATCTGCAAGAGGACATTTATTGCTCTCAAATTGCTTTATCATCTCTTTGCATTTACTCTTTAATACCTTTCCACCTGCTCCCTTCACCTTCTTATTGAAGATGAGTATCGGCACCATAAATCCTACCCTGTATCTCTTGCTGTATTTGCCTATAACCTCGGCGTTGGCAGGTTCTTCCTCAAGTTCATAGACGATGAGGACAAGTTGAGGGTATTGTTCGAACAGTTCGTCTATTATTATCTTTGCTACATCCTCACAGCTATGGCAGCCTATGCCTCCAAAATATGTCCCGCAGATATATTCTTTATTCCCGGTGGTATCGATTTCACCACTCGGCTCGGTGCTGTCTCCATACAGCGGAGACAGAGCCAACGCAAAGCATAGCAGAAGAATAAAGGATTTCATTCTGTTATTCGTTTCCCCCATCGACTAAGGGTGTGGAATCTTTTTGAGCCTAAATTTAATTATTTTTTATTTCTTTGCAAGAATTTTTGTAAAGATTGCACTTGTTGATCCTCTGGGGAACTACAAGGATAACCTATCTTTGTGGGAAGCGCTTAGTCGAGCTTTACCTGGGCTTCGCTCTTCGATATCTCGCTCCAGCCACCGGTAACGAACACCCCCTCGGTGGTGCAGGGGAAGAACTCCATAAAGAGTGGTGGCAGGTCGAATATGTTCTGGAAACGAACATCATACCCCCAGTTTCGGTGAGGTGGATTGTATGTTTTGTTTCCAGTGTGCCGCCAGTTGGCGTTGTTGAAAGTCGATTCCCAGAGTTCGATGAATGAGCCCCTTATCTTAAGTCTTCTGCCCCTCCAGTTCTCAATGAATCGAGGGAAGTTCTCTAGACCGCCGGAATATTTTACGCTGCCGTTCTCCCTGTGTGTCTGGATATGCCCTGTCAGGACAACCGCATTGAGTTCCCAATCCTGTGTGACTGTCTGGACATCGCCACCTGTCTCGTTCGACCAGGAGAGGTTATCCTTATAAGTCGGTGAGAGGATCTTGAATGCGTCGGAGATAAATGCAACAGGTCGCCAAAGGTCACTATACTTATCGTAGGATGCGGAATCCATCGGGTCAAGCTCGTTGCCCGATGCATCCTGGTGCAGGTTGAAGTTAGCAACAGCGTATACAACATTGTTGGAGACAAATGTCATACCGATGCTCGGCTCACTATACTCTGTTGGGTCCCTCGGAGCGCGGAGTATCGTCTTCTCGTTGAAATTTGTCAGGTCGACTACCTTGACCGAGTCGAGGTTCAGGGTTGTGCTGTCTGCCTTGTATATGTTACTCCGGAGAACCTCACCGTTCTTCACGCGATACCCATACGGTTTAACATTGTTGGGCACGGCATCCTCACGGGAAGCGTATATTACGCCGTTTTCAGGGAAGTGACTCGGGTAATACTTTGCCTTTGGATTCTTCGGGTTGACTGGATTACCGTTTGTGCTGTCGAAATATCCACCCATAAGCTTCAGCAGGTCCACTGTTGTTAGCATAACATGTCTCCCTGCCCTGTTGTCGTAGAGCGAGTCGAACGAAAATGTCCCAGGAGGGAACTCATCGAGGTTGACATACACGGAATCGCTATCGTTCTTAGCCCAGACATGAAGGGAGTCTTTTACCTCGGAAATATAGGTGGAGTCATATTCCCACCAGCCGGGGGTGATTGTTGTATCGAGGCAGACCTCCACATACTGCCCGGCACAGCAGGTAAGGGTTGAGTCTCCCACATAAGCCGAGCTGCATTCCCAGCGATGCCCGCAGCAGGGATAGTTACGGTTGCCATATGTCGAGCAGGAGTAGTAATACCAATGACCACGCCGCCACCTTCGGTATTTATACCATTTATAACAGACATACTTCTTCCTCTTTGTGCAGACATACTCCTGGTGACAGTTTGAGAAGGTTGTGTCTGGGGGATGCCAGGTAGTATCTACCTGAAGGGTGTATGTTGTATCCTTCCTTGTTATCAGTTTCAGCCCGGCTTTCCGCTCATAGTATCCACCCCTGTCAATTGAGCCGTAGGCAGGTGCTGCCTGATATCTTATACCGTGTGAATAGTCTCTGACATAGCCGTGCCAGGTATCAAGAGCCCTATTCCGCCAGGCAGGGTCGACCTTCCAGGTATCCTTCGGATTGCCATGCTCCGGGTCGTTTATACCATCCCCGAGAAGTGGATTGTCGAGGTCCATAGGGTGGTAACCCTCAAGCGGTATTATAGCATCGTTGTCAGTTGTCATCTCGGGTCCTGCCGGCATCGTTGTCCAGTCACCGTTGCCATCGTTCACATAGACACGCCCGCTTGCCTTATTCTCGTTTTTCCTCGTTCTCGTTATGTGCAGAGCGGCGGTCAGCTTATCGTAGAAGTTGAGCGTGCCGCCGGAGCCCATAAAGCAGTTCATATTCGTATGGACAGGCCCAAAGAACTCCATGGAAGGTCCCGGAAGTATCTCGAGGTCATGCTCAAAGAATATTCCCCAGTTGAACAAGTATGTTCTTGTTATGGCAATCTCCTGGCGTAGGATACACTGTGCTATCTGCCCCTCTTTCAAGCCGCTGTCCACTACATATGTTTTTGTGGATGAGTTCTCATACCTCTGCCAACCGGATGCTTCTCTTATCCTGTATCTGACAACAAGCGGTGGGTCTCCCGGAAGGGTGAACTCATAATAATCGTAGGTTGAGTTATATGTTTCACCTGTCGAGGTAGGAAAAGGGAGAGGGATATGTGGCTCGAGGATAATAAGTGTCGGGTCGCTATACACTTTCCTTATCTTTGCCATCGCTGCTTCGAGCCCAGCCTCCGCCGCGTAAAAAGCCTTCTGGTCGTTGGTATAGTAATGGGCAGTTTTCGCGCCTGTCATAGAAAGCTTCATCGAGGCGTAGATAATAACGGAGACAACCACAATAATTATCAAGACGACAAATAGGGCAATCCCCTTCCTATTTGACATATCTTACTCCTCCACTATTCAATATTCCTCATACTTATCTTTGTCGATGTTGTGAACCTGAGATACCCATCTGGATATTCGCTCTTTCCTGGGAATTTCCTGTCCGAGCGGATTGTTATGCTCACAGTATAGAGAGTGGCGTTTGCTACAGGAGGCGTTATCTGAAAGTTCTCTATGTTGTCAGCGAAGAGGTATTCTTCATCGGGCGCTGGCCATTTGCTGTAGATTACCTTCAGGTATGGTCTCTTCGGGTCGGAGTTGTCAATCTTTATCCTCATATCCTGTATCCTTATGACCCAGGCACCGGGACCGTATCCTCCCGGTGGGAAGATGTTTTTGCCTCCCGGTGGATTGTAAGGGTAGTCAACCCCTGGGTTGTGCTGGAGCTTTTTTGCCGCAATCTGAACATGTGATACCTGCAGCATCGAGCAGGTTCTACCGTCCGTTATAAGTATCAGGTCCTTCTGCTGGAAGCAGGACGGGTCGGCAACGCACAGTTCTGCTGAAGAGTTTGGCATTCTTTTGGTTATCGTGGTCTTGCAGTCCCCATCTATAAGGCGCACAAATACGCTGTCTGGCGTTGTGCTGCCGTTGTCATAAGGGTATATTACAGGAAGGTAAGCAAGAGAATCCCCGTTCTTGTCATAAGCCCTTATTATACCACCGCGGATGCCAGCGCCTGCCATCTTCATAACCCGGCTTATCTGCTTCAGCGATATCATTGCGTTCTGCCGCATATCGTTGTAGACCTCATCGAGGCTTGTGCGCTTGTTCACCGTTATCAGAAAATACATAGCCGCACTTAACACTATCATCGAGAGAGCGGTAGCAACCAGAAGCTCAATGAGTGTCCAACCCTTATTTCGCCTTTTGGGTGATAAGAGAGACATGCTTCTTTTCTCCCCTTCTATCAAGCCATTCGACCTCAACACGAATTCTAAACATATTCTCCTGTAACCCTGTCCCTGTATCGGTTATGAATGTGGTTACCTGAAAATAGTCGATGCTATCAGGACCGAATGTACCGAGGGTGACCTCTGTCGGGTCCTTCGCCTTTATCTCCTCGAGCTTCTCCTGTGCTATAGCTGTAGCCCGAGAGATGGCTCTGGCGTTGAAATTGAGATATGCAATCGTTACGAGGAGTGGAGCAATACCCATAGCAAGAGCGGTCAGGATGAACATCGCTACCATAACCTCCAGAAGCGACCTACCCCTGCGGTTCTTAAGCCGAATCCTCACGGTAGCTCCTTTGCCGCGGACTTCGATGTCCAGTCCACCGTTATCCGCCCGGATAGCGGGAATATCCTTACGAGTATAGCACCATTCTCTGCCAGCGAGTCAGCCTTTTCCCTGCCAAGAACAACATATCCACCGTTGGATGTCCCATAGTAGTTGAAGATTACCGTGTGGTTTTCAACATTTACCTTGACCCAGTAAATCTCTGGGCGGAGCGATTGCGGTCCTTTTATAAGCTCCTCAGAGGTAGAGTCAAAGATGCAGTTCTCGTTCTTGTCGAAGAAAACGCCGTAGGTGTTATTTGTTGTGTCGATGTATACACCGTAGTTGGACTTGTGGGCTATGGCGTTGCTCCTTGCCATCCGGAGGAAGCCGCTCAGGTTCCTCGCCTGTGCAGAGAGACGGCTCTTGCTTATGAACTCGGTAAAGCGTGGAACGGCAATAGCAGCCAGTATCCCAGAGATAACGATAACCGCCATTATCTCCAGCATTGTAAAACCGGCTCTCTTCATACACGCAACTCACCTTTCCCTTCCTCCTCTCCTCTATCAAATATTCTATTCGATTCTACCTTAATGTCAAGAAATTAATTATAATCTATCTTGTCTTGTCGTCTTGACAATCGTTCCCAAACACCATATAATTATAATTGAGGAGTTAAGGTTATGAAAAGGGTCCTGAAAAACCTTCCTGGTATGACGATGATAGAGATAATGCTCATCGTCGTAATTATAGGGGTTCTTGCAGGGTTATCCCTGCCTATGTTCGGTAGGTATGCAAGGAACAATAGGGTTAAATCGGATGCGAGGGCGCTCATCTCTGCGGCAAGGCTGGCGAGGAGTATTGCTGTGTCCGATATAAAAACAACAGGAGTGTCTATTGTTCTGGATTCGATGAAATGTGTCGTCTTCGAGGATAAAAACGGGAACGGTGTCCTTGATACTGCCGATGTCTGGCGTTCACAGAGTAAGCTATCCGACGATGTAATATTCTGGAATGTTACATTCCCCAACAATACCCTCATATTCTATCGTGACGGCTCCTCGAACGGTGGGAGGGTGAAGCTTGGAACAGAGGACAGACTCGTTGCGTTTGAACTCTCTGTCCTCGCAAGCACCGGAAGGGTAAAGCTTAGGCAGATAAAATGAGAAAAAATTTTAACAGTCGTGGACTAACGCTTCTCGAGGTGGCTGTTGCGATTATGCTATTTGCCTTTGTCATCCTATCTATGGGGACTGCGTTTATGTACGCGGTAAAAACATCCGGCAGTGCCGATATGGCGACTGAGGCGACACTTATGGGTGAGCGAAAATTGGAAGAGTTAAGGCTTTTGCCGTTCGATAATATCACAGATGGCTCAGAAAAAATCGGAGATTATTCAATATCCTGGGATGTAACAACCGTGGGGCTTAGGATAAAGATAGTTCATGTTAGGGTGCACTATGTTGTTAGACCGAATGAGCCTCACAATATCGACATCTACTCAGCATTCTGGAGGAAGGCGAGAGATGTTGGAACATAATCAGGACGGTGCAGCACTGTTTTTAGTGATGATAGTTATCATTCTTATAACAGCCATTGCCACAGCGGCTCTCTTGACATCAAAAACGGACTTTGCTATCGCCCAGAATGAGCGCCGGTCTGTTCAGGCATTCTATATTGCCGAGGCGGGGCTCGTCTATGGATGTGAGATACTCGATAATGCCGCGGGAAACGGATTTAACGATGAACTTGCCGGAGCGGATGGAACACCTGGCACATCTGATGATGGGCTCTTGATTAAAAGAACACCGTTCGGAAATGGATATTTTACCGTTCTGGTGATGGATAACGAGGGTGCGGTGACGGAGGATGGCGATCCGTTTAACGATGCCGATGGGATGGTGACGATAGAAAGCATAGGCGAGCGACCGCTCACAAAGCGTATCCTCCGAATGGATGTGAAGAGCGGGCATGACTCCATTCCGGTTGCCCTCTTTAGTAGGAAGCATTTTGATATGAACGGGAGCATACACATCGATAGCTACGACTCCGATGTCGAACCATACGGACATTTCCCGATGAGATACTCCGGCGATGTCAGAAGCAACGGGTGGATTGATATGGTCGGAGTGGTCAAGATTTATGGTAGTGCATACTCCGGTGGAATAGTTACTATGACCCCTAATTGTTTTGTTTATGGTGAGGTGCTCGAGCATCAGGATACAATAAGTTTCGATATCGACTATCATCCTTGCGATTCGCTATGCAATCCTGACCTCATCGGTAGCCCTTACTACGATGCCGCCACACAGACATTTAATATCGGGGGGAGTGATGCGATTAGCTTGAACGGGACCGAATACTGCTTCAAGAGTTTTACCATAGGTGGCAGGGCAACGGTTACCTTCACTCAGCCGAAGGTGAAGATATATATGGAAGGTGATTTCACTATGAATGGCAACAGGTGTCTTATAAAAGTTAAGGATGATAAGCCAGATAACCTAAGGATTTACTCCAAACCACCCGATTGGGAGACCGGTGGCAGGGCAAATGTTACCCTCAACGGTAGAAGCGATTTCTACGGTGTTGTCTATTGCCCCTATGGCGAGTTGACCTTGAATGGAGGCAAGTGTGAGTATTTTGGAGCATTTATGTGCGATGAGGTGACATTAAACGGTAATCCGAGAATCCACTATGATGAAGCGCTCCATGGCGTGTTGCATGCGGCAGGTGGTATAACCATATTCGGCTGGAGGGAGAAGCGTTGAGAAAAGGTTTCACCCTCATCGAGCTTCTGATTGCAGTAGTCGTTTTTGCATTTCTGTTTATTATTATTATGAGGTTCTACATAGTCGAGCACAAGACCTGGCTGTATATGAATCAGGTCGCCGAGATGCAGCAGTCGGGCAGGGTATCTATGGAGGAGATAGCAAGAACAATAAGAATGGCTGGCTATATGGTCCCTGCATCGCTGGAACTTATCCGCTCCTATGACACGAACCCCGACTCTATCAAAATACGCTCAAACTTCAAGGATATAAGCACAAGGTTAAAATTTGACCTTGCTATCGGCGGGAACCTGGTTGTCGTGGATACAACCGGTTTCCAGATAGGAGGGTTTGTCTGCCTTCAGTCGAGCGAGATAGGGGAGTGCGGGAGAATAACCAATATCACACCGTTTGTCCTCGGTGGGTATCTTATATCCACATCGTCGGCTATTGCAGGCTCATTCGATAAGAGTAAAACGGTTGTCTGCCCTGTCGATGAGGTAACCTACTTCCTGAAGAAAGATGCGACAGGCTCATATCTTATGAAGAGGATAAATCGGGAAGCAGCTCAGATTTTCGCCGAGAATATCGAGCGCCTGCAGTTCAGATACCTTTGCGAGGATACAATCGTCGATACACTCGATTTTGTCGACACACTATTCAACGATAGGACAGTCAGGGTTGTTTATGTGGACATAACCGCCCGCTCCGAGCGTCCCGACCCGGATATAACCACAGGTAACGGCTACCGCAGGAGGCAGTATAACACGGGGATAAAGATAAGGAACTACCGGTATTAGCTTGCCAGACAGCCAAGATTCGATGGTTTCCCTCAAGGATAAATGAAAAGCCCTGAACCCGTAATGACTTCCGTGAACATTGGAAAGTCGTCCGTTCTTCTTGGAGGGCAAGGAGTTAGCTGTTTTAATGGGAAATGCGAAGATTGGGGAAAAAAGCCCCGCAAAAGCGGGGCTTTGCAGTTCACATTCTGCTACTCTTTAGAAAGTTGCATCCACCAGTGTGAGCTTCAATGTATTATCCTTTGGATGATATGCCAATTTAGGCATATCGAATTTCAGAGTTGTGTTCTTGTTAGTTCCGGACTTGATTGCGAAATTAAGCAGTCCTTGATTTGTTGAACCATATCCGCGTCCGCCACCTTTAGAGGCAACCATCACAGCATCTATAATAGACCAAATGCCCGAAACTACTGCAATTCCATATCCACCATACATAAGTGCTTCATTGGGGTCGCTGACCTCTTGCTCATATGTGGACCCCGTCCACGGGTCAGTGTACGTTTCGGTTTTTGTTGCTGAAGCACCTATGATACCCATGGTGATACCCAGTACAGATGCTCCAAAAAAGGCTGCACCTTTCCCATATTGCTCATTATATACCTGCCCAAGACCGGGCACCAACCATGACAGTGCTCCTGCAAGACATGGGCTTTTTTCTCCCGCAGCAAAACTTGGTGCAAAAGCAAAAACAACCACAGCAACAAGGGTGAATGCAAAAATCCCCCTTCTCGTGATTTGACCTCCTTTGAATGTTTTGGGTTTACATATCATCTACAACCTAAATTACTCATCATAGGCTCTCCTTTCATTTTGAAACAATTGAACGAATTCGATTGTGGTTTTGGGTCTGTGTATTTGATTTCTTTAGTATTGATGCCAATCCAATTCGGTTAGCCAAGCCATCGCTATCTTCAAATACGCGTGCATCGTTTATTTCAATCAATATATCATCGGGGTCGTACTTGTCGGTTAAAATAAATCCAATTTGGCAATCTATGATACCAGACGCAGATATAGTTCCCGAAACTATTTTGGCTAAAGTGTAAGTGGCATAGTCAGTGCTATCATCTATTTCCCCCTCGATTTGCAGGAACACAGAGAAATCCGAACCACTTCCCGATATAAAAGAGCCTACACCTGTAGCAACATCAGTGTATCCCTCTGAATGGTAGTTCACTTCAATTTCATAGTCTTCCGTTTGATTGAAGAAATTATAGTAGTAGTCAGCAAATTGCGAACCTATTACATCTTCAGCAATACTTGAACCAATAAGGATAAGTGGAGAAATAAAGTATTCTCCTTCAATATTGGGCGGGTCGGAGCCTGGATTTATTTCCAGACCGAGCTCCTCAAGTATTTCCATCTGTTCCGGAGTAATAATATGGATGACCGTGTCGGGAATGAATTCAGAACTTCCGGTTGCGAGAGTTTCCTCTATACTTAATATGTTAGTGTTGTAATCTGCCAATTCCAAAGTTAGCAAGTGTACTCGAAAACTTAGTGCTGCATCTGCACCGGCAGTTAAAGCCCAATTCCAATCCGTAAAATCATGAACTTCCGCGTTTGCTTTTAAGAAAGGTTCCAAATATAGATATGGACCGGCTATATCATCCAATTCTATGCTTACTGTCGGTCTTACATATACTCTGCACATTAAATCAGCATCTTGCTCCCATTCAAATGGGTATGGAGTAAAATCGGTGAAAGGATGCCATATCTCATGCCATCCACCATCTATGTATCGAGCACCGACCTCTACCTCGGCGTCTGCCTCAAAACCAGTAGTTGCATAGCCACTTATATACGAATTGAAATCAACGCCCATATCAAATGTCAGGGAAACCTTTGCCCATATTGGTATAGGTCCGGCAAAACCTATCCATTGCCGGTGAACCAATGAAAAAATGGTTGTCTCTTGAACATATGACCAATCGCGATAGGCGGTAACTTCAGCAGAGGCATCAAATGATAGCTGTCCCGTAACTGTTGCATGAAACTCATCAAGGGTAAACCAACCCAGTGTAAAGCCTATATCATAGCTCGGTTCAAAAAGCAATTGACCATTTATTGTTATGACCAATGGCGGATTCGGATCATCGTCAGGTGGGTATATTACGAAATCATTAATGGATATCCCGCCATCAATGATTTCAATGCCATCTTCCAAGTGGCATTCATAGGCATTGGGTTTCGTTCTCAGAAGTGAGGGAGAGATTTCTATCGTAAATTGCTTCTCCAGATTTGCATTTGCCATGAATTCTGTCAGAGCTATTGGCGATGTCTCAAGTGACATACTATTTCCGTCGAATTGCACGCCTGTAACTTTTCGAAGAAAACCATAGCTATCACTGCAAGCCATGACATAACCTGGTCTAACATCCGGTGGATTCCCCGAGTATGTGAAAATAAATTTGGAACCAATTATTTCCTCAAGTTCAACATTTTCAATGCTATCTGGCAGGAAAAGACCGCAGTTTATATATATATCATCATTTTGACTCGGCTCTATCCCTTTCTTACTGCAACCCCAATAAGCAATGCTTATTAGCACAGCTAAGACCATTAAAACAATACTCATCTTTTTCATTTTGTCCTCGCATTTATTGGTTTTGATTTACTATTTCATCTCTAATAATTTTGTGTTACCAGCGCCTTCTGCTTCTTGCTATTGGTAACAATTTAACTTCAAGCGATATATATGGACCTGAAGAATTGATTTTCCAATCCACCGGCAACTGGATTACGGTATAATCATTTTCAAACCCATCCGCGGAGAACTTTGGTGAATCCTCTGAACTGAAATATTTATATCCTAAAGCCACACGAATTGGTACAAATGCTTGGAAAGTAACTCCAACTTCCCCGAAACCACCGAATGCGCCACTTGAAATAGAGAATGTGATGTCCTCATCTGAAGCTTCACCCATAACATCTTTTGCCCATAGATAGCCACCACCCAATCGGACTCCGCCGGAAAATGGGCTTCTATATCCCCCGAAGCGCATTTCATACGAAAGTGCTCCGCCGATTTCTGCGGTCCATGACCCGCAGAATTCTTTATAAAAGCCTGCAAATACATCGCCACCAAGCCCCATAGCCAGAGTATATGATGCTCTTGCCGAAATGGGAAAGAAGAAGCGGGTTCCGGGCATTGGAACGGAATATGTTTTGATATAGACATCGTTCTGATATAAATGAATGAATATCATGTCATCATCATTGATGTTCAATGCGGTTCCGGTTCCCAGCCAGAAGCCAAATTGCCCTCCTCTTGAGCCATAATTTCCTCTGTATGCATAGGCTGAACTAAGCATCAAGAAAATGCAAATCAAACAAATCCATATATTTTTCATAACAATCCTCCTTTTTCCCAAAAGAAATGTTTTAGCCTTCATAAGTCAAGGAATTTATCTACAAATTTCACACCACCTCTACCACCCAAATCTCCGAATATCTTCCATATCCTGCTCCATTTCTTGCTTTTGTCCTGAATACATAAGTCCATCCTTCTTCCGAAGGTGTGACTCCAGAATATAACTCATCAGAAGCCTTGTCAAGAACAAATTTATCAGGTCAAGCGATTTCCCCTTTGGACGATTCCTGCCTTTTTCTGGTGAGTGTGAGAAAAAACTCAAGATTTCTTCTTGACGATTCGATAAAATCTTATAGAGTGGAACGGCTGCCAAGATAGAAAATTCTGGTAGCAAAAAATAGAAATTTTTCTTGACATAAGGTAAAAAATGTTTATACTTAATTTTGCCCTGTAAAGGGTGGGGT
>JAGGUN010000040.1 GCA_021158465.1 bacterium
ATTCGCTGCCCTCGCAGATATCGCAGACATCGACAGATAACCTGACCCCAGCAAGGCTCTCAAGGTGTCCCGGCTCAGGAATCCAGTTAACAAAGCACGGTGCCCAGATGTCCGTCGTGTCAGGCGGCTCTCCCTCAATGTCAAACTCCCAGCAAGTATCCGCAGGATTACCAGCAATGTCAGAGATACTGACACACGCCCTGAGATGCGCTCCGGGTGGTAAACTACTACCAAACCAACTGACCCAGCAGTAGTATCCGTAGCCCTCATAATTCAGCTCATAAGTCTCAAGCCAGAGTGTGTCCCCAATCCATATCTCCAGACGCCCAGTGGTAGTGTCAATACCTGACGCCGGACATCCAACCGGTTCTCGGGCGTTAAACCGAATCTCAACATCCCGAGGAACATCCGTTGCGCCGGGATAAGGCATAAGCTCACTGATTACAGGCGGACAGGTATCCGCCGGCGGATACTGAGCAGATAGCAGTCCTCCATACAAAAGGACTACCGTCAGCAGAACCGAGAACTTGATGAACTTATTCATTTTACCCTCCCTTATTTGCTTTTGATCTTCACATCACCCATAAACAGATAGGCAATTATTGTGCCAGCGATCTATCGGATTGCTTTTCAAGGAGTTACGGAGATTGTGGCACAGGCTGCCGCGAATTAGAGTAACAAAATAGTTACATTCAAACATTATTTTTCTCGCTTTTTGCTCATTTTTTCGTATGATAACAAACTTTACTTCAAGTAATTTATTTATTACTATTGTAGCTCATTTATTTCTTCTTAGCCCGTGCTTTTTTATCAGGCTGTGCAGGCGAACACGATTTATACCAAAAAGTTCCGCTGCTCTCGTTACATTCCACCCGCATTTCTTAAGAACCGCCTCGATGCTTTTCCGCTCCACCTCGTCGCAGTATCGCTTTTTTAGCGATTTCATCTCCTCGAGGCTCGTTGCAATAGGAGTTTCTTCACCACCTGCGCTTCTCGCCCACCCGCTGGGAATATCGTCCACAGTTATAAGTTTTCCTTTGGAAAACAGGACCATCTCCCTGACGAGGTTTTCGAGTTCACGCACATTTCCGTTCCAGGGTAAGTCCCTCAGGTACTTTATCACAAGTGGTGATATGCCGATTATCTCCTTGCCGATCTCATGGGCAAACTTCTTGACGAACCTTTCGACAAGTAGCGGTATATCTTCCGGTCGCTCACGAAGCGGTGGAATCTTTATCCTTATTCCTGACAGGCGGAAGAATAGGTCCTGTCGGAAACGACCGTCTTTGCAGAGCGCTTCCAACTCCCTGTTAGTTGCAGCTATTATTCTGACATCCACTTTCACAGGGGACCTTCCACCGAGCCGCTGAATGCTCTTATCCTCGATAGCCCGCAGAAGCTTTGCCTGAATTGCAAGCGGCATATCGCCTATCTCGTCCATAAACAGCGTTCCGGCATCTGCCAGCTCAAAAAGTCCAGGCTTACTTGTTGTGGCTCCGGTGAACGCCCCCTTCTCGTAGCCGAACAGCTCGCTCTCGAGCAGTGTTTCTGGGATTGCGGCACAGTTAACGACAACAAACGGCTTATCCTTTCTTCGGCTATTCGCATGGATTATGCGAGCCAGAAGCTCCTTGCCGACGCCTGTCTCACCTGTTATAAGCACCGTGAAATCCGTTGGGGCAACAACGGATACACGCTCGAGGACGGATCTTATGGCATCTGATTCACCGATGAAGTCGAGTCTTTCGAGTTGTCCGAAGGCGGCTCTCAGAGCCTCGCGTTCCGATTCCAGCTCTGATATGTAGCTCGTATTCTGAATAGCGACACCAACCTGCTGTGAAAGGGCGTCAAGGATTCGCATATCCTCATCTGTGAACCTGCCGACCTCCGCCTTCGAGTCGGTATAGATTATCCCGATAAGCTTGCTGCCGAATCTGACGGGAACGGCGAGAACCGTTCGTAGCTTAAGGTCGATGACACTTGCAGCAACGGAGAACTGCTCATCCTCGAGCGCGTTCTCGGCAAGGACCGATTCGCCTGTCCGCTTTATTTTGTCAACGATGGAACGGCTCCAGCGAACTGTCTCGAGCGGGATTGACCTACCCCCTTCTCCCCTCGCCGCAACGAGAGGAAAGCCTTCCCCCTCCCTGATAAAGAGGAGTGCTCGTTCTGTTCTGGCAACCCTTATTACTCCGTCCAATATCCTCGAGAAGAGTGCGTCAAGCGAGCGTTCAGAGTTTATCGCGAGAATAACATCTAAGAGTTCATGGATCGCCCTATCAGAACCGGTTACAAACCTATCAATACCTGATACACCTTCCTTCATACCGTCAAGCGGTTCTAGCATTTTCATCACCTTCTGATAGAGAACATCGTCCGTCGGATGCAGGCACCCTTCTTGATAAAGCGAGACAGCCTGCTCCCTCGATACGGGGAAGAACCTCAAAGCGGAGAGCAGAATGACCAGCCCATATTCTCTATCACTTATTATTTTAATTTTATATAATTCCTTTATTTTTTCAACTACTGCTTGTGGGATCTTTTCCTCGATCGCAAGCGAGTATATATAGTATGCAACGAGCAGCTTGACCGCTTCCTTCTCGGGAAACAGACGAGAGAATGCCAGCATCTCGTCCGTTCCATCCAGCCTCTTGGATGTATATGCGGAGAGGAGCAATCTCTCACGGAGTTCGAGCAGTTTCAGCCTACCTCCGAGTTTTGCGGTTATCTCTGCTGCCTCGTTGAGCGCCTTGTGTGATAGAGCAAACCTACCGAGAGAGAGACAGGCTTCCGTCATCACAAGGAGTGCCTCGGCATAGTATGGCTCCCCACCTGGCCTGTCATGCGAGATAGCAGCAGACTCCCTCGCAAATCTCACTGCATCATTGAAATTACCACGAGCGAGCCTTGCGTAGGCGAGGTTCAAGAGCAGAATCGACTCAAACTGCAGATGCGATATATCCCTTGCAATCTCGAGTGCCTTCCGAAAAAGGGATTCAGCTTTATCTATCTCTCCTCTTTCAAGATGGATATTTCCGATGTTGTTCAAGAGGATTATCTCCTGCTTGCCGCTCCCGGAGAGCATCTCCAGAGCGCGCTGGTAGTTCGACAGAGCGGATTCTATCTTGCCTGCCTCAAAATCGACGACACCTAAGTCGTTGTAAATCCCGCCTTCCACAGCCTTATCACCTTCGGAGAGTTTGAGAGCCTTCCTGTAATATTCTCTCGCCCTGTCAAAATCCCTTATACGCTTGTATCCGAGTGCAATATTCTTCAACCCCTTTATCCAGCTTATCCTATCGGATCTTCTCTTGGCAATCGAACAGAACAGGAAGAAGCATCTTCTGGAAGCAGGTATGTCAAACGAGTTCAAAAACAGCCTACCGGACTTGAAGAGCAGTTTCTTCGCCTCATCGAGACCAGATAACCGGTAGAGCAAAGTTCCTACATCGAGAAGAAAATACGGGTTTTTCTCACTCTCAATATCTGGTAAAATCTTCTTCAAATATTTTTCTGCATAACTTATTGCCTGCGGGAAAAGGTGTCGCTGGACAGCTTTTGAGATTATCCTGTACAAACCGTCATCAGATTCAAGTATTAACCCCTTTCGTAGCAGGATACTCAGGTGGAGTGAAGACTCCTCGGAGAGAACCTTGAACAACCTTTCGGATGGCAGTCCGTGCGGGAAGAGCGAGAGTAATTCGAGCAGTCTTTTCTCTGGTTTTGGGAGAGAAGAGATCACCTCATCGAGCGATGCCCCGATAACAGAGGAGAGTATCTTCGCATCGAATACAACGCCATCTTTTCCTCTTTTGATGCCGTTCTTCTCAGAGAGTGAGACGAGCGTTTCCCTGACCTTTTTTATATCGCCGCCGGTGGCGGAGAAGATGAGCGCTGCAATCTCGCCTCCCGAGAGAATATCAGGGAATATGGAGAAAAGATATTCCTTCACCTCATCAGCCGATAGCTGTGGAAGCTCGAGCTTACTTGGACCCCCTGCCCTCGGTACCCGGCTCGATATGAAAAGATACGGAACACTATCCCCCAGCCCATCGAGAACCAGCTCCAACTGCCGTGATATGCCGTTATCGGACAGGAAAACAATCTTTTCATCCACCTGCTCCGATGCGAGAAGGATGAGCCGTGCAACCCTTTCTGGGTCAAACCCACCCTGAGCAACAAGAGAAGAAAGTTCATTCCTCACAAGTCCTCTTTTCATCCTTCCAAGAAGCGGTGCGAGGATATCGCCCATCGAACTTGTCTCGAAAGCGGGAAACAAAAGTACCTTCTCCGTTTTCAGAACAAAGCTCAACTCCTTCAGGAATCTCGACTTCCCGGAACCTACAAGCTGGAGAAATGTCGGTTTGTTTAATTTTTTGAGCGTGTTGAGGACGAATGTTACCTGCTTATCTCGTCCAACAAACTTACCACCAGGGATATGCCTAACAACGCTTATCGTCTCTTTCTTTTCTGGATAGAGTATCGCGGAGAGTATCTGTTTTGCCCGCCCGGCAGAGGATATTCTCTCTGTGGGCTTCTTCTCCAAGAGGGAACGGATGAGCCACACAAGTTCCCTGTCTGCGTCTTGCTCAGGGAAATCTGGGGTAAGTTCGAGCTGGCGGTTTATAACCTCCTGCGGCGCATCAGAGTAAAACGGATTTATCCCGTACAAAAGCTCGTACCCGATCACGCCAAGAGAATACATATCGGATGCGGTGCTATATTCTGCTTTCCTTATCACCTCTGGAGCGATGTAGGGTAGTGTCCCGGAGACACCGTTCTTTCCACGCAAGCCGAAATCCACAAGAACAGTCCTATCACCTTCAAGGAAGATATTCGATGGTTTGAGGTCGCAATGGAGTATCCCATAAGAATGAACGGATTCGAGGGTATCGGAAATGCTGCATAGAATTTTAGCCACATCCTCCCAGGGGAGCGGCGGAGAGAGCTCATCGAGCGATTTACCCGTTATATATTCCATCGTGTAGAAAAAGTTCCCGCTCTCCATACCGAAATCATACACCCGAACAACACCGGGAATATCAAGCTGTGCAAGTGTATAAAATTCTCTTTTGAAGCGAGCAGCTTGCTCGAGATGCGCTAAGGTCTTAAGTGCGTATCTCTTCTTTTCGAGCTTATCCTCGACGAGGAAGACTCTGCCTGTTCCACCCGAGCCGAGTTCGGAGAGAACCCTGTATCTGCCAGCAAAATCATTCATTGAATATCCCTCTCCAGCGTCCTCCCCTCAAGGTGAACCTCATCTGCCCGAGGGAATCCTCGAAGCTACCGTCCTTGTGATACCATCGGAGGATATAGATCACATCCGAAAAGCTCGACAGTATATCGTAATCCACATTGACAATCCGGAGAACACGAACGGAATCCTCCCCGTTCATCATCCAGGTAAGCGATTTTTTCTCGAGGAGAAGCGTATCTAAAGCGGTTGTATCAAGCCTGGATATAGCAGAGAAGATGGTAGCGACTGTGTATTCAGGTGTATATGTATCAAATCCGAGCTTGGCGGCGAGAATGTCCTCCTTTCGAGGTTTGCCAAGCAGCTCACCGAGCTTTCTATGTTCCTCTGCCTCGTGATATTTCCCCTCCTCATTGAGGATGTCGGCAAGAGCCAGATGTGTCTGCGCGATGTAGTATCTGAAGGATACTGTCTGCTGGGAGTACTTTTCATCCGGTCGGCTCGAGAATTTCCTGAGAGCCTCCTCGTATGTCTTTTTTGCTTCCTTCTCCCTCCCTGCTTTTGCATAGAGGTAGGCAAGCTTGTTATACTGGTCTGGTCGGGAGAACGGGGCGAGCGATATTGCACGCTCAAGAGACCTGATTGCCTGCTCGAGGCTATCCTTTTTCTCATAGATACGGGACCTGACAAGGTGGACTGCTGGCGAAAACGGAGAAAGGTTCTCAGCCACATTGAGTTGCGAGAGCGCTTCGTTGTCCTTCCCGATGGTAGAAAGGTAGTTCGCCTTCTCAATCCTATAATCAGCATTGAGTGGGTTCAGCATAACGGCAAGTGATAGCTTACTTTTGGCAAAAAGGAGGTTCCTCTTTCGCAGATATTCCCTTGCTTCCCGGAAGCTCGTATCAGCGGTAAGAGCCAGTGTGGAAGCGATGGTAACCAACACCGAAAGGACGGCAAGAAGGGTTACCACGGGTGGTTTCAACTTCTTCTCGCTATAAGGGACGCTCCCGGCAGTTGCACCGGCAAGCCCAAAGAAAAGGTAGCTTAGGGCAGAGAAGGAAAACGAGAAATCAAACATAATGTGAAGCGAAAAGGCAAGGGTCGACATAAAAACGGCAAGAGTAAGATATTTCTTCTCATCGGAGATGATAAAACAGCTCCGGAATACACCCCAAAGGATGGAGATTATCATAAGGATAAACAAAAGTAGTCCAACTATTCCTCCTTCTGCGGCTGCCTGGAGGTACTGGTTATGCACATTTGTTGAGAGGTAGGAAGAAGATTTCAGATAGCTCGGATAGACGCTTTCAAAACCGCCGAGTCCGACGCCGAACAGCTTAAAATCGGAGAAGACGCGCAGAGCCATATCACCCATAAGTTTGCGCTCCTCGAATGAGCGAACCTGCTCTACACGGGATACCTCCTTTAAGCTGCTTGCCTGCTTTACAATCATCCTTGGGGCAATGAAAAGCGGAACAAGAGCAGCCGACACAACGAGGAGAACCGCAACCCTTCTGAGATCCTTCCTCCGATAACCCAAACGGAGATATACCAAAAGACCCATAATCGATGCCGCAGCAAGTGACACCCAGCCGCCTCGAGACCGCGTGAGAACAAACCCAACGAGCGATAGAACCGCTACGATAAACTCGACATATCGCCATAACTTCTTCTCTTCTGTCAGATAAAGGAAAAAGGATATCGGGATTACAAAGAGCAGGTACCCTGCCATCGGATTCTTCCAGTAGAATGTTCCGATGAAGTATCCAGGCATATCGTGCGATGTTACGATAAGCCCCAGCATATTCTGGATATAAAACAGATACCCGATTACAACAACAGGCAGCGAAAAAAGGACAGAAAAACGCAGGAGTTCACGCAACTTGCCCGTTTCCCTCGTGTAGTTAAAAAGCAGGATGTATATCAGGAAATAGCCAAAGTAGTTGAGGAACTGTTCCACCGTTGATGACGGGTTCACGGAAACGAATATAGAGAAGAACGAATATCCCAATAAAATCAAAAGAGGGATGAACAGCTTAGAGAAAACGAGCTTTTCTCGGTTGACCCATAAGAGGTACGCTCCTGATACTACAACTATTGCTACGGTTTTCGGGAAGAGCCTCCAGCCACCGCCATCGAGTGCGAGGTAGAGGAAGAACGCTGGGAAAAGGATATGGAACATCTCCCTGCCGATCCTTCTGCCGCCTTTATCCAAGGATGCCCCCTATGATGTTGGAAAGGTTCTCCCTCATGACATTGAGGGTGTAATTCTCTTTGACAAGCTCCTTCGCCGCCTCGGACATGCCTTTTCTCACCTTCTCATCTGAGAGCAGGAGAGAAACTCTATCAAGAACCTCCTCTTCCGATTCCGGGTCAACAACAAACCCTGTTTTGCCGTCCACAAGCGCCTCTGGTGCTCCGCCCGAATTCCCAACAACGACGGGCAAACCAACTGACTCAGCCTCGATTATGCTTATCCCGAACCCTTCAAAATCATAAGATAACCTCCTAACCGGCATAACAAAAACGGAGGATGCCTCAAGCAGGGCAATCTTTTCTTCCTCACTGACAGGACCGACAAATATTACCCTATCAGTGAGCCCCTTTTCCCTTGCAAGGTCTGCGAGCTTATTCCGCTGTTCACCGTCGCCTGCAACGATGTAGTATAGATCGTTGAACATCCTTATAAGCCGTGGCATAACCCTGATAACGGTATCTATCCCCTTCCTGGCAACGAGTCTCGAAACAGTTATGATGTACCTACCCTCTGGGAGAGAAAACCGAGTAAGATACTGCCTATTATCGAACGATGCAGGCAACTGGACGCAGTTCTTAACGACCTTCACCTTTGGCAAGAGCCTCGGGAACATCCCTGCCAGAACTGACTTTGTGTATTCGCTCACGGCGATTATCGCATCTGACGATGAGAAAACAAACCCCATCTTCAACCTGTGCCTTGCCCTTCTCCACTTGACAAGCTCCATTCCATGGACAGCAACGACGAGCCGAAACGGGAAGAATATTTTAAGCACTGCGGCAGGGAAACCTGCTATCCAGGTGGATGCAAAGACGACGAGCCTCCTTTTCCTCAAGACGAAAGGTAGCAGTGCCAACAACATCCGGAGATCCCTTGTATCCTGCCAGAGGATACCGGCAAGATACCGAACACAGCCATCCCTCCTGTGAGTGTTTCCCTTCGTGATAACAGAGGGATCAGCACCCATCGACCGAAGGACAAGGTAAAGGTTCTCACTCCATTGAGCGAGCCCACCGGTTTTCGGTGGGAAATCCTCCGTCATAATGACGAATCCCACTATTCACCGAGTAAGGACTTAAGCGATTGCATAAACTCATTTATATCCTTGAACTTCCGATAAACAGATGCAAACCTTATATAGGCGACCTCATCCAGCTCCTTGAGCTTTTCCATCACCAGCTCACCGATATACTTGCTTGTCACCTCCCTCCCTTGTCTCGACATAATCTTCTCTTCTATCTCATCGACCAGTGCTTCCAGCCTCTTCGTAGGGATTGGTCTCTTGTGGCAGGCTGCTGCGATTCCGTTGAAGAGCTTTTCCCTATCATATGGCTCAATCCTGCCATCGTTCTTGGCGACCATAAGCTCTATGGTAGAGATATACTCGTATGTTGTGAACCGCTTATGGCATGAGAGGCATTCACGCCTGCGCCTTATCACCATCCCGTCCTTTATAGGTCTGGTATCGACGACCCTATCCTCCTCGTGTCCGCAGTATGGGCATCTCATATCTCCATTCCTTCCCTCAGGATCTCCCTGACTCTATTTGCCATCTGTTTTGCCTCCTCGTTTGTTGGCGCCTCAGCGTAGATGCGGACGATGGGCTCCGTGTTGGATGCCCTTATCTGAACCCATCTATCCTGGAATTCAAGTTTCCAACCATCCATTTTGTTGATATTGTCAGGCAAGAGTGTCTGTATAACATTTTCAACAGCGGAGGGAAGATTCTCAATCATGGGCAACTTCAGTTTGACGGTGTGGAATTCTGGAAGTTTATTCACCTGTTCGGAGATAGGGCAGTTCCTCTCTGCAAGCAGGGCTAATATGAGAGCGATGCCGACACCCGCATCCCTGCCGAGATGCGAATCAGGGAGGATAACCCCACCGTTTCCTTCGCCTCCGATGACAGCGGAGCACTCTACCATTTTATCCGTTACATTCAGCTCACCGACCTTCGTCTGGTAGAACGGGACATCAAACTCCTCGGCAACGAGGCGGTTAACGAGTGACGATGAGACATTGACGACATAAGCTCCTCTCTTCTTTGAGAGGATATATCTTGCGCACAACGGCAGTGTCAGCTCCTCGCCGATCGGTTTTCCAGCCTCATCGATGACTGCGAGGCGGTCGGCGTCCGGGTCTGTAGCGAACCCGATGTCGGCATCTGAGACACGGACGGCATCTGAGACACCAACGAGGTTCTGCGGAAGCGGCTCCGGCGGATGATAGAAGAAGCCCGTTATTCTGTCATTCACAAGGATGACCTCGCATCCAAGTTTTTTAAGCAGTTTCGGGATGAGCATAACACCTGCGCCACCGTTTGGGTCGTAGACAACTCGAAAGCGCCGTCTACGGATAGCATCAAGCTCCAGATACGGCAAGGATAGGATATTCTCGATGTGCATATCCACTCCATCCTCACGCTTCTCGAGTGTCCCCGTCTCATCGAACCCAGCATATTGAAAGCTACTCGATGCAGCGAACGAAAGCAGTTGCCCAAGCTCGGATTCGTTAAGAAATATCCCGTTCTTACCAACGAATTTCAGTGCGTTCCATTCGGCGGAGTTGTGGCTTGCGGTGATGATCACGCCACCTGTTGCTCCAAGCTTTTTTGTTACTATCTCGACCGTCGGTGTTGGGGCAATCCCTATATCCACGACATCGTTCCCTGCAGAGAGCAGGGCTGCTGTAACGAGCCGGGATATCCATTCACCTGATGCGCGATTATCCCTGCCGATGACGATCCTTCCCATGCCGACAACCCTTGCAAATGCGAGGGAGAAGCGCAACACATCTTGCGGCAAAAGCGTTTCGCCGACAACTCCCCTTATCCCAGAGATGCTTATCATCAGGCTATTTGGCATATCTTACCCCCTCGAGCTTCAGGAGGCGGAGTTTAAGAGGGATACCAGCCGTGAATCCTCCTGGTTTCCCCGACGACGCGACTACCCTGTGGCAGGGGATAATAACAGGGAGCGGATTCTTCCCGAGAGCTTGTCCAACTGCCCTTGCAAGCCGCCTGTTACCCAGAGAGTATGCAAGCTCAGCGTATGTTATTACCTGCCCGTACGGAATATCCGCCACCTTATCCCAGACAGCTCTTTCAAACTCGGTGCCAACAAGCGGTTTTGCCCTTATATCGAAGCTCTTCCTTCTACCATCCAGATACTCAGAGATTTGCTTAAAAAATTCATCAAATACTGCAAAAGAAGCCTCTTTTACAGTGAATTTCTCTCCTATTCTCCTCTTTTGGAAGAGATTAAGAAATATAAATGATATTGTCCCATTATTACCCAGAACGGAAAACAGAATATCGGATACCTTCTCTTCTCTTATGTAAAGGATATTATTCATTTTTCCACAGCAGGTATCCCTCGATGAACATATCAAGCTCACCGTCGAGCACCGCTTGAGTATTCCCTGTTTCGAGTCCTGTTCTGTGGTCTTTGACCATATTGTAGGGATGCATGACATATGAGCGTATCTGGCTACCCCATTCTATCTTCTTTTTTGTCTTCTCCAGTTCTGCTTTCCTTTTGCGTTCCTCCTCAAGCTGTCTTTCGTACAGGCGTGAGCGCAAGATCCTCATAGCAATCTCGCGGTTTTTATACTGAGAGCGTTCTGCCTGGCATTGAACAACAATCCCTGTTGGGATGTGTGTAATCCTGACAGCGGTTGCGACCTTATTAACATTTTGTCCGCCGTGTCCTGAGGAATGGTAGATATCGATTCTCAGGTCATCGGGATTTATCTCGATTTCGACATCCTCGTTGACCTCCGGATAGACGAAGACAGATGCAAACGATGTATGTCGGCGTCTATTGGAATCGAACGGGGATATCCTAACGAGCCTATGTATGCCGATTTCCGCCTTCAACAGTCCATAGGCGTACTTGCCTTTGACCTCGACGGTAGCGCTCTTTATCCCTGCTTCTTCTCCTGGCAAGATATCTACTATGGTTGTTTCAAACCCTTTTTTCTCGCACCAGCGGAGGTACATCCGAAGCAGCATCTCTGACCAATCGCAAGCTTCTGTTCCGCCTGCTCCAGAATGGATAACAAGAATTGCATTCCCTGAGTCGTTCTCACCTGAGAGGACAAACTTCAGCTGAAGCTCATTGAGACGGGTTGAAAGGTTTTCTATATCAGCGATAAGCTCTTTTATATCCTCTGGGTCGGTCAGGACACTGGCAAGCTCCGAGATATCAGCGAGCTGCTTTTCAACGGAATCAAAATTCTCGACTATCTCCGAAAGCTGTTTCCTTCTGGAGATGACCTCCTTTCGCCTCTTCTCATCCTCACTCCAGAAGTCGGGCGAGGATATAAGCTCGTCGAGTTTGGCAAGCTCTCCCCTGGTCTCATCTATGTTAAAGATACCTCCTGAGTTCGGACAGTTTCTTCTCTATTCTCTCCAGTTCTGCTATTTGTGTGCTCATCGTTGCCTCCTTATTCCGGGCAAACCTTGAAAAACCTTCGTTTACCCACCTTGAAAACGGCTTTATGTTCAAACAATAATTTCCCTTTTGGGTCTGTGACTTTCACTCCGTCCATCTCAACTGCCCCCTGATTTATTAGCCTTATACCCTCTGAGCTTGAGCTGATAACCCCTGCCCTCTTCATAAGCTCGACAACCCAGACAGCTTCTCCCTTTTTCATATTAACAACAGGAATATCTTCAGGGACACCTTTTCTTTTCTGGAACACATACTCAAACCTCTCTCTGGCTTCCCTCGCTGCATCCTCCGAATGGTAAAGCTTCACTATGTCGTAAGCCAGCTCCTTTTTCAGCTCCATCGGGTTGACGCTCCTGGATTCGAGTGCCTGTTCCACCTTCTTCAACCTCTTCTCATCATAATCCGAGCAGAGGGTAAAATATCTCATAATGAGCGAGTCTGGTATAGACATAATCTTCCCGAACATATCGAACGGCTCGTCGTTCACACCGATGTAGTTTTTGTATGATTTTGACATCTTCTGGACGCCGTCTGTTCCCTCGAGGAGCGGCATAAGTATAAGCACTTGAGGCTCGAGCCCGTATTCCTTTTGGATTTCCCTGCCTACAAGCAGGTTGAACTTCTGGTCGGTACCACCCAGCTCAATATCAGCCTTCAGTGCGACGGAATCGTAAGCCTGTGCCAACGGATACAAGAACTCCATAATGCTTATCGGTTTCCCCTCTGCGAACCTCTTCGCGAAATCGTCCCGCTCGAGCATCCTTGCGACAGTGTATCTTGAAGCAAGCCCAAGCACATCGGCAAAGCTCATTTTGGCAAGCCACCGGCTGTTGAACTCGATTATTGTCTTTTCCGGGTCGAGTAGCTTGAATATCTGCTTCTTATATGTCTCAGCATTGCTTAAAATCTCTTCCCTTGTCATCCTCGGTCGGAGCTTGCTTCTTCCCGTTGGGTCACCGATGAGAGCAGTGAAATCACCGATCAGAAATATTACCTTATGTCCCAACTCTTCGAACTGCCTGAGCTTCCGAAGCGATACGGTATGCCCGAGGTGAATATCCGGCGCCGTCGGATCGAACCCCTGCTTGACAGTGAGCGGGCGAGACTCCCTCCTTGCGGTCTCGAGCTTCCTGACAAGTTCATCCTCCGATATTATCTCATCGACACCACGGCGGATTATCTCGAATTCCTCATTGACCGTCATCTTATCTCTTGGCAGCATAGCATCCCTCTCTACCTGTAACAAAAAGGTTATAGTAATAACAATTTAACACAAAAATCATATTTAGCAAGAAACTTTTACCGTTCAAAAGGGTTTTATCACCATTAGAGAGCGCATAACGCGGAACGCTCTGCCATCCCGCCGGTAGGAAGAGAGATATTTCTCCTTATAGGTATCGAACGGGAAGAAGGCTATATGCTTCATCGGGATGCGAAACTGTTCTATTACTTCCTTAATGATGAGCTTTTTCAGGTTGAGCCTACCATCGGCACGGAAGTTATACCTACCTTGAAAGGCAGCAATAACCTCGTCTCCGACCTCATAACTTTCCCTTCCAATGGATGGTCCAAGGTATATCCAGATATCCTCAGGGCAGCTGTCAAAACGGCTTATGACAAGCCTTATAGCCTCGAGGTGAACAAACGATGCCACACCTCTCCTGCCACAATGAACAAGCCCAATCACCATCCTTCTTTCATCCACAATGAAGACAGGGACACAATCGGCGGTGTGGATCTCGATGGGAACATTGCGGACATTTGTCAAAAGACCGTCACAAACGAGATATCCCCCGCATAACCCATTGATGCCGCTTGAATTATCTATAATGCAAATCTTATCTGAATGCACCTGTTTACATCGAGCAATCCGACCGAAGTCAGGTGGAGAAACCCTTCTGACAAACCTCCAGACAGGATCAGTCGAGCCTGGTTCACTCAGAAATGTAAAGAAGACCGAAAGCCAATCGAATCTGTTAAAAAAATTAAATGTTACCCAAACTGGGTTATCGATTAACCCCATTTCAGAGCGAGTTTAACACGGTTTCATACTCGTTTAACACCCTGTTTTGGACAAAATTTTGAGCATGTTCGATACAGTGTTTAGAAAGTTTACTGTATAACTCCTTGTTTTCCATCAAGTCATTTACCCTCTCAGCGATCCCATCAGGTGAGCCAACTGGGAGCAAAAAACCGTTCATACCGTCGATAACAATCTCAGGAAGACCACCGACATCCGTTGCTATAACAGGTATTCCCCTGGATAGAGCCAAAAGAGGAGCAGTTCCTAATCCCTCCATCTCCGATGGGTAGACGAACAGGTCAAATGCGTTGAGGAACTGCTCGTCCCGAGGCACAAAAATAACTCTACTCTCCACTCCAATCTTTTTGCAATAGTCCACAAAACGAGGCTTTAGCCTTCCTTCACCAGACACAACAGCAAGGCATCGAGGCAGGCTCTTCATAGCAAGGAGAAGATCCTCGACGCGTTTCTCAGGTGAAAAGTTTGTGAGAGTGCCAACAACAAAGGCTTTGGCAGGGATTCTAAGGCGGTCTCTCGCGGTGTTCCTTTCCAGGGAAGAGACAGGCGAAACAGATCCTACCATACTGTAAATTTTCACAATCTTATCAGGAGGGACACCAGATTTCACAAGCATCCGGCGGATATAATCGGAGATGGCGATAATCCTGTCGAAGGCGAGATACTTCCTGAGACGAAACCCTGATTTCCCTATCGGGAACCCCACACGCCGGATAGCAACAAGTGAGGCTAAAATCCGCTTCCTGCCAAGAAAAACAAGGCTTTGAGCGAGGGAATCATTGGCGATTACAACCTGTTTCCCGGAGCATATACCTGCAACCCTTCTTGCCGCCAGAACATCAAACTCTGAACAGATACTTATGGGAAATAAGTCGAAACCACACAAAGCAGTAGCAAGCTCTATATTTCTTTTGTTGTATATAACTGAGAGACGGAAACCTCGTTCTTTTAGACCTTTTGCAAGGAGGAAAAGCTGAAACTCGCCCCCTCTTAAAGTTTTTTGCGAACTAACTAATACTATTTCTCGATTTTTCATATAGTTTTGCATATTTCAGAAAAGTGTAATATCCCGACATAACCGAAAGAACAAGACCAGGAAATCCGTCTAACATACCAAATTTCAGGAGGTAAGTTGATATTATTTTCCAAATTGGTCTAAGTGATACATCTAACATACTGCTTTTGCGACCTAATATCAGCATCTCATTCGACCAAAGGTCGGTATAAAGGTTCATCTTTTCAAGGTGATGCGAGATATTCCTATACGGATGATGAAGCAGTTTCCCACTCAGTCTACCAACCTTCCCAGTAAGGTTCACACCCTCATGAACCGCTTTACCGTCAAAACTTGCTTCTTCTCTTCTGAAGAGGCGCAGCACCCAGTCAGGATACCATCCAGAATGTTTCATCCACCTGCCAAGGTAACAAGACTGCCGCAAAATATAGTAACCAGAATAGTCTGACCTTGTTCTCAAAACATCCTTGATGCTCCTTTCAAGCTCGGGTGTTAGCCATTCATCCGCATCTATCCAAAGCGCCCAGTCGGATGTCGCCTTTTCAAGCAGGAACTGCTTTGTGCCAGAGAAGTGGAACTTTTCCACATCAAATATCTTATTGGTGAAACGACTTGCTATCTCGACCGTTCTGTCGGTACTGCCGGAATCGGCAACCAGTATCTCATCGGCGAAGGAAACCGTTCTAAGACAGCGTGCAATATTCTGCTCCTCGTTCTTTACCACAAGTATCACAGAAAGGGTCATCTCTCCCCTCCCGAAAGTGCAAAACCGAGCAGGAAGACAACGAATTCTCCCACCTCAGCATCGGTCCAATTGCACTGGAAAAACGATGCAACAAGAAAACCAACCACAGCAGAAAGGGAACCAAGCGCTATACCTTCATCCAAGCCTTCGCTCGACTTCATCCGCCTTAGTATCAAAACAAAAAACAGAATAAATATTGAAATAAAGGGAACAAATGTAAATATTCCCCCAGATGCGAGTATGTTGAGATAGTCGTTATGTGGATGGCAGGTGTTGTCATACACTCCGCCTGCGTAAAACTCGTCGAAATATGTCGAGAAGTTGCCCGCCCCGATACCAAAGAAAGGATGTGCCTTGAACATATTGAACGCTGTCCTCAAAAGTGTTATCCGAGACTCAACCGCTACCTCGCCGAAGTGCAAATCCATAACCCTCTCGCGGAGAGATGGAAAAAGAAATATCAAAACCGCCACCAGAAAAAGTATAAAGAAGAGGAACGCAACCTTTCTCTTTTTACAAAAGGCGAGAGAAACAATCCCTGCAACAAAACCAAGCCAGGCGCTTCTGGCAAAGGAGACCACAACCGATACCGTCGCAAGAATCCCCGAAGGGAAAGAGAACCTCCCCTCAGAAGCAAAAATACCGAAAGCAAACAGGGCAAGCATCATATACATAGTGCCAAAAGTCAGATGCTGTCCAAATACACCTGTCGCAATGAAGAAACTGCCAGCAGGCTCGAGCATCCTCGCACGATACAGGTCAACGCCCGAAAAGAACTGCCAAGCAGCATACACAGAAACAATGGACAAGATAACAAAAAGAAGATAAAGAGCAAACCTCCTTCTCTTCTCGGTCCATCTGGTGGCAATACCCGATAGGATAGCCAGAACCATCCACTCGTTGGCGAACGAACGGATAGAATCACACCTATTGGAGGCAAGAAGAGACGAGATGAAATAAGATGTAAGATAGGCAAACACACATAAAGAGAGCGGGTGAAGGAGCAGTTTTCTCTTGTATAAAAAAATATTCAGTATCCCGACGATAACAGTCCCTGCAAGGAAAGCCTGGGCTCCAGCCAGAGACCAAGGGGCAAAAAACAAGAAACCTATCCAAAGGAAAACAAGAAGGTTATTTAGAGCTTTTTCGCTCAAGTATCTTTTCATAGAAATCGACCGTATCTCTTGCAAACTTCTCTATGGAATACTTTCTCTCTGCTACCTTTCTGGCAGACCTACCCATCTGTTGAATCCTGCCTGAGCTGATTATACTGGAAACCGCGCAAGCAAACGCTGTCGGGGTAATATCATCAACTACAATTCCGAAATCATCCGTCACAATATCTGGCAAGACACCAACATTCGATGTAACAACCGGAACACCGGAAGCGATATACTCCAGAAGCGTTCTGGCAATGTATTCTGAGCCGGTCGATGGGATAAGCCCGACATCCGTCACAGAAAGGAGATCAAACACACTACGGCTACCGACGATGACATCGGTTCTATCCTCTATTCCAGCGTCCTTTACCATAGCCGTTATCTCATCCTCGCTTATCTGTGCCGGGTAGCCAACTATGAGAAAATGCACATTTGAAAACCGACGAGACAGGAGCCTTGCCGTCTGTATGAAGATGTCATGCCCTTTCACAGGAGAAAACCTGGCAATGATTGTGACAACAATCTCATCATCGGCGATGCCAAGCCTCGCACGAAGATTGCCACCCTTTCTCGGAGTGAAAAGAGCTGTGTCGATGCCAAGGGGAATGTATTCAAGCTTATCGGCAGGAACAGCTGCTATGCTGATATCATCGAGGAGTGAACGTGAGACACATATCACGCCATCGGTCAAGCGCTGCAACTGATGACGGCTGAATATGCTTTTCCGAGAGCGTCTCCTATCGCCTATCGTGCGGATGAGAGAAAAACGCCCGATAAGCTTGCGAAGCAGAGAGAAAAGCGTATGTTCCTCTCCCCTGTGAACATTGACAATATCGTATCTCTCTTCCGCGAGCAGTTCTCGGAGAAAACCGGATGTGCCTACATATCCGAACAGACCTTTGCCAGTGAATCGAAACGGGATGAGCCTAACGCCGTGGCATTCGGAGCGTGCCATCGAGAAAAGCGGCGAGTCGGGATGAGAAAGCAGATGAACCTCAACCCCAAGCCTCGCAAGCGCACAGGATAGAACATAACCATAGTGAGCCTGCGCATTATACCAGCGAAAGTTCACCACCTGAAGAACTTTCACTTGACAACCCTCCAGCAGAAGATATATTAGTCGGCAAGCAAATTTAACAAAAATATAAAGAAAAACCAAGAAAATTATGAAGTTATCGGGGTTTTCGTTTGCAAGAAACGCAGTTAGCCTCGATTATCCGATTGTCGAATCGATAAAATCCATCTTGCCGATCGTTGATGAATTTGTTATCGCATTAGGGGATTCAACCGATAACACGACGGAGGTTGTACGCTCAATCGGTGATAAGAAGATCAAGATAATCGAGACAGTGTGGGACAAGAAGCTTTTCGTCCACGGTGCAATAAACGCCCAGCAAACCGATATCGCACTCTCCCAATGCACCGGAGATTGGTGTATCTATCTTCAGGCAGATGAGGTTATACACGAGAAATACCTGCCGGTAATCCTCGAGGCGTGCAAAAGATACCTCCACAACAGAGAGGTCGAGGGGTTCCTGCTATCATACAAGCATTTCTGGGGGGATTATTTCAAGTATCAGAAGGCTCACAACTGGTATAGGAGGGAGATCCGAGTGGTGAGGAACGGAATCGGTGTGCACTCTTGGAAATCTGCCCAGAGCTTTCGCGTCCACGGGAGAAAGATGAGGACTATACTCATACCCGCCGAGGTATATCACTACGGCTGGGTGAGGGAACCGGTCGTTATGAAGAAGAAATCTGTCGCCCTCGATTCGCTCCACCACGATAAGGAATATATCGAGAAGAAATACCCCGGAAAGGAGAAAACAACACCGTTCGAATATGGTTCACTTAAGTATCTTGCCGACTTCAAAGGAACTCATCCTGCCGTTATGAAAGATAGGATCGCAGCAAAGAACTGGACGATCACCGAGAACCCAAAAGTAAAGCATAAGCATATGAAACTCTCCACCAGACTGCTCTCGGCTATCGAAAACCTGCTCGGGACGAGGCTCGGCGAGTACAGAAACTACCGTCTCATCGGGAAGGACTACTCGCTTAGAAGATTTATCGGGGAAGAGATATGATACAGGTTGAAAACCTCAAGAAGTATTTTTACACCTCAAAGGGCGAGGTTGTGCGAGCGGTCGATGGGATAAGTTTCGAGGTCGGACAGGGAGAGATATTTGGGCTTCTCGGACCGAACGGTGCAGGCAAGACGACAACGCTCCGGGTAATATCGACAGTGCTTAAACCGACCGATGGAACGGTCGTCGTCGATGGGTTCGATACGCAGGAAAACCCCGAGGAGGTCAGAAGGCATATCGGCTTCCTATCCAGTGATACGGGGCTATACAGGCACCTGACAGCAAGGGAGATGGTCGAATATTTCGCCGAACTATACGGAATGGACAAAACCGAATCGGACAGGAGAATCGACGAGCTGTTCGAGCGGTTCGAGCTGACAGAATACGCCGATACATTCTGCTCGAAGCTGTCATCGGGGAACAAGCAGAAGGTGAACATCCTTCGGACAATCGTGCATGACCCACCGACACTCGTATTCGACGAGCCGACAATCGGGCTGGATGTGATTATCGCAAAGACGCTCCTGGATTTCATAAAAGAGCTACGCGCCGAGGGAAAATGTATAATATTCAGCACACACATTATGGACGAGGCGGAGAAGCTCTGCGACAGGATAGGCATAATACACCGAGGGAAAATCTACCGCAAGGGAACACTTGCCGAGATTACAAACGGAACAGGCGAGCTGGAGAATGTGTTCTTTGAGATCGTAGGGTGAAAAGTGGGAAAAGGGAGGTTCTTTCCCGCGGATATAAACAAGTTATACGCAATAGCTAAAATGAGGTGATAATATGGCAACAAGAAGAGAAAAAATCATAGCAAAAGCGATAGAGATACTCAAATCAAATCCTGATGGCGTTCGTTATTCGGTTCTTGTGAGAAAAATATCCCAAGAGTTTCCAGAGATCCCTGTTAATACTATTGATGGGACAGTTTGGAATTTAGAAACACGTGTGCCTAAGGAGGTCTATAAACCTGCACGAGGGCTTTTTCGCCATATTACATTTAGAGAGGAAGAGATTAGTGAAGAAGAGCAGAAGCCCCCTTTAGAAATTGAAAAGATAAAAGAAGAGGATTTTTATGAACCTTTTGCAAATTGGCTTGTTAATGAACTGGAAGAATGCACCAAAGCAATAGCATTAGGAGGAAATAGATTTAGAGATAAATGGGGAACACCAGATGTGATAGGAAAGCGAGAACCACGCAGAAGCGACATTGTTAAGGCACCTACTGAAATAGTATCAGCAGAAATAAAAGCGGACACGAG
>JAGGUN010000026.1 GCA_021158465.1 bacterium
AACCCGGTCAGTGGTAGATATGAATTCTCGATGAGCCCGCTTACCAACGGGCAGGTGATAGAATATTGCGTCTACAATCTTGTAGATATCTATGGATGTAGAGCGGATTCCACCTGTGAAACGATAACGGTTGACCTTGAGCCTCCCCATGCAGCAAACCCAAGCCCTTACTATGAACCGGTGGCAGATCCTGTCAGCCCTATAACGGTGGAGCTGGTGGATACTATATGCGGAATATTTATAAACTCTCTTGTGATCGAGGTTCAGGGCGAAACTCTCTCCTGGCCCGATGCACGGCTTCACTGGGACGATGTCTCAGGTATTTTGACTTATACCCCGTTTTCCCCTTATGTTGGTGACACTGTGCGTGTCTGTATCATCGATGTCAGGGACAATGCGACTCTCTGTGGTGGAAACCATCTCTCTCCTGCACCTTACTGCTGGGAGTTCTATACCGATGTCGAGCCACCTGAAATTACTCCTATACTTCCCGTTGGTGGAATATTTACATCCTGCCCTGACCAGGAAATATTCATATCGATAATGGACCGCAACGGCGTCGACGATTCCTCGATTGTTCTGAACATAAACGGAAGTCTATTCACGATTGAAAACCCGGAGCTAACATATAATAGTAGCACAAGCAGGCTTGAGTTTGTTCCCTCTGGTCCTGTCTTCTCGGATGGGGATATCGTAACGGTCAGTGTTGATTCTGCGTGTGACAGCACGGGCAATTGCATTCCTTCTCCTGTTACATTCTCCTTCCGTGTGGATATGTCGCCGCCCTATCTCTTTGGTGTCCCGTCTCCGCCTCCTTATGGATTTGTGCCGTTTTTGTACCCTGATATAAATGTGGGGATCACTGATGATTATTCTGGGGTTGACCCGAACTCGATACGGGTTAGTGTGAATGATATTGAGGTTTCCTGGCCCCATTTGGGTCTTTCATATGAGGGAGACCTCCTCACTATTTCCACTGCGAGCATCCCAGGGTTTACCCCTTCTCTATTTGATACGGTAGAGGTTTGCATTCTCGATATTGCTGACCAGGTTATAACCTTCCTCACCGACTCGCACTACTGTGAGGCGAACTCGCTTGAGACGGACACCTGCTGGACATTTTATATCGATGCTGAAGGTCCTCGCGTGAATATGACATTTCCTCCTGTTGGCTCGGTTGTGAGTTGTGTTGATTCCCCGATTGTGCTCTCTGTTTTTGACCATCTTCCGATTGATACGCTCTCACTTCAGGTGAGGATAACGACAAGGACAGGGAGTTTCCTTTACCCTTGGGGGAATCCTGACCTTCATTACATTCCTCCCTCATCGCCGGGTGATACGGGTCAGATTGTGATTGACCCGCCTCCTTCGTATTCCAGTCAGGACACGATCGATGTTGAGATACTTTCACTCAACGATTCCATCAGGAACCCGGTGGAGCCTCCGAGACTTTGGCGCTTCTATTTTGATGCCGAGCCTCCATGGGCAACACCTGTTCATCCTCTGGAACCGAGGGTTTCTCACTTTGACGATATAAGGATTCGCGTTCAGGATGCTATGTCACCTATCTGTGTTGATTCGCTCCTTTTCAGGATCGTTATAAATATGGTTGACACATTCATCTTCGGGGTAGATACGATGGGCTTCTACTGGTTGGCTGTGGATTCTGTTTTGAGAATCGTTCCATGGGAGTATCCTGCTTTTCCTGAGCTTGAGGATGGTGATAGCCTCGAGGTCTGTCTTATCCGTGCCACAGACAGTCTTGACTTCTGCGACTATAACCATATGGGTTCACCTGTCTGCTGGTCGTTCCTTATGAGCCTATCTGGACCGACGGTAAGGCTCCTCTCCCCGCCCGACGGTTCTGTTATATCTTGTGATTCATTTGTAATAACTATGCTCTTGCGTGACGGGAACGGGGTCATCCCTGATAGCGTCGTATTTACCTACAATACAACGGAATATACGCTTTCCTCCTATCCTTCGATGACCTATGAGAACGATACTCTCATCTTTCCCATTCCTTTTCCGCTCTCATCAGGGGATATGGTTACATTTGGCATAACGCAGGCGTATGACTCGCTTTACAATCCGCTTGATACTGTGGTCTTTTGGGCAACTACCGTGGATTTAGACCCGCCTGTTTTCGGTTCTACATATCCGGCTGATGGCGCGGTTATAACGGATATGACGCCCGACATGTCGATAGAACTTTACGATATGATAGCAGGTGTTCTTGCCGAGAGCCTGTATGCTACAATAACGGTCGGGGCGTTTGAAACGACTATTTCCTTCAGCGACCCTGCTCTTATCTACAGCTCGACAGACTCCCTCGTTACGATATTCACCGATTCTATAGACGGTTTTCATCTCAGTGGTGGTGATGCAGTAACGGTCTGTTTGTTTGCGACCGATGCCGTCGACTGGATGGATGTCTGCCCACCGAATGCCGATAGTTTCTGCTTTGACTTTTCTCTTCCTGCTGATGGTCCAATTGTTACGCCTATCACGCCTCATCCAGGCTGGATAATCAGCTGTCCATATATTGATACAATAGTCATAAGCATTGTCGATACCGACGGTGTGGACGAGAGCACGATAGAGATAGTTCTCAATGGTGATACCATCTCCTGGCCAGACCCAAGGCTCTCCTTTGAGGATAGTGTGTTGTATTTTGTCCCCTCTCCCGTTATAACCGAGGATGGCAGGTATGATATAACTGTGATCCATGCGATGGATTCCCTCGGAAATGATATAGGTGGTGGTATGACGAGCTGGTTCTTTATACTTGATACCGAGCCTCCGATTGCGTTTAATCCTGAGCCTACCGGTGTCGTTACCGAGATTGCACCGCTTGTATGTGTGGACATTGTAGATTCGAGCGGAATACTCGATACAGCGTCTCTCACGGTCGATATAACATCTCCTGGTGTTTCGCTGACTGCCCATTTCTCTGATCCGTTTGTCAGTTGGTCATCTCCGACGCTTTGTGTAGATCCGGAGGCTGCTGGCATTCATTTTGCCGGTGGCGATACCGTGAGTGTCTGTGTAACCTATGCCTCCGATATGCCCGATACCTGTGAGCCGAATGTAATGGAGCCTTACTGCTGGGAGTTCCTCATAGCAGGCGGAGGTCCCGTTGTCAATCTTGCTTCTCCCGAGGAAGGACTTATCCTTGCCTGCGTTCCGCCTGACTCTTTCATATTTACGCTCGCCGATACGGACGGTGTTATGGAATCTTCCATCGTTATGGGCGTTATAATAGGGGAGGATACAATCCGCTATCCATACGGTGACCCATCCATTGTTGTTATCGAGTCTGACACGCTGGATACACTCATATTCTATCCGCCCGGTACTATCTTCTCCGATGGCGATACATTCGAGGTTATGGTGCTTGAGGCTACCGATGAACTTCTGAACCTTCCCAGCTCTGTTCCTTACACATTCTATATTGACTGGACAGCTCCCTATGTGACAGGGTTTTATCCGCCAGACGGTGCTCTGTGGACTGACCCAACGCCTGATGTATGGATGCATATTGTTGACGACATCTCCGATGTTGACCCTGACAGTATTGTCTTTACGGTGAATGAAACGCTCATCTTTACTGCTGCCGACTCACCTGCTATCTGGTACGATATATCTGACAGCACGCTCTATTTCTTTGCGGATAGTGTGGGGCTTCTATTCCACAGGGATGACACGGTCGAGTTCTGCCTCGAATATATACAGGATGCGCCTGATGATTCCTGCCCCAATCCGCTGGATTCTGCTGTCTGCTGGAGTATAATTATCAATCAAGGTGGACCGTTTGTTCATCTGATTTCACCTGCGGAGTCGACATTTATCTGCCAGGATGACTCAATCCTTATCTATCTTTTCGATGAGGACGGCGTTGACGATACAACGATTATCTTCTCATACTGTGGGGTGGATTACACGATAGACAGCACGGCTATTTCCTTTGTTGATGATTCCCTCTTGATATTTGTTCCTGTCCCCGATGCCTTCTGTGAGCGGGAGACGCTGGAGGTTTCTGTCTTCGCGAGAGATAATCTTGGCTATGCTGCGGAAGGGGATACATCCTGGCTGTTTTATATGGACCTGACCCCTCCTGAGGCGGTGCCTGTGTCTCCTGCCCCGATGGAGACCGATGTTGATTACACGCCGGATATCACACTTGTGATAACAGACACATTCAGCCCAATCGATTCCACCAGCATTCGCTTGAGGATAAACGGGGTTGTCTATTCTGTCTCCACCGATACGCTTACCTGGGATGCAACGAGTGGGACACTTACATTCAGTTCGACTGCGGCAGGGATATATTTTCTTGCTGGAAGCACTGTTGAGGTCTGTCTGGACAGTGTCAATGACCTGCCTCTCGGTGGCTGCTCGCCCAATGTCTTCACCGATACTCTCTGCTGGAATTTCACCATAGTTATAACAGATGGACCGTCTGCGATAATGATAAGTCCTCACGACAGCGACTTTGTTTCCTGCGATTCGTCTGAGTTTGTCGATTCGATACTCGTTCTTGACCCTGAGGGTGTAATTGACACGACGGTTATGATAGGGATAGAGGTGTTCCGCGATGGCTCTCTCTACTATATAGATAGCCTGCTTGTTGGCACCGACACGACAATCGAGTTTATCGGGGATACGCTCGTCATATTTGATTGGGGGGTGAGCTTCGCCGATGGTGACACTGTCAGAATATCGCTTCTCTCTGCTCTCGATTCACTTGGCAACCCGGCGGATTCCGTTGCCTGGTGGTTCTTTGTCGACTACTCTCCGCCGTATGTGGAATCTGTTTCTCCCGATGACGGTGAGTTCGTTTCGACGAGGTATCCTGAGATTCGTGCTCACTTTATAGATGATATAGATGATGTAGACCCTTACTCCGTCTTTATGACAATAACAGCGGGGAGCAGTGTCTGGCATCTGAGTGTCGATTCGGCAGGTGTTGTTTATACATCGGACGATACATTTGTGGTGGATACGCGGCTTGCTGGCATAATATTCACGGGAGGTGATACCGTTTTGGTATGCATTGATTCGCTCTCCGATTCGCCTGATCTGTGTGAGCCGAACTGGATGGATTCTTCCTATTGCTGGGAATTTTATATCCCGACAGGCGGTCCCGTTGTTGAGAATATCCTTCCGTTTGACTTGGCGACGACGAGCTGCCTCGATGAGTCCATTGTGGTCAGTATATCCGACCCCGATGGTGTGGAACCGGACTCGATTGTGATATATGTTGGCGGTAGTATGTATAGGTATCCTGAAACCTCTCTAAGATATGAAAATGATACGCTTGTCTTCAACCCTTCGACCCCTTTCTCCGATGGTGATGCGGTTGTATGGTATATCGTTCAGGCTTACGATTCCCTCGGCAACGATGTCGACTCTGTTGACACCTTCACATTTATTGTCGACCACTCTGTTCCGGTTGCAGATTTTATCTTCCCGACGCCTGGATACATCACATACGACACCCTGCAGGATATAACCTTCCATATATTCGATGAGATAACCTGGGTAGATACATCGTATATAGTTCTTACAGTGGATGAAACAGAGATTCCCTGGGGAGAGACAGGACTTTACTTCATCGATGGTGATACGCTTATCTTCTCGCCCGAGGATTATGGGCTTATTTTCTGCGAGGGTGAGACGATTGATGTCTCGCTATATGTCAGGGACACGGTGGACTTTTGTCCTGCTAACGAGACAACATACACAACCTCTTTCTACATAAACGATGATGACTCGCTTCCACCTGTGTTCTCCGAGCTTCTGCCTGATTCTGTGAGGGCGCTCACTCCGTTTGTGATAACTGCATACATCGTCGATAGCCTCGACCAGTCCGGCGTCCACGATGGGATACTCGGTCCTGACGACCAAGGGGTGTTTCTTGTCTACTCGACTGTTGGTCCTGTTGATTACCTCTCCGGGACATACGATGGGATAATCTATATGCATTACGATTCGATGCTGCATATCGCTGAAAGTGATACAATCGTGGGCTATCCTGAAGGAACACCGTTTTACTTCCAGATAGTTGCATGGGATAACGACTTCGACTGTGCAATGGAGAGCGACCGTTCGATGGGTGTATCACAGGTCGATTCGGTTGTCTTTACCAATATCGAGCCGCCTTTAGTCTCGTTTGTCTATCCTCATACAGGTGAGTTCACATCCTGCGAGAGGCAGGAGGTTGTGCTTGCCCTCGATGACCCCAACGGGATAAACAGCTCGACAATTGAGCTTATCGTGAACGGACAGCCTCACCACACAACATCTCCTGGTCCACTTGGAACAGTTGAACTGCGTGAATACCCCTATCCTGTTCTGGATACGCTCGTCTTCCGCCCGACGGATTCCTGGGCAGATGCTGAAACGGTGACGGTCGTTATGGGCTATGTTGAGGACAACTTCGGCAACGCATACACAGACTCTGCCGGGATTAGTTTCATCGTTGACCTCTCGCCGCCTGTTTGCTACTCCTCTTATCCGCCGGACAGCACATTCTTTGACCCTGGTGAGTTCACGGAGATAAGGTTTGAGGTAGGAGATGAGCTCTCCGGTGTTGACCCGCTATCGATAGTCATCGATATGAACGGTAACCTGTATTCTATGGGCACAACCCCAGGACTTGACTATGATAACGGAACGATTACGGTCGACATTGAGCGGACAGGCTTCCATTATGAGCGCGGTGACACGGTCTGGTTCAGCATAAGCGATATGACCGACAATCCGACCCGATACTGCGAGCCAAACCATCTTGTGGGTGCTTGTTCCACATGGGTTTTCATAAAGCCTATAACCGGCTGCAAGGTAACCCCGATTCCGTTCACGCCGAACCGCGATGGGTATAATGACTATGCAAGTTTCGACTTCCCCGGCAGGTTCGATAAGGAGGCAGTGGTGAAGATATACAATATGCGCAACTCCCTTGTGAGAGAGATTCATCCGGAGCATTTCAATTATATCTGGGACGGCAACGACTCGTCTGGTAATCCCTGCCGGCAAGGGGTTTACATCTATGTAATAGAGCGAGACGGCAAGGTTCTTTGCAGTGGAACTGTGGTTATAGCGAGATAAAGGTATAATGAGAAGAGTTATTCTTACGATATTTTTCCTTTTCTCCTTTCTTAGTCTGTTGGAGGCGGTAGGGCGGAAGGCTGTTCATCTTGTCCCGAGCAGCGGGAAGGCTATGATAGAGAACGACCGAATAAAGGTTGTCGTTTCCGATAGTAGTGGGCAGTTTACCATTGGGACACCTGCTCACGATGGGCACAAGAAGCTCCTTTTTGGCTTCCCTGCACAGTATTCCACGAGCCATACACATATATTTGTCGACGGGAGCGTCTATGCCACATTGAAGGATTCTATACCTGGTCGTCCAGCACCGTTGCATATGCTTGCACCTGCAACGGTTGTAGATACCTCTATATACTGCTATTTCGAGGTTTCCGGTGTCTTCATTACACAGGTTACTACTCCTGTTTATTTCGGTGGCAATCCTATGATACTTATCGAATATCATATCGAGAACAGGGATGATGTTTCTCACTCTGTCGGTGTTCTGCTTTTCCTTGACACGATGATAGACAGCAGCGACAACGCACCGATAGCCACCGAATACGGTTATTCTCGTATAGGTCAGGAGTATGTGTATCCGGAGGTTCCCGGGTACTGGCAGGCGTTTGAGCGGAGTCCGTTTCAGCCTGATTCCCTATTGATTGGCGAGGGGATTCTTGCGGGAGGGGAAGCTGTTTGTCCAGACAGGTTTGTCTATGGCGATTTCGGGCGCTACTCGCGTGTATTCTGGGATTACACCGTATATGAGGAGGAATATTTCGATAGTTGCGTTCTTCTTCGTTGGGATGCGGTTCTTCTTCCACCAGGTGAAACAAGGTATATTGCTACATACTATGGGCTTGGCTCGGCAGAGACCGTTCCTGGCGAGCTTAGGCTCTCTGCATTCTCTCACTCGGATCTCCTGACAATAAGGGACTGCGATCAGTACTCCCCTAACCCTTTTACCATAGACCTTATAGTATCCAGCACTATTATAGACACACTTGATTCAGTCTTTGCTGAGATAACCCTTCCTGATGGTTTTTCGCTTGAGGAGGGAGAAGCTCGCGTTCCGCTCTCTCCGCTTCCGCTTTTGACGGATAGTGAGGCTACCGCTTCGTTCAGTGTTCGTTGCAATGTGAATCCACCAGTTGACACCACATACTGCTTTGGGCTCGGGGTGTATGCCCCAGGCTACGATACGACAGGCGCCTCTATATGTATCAATGTTCCTCACAGGACGGAAACGCCTCCAGAGCTTACGGTCTTAGGGCGGTCTCCGGCTGACGGGGAGTTCACATCCTGTGACAGTTTCTACTTATCGTTTTCTCTGTCCGACCTGGAGGGCGTGGACTGGTATAGTATGAGTTGCGAGATAAACGGATTGTCTGTTCCAGGGGAGTATCCATTTAGTGAGCATTCCATTCCACAGTTCGCCGTAGGGGGGCGTTTCAGCGACTTCGGGACAGATACTGTTGAATTTACGCTCCTGCATATCGAGGATGGAGATGGCTGCAGCCTTGACAGTGTGAACTGGAGCTTCCTGCGGGATGCTTCTCCCCCTGTTATACTTGAGGTATCGCCTTCCGACTACTCCTTTGATGTATCACCTCTTATATTCTTCCGGATCACAGATTCCCTCTCTGGCGTCGATTTCTCTGAGCTCGATATTATTCTTGCGGACTCTTTACATCTCAGGGTAGCTGATACAGGTGTGAGGCTATCCGGCGATACGGTGTTCGTGGACTGCCTCGAGGCGGGCATCTCTTTTCTTAGTGATGATTCCGTTCGGGTCTGTATAACCGGCATCCAGGATATGGCGGTCGGTTGTGGACCGAATGTAGCGGGCGATTACTGCTGGGAGTTCCTTGTTGCCGCATCTCATCCTACTGCTTCTGTTCTGTTCCCTGATACAGGTGTCTGGGTCTCCTGTGATTCTGTGGTTATCGAGGTAGAGGACCCTTACGGTATAGATGGAGGGACTATCTCACTTTCGGTCTCAGGGGAAATATTTGACACCTCCTCGACGGAGCTCTCTTTCAATGGTGAGCAGATTGTCTTTACACCAGAGATTTCAAGGGATACGGTTCTCTACTTCTCTTTGAATTTGCTTAATGTTCTTGGCAGGGCGCTTCCTACTCTAACCTTCTCTGTCTGGTTTGACCATACTCCGCCTTATGTTTCTTCTTTTTACCCTGAGGGGAGGTTATTTTCTCTGCCCGACTCCATCTCGTTTAGTATTGGTGATTCATCGAGTGGACTGGATTCGTCAACCGTGTCTGTTCAGGTCTCATCCAATTTTGGCTTCTCGAGACTGCTTTCGATTTACTCCATCGGTGTCTCATTCACTGCTGGTCGTTTCGTGATTGACCCGGAGGAGATAGGTGTTGTTGTGGCTGGTGGTGAGACGGTTTCTGTCTGTGTTACGGCGGCTGACCTTGCTGTGCGATGCGGGGCAAATGTACTACCCGATACCTGTTTCTTCTTCTTCGCTGACACAACTGGTCCTTCGGTTTCACTCATCTTGCCAGAGGATAGTGTTATCTCCTCCTGTGATACACTCGTTGCGGTTGCTGTTTTCTCTGACGAGGAAGGGATAGATACTGGCTCGGTTCGAGCGCAACTCTCTGGTGGAATTACAGGTGTTTTGGCTTATGGTTCCGGTTTGGAGATATCTGGAGACACAGTATACATAACGGTACCTATCCCGCCAGAGGCAGAGGGTAGATGGGTCGATGTAAGGTTTACTTCGTTTCCGGACATCTTCGGCAATCCGGCATCCGATACAACAGTTTTTAGTTTCTTTGTTGACAGGATTCCACCTGATATAGTTACCGTTTCTCCTGCCCCCGGTTGCACGATTTCCACAGGGGAGCCGGATATGTACTTTGAGTTTATGGAGATCGGAAGCGGCATCGATACAGAGAGCGTTATATTCGTTGTGAACGATGACACTGTAGATTTCGAGGATGGCATCATCGATTTCTCGGGTGGCAGGGCATCCGTCTCCTCGTCGGATGCTGGTTGGCACTTCGTAGGCGGTGATACTGTCTCCGTGTGCGTGGAGCTGTCTGATCTTGCAACGCTTTGCGGTGAGAATACCTCCGATACCTGCTGGCAATTCTTTATCCAGTCAGAGGGACCGTCTGTTTATCTGGTTGAACCGGCGGATTCTGCCGTGACAGGTTGTGACCCTCAACAGATTCTGTTCTATATTACCGACCCGGAGGGTGTGGATGCCTCGAGCATCCAACTGGAGGTTGCATCTGTTATCTATGATACATCTTCTCCTTATCTTATCTTCTCCGATGATACTCTGAGGTTTATTCCGCCTGCAGGTTTCTTCCACGAGGGGGAGGTTGTTGTTAGGCTTCTCTCCTGCGAGGATGTGCTTCATAATCCGTTCTCCGAGGAGCCGTTTCTGTTTCGCTTCTTTGTGGATATGACTCCACCCGAGATAGCCTTTGTTTACCCTGCTCCCTCCGATACTATCGCAAATCAGCTCGAACCGCTCCGGCTCGTCATTATGGACAATTTTGCCGGACTGAATCTGGAGATGTTTGAACTGTCTTTGAATGACGACCGATACGATACATCTTATCTGGCTGTCACGGGAGATACTCTCATATTCTACCCGGAGAGCCTTGGCTTCCTGTATCCTGAGAGCGTTGAGGTATGTGTGGATGTGTATGATGCAGCATCGCTTTGCCCGAATGAGCTTGACACCTGTTGGAACTTCTTTGTTCTCAGAAACATCCCGCAGATTGTCTGGACCTCTCCCGAGGACGGCTTCCACATCTCCTGCGATACCGTGGGGATTGTATTCTGTGTCTCATCCTTGTATCCCATAGTTGAGGATTCTGCTCGTGTTGTGGTCAACGGGCATTCTCTCTCCCCTACCTGGGATGGGAACGAGGCAGCAGTTATTGTCCCTGAGTCGCTGCTTCTTGATACAAACGATGTGACTATAAGCGGTGTTATGGACATCTGGTGGCAGACGGCTCCTGCCCTGACATTCGAGTTCATCCTTGACCGTGAGCCACCTGTTCTTACATTCTGCTATCCGTCGGACGGTGAGACACTTCATACTGCTTCTCCCAGCTTTGCCTTCGGAATATTCGATGTGACTCCACTCGATACAACAAGCTTCATAACAATCAACGGGGATTCGATTAGTATTTTCGGCATTTTTACCGATTCGCTGATAGAGGTTCCAGAGGGGAGGTTTGTTTTCTCAGGTGGTGACACCGTTAATGTTTGCCTGCATCTTGCAGACCTTCCTGATATGTGTGAGCCAAACCGCCTCGATACTTGCTTAGTATTTTATATATCAGACGAACTTCCCGAATACGAGATCATCGAACCTGTGGTGGGTTCTGTAACGCATCTTGAGAGGCAGCCTCTTATCTTCCGTGTTTCATCTCCCAATGAGCTTGATTCCGTCTGTGTTTTCTTTGATGGGAGTATGTACTGTGAAGGGACTTCCTTTGAATTTTCAGCTGATACGGTCTTTTTCACTCCGCCTTATCCTGTGCCTGACCAGTCGGAGGAGAGGGTAGGAATTTACATTGTCGATGTTCTCGGGAATCGGCTTGAGTTCTATGATTGGTACTTCTATGTTGACCTTTCACCTCCGTCGATTCTCGATGTTGTCCCTGCTCCTGGCGAGGTGGTGTATGACTCCGCTCCTGATATATCTTTTGTACTATTGGATACTTTATCAGGTGTGAACTTCTCCTCGCTTGTGTTCTGGGTTTCTGGGCAGAATTTCTCGATAGGTGATGCAGGGGTTTCCCTTACAGGTGATCGTGTTGTTATATCCTGCCGTGATGCGGGGCTATCTTTTTCCGTTTGGGATACGGTCTGGGTGGAGGTTACCTCGGTGGAGGATTATTCACCGTTTGGTTACGGTGCGCCGAACTCATTGCCCGAGCCTTTCTCCTGGTGGTTTTTCATAGATAGGGAGGGATGTCTTGCTTCACCCAATCCGTTCACGCCAAATAATGACGGCTACAACGATCTGGTTCGCTTCTCGTTTTCGGGGAGTTCGGTTGCCGATTGTAGGATACTGATATATGACTTGAAGTATTCTCTCGTGCGGATAATAGAGGATAAAGATGGTCTTCTGTGGCAGTGGGATGGCAAGGATGCATCTGGTAGGGATGTCTTACCCGGTATTTATATATATGTAGTAGAAGAGGGGAATAAGGTTATATGTCAGGGAACAATCTCGTTGGCGAGATAACGAAGTGAGGGATTATGGGTAAAAGCGGAAGCGTAGCTTTGGCACTTATCCTGTTGTGGGCTGGGGCTCTTTTCTGTTTTAGCCCGGTTGAGGGTACCAGACCTGCTGGAATGGCTGGTGTCTTTGTTGCCACATCGGACGATGCCAATGCAGTGTTCACCAACCCGGCGGGTCTTGAGGGGTTGAACCGCGACATATTTACCCTCTCCTATTTCGACTATTGTGCTGGCTTGAAGAATGATAATCTTCAGGAGTTTCTCTTCTCGTTCTATCACAGGACGGAGAGATTTGGTGCGTTTGGATTCGGTGCCACGCAGTTCTTGTCGAATGTTTACAGGGAGAACCTCTTCTCTTTGGTCTATAGCAAGAGGCTTGTCAGCTTTCGTAGGAGGCGTGGTTTTGTTGCTCTGGGCATATCGGCGAATCTTCTCCGCACTGATTATGTAACCGGGAACTTCTTTGAGTTTGACTTTGGCGACCCGCTTTTCAGGAACGGTTCATCATCTCTCTCCTTCGGTGCTGATCTCGGGTTCATCCTTAGGTATCGCTGGCTGTCGCTTGGTGGTGCGGTGAAGAATATCATCCCTCCGAACCCAACGCTTGGAAATGTGCCATCTGCTACTCTACCGATGGATATAAGAGGGGGTATAGCGCTTAACCTCTTCGACCTGTTTTTCCCTGGCTTTGAAGGGGAATACATCATCGATGGTTACCGAGACACTACCGAGTTCAACTGGTATGTTGGTGGCGAGTTGTGGCTCTTCCGCAGAAGGCTTGGCTTACGGGGAGGGTATAATAAGAACCTATTCTCGGCTGGGTTGTCCCTGCGCACAGGAACACGGTATAATATAGGTTTCGACTATGCCTACGAGAAGCCTCTGACCGAAGTGGATATACTAAAGATAAATACCCACAGGTTTGCTCTCTCATTTGGCTTGCCCAAAAGGCCGATAAGATATGTCGACCTCCTGCTTGAGAAGGAATCACTAAGGTTGAACCCGTCGGTAATTGAGTTTTCTGATTCAGCCCAGCTTATTGCAAGGGTAAAAAATGAGGGGGATAAACCCTCAGGCGGTTTCCATTTCACCGTTTGGGCAGAGGATTCGACGGGAGCGGTTAAGCCTATATTCACAAAGAAACTCCGCTCACTTTCCCCTGGTGAAGAGACGAACATCTCATGGGTCTGGAAGCCGGAAGAGAAGGGTTTTTTCAAGCTCCATTATGCCGCAGATGCTAATCCAGATCAGTTTAGGAGCGAGTATGGCGGCATCGATGAGTTGGATGAGAGCAACAATAGGGCAACCCAAACGGTGGCAGTGTTCAGTCCGCCGAAGCCTAAGCAACCTGTCTTTACAAGGTCTGGACTTACCGTTTCGCAGGCGATCTATCTGACAGAGGATACTCCGATTGTCCCGATAGTATTCTTTGACGAGGGAACGGATGCGGTCTCTGAACGGTTCAGCCCCACCCTGAATGAGATAGCTAAGCGGATTAAAGACAATGAGAATGTGCTTCTCAAACTCTACGGGTTTTTCGATGTCGGGACCGATGCGACCGCCTTTGACTCCATCTCGGATAGAGTTGATACTATGTTGTCTGTAGGGGAATCTCTTGCTGTTGCAAGGGCGAAGAATGTGAAGGCTCTTCTTGTTGAGAATGGTGCGCCAGCCTATAGGATACAGGTTGTAACGGAAGGTTACGAGAAGAGAATGAGGCGGGCAGGGCAGACGGGAGAGTATTTCTTCCCTCAGGATAGTATATGGGTTGCTGAGGAGAACCGCCGTGTGGAGATGAAGACAGAGGTCATAGGGGTTGATAATCCTATCCTTGTTCTCGATTACGATGTAGGGGTTGTGAAACTCTCGGACGAGATGGAGAGGAGTTTTGTTGATAAGGTTAATTCTGTTCTACCGATTCTGGCTGATAATCCTGATATGATACTTCTCTTTGAGGGGTATATAGGGGATGAGGAGACGCTGTTTGACCTTGCCTTTGACCGTGCCTTTGAGGCGAAATGGGCTCTTGAAGGAAGGATTGACCCAGCCTACTATGAACGGATATTTGTGATAGGCAATGTCGATGAAAAGAGGGATAAAGGGAAACTTGAGGTGTGGCTGGATGCTGAGGGGCTCCTTGAGCGTCCGGTGAGCCATCTTGTGATTACCGGCGGGTTCGAGCTCAAGCATGAGGATATGAACTTCATCGAGGTTGATACGGTGGTATCAGACCAACCGATAGATAGCTTCTCGCTCGTCGTAAAGGATGACTCTGGTAGACCGTTCAGGCATCTTGCTTCCGGTAAGGGTAGCCTGCCCAAGGAGGTGGTTTGGGACTGGAGAGACGATGAAGGCAATATTGTCCAGCCAAATAAGAGCTACTATTGCGAGCTGTTTGTCCGGGATAAGATAGGGCTGATAGCGAGGGTTTCTTCTCTGCCCATTAATATAAGAGCCGAGAGCGAGGAGAAGCGAGAGGAGATGGTTCTGGTCAAATTCAAGTTCGCCGAGGCAAAGGTGGAGTCGAGATATCTTGAGAGCAGAATGGAGTATTCTGCGAGGAAGCTCGTGAAACTTGTTGAAGAGAACCCCGATAAGAGGATCGTTGTCATAGTTGGTGGACACACGGACAGAATTGGTCTGGAGGCGGTGAATGCCAAGCTTTCGCTTGAGCGTGCCAAGAGGGAGCTTGCGAATCTCCGCAAGTATCTTCTGGGGGTAGTCGGACTTAACACATACCCCGAGCTCGACCGCTGGCTTGCCGAGCATAATGTTAGACTTAAGGCAAAAGGATACGGTTATACCTCTCCTTTCAAGGTAGTAAAGGTTAAGGATGGAAGGTCTGAGGAGATCCTTTTGGGTGACAACAACCTGCCTGAGGGGAGGGTTCTTAACAGGAGGGTTACGGTCGAATTCAAGATAAGATGATGATTAAACGGATTTCTGTTCTTGTTGTGTTAATTTCTTTGGCTTTGCCATCTTTTCTCTTCGCCGGTGCAAGGGAGGCTTCCCTCCTTTGGTCTGACCCACAGTCTCTCGGTCTCCTGAACCCGGCTTCTGTATCCAGTGTCTCGGGAAGGGTTTTGATAGGCTCGGTCTCAAGGTATCAGTATGGTCTCCCAGAAGCCCAGTATATGCGTTTTTCCATCTTCGGAGGAATAGGATTAAATAAGCTCGGGAGTCTGGGCTTGGGAATATTCCAGGAATCTTTGAACGGTTACACTAACAGTCGTTTCCATCTTGGGGGAGCGCATCGGTTCTCTCTTCCTAATGGGGTTCTCTTATCTGCTGGTGCTTACGGGAAGCTCATTTTGAACCGGTTTGACAGAGAAAGGTTCCATAGATTTGATGAGGATGACCCTATCTTCAGCTCTGGTTATACGAGCTATGCTTTCTCGGCAGATTTGGGAGTAGGTTTTTTATGGAGGGATTTTGGGCTTGGGTTGTCTGTCAGGGATGTGAACGAGCCGAACCTTTCGTTTGCTTCTCATCCGTCATGGAAGCTCCCGATGGTGGTATCGGGTGGTATCTCCTATCGGTTTCGTGATATGTTTTCTGTTTTCGCCTCCGTCTGTTATACGAAAGCTTTTGATGAGCCAGTTTTCTCTATGGGGATGGAGGGGAGCCTTTCTGGTTTTGCTCTTCGGGCAGCGACGGATGTCGACAATCTTGGTTTTGGTGCCGGATATATGTTCGGGCTTGGGAAAATCTCACGGCTTGGTGTGGATTATGCGGTTGTTCTTCCTCTGACGGAGCTTTCGAAGGTTGGAGTGAGTAGTCATGAACTCTCCTTGCGGCTCGTCTTTCCTCCGCCTACTTCGAAGCCTAAACGGTTCCCTGACCTGACCATTCTTTCCGCTTCACTTGAGAAGGACAGGTTTGCCCTCGGTGATTCAACACGCCTGACTTTTGTTGTCGCGAACATAGGGAAGAAGAAGAGCGATAGTTTCAAGGTTACATCCTTTCTTGTCTCTCCAGACACGGCGAATATGCTTTTCTCGAAGAAACTTCCTTTGCTATCCCCGGGAGAGAGAAAGGAGGTATCTTTTCTGGTTTCACCGGATGCCGATGGTGAGTATCGGCTCATTATAAATGTTGACGATACGGGAGAACTCTTCCCCGAGGTTTCTGGCAGTGTTACAGAGAGTAATGAGGAGAATAACACCAGTTTCCTCACATTTTCGGTTTTCAGGAGGACAACTGCCCGTCTTGAGCCACTTTATTCCACCCTTGAGCTTCTGGATGTTTCTGTTCTGGCGGACGAAGCTCCTGTTATTCCTGTTGTCTTCTTCGAGCGGGGGAGCCCGGAGCTCCCTGAGCGGTTTTTTACATCTTTGAGAACCGTCGCCGAGCGGATAAAGTGTAATCCTGATATCCGCCTGGTTATTAAAGGATATATTGACCCGGAAAGCGAGCAAGATGTCCCTGACAAGACTGGGCTTGCAAGGCTCCGAGCAGAGAATATAAGGTCAAAGCTTATCGAGTTTGGCGCACCCTCCTCAAGGATTACCGTAGCCGCACCGGATAGGTACGATGTGACGGAGCAGAGGATAGTCCCGAGGTTCCCTGTGTTGACAGAGAAAGATAGGCGTTGGATATCAGAGGAAAATCGCAGGGGAGAAATAGTATCCGAGTTTATGGAACCCTTCCCTACGAGCGTTGTTGTCGAATCTCCAGATAGGATAACCAAGCTTTCGGAGCTGCTTTCCATCTGGAAGAGAATCCTTTCCTCTAATCCAGATGTCCAGGTTCTTGTTGGTGCTAACAAAGGAGATGCGCCGTTAGTTGCACTTGACCGTATGGAAGAAGTGCGAAGTAGATTGAACAGGATTTTAGGCACGAAGCCATCGGTTATGTTTGTCGAAGACCTTCCCCCGGGGAAGATAGGGATATATCTGAATGCGGACCACCTTTTGTACAGTCCGAGGGAGTATTTTGTGTCCAAGGATATCAGGTTCGGGGACGAGTCTCAGAAGGAGAATATTGTCAGGCTTGAGCTTGCAACAGCAGTTCCGATAGACACATACTTTGTAAGTGTTGTCGATGACGCAGGGAATCTGGTCAAGGAGCTTGGTGGGGGCGAAGGGACTCCGCCTATGAGCTTCATCTGGGACTGGACGAACTGTGATGGTAGCATTGTTAATCCTGAGAGGCGCTATTTTGTGAGGTTAGAGTTGACCGATTCTCTTGGCTCCCATATCCAGACCCTCTCGCCTCCTCTGGAGGTGAAAACTCGTGCTGTAACGGAAAAGAGAGAGTCCTGGATTATAATCCAGTTTGTTTTCGATGAGGTTTCTTCTGTATCATATTTCTTTGATAGCCGTCTTGAAGAGTTTGTACAGAGGCTTGTGGAGCTTGCAAGGTCAGGAAAGCCACTTGTCGTTCGAATAACCGGGCACACAGATAAGATTGGCAGACCGGAGCACAATCGAAGGCTCTCTGTTCAACGGGCTGAGCAAAAATATGAAGAGTTTTCTTACCATCTTATGCACCGGCTTGGCATCTCGAGGAAGGAGGAGCTTGACCGCTGGCTTGCCGAGCATGATGTTAAGATTGAGGTTCGTGGTGTCTCGAGCGACGAGCCTCTAACTGTTATGGTGACAAAAGACGGCAGGGTAGAGGAATCTCTTCTCGGGGATGATAACCTCCCCGAGGGGCGCTCAATGAATAGACGCGTTACCATTGAGTTTATCACAGGAGAGTGATGAGAGAACCCGCTGTTACAGTGAAGCTTGCCCGTGAGCATGGTTTATCCGATGAGGAGTTCGGGAAGATAAACTCTATTCTTGGCAGGACACCGACCTACACGGAGCTTGGAATATTCTCTGTTATGTGGTCGGAGCATTGCGGGTATAAGAATTCGATACTCCTTATCAGGACGCTTCCGAGGACGGGGGAATCTCTGCTTGCTGAGCCAGGGAAGGAGAATGCTGGGGTTGTCGATTTCTCCGATGAGTATGCGATTGTGTTCAAGATAGAGAGCCACAACCACCCATCTGCTGTCGAGCCGTTTCAAGGAGCGGCAACCGGAGTAGGCGGAATATTGAGGGACATCTTCGCTATGGGTGCCAGACCTCTCGCCTGCCTTGACTCGTTGAGGTTCGGTCCACTTTCGGATGAGCATACAAGATACCTATTCCGTGGGGTTGTGGAGGGGATTGGCTTCTATGGCAATTGCTTCGGTGTTCCGACCGTTGGCGGGGAGGTTTATTTTGAGGAAGCATACAGGGACAATCCTCTGGTGAATGCGATGGCAGTAGGACTTGTTAGAAAAGATAAACTCGCCAGTTCCGTTGCAGCAGGTGTTGGAAATCTTGTCCTGTATGTTGGCGCGGCAACTGGTAGGGACGGCATCCACGGTGCCACATTTGCCTCCGAGGAGCTCTCTGAGAAGTCTGGGGAAAGAAGACCTTCTGTCCAGATAGGAGACCCGTTTATGGAGAAGCTGCTTGTCGAGGCAACGCTTGAAATGATAGAGAAAGGGCTTGTGGTGAGTGTTCAGGATATGGGGGCAGCTGGTCTTACATCCTCCTCCGTGGAGATGGCGGCAAAGGGGGGGCTCGGCGTGGAGCTGGACCTATCCCTTGTCCCCCAGAGAGAGGAGGGGATGACCCCGTATGAGATAATGCTCTCAGAATCGCAGGAGAGGATGTTGTTTATTGTTGAGGAAGGAAAATTTGATGAGGCAAAGGAGGTTCTTGAACGCTGGGACCTGCATTACGCCGTTGTTGGCAGGGTAACGGATGATGGAATGCTTACCGTCAGAATGAACGGGAGGGTTTATGCTACTATCCCTGTGGATGCGCTTGTTGTCGGCGGCGGCTGCCCTGCTTACGAGAGAGAACCCGTTTATCCAAAATACCTCGATAGAGTAAACGGCTTCACTCCAGATGACTTTCTTCCGGCAATCTCGGCAGAAGAGGCTCTTGTTCAGCTTATTTCATCGCCAAATATAGCGTCGAAGAGCTGGGTTTTCCGTCAGTATGACCATCAGATTATGAGCAATACGGTTGTCCTTCCAGGGGGCGATGCCGCTGTCCTACGAATAAAGGGAACTGGTAAAGGTATAGCAGTTTCCACGGATTGCAACGGTAGATATTCCTATCTTGCACCTTACACAGGGGCGGCGATTGCTGTAGCGGAATCTGCCAGGAACGTTGTTGTTACGGGAGCGAAACCTGTTGCTATCACCAACTGTTTGAACTTCGGTGACCCATATAACCCTGATGTTTACTATCAGTTCTCAGAGGCTATCCGTGGTATAGGGGATGCCTGCAGGGCTCTTGGAACCCCAGTTACAGGTGGAAATGTTAGCTTCTACAACGAATCTGCCACCGGAACGGTTGTCTATCCTACTCCTGTTATAGGGATGCTTGGGATACTGGATGATATAGCCTCTTTCATCACTGCCAGCTTCAAGCAGGAAGGAGATGTTATTCTACTTCTCGGTGAGACACTGCCGGAGATAGGTGGTAGTGAGTATTTGAAAGAGATATATCAAGCGGTTTGGGGACCGCCTCCTTCAGTTGACCTTGCGAAGGAAAAAGCCGTTCAGGACGCCTTCCTCGAGATAGCTGGTCTCCGACTTGCAACATCTGCTCATGATGTCTCCGATGGTGGACTTGCTGTTGCTCTTGTTGAGATGGGTATATTCGATAGAGAAAATCCGCTTGGATTTGTGCTGAACGCCTCTATATTAAACGGCTTCTCGGAAAAGGAGTATCATCTTTTCCTTTTCTCGGAGAGCCAGTCGAGGATAGTTATGACCTGCAGGGAGGAGCATCTGTCAAAGGTAAAGGAGGTTCTTTCTCGATACGATGTTAAATCGCTTCTACTTGGAAAAGTTTGTGGGGATAAATTTGACTTTGGTAGGTTTTCCATCCCTGTGTCGGATGCTCTGGATTTGTATTATAACTCTATCGAGAGAATCTTAAAAGGAGAATGGAAGTGAGAAAAGGCATCTTCTTTTTGGTCTTGTTCCTGTTTTTCTCCGTTTCCTCGGCTTACCCTGACCCACCGATTGAGTTTGTAGGGACGGCGCTGTGGGCTGATTTTGAGGAGGTCGAGCTTCGAGGGGTCTGTCTTTACGCCGCCTTCAATTACGGTCTTGGCGTCTTCGATGTTGCTGACCCATCGCATCCTGAGCTTATCGGATGCGCCTATGCTGAGGGTGAAGGTAAGCGTGTTGCCCTTTCCGGCTCCTATGCCTACCTTGCTGATTATGACGGCGGGCTTAAGGTATTTAATGTCTCCTCTCCTTCTGAGCCGTATCTTGTTGGCGAGCTCGAATTTATTGACCGGGCAAACGATGTTGTCGTTGGGGAGGATAATATTGCTTATGTCGCTGGTGCCACAAGGGGTATCCATGTTGTCGATATCTCTGACCCGTCCAACCCTCTGGAAATTGGGATGGTAGCTGTTTCCGGTGGTTGCCAGACGCTCTGTATCGCAGATGGGTATCTCTTTGTTGCCAAGGGGTTATCAGGTATGGCGATATACTCGCTCTCGGAACCTACCTCACCTGCCTATCTTGGGGAGTACTCTACGACCTCGATGATATACGAGATCGAGGTAGAAGGTGGATATGCCTATGCCGCCGCCGACATGAACGGACTGCTGGTGATAGACTATTCCGATCCGGCAGAACCAACTGTTGTCGGGCAGTATGTGATACCGTCGCTTTTCGTCTACTCTCTATCTGTTTCCGAGGACTACTGTTATCTCGGTGCGGGAAACCAGGGAGTATATATTGTAGATGTGAGCGACCCGTCATCACCGGAATATGTCTTCCGATACTATACTCCAGCAAACTTTGTCAGAGAGCTTGTTGTAGGTCCACCTTATGCTTATCTCTCGACGAATAAAGGGCTTATCGTCCTTAACATTGCTAACCCAACAGCCGTGTCCCAGGAAGGGTTCAACCTCCGAAGCAGGAACTACCGCCGGTTCTACAGGTTTATGAACAACCTATACTGTGCCGCAGAGTTCGATGGAATGGATGTTCTGGACATCACCGACCCATCGGACCCTGTCCATATCTCAGATTTTGTCCTCTCTGTTCCGTTCTTCGACATATCCGTCTGGGAGAACTATGTTTTTATTGCGAGCGGTGGTATGGGCATGCAGATACTCGATGTGTTTGATCCGGAGGAACCAGTCTTCCTCGGATACTACGCCATCCCAGAAGGGTCGCAGGCTCTCGAGATAAAGGTTATTGGTGATTGGGCGTTCCTTGTTGTGGATAGCCTCGGGCTTGTGAAGGTGGATATAACTGACCCGTATGAACCGACTTATGTCGCTATGGTAGGCGGGAGGGATGCACGGAGCATCTACTTTGAGGGGACAAAATGCTATTTCACGAGCGGAATCTCCGGGCTGAAGATTATCAACTGGATGGATATGTCGGTTGTCGGTCACCTCGATATGGGCATTCCAAGCACCGGATTAACCAAGATAGGAGACTACCTTTATGCTTCCTGTGATAGAGAGGGGGTTTGGGTGTTCGATGTATCGGATGAGGCATCTGTGGAGTTTGTCGGCAGCTTTGATACGGAGGATAGAGCGTATTATATCGCCAGCGATTCGACCTTCCTCTATGTCGCCGCTGATGACGAAGGTCTCCAGGTGTTCGATGTGTCGGATGACCCCATCTCTCCGGATAACCTCGGCTGTTTTACCACAGGAGGCAAGGCGAGAGGCTTGTTGACCTGGCGTGGAGGATATATCTACCTTGCGGATAACACCGGCATCTTTATACTGCGAAATACGGTCCTTGATGTTAACGGAAGTCCAATTACTCCTTCAGAGTACTCAATTTCCGCTTATCCAAATCCGTTCAACTCGTCAGTTACTCTATGCCTGAGGATGCAGAAGCCGGATAGGGTGAACATCACTGTTCGTAACATACTTGGTGAGGAGGTAGCCGCGATATTCGATGGTGAGCTTTCTGCTGGTACCCATAGCTTCTGCTGGGAGCCCGAATCTTGTGCTCCGAGCGGACTATATCTTGCTACTGTTTCAGGAAGAAAATTTAATTTATCTAATAAATTACTTTATGTGAAGTAGTGTATCTTTCGAGATTTAGATAGAGATAGGAGGAGAGGAAGATGAGAGAGATGTTTGTTTTACTGGTCATTCTTCTGTTTGTATCTGTTTCCTTTGCCGATTATGGTGGGTGGTTTTGGCAGCATCCTTCGGTGCCTGTGTGTGAGTTAAAGGACATCGAGGTTCTTTCCAGCTCGGTTTATATTATCGCTGGTCAATCTGGGGTAGTGGAGGTGACATTTGATGCTGGGGAGAGCTGGCAGTTTCGCCCGATCTGCTCGGATTTCTGTATAAATTCTATTGCATTCTCTCGGGATGGTTTTGGTTATGCTGTGGGTTCTGGTGGGCAGATGTTTGAGACGGCGGATTTCGGGATCAACTGGGCTCCTATCTCTACTGGAACTACCTTTGAGCTGAGGGACATTCATCTCTTTGAGAATCTTGACACCGCTTTTGTTGTTGGGACAGAAGGGGTTATACTTCGCACCGAGGATTGGGGGCTGAGCTGGGATGAGTGTGGTGAGGAGGTAGTCGCCAATCTCACTGCTGTGGATTTTCCTGGAGATGGAGAGGTTGGTTATGTTGTTGGGGAGAGGGGGCAGGTATTCAAGACGACCGATTTTGGTGACAGCTGGGAGCCTTGCTCGACCGGAATCGAGCAGTATCTCTACGATGTGGATTTTGTCTCACCAGACACAGGTTTTGCTGTTGGGCTTGGTGGTAGGATAATAAGAACATTCGATGGTGGAGAGAGTTGGTCTATTTCGCCTTCTGGGACGTACAACGCTCTTCTGGGGGTTGAGTTCCCGTTTGAGGGCGGGCTTGGTTTTGCCTGTGGGTATCATGGAGTAATGCTTTCCACAAACCATTTTGGCAGCCTTTGGGAGAACAATTCGCTGCCTGAGATGGTAACCTTAAACCGTATCGCGGTCACGCCAGATACGGTTGTCCTTGTCGTTGGTTCATCGGGAAGCGTTTACAGCTATGACCCTGCCTCCCTTGTCTGGACGAGACTTTCTCCCCCGACTCCTGATTGGGATTTCCGAGCAGTTGCCTTTGATGAGGAGGGAAGGCTTGGGCTGGTTGTGGGCACTCGGGGCTCTGTGTTTTACACTACAAACTCTGGCAATAACTGGATGCCCATGCATATTGCGGATACAACAGTTGATTTCAAGCAGGTTAAGCATCTTCCAGATGGGCGGTTTATTGCTGTCTCTGACAGCTCCCTTTTCCTTTTTGATGGAGTGGAATCCTCGGATAGGTTTGACCTTGATTTCAGATTGAACGACATCTGTCTCTCTGCTGGAAAGTATATAATGGTTGGCGATACTGGGGTTGTTGGATTCTCTGCGGGTGATCTTTCCAGCTGGACCTGCTTTCCTGTGGCGTCAGAGGACTTGAATTATATTACATCCTATGATTCGATTGTCCTGGTTGTTGGTGACAGCGGAATAGCTCTCCTATCAAGTGACGCAGGCAGACATTGGACGCCTATTCCCACAGGCTTCTCTTCGAACCTGCTCCGGGCTTTTATAAGGGTGACATCAGATGATACGCTCTTCTACGCTGTTGGAACTGATGGTGTTCTCATCTCATCTTCCAATCTGGGTGCTACTTGGGGGATGATGGTCACCAGCACCATCGAAGACTTTACCGATATCGCGTTCACCCCGGAGGATACCGTCTGGTACCTTGCCACCGCAAGCGGGAGCATATTGAAGACCACAGACAACGGCGTAAACTGGAGGCGCCAGGTCTCGCACACGACCCTTCCTATAAATGGCATTGTGTTCCCTGCATCCGCAGACACAGGCTTTGCCGTTGGGAGCAAAGGAATGATACTTAGAACAAACTTTGGGGGAGAATGGTTTTGGGAGGGTATTGATGAAGAAACGGCAGTCTCTGTTCCAAGGGGAATCGAGGTTCTTGCCTATCCCAATCCGTTCAACGGTGAATTGACGGTCTCATTCGATAACCCTGTTTGCCAGAGGATCTATGTGGAGGTTCTGAATGTGCTTGGTGAGCAAGTTTCTGTTCTTGCGGACGGGGTTTACCCTGCTGGGAATGTCAGGTTATCTTGGGATGCAACAGCTTGGTCTTCTGGAATTTACATTATCCATCTTAAAACAAAATATGAGAATACGGGAGTTAATGTATTATTGGTAAAGTAGTTAACTGGAGAGAATATGCAGGATTTATTCTACATAAAGGATGTTTCTCGGTGTGTTGGTAAGGAGGTTGAGCTCCGTGGTTGGGTTTATCACAGGAGGAGGAAGGGGGCTGTCAGCTTTCTTGTGATTCGGGACGGCACAGGGTCAGGTTATATTCAGTGTGTCTTTGTTCGGGGGGAGCTGTCCGATGAGCAGTTCGAGATAACGGATAGGGTTCCTCTTGAGTCTTCGGTTCTGGTTCGGGGTGTTGTTCGCGAGGATAGGCGTGCCCCTGGTGGCTACGAGATTCTGGGTAGCCAGATTGAGCTGATTCAGGAGGCTTGCGATTATCCGATAACGCCGAAGGAGCATGGCGTAAGCTTTCTGTTGGACCGCAGGCATCTATGGATACGGTCAAAGCGTCAGAGGGCGATATTGACTGTTCGGAACGAGTTGCTGAAGGCTATTCGGGATTTTTATGACCAGCATGATTTTGTGCTTGTTGACACGCCGATCTTAACCGCCACATTTGCCGAGAGTGAGGTTGAGCTTTTTGAGACGGAGTATTTTGACCTTGGGAAGGTTTTTCTTACCCAGACGGGGCAGCTCTATCTTGAGGCGGCGATATTTGCGTTCAACAAGGTGTATAATCTTGGTCCGACATTCAGGGCAGAAAAGTCCAAGACGCGCAGGCACTTGACGGAGTTCTGGATGAACGAGGCTGAGATGGCTTTTTATGACAACGAGATGAATATGGATCTTCAGGAGGAGTTTGTTGAGTATATCGTTCAGCGGACGCTTGAGAGGTGCAGAGGTGAGCTTGAGCTGCTTGGGCGGGAGATAGCTCCTGTGGAGAATGTTCGCCGTCCATTTTACAGGATAGAGTATAGCCGTGCGATAGAGATCTTAAGGGAGAAAAATTTTGACATCGAATGGGGTGATGAGCTTGGGGGTGATGAAGAGACTGCTATATCGATGAGCTTCGATAAACCCGTTTTCATTATGAATTATCCGAGAGGGATAAAGGCGTTTTATATGAAGCTCAACCCTGAGGACCCGAGGACGGTTCTTAATGCTGATCTTCTTGCTCCGGAGGGGTATGGCGAGATAATCGGTGGCTCACAGCGCGAGGATGACTATGACTGTCTTATTGAGCGGATTTCTGAGTTCGGGCTGCCTGTTCAGCCTTATAGGTGGTATCTTGACCTGAGGAGATATGGCTCTGTGCCGCACTCCGGGTACGGAATAGGTATTGAGCGGACCGTTGCTTGGATATGCGGGATAAAGCATGTGAGGGAGGCTATCCCGTTTCCGAGGACAATTAGGAGAATTCGCCCATGAAAAGGATTGATCTGCATCTGCATTCATATTTCTCTGATGGTACATTCTCGCCAGAGGAGATATTTTCCCGTGCGAAGGCTCTTGGTATCTCAGGTATCTCTATCACTGATCACGACAGGATAGAGGCGGCTTATGAAGGGAAGAAACTGTCTGAGAAGTATGGGATTGAGTATGTTCCTGGAACAGAGCTTACCACTATGTATAAAGGAGGAGAGGTTCACATTCTCGGTTATTTCTATGACCCTTATGCGGATGGTCTAAAGGAGTTTTTCGATGAGATTGACAGGGTTCGCGCTGCTGGGATACGTTCTATGCTCCACAAACTTAGCAAGGTTGGTTTTCATCTGACATTCGAGGATGTGCTTGCTCAGTCTGTGTCGGACTACATCGGGAGACCGCATATAGCAAAGGCGCTTGTGGCGAAGGGATACCTATCATCCGTTCAGGAGGCGTTCACGGATGAGTATATTGGGAACGAGGGGAAATGCTACTCTCCCATATCGTCTCTTTCGCCGAGGGATGCGATCGAAAAGATTCTCGAGTTTGATGGGATACCTGTTATCGCTCATCCGGGGTCCTTCAAGCCAGGTCGGGACATCACAGAGGATGAGATAAGGGAATTTAGAGAGTTTGGCTTGATGGGGATTGAGGTTCTTCAGTCGAGGCATACGGTTGAGCAGACCAGAAGGTTCATCGATATAGCCACCAGGCTTGGACTCCTTATGACAGGTGGCTCCGATTGTCACGGGAATTATTATCCGAAGGTGCTTATGGGGACGGTAGATGTCCCTTACGAGTATCTGGAGAAGCTTCGCTTGAAGAAGCTGGAGATGCTTGAGAAAGGGTTCGGCTTATGAGGTGGTTTCTGCTTTTAGGTTTCATTTTTATTCTTTTCTCCGTTGCTTCCGCTCAGGTTGTGATAAACGAGGTTATGTCGAATCCGGCGGGGTCTGAATCGAGCATCCCGGGTGGTGATAGTGATGAGTTCATCGAGCTTTACAACATAGGTGAGGATACTGTTGATTTGTCGGGATACAGTTTCTCGGATGGTGATGCCACCGATGACATTCTTCCCTGGACACTTCCCGGTCTGGTTGACAGTGATGTTACCGTGGGGACGAGCCTTCTTTCTCCTGGTGGGTATGCTGTCATCCTTGACCCTGAGTATGTGGATGAGCGGTCGGTTCAGCCTTATGATTTTCCGGCGGGGACGGTGGTTCTGACCGTTGGGAACACGACCCTGGGTAACGGTCTGTCTAACAATGACCCTGTTTTCCTCATTGCTCCTTCGGGTGATACGGTGTCGACGTATGGGCATCCTCTTGGCGGGGATGATGGATACTCGATTGAGCGTATACGGGCTGACCTGCCCGATACGCCCGATAACTGGGCTCAATCAGTTGCACCGACTGGTTCAACTCCGGGAGGTGTGAATTCTGTTACCCCGCTTCCGTTTGACCTTGCTATTCTTGGGATCTCTTTTAATCCTGATAACCCACCAGCTGGTCTTCCGTTTGAGGTTGCTGTTTCTATTACAAATGCTGGGACATCTGACTTCCCCGGGGGATGGCTTTTTGTTGTGGCTGATACGAACGAGACAACCCTTTTTGATAGTATAATCGATTCGGTTGCAATTCCTGCTATTTCTTCCTCAGACACAGAGACGATATTGTTCTTGACAACCTTGGGTGAGGGGATATGGTTTGTTGGAGTTGTTCTTCCACCGGATGATAGGGATGAGAACAATAGGATAAGCAGGATGCTTCTTGTTGGTGGGCGTCAGAAAAGCCTTATCTTCTCTGAGATACAGGCTCGTCCCGTCTCTCCTGAGCCTGAGTGGATAGAGTTTCGCAATATATCGTTCGAGCCTATTTCCCTTGTCTCGTGGGGTATAACCGACCATACCGACACGGTTTATTTTGATGTGGATGTCACCGTTGGTAGTGGAGAATTCTTCATTATAACGGAGGACTCATTGGGATTTCGCAATGTCTGGGCGGAGGCTGTTTGTCAGGTGTATGAGCTGGGGGATTGGCTCACTCTTAACAATGCAGGGGATTCCCTTTTCCTGCTCGATGAGCACAATCTTGAGGTTGAGTCGGTCATCTACACATCGGATTGGTTTTCTGGTTGTGATAGAGGTGTCTCGCTTGAGCGAGTGAACAGCTTTGGTGATTCCCGTGATAAGGAGAACTGGTGGTGTTCTCGCTCTCCTGATGGAGCGACTCCCTGCAGTGAGAATACGACCCCGCAGGCTTCCTGGGAAAATGTTCTGATGAATATTACTCCGAACCCGTTTGACCCGAGGCAGGAGCAGGCGGCAATCGAACTCTATCTTCCGAGGGAGGCTACCCGTGTCACTCTTAAGGTTTATGACTTAGATGGCAGGCTCGTTCGGGTTATAGCGGATGATGAGCGCGCCTCGACATTGTTTCGCTGGGATGGTAAGGACAAAAGGGGGAGATATGTTCTCCCAGGAGTGTATGTTATCTTTGCTCGGATAGAGGGAGACAAGGCTTTCTCAGTGAAGCATTCTGTTGTTGTGGGGTGTCGGAGGTAGTTTTTCCTTGACAAACCTGTAAAAAAAATTATATTTACCTCCGTTTATTGGAACCTCAAACTAAGGAGGAAGTATGAAGAGGGACGGAGTCGTCGTAGTAGCTATTCTGCTTCTCTTTGTTTCTGGTTTGTTTGCGAGTGAGGCTCGTTTGGATGGGCTTGCTGGTGGTGGTTGGTATCTTCTTGATGAGTCGGATGTTTTCTTTAATCCTGCCTGGGTTGGATTTGACGAGTACCGTGGTTCGGTTTTACTGGAGCTCGGCACATACAACGGTGTGACTGATCCTACTGGTCAGTACGGCCATGTGAATTTTGGGGTTGGGGATATGCTCACACTTGGTTTTGCCTTCAACAGGGTTGAGGGAGAGGTAGGAGACATCATTGCAGGTTCTGGTCTTCCTGCTCCTCGCAATGGGCTCGACCTTATGGGAGGGCTCAATCTCGGTAATCTGAACCTCGGGATCGGGGTCTATAAGTCTGGTGCGAAAGATTATGCCAAGGACCTTGATGCGGACACCACGGTGTCTGAGTCGACGAAGAAGACAGGTGTTCTCGGCGTTCATCTCGGGACTGTCCTGAACTTTGGTGAAAGGAACATACTTGATGCCGGTTTCAACCTTCGCTTTAACAGCTATAAGGATGAAGATGTAGCATCAGGCACCACCGAGACAGATGAAATCGATGGCGGAATGGCGATAGACCTCGGCGTCAGGAGCTTCTATTACATCAATGATGTTGCTCTTGTCCCGAAGCTTGGATTCTCGACATTCAGCTACAAGGATAAATATACCAACTCCTCGAATTCGGAGCTTAACACCACCTCTGGTGCTTGGTCGAAGATGACCCTTTTTGCCGGTGCTGGTGCGAACTACGCATTTGGTGAAGAGAGTCTCCTTTTTGGTGGGGTTGAGTTTCATATGGACAAGGTAACGGATGAGATGGATTCTACCGATGGAACAGTAAAGGAAGAGGATACCTGGACTCTGTTCCCGGTATTCACCGGCGGTATTGAAACACCAGTATCCGATAGGTTCACCGCAAGGGCTGGTTTCAGAAAGAGTATGGGTTCACACAAGTCTGTTGATGACTTCACAGGCAATACCGGCTCCGAGACAACACGCACTGTTTCCGAGACCGATTTCATCGCTCTTGGTCTCGGTGTAAAACTCTTCGACCTCGATATCGATATGACGGTGGGCGAAAACCTGCTTTACAACGGAGGTTACCTTTTGAGCGGGAATTCGTCGAACCTGTTTGGGAAGATGTCTGTAACTTACGACTTCTAAAATAAGCTCCCATACGGTTGAGAAGAAGGGGGAGTCGAAAGATTCCCCCTTTTATTTTACAGATTTTTGAGGATAGTTTCTTTTATCCCCTCGGGGGTAAGTTTGAGGATATTGAGAAGTTCTTCCCTCTTGCCCTGCTCAATAAATTTATCAGGGATGCCCATCGAGGTTATCTTTCCTTTGAACCCTGATGTAACGCCAAGAGTTGCTATTTCCTCTCCTAATCCACCGGTAAGAGAGCCCTCTTCTACTGTGAAGATAATGTTAAAACGGGTGAATATCTCGTTCAACATATTGTAATCCACCGGCTTGATAAAGCGTGCGTTGAAGATAGCGGGCTTAATTCCTTCACTTGATAATAGCTTTCCTGCTTCGATGCTCGCCTTCACCATTGTTCCTGTAGCGATTATAGCGATCTCACCTTTGGAGAGTTTTTCCCACTTTCCTATGGGGATCTTCTCGAAATCTCTCTTTTCTTCATAATTCCATGCGATATCTCTTGGATATCTTATAGCAAACGGTAGTTCTCTCTGTGAAACGGCAGTGAAGAGTAGGTTTCTCAACTCTGTTCCATCCTTCGGGGCAGAGAGGATAAAGTTGGGGATAGACCTTATGTACGCTATGTCGAACACTCCGTGATGTGTTGGTCCATCCTGTCCGACTACCCCTGCCCTGTCTATGGCGAAGACGACAGGTAGACACTGGAGAGCGATATCGTGGATGAGGCTGTCGTAGGCTCGCTGAAGGAATGTTGAATAGATGGCGCATACGGGTATCATTCCTTCTGCTGCAAGTCCTGCTGAGAGTATAGTAGCGGTTCCCTCTGCGATCCCGACATCGAAGAAGCGCTTTGGAAACCGTCTGTGGAACTCCGTCAGCCCTGTTCCCGTCTCCATGGCAGCAGTTACTGTGACGAGTTTGTCGAACCGCTCACCCAGTTCTACGACCGTTTCACCGAACAGATCCGTATAGCTTTTCCTCTTCTTCTCTTTCAATATCTCGCCTGTTTCAGGCTCGAACGGAGATGTCCCGTGAAAGGCGACAGGGTTCTTCTCGGAGGGATGAAACCCTTTCCCCTTGCGTGTCAGAATGTGCAAAAGTTTCGGCTTCCTTATATGTTTTATGTTCTCGAGCGTATCGATGAGAAGCTCGATGTTATGTCCATCGATTGGTCCGAAATATTCGAATCCAAACGCCTCGAATAGCATCCCTGGTGTGAAGAGCCCCTTGGCGCTGTCGTCTAATTTCTTGAGGATAAAGGTAAGTTTGTTGCTGTATGGGAGCAGTTCTGCGAGGTGCCATATATGGTCTTTTAGTTTCTGGTATCTTGGGTCAACTATGACATGGGTCAGGTATCGTGAGATAGCACCAACATTAGGGGAGATACTCATCTGGTTGTCGTTCAGTATGACCGTAAGCTCCGTGTTAGATGCTCCTGCTACATTCAGCCCCTCGAAGGCGTAGCCTCCGGTGAGTGCGCCATCCCCGATGACAGCCACAACATTATGACTCTTGCCCGAAAGGTCTCTTGCCTTTGCAAATCCGAGAGAGGCAGAAATAGAGGTAGAGGCGTGACCAGTTCCAAAGAAGTCGTATCTGCTTTCATCTCTTCTGGGGAACCCGCTTATTCCGCCCAGTTGTCTCAGGGTGTGGAAGCTGTTTTTCCTACCGGTAAGTACCTTGTAAGCATAACACTGATGTCCGACATCCCAGATGAGCTTGTCCTCTGGCAGGTTGAGGGTATATAGCAGGGCGATTGTTAGCTCTACCGTGCCGAGGCTTGGTGCAAGATGTCCGCCGGTTAAGGAGACCTTCTGGATGATAAAATCGCGTAGCTCGTCCGCCAGTCGATAAAGCTTATCGATGGAAAGGCGTTTTACATCATCCGGACTGTTTATATTATCGAGAATCATACTCCGTCAGAATAGACGATCTCTCCATCCGATATTGTCATCACTGCTTTTCCGATGAGCATCCTTCCGATGAATGGGGAGTTCTTCGATTTCGAGCGGAAGCCTTCGACAATCCATTCCTTTTGTGTGTCAAGGACTGTAATATCGGCAGCTACTCCTCTTTTCAGTGTTCCGGCTGGCAGGTTCAGTATCGATGCCGGAGTAGTGCTCATAAGTGAGACAATTTGTGTAAGGGATAATCTCTTTGTGTGGTAGAATTCTGTGAGTATCACCCCAACGGCAGTTTCGAGTCCTATCACACCGAACGGAGCAAGTGGGAATTCTACTGCCTTGTCCTGCTCAGCGTGGGGTGCATGGTCTGTTGCTATGCAGTCGATCCTGCCTTTCACAAGGTCATCTCTCAGGAAGGCGAGCTCTCTGTCATCGCGGAGCGGTGGGTTAACCTTGAAGTTCGGGTCAAACTTTTTCACCTCTGTGTCGGATAGTGCGAGGTGGTGCGGTGTGATCTCGGATGTAATATGTGCTCCACGCTTTTTTGCCTCTATCACTGCAATCACCGAGCGGTGGGTGCTTATGTGGGCGATGTGCAGCCTCGCGCCGACATACTCAGAGAGTATAATATCCCGATACACCATGACCTCTTCCGCGGCCTTTGGTATACCCTTCAGCCCGAGCAGGTCAGAGACCTCACCCTCGTTCATCACTCCGTTTCGGGACAGGCTTGGTTCCTCACAGTGTGATATGATTGGAACGCCGAGCATCTTTGAGTATTCGAGAGCATTGAGCATAAGGTCAGTATTTGCAACGGATTTGCCGTCCTCGGAGAAGGCAACTGCACCTGCGCGGACACAATCTATCATATCGGTTAGCTCTTCTCCTTTTTGCCCCTTGGTGATGCTTGCTATCGGATAAACCTTAATTGGAGCGTTCTTTGCTCTGTCATAAATGAATCTAACTGCGTCGATGCTATCTATCGGTGGATCGGTGTTCGGCATACAGGCGATTGATGTGAATCCACCGGCGGCAGCAGCAGTTGTTCCCGAGAGGATAGTCTCTGAATCCTCCCTTCCTGGCTCGCGCAGATGGGTATGGATGTCGACAAACCCTGGCACTACGACAAGCCCGGAGACATCTATCTCCTTGTACCCTCTCGTGGAGAATTTGCCAATCTTCTCAATCTTCCCGTTTTTGATGAAGAGATCGGTTACTCTATTTATCTTTTCCGACGGGTCAACAACATGTCCACCTTTCAAGACTATTCTTTTCATCTTACCGCGTCGTCTATCGTGTGTTCTAACTTCCCGTCCTGGTCGACAAACCAGGTATCTATCACATCGTCGTTGTCTATATTCCCGTAAATCTTTGCTTTGAACCCGATGCCAGTTGCACTTACTATGTCGAACTTGTAGTGAGATCTTCCCATAAGAATCTGGAGGCTATCCTTGCTTGCAGTGAAGTATCCGTTTTTCGCGAAAAATGCGTGTTCCTTGCTACAGATATACTTGGCAAGCTCTTTTGCTTCTAACTGATACGCCTTTGACTGGCTTTCTGTGCTTTTTACGCGGGCTTTCTCCTTGATCTCTTCCTTCTTCCCTTTGGTTAAAAGGCTTAGCCCGGCACCGATGATGATTATTGCCAGGATGAACCAGAAAATAGGCTTCATCTTCCCCTTTCTATAAATATTTAGTCAAAAGCGCCCTAAAGTCAAGCTGTCGCTTTGGAAAACCATCGGACTACATTATTTTTTCGATCTTTACCATTCTATCGGGCTTGAGGTTTCCTTCCTCGAGCATCTTCTTTGATATGATGGCGACATCTCCTTCCTTGTGCGGCTCGCCGAGGTGTATATGGAGTGAACGCAATCCTCCGAGGTACCATCTGCTGTCTGCGATATACATCAGGTCGCCGACCTCTGCCTTGAGCTTCTCCATTGCATCCTCTGGCAAGTGGAGCAAACTGTCCTCCTCATCAGCGACCTTAAGCGGCAGTTTCACCTTTTTGCCAACAATGTCGTTCGGCTTGCCACCCTTGAAACGAGTTCTACCTTCCTGGATTGTCCAGATGGTAAGTCCTGCCAGGTCCTTTTTCTCGTCACGCTTTGTGGAGAGGGTCAGGATAACCGCCACGAGAAGTGTTACTAAGAGCCCAAACAACGCCCGGAAGTATCCGAAATTTCCGCCTGTTTTCACAAAACCAGCGGCAGATGGACCCCCCTCTTCCTTGCCTACGACTTCCACGGCATATCTTGTGCGGGGTTTCAGGTTAGGCATATACGCTGAGTAACGATAGAATGTTCTGCCAGCAAGTTGCTCAGTGTAAACATAGGCAGGAACCTCGTTTGTGTAGTTGCCAGGTTCTGTCCCGTAGCGTAGGACAAACTTGTCTGTTGGCTTGCCTACGGGTTTCTTCACGCTTGCTTTCCGTATCATTGTGGGAGTTGGGTCATTGTTGACGGTATACCAGGTGACGGTTAGGTCGTGTCCTGTATCCATACCGTGCGTCAGAGCGAGCGGTTTGATCATATCAGGGGCAAGGAGTGATGAGAAGACGACAACCGCTCCTATCAGTATTGACCAGAAGGCTGCCTTTGCGTTGAACCGCTTCCAGAGGATGCCAAGGAATATTGCAACGACCACTGGTGGCGTGATGATACCGACGAATGCATAGTGTGCAGCGAAGAGTGAACGGCTTGTGGAGAACGGCCAGACGAGGGCGAGTCCGAGGATGGTTGCTCCAACGGAGAAGATACGGGCGACCTTGAGATAGTGTTTATCTGGTGCATCCTTCCTGATATATGCCTTATAGATATCGAATACTCCTATCGCTGTGCAGGCGTTTATCAGTGTATCGATTGTGGACATAAGGGCGGCTGTCAGTGCAGCTATCACGAATCCGAATACACCTGGTCGGCAGATGATATTTGTTGCGACGACGAATGTGTGTTTCGGGTTTGCCAGTATATCGGCAGCAGCAGACGCGGGGAAAATTCCCTTGGCAATTGCAGATGCCGCCATCCAGCCGACATTCCCAACGACAACAGCAGAAATCGGCATCAGGATAAGCGTGTTCCAGGTCAGGCATTTTCTTCCCTCATTGACGCTCTTTATCGCAAGATATCGCATTATGAAACCCTGATTCATAAAGGTGAAAGCAAGTGTTCCGACCACTCCCTCCGACCAGAATATCCCGAATAGGTTAAAATCGCTCGGTCGATTGAACCCTGGAAACGGCATCCTGTGTGCGAGGTCAAGCCCTTCCCACCAGCTGTGGATCCCTCCAAGATACCTCAGTCCGAGATAGAGCAAGAGCCCTCCTGCAAGGTAAAGAAAAGCCCCCTGCACAAGATCAGTAAATATTACAGCCGTCTGACCACCGAGGGTTACATATATTGCGGAGATTATAGCCACTGTGATGACAGAATATACAATCGGTATTCCGAGGAGCGATTCCATCGCAATACCGAGCAGATAGAAGTTGAAGCCGATGTATCCGAGAAGGTAAAGCAGAATAAGCACTGTTGCAATTACTCGGGTTCGCTCATCGAATCGGCGCTGGAAATACTCGGGAATGGATTTTATCCTCGCAAAATATATTATCGGCATCCAGCCGAACATAAAGAACGGTATGATGAACCAGTCGTTAAGATATGTCAATGTCGATGACATCCCTCGCTCGAACCCTGCTTGAGCGTATTTGATAAAACTGTATGAACCGATTCCCGTTGCAACGAGACTTGCAGCAATCAGCCACCAGGAAAAACGCTGCCCTCCGAAGAAGAAATCCTTTGTAGTCTTTGAGAACCTGCCAAAGTAGCTCCCAAAGAGCAGAATTCCAGCAAAGTATACAGCGACTATCACATAATCAATTGGTGTGCCAAGCATATGCATCGTTCTCTCCTTTCCCTTATCCGTAAATCGCTGCAGTTATCCAGAGGGCATATATCACGGCAAGCCAGATGTAGCCTCCTATAAGCCCGAAGAACCAGATGCGGTTATGCTTGTTCTTGAGATTGCAGGCACCAGAGCGAAGTATGAAGAATATCCCCACCAACATAACAACGGCACCCATACCAAAATGGTAAAGATATTTCAACCATTCCATTGTTCCTCCTAACTTTTATTCCTTGCCTTTTTCCTCTCCTGAGCTAAATTATTTTATTAAAAATGTAAATAATAACATTGAGAAGGCAAGAGGAAAATATATGAAACTCACCCGTGTGGAGGGTATTGTTATACGGGTGACGCAATACGCTGAGACGAGCCTTATTGTGAACCTGTTTACACCCGAGCGCGGTAAAATAGGTCTTATGTTAAAGGGGGCAAGGAGACCCAAAAGCCAGCTTTCTGCTATATTTGACTTCTTCAATCTTGTGGAGGTGGTCTTCTACGATAAGGAAGGTGCAAATCTTTACCTTGGCAGCCAGGCAACCTTGGTGAGTGACTTCCCTGGTCTTGTGAAGGACCTCGAGGCATACAATTATGCTGTTTTTGGGATTGAGGTAGTTGATAAACTTTTCCCGCCGGAGGAGGCAAGCAGAGAAGGATACAGGTACCTTCTCGAATATCTAACGATTCTCGACTCCGGTGAAAGTGCGAGGAAGTTCGAGCTTCTGAGAGCCTCGTATTACTTGAAGATGCTGACCATAGCAGGGTACCAGCCTCAGTTTTCTGAATGTATTGTCTGCCACAAAAAGGAGAACCTTCATAAGATTTTCTTCTCACCTCTATCTGGTGGGATAGTATGCGGAGATTGCGCTGGAAACCTCTCGGAGCTTATCAAAATGGATGAAGGGATAAGGAGGCTCCTTTTAGCACTCCGTTCCTCCCCACTGTCTGATTTTAGAAGGTTTGCTGCATCAACAAGTCAGATAGAGACTATCAACAGGATATTAAAGGATTTTACCGTTTACCAGTCTCTGGAGATAAGAACATTAACAGCAGAGAGATGAAATATCTGGTCACAATTTTAGCTATTATCTTCTTCTTCTCGGCGGCGGTAGCAAGTGATGTAACGGATGTTGCCTATCCGAGTGGTATGGGTGCTGCTTATACAGCTATCTCCGATGGTGGGACCTCGTTCTTCTACAATCCTGCCGGTGCCTCGACTGTGAAGGGGTATCTTTTCTACGTTGGTTATCAGAACCTATTCTTTAACCTCTCGGAGGACAATCTTAACTCCGGCTTCTTTGGTATGATACTGCCGTGGAAAAGGTGTGTGATGGAAGGTGCGCCTTTGCGGATAGGTGCGGGGTTGGGGTTTTGCTACTTCAATTCGGATATATACTCAAAGACGACATTTTCGCCCGTTGTAGCTGTGAGTTTCCTGAACCATGAGGATTTCTTTGGTAGGGTAGAGAAGAGGGCGCATGTTGGTTTCCGTTGTAGGTTTTGTAGAGAGCAGTTTAATCCTGATTATGCACGAGACCCGTTTGACCCGCTTCTCTCTGAGAAGGAACCCTGGCGTTCCTTCCTCGATGCTGGAGCGATGCTGACATTCGGACATGCGAGTTTGGGCATTTCTGCTCGAAACCTTCTGGCATCTTCCCTTTCCGGTAGTAAGGGCGTTTTTCCTCCGCTCGGTATTCGCCTGGGGATGGCGGTTGATATGTCACCTTTGCTTTTCTCCGCTGAGGTAGGTTACTCTGACGGCGGATACACGCCGCACCTTGGGTTGAGCTGGTCTCTTCAGAACGGGTTTGACCTTATGTGTGGGCTTAACTCGAAGCACTGGGCGACAATGGGACTCGGATTTAGGTTAATGAATTCACGGTTCGGGTATTCTATTGAGATACCGGTTCTCGATGCGCCGGGTGAACTGACAAACCATAGGATATCGGTCGAGTATTCTCTACCCAGATACGATTATCCTGATTTATCCGTCAAACTTGACCCAACGGTTGTTGAGTTCCGCTGCGGTGAGCCGCCAGATCTTGTCAATATCACAGGAACGGTCAAAAGGGGCTGGTGTAAGATATACACCCCTGGCTTCGTCTATCTTGGACTTTACACCGCCGACCCTCGCCGCTCTACTCCTGTGGCAAATATGGAAATTCCTATCGATTCCCTGAACGAAGGGGGATATCGCTTTGCATTCCACGGGGTCCCGTATGACCTTGTTGAGGGAAAGAGAGTCTACATCGGAGTGGACTATACAAATCGTGTATATGAGAAGAGGTTGAAGAATAACTATGTTCCTCTTGTTGTCAAGCGAGTCGAGCATTGTATTGATCTTATGGTCAACTCCGTTGATGGGAGTGAGGAACCGCTCGTCATCGATAGAGTGGCTACCCTCAATCTGGATATATCTTCCACCAACGACTACCCCATTGATACGACAGTCTCCTTGCTTCTCTTCTCCGACAGGGGGGATACGGTGGCTGCCACCATGCTTCCTGGCGGTTTTCTTTCGAAACGCTCAAATAGGGTTACTGTTGATTTTCTACCCGATTCAACCTTTTTGGATGTGGATACGCTGTTCTTCGTTATCGATGCTGGGGAGGCTATCCCTGAATCAGATGAGGAGAACAATCTTTTCTCGTTTCCTGTTCTCTTTCAGAGACCTCTTGGGGAGCTTTCCATTACCCAGAAGCCTGTTGTGTATGATGCTACGCTTTCGCAGGAGCCGCTTGTTCCTGTGGTGTATTTTGCGCCGGGGGCAGATACCCTCGTATTATCGGATGAGTATAACATCGAGGACCTCAACAGGCTTGGTGAGAGGCTTTCAGCCAACGATAGGATAAAGGTTACCCTCTACGGATATTCTGATATTCTATCCGATGCAGACTGTTTCAACCTCGACACTGTTTCATTCAAGGATAATCCAGCGGAATGGCGGGCGAATGTTTCTCGGATAAAGAAGAGAGTTCTTTCTGTGGAGAAATATCGCCTCAAAAGCCTTGCGAGGATGCGAGCAAAGTCGGTAAAGAGGTATCTTGTGAAGAACTTTGGCATCGAGCCGGCGAGGGTATTGCTTGCAACGGGGTATGATGAGTTTGAGGGTATTAACAACAATCTTCGTCCTGACCCTATCAGCTGGTTTGAGAACAGGCGTGTGGAGATAAGGACGGATAAGAGTTCACGGAGCGAGCTTTATGCTCCGGAGTATCTTGTCGACGGGGCAGACCCAGCTGACTCGCTCTACTATATCGATATACGAGGTGATGGGATGATCGGTGGCAGTCTGGATGTTTTTATTCTTGATGAGTATGAGGATACGATCGCCGTTCTGGTAAGGGGTGTTAAGGTCAACTCATCGCCGTATCGTGTCTTCTGGGATGGAAGGGGGCTTGAGTTGGGAAGGCAGTACAGGATAAAGGCTGTATTGAGGAATGATCAGCAGGTTAGGGCAGCTGAGTCCCCGCTCGATTTCTTCGCCAGGGAAAGCATCTATTTTGTTGCACTGTTTAACTTTGGTGAACCCACAAAAAAGAGGGGTTTGTCGGATGTTCTTGCTTACTTCAGTCCAGATTTGGAGTATGCCGAGCATGCGGTTAGAACAGCGATAAAGGAAGCGAGAGAAAAGGGAGTTGATATCACACTTCAGAGCTATGCCTCCTACCTCGATGGGACAGCAGGGGAGTTTGATAATATAAAGCTGGCTGAGAGGAGAGCCTCTTTTGTCCGTCGGATGTTTTCCCTCCGCGAGGACGAGATAGCGACAGTAATCTGTGGAGATGTTTGCGAGCGTGAAGGTAGCGGTTGTGACCCTATTTGGTGTAGCAACGAGCAGCTCCAGAAGACGCATCCGAAGAACAGAGTGCTTCTGCGGGCAACAATCCTCAAGATTGAGTATTAGAAAAGATAATCTTCCCCTCCCTAATGACCATCACAGGGTTTGCTGATAGTATATCCTCCCCGTTGAGTATGTCGGAATCAAGTATGACGAAATCAGCATACTTTCCAACCTCGACTGTACCGCGTACATCGCCCTGAAAGACAAGCTTCGCCGCATTCGATGTGAATAGGCTTGTTGCCTCGAAGGTGCTTATCCTCTGTGTGGGGTTGTTATGATGAACAGCGGAATATATGCCGAGTAGTGGGTTGATAGGTGTGATAGGGGAGTCCGAGCCGCCGGCAAGAAGTATTCCAGAATCAAGCATATCCCGGAACGGGTTAAGAAGTTCTTTTCTTTTCTTTCCAAGCCTCTTCTCATACATTCCGCCAGGTTTTCCCCAGAGGTGGTCGAATGTCGGCTGGACACCTGCTCGCAGTCCGATTCTTGCCATCCTTTCTATCTGCTCTGGGTGAATAAGCTCACAGTGTTCGATGATGTGCGGGAACGGCTCACCGAGCCGTAGACAGGCTTCCTCCGCTCCTTGTATAAACTGCTCAACGGCTCTGTCTCCTATTGCGTGCAGTGCCACTTGAACCCCTTTTTCTTGTGCCTCTGTAAAGAAGGAGGCGACCTCCTCATCGGTCTTATACAGGATACCGAGGTTGTTGGGATCGTCTGCATATGGTTCGAATAAGGCTGCAGTGTGCGAGCCGAACGACCCGTCAAGCAGAATGCACCCACCTACTCGACCGAGACCGAGGGAAGTTGCAAACTCTATATCTTCTATCTCAGGATATGGAACAACGCGAATCTTGAGCGATGGAGCAATCTCCAGCAGGAGCTTTAGCCACCATTTCTTCGGGACATAAGAATGCAGGGTAAGACACCCGTTGGAAAGGGCTATCTTCTCAACCTTGGCTGCTGCTTCGATAAGCTCCTCACGGGTTATCCGCGACGAGAAAAACCTGTCGGCTATTGTGTGAGCCCTCTCGGGTATGAACCCACCAACCACATCGTCAGGTTTGATATCTGTTTCTTCAAGCAGAAGCCTGATGAACGCACTGTTTCCAAATGATGAGTGTCCATCCTTCCGACGGACAAATATCGGGGTATCTATTGAGATGCTATCAAGAACCTCCCCGGATAGCTCTTCCCCTTCGATGTTCTCAGGGGCGTATCCGAATATCCCTATTATCCGACCCTTCGGTCTGTTTTTTACCATCTCGGCGATTGCATCCTTTATATCAGACAAGCTGGTAAGTTCCGATATATCGAGTTGGGTAAGGGAAAGCCCAGTTCCAAAGAAATGCGTGTGCGTATCCTCGAATGCAGGTAGAGCAATCTTGCCGGTGATATCAAGGGTATCACCATCTCCTGGCGTCTCGCTTATCCTCCCGTTCTTTATATATACCTTGGATAGAAAATCACCCGGATGTTTCATTGTATAAATCTTACCGCCTGTTATCGCCGAGATGTCAGAACTCATAGAGCACCTTCAAGGATAGATATGTCGAGATGAAGTTATCCTCTGTAGTCTTGTGCCACTCCGGGCTGTAGGAGAAGATGGCGTCCAGCTTGCACCTTTCGGAGAAACGAATACTACCCAGAAGTGATAGCTCAGTGAAGAAGTAATCCGAATATATAGAAAATTCGCCAAGTTTCCTGAAGAACCTGTATCCTGGCGAGACAGTGGCGTCAAGCCAGAGCCATTGTGGAGAGCTTATTGTTCCGGTTATGTCGCATCTTACATCCGTCCAGTTCTCGCCATCGTAGAGCGTGTCTGCACTGTGATGCTCAAACGAGGGAACTGCACCAACAGAGTATTTCTCCGTTATATATGAGATGCCAGCGCCTCCCTTTATGTCTCTGTAGTCGAACCAAACGAAGTTCTCATACTCCGTTTTCAAGACTGTGTAATCGAATCTCGCGGGGAGCGAGATGTTAAAGTTGGGTGAATACTCCACCTCGAGCGAAACCGTGTTCTTCCAGGAGCTCGGATTTATCTCACCTTTGTAATCCTTGTAGATAAGCTCATCCTCTCCGGATAACCTGTAACCTGAAAGGAGCTGTTTCTCGAATAAGAGCTCTGTTCCTGCTTCAGAGTAACATAGGTCAACAGAATCTGGTACAATGTAACCCGTTGTTTGCACAGAGAGAGATATGTCTCTGTCGAAGAAGAGGTAATTTCTCAGCTCCCCTTCCAGATGGAGCATATGATAATCGTTTCCCGGAGGGCTGGCGCCTGTATAAAATCTGCTTGTTAGATACCCGCTAAGCTCTGTCGTCCAGCTGTTGGTTAGAGAATGTTTCCAGCTTCCCTTGAGGTAGCTTTTTACATAATCTTTATTGCGCTTCTCGTAATGTGCTTTCCCGTATAGTTTCTCATACAGCCGAATACTCTTTCCAAGCCTTGCTTCACCCTGTAAGGAGAGATGCGTCGCCTCGGTTCCTGCATATCCGTTTAACTCTATGTTATATGTGTTGTTGTCATCATTTATATCAAGTGAATTATAAAGGAATAGCTTCAACTCGTTGTCAATTTCGGTAGTATCAGCTTCAATTAAACGGTATCTTTGGGTTATATTATCGTATCCGAGCCCTATTCTTGTCGTGAGTTCTGCCTTTGCTGTGGAGCTAAAGAGTATAATAAGGATGATTATGCTGCTCGTTCTCATTTAGATGCCGCTATCTGGTCGATTTTCTCTGTTATTGTTCTATCGAGTGTTTGCTTTTCGGCTATGTAGTTGACGAGCTTTGGGGCTATGCTTTTGATCTTTGAGATGATCTGTTTTTCCCGTGTTGCCACCTCGGACAGCGGGAACTTGTCAAAGTATCCTTTTGTTCCGAGGTAGATGGATATAATCTCCTCGTGCATCGGCATAGGGGAGAACTGTTTTTGCTTCATAAGTTCGAGCAGGTGTTCTCCCCGTATGAGTCGAGAGCGTGTTTCGGGGTCGAGCTCGACGCCGAGCTGAGCGAAGGAGGCGAGTTCTCTATATTGTGCGAGAAAGAGTCTTAGTGGTACGCCTAATTCTTTCATAGCAGGGCACTGGGCGTTCCCACCGACTCTCGAGACCGACAGTCCTATGTTGACTGCTGGGCGGATACCGGAGAGGAAGAGCTCTCGTTCAAGGTATATCTGTCCGTCGGTGATGGAGATGAGGTTTGTTGGGATGTACCCGGTGATATCGCCGGCGAGTGCTTCGACGATCGGGAGTGCGGTCATTGAGCCTCCGCCTTTTTCCCGTGATAGGCGAGCTGAGCGTTCGAGCAGTCGCGAGTGGATGTAGAAGATGTCGCCTGGATAGGCTTCCCTTCCTGGGGGGTGCTTGACCAGTAGGGATATCTCTCTGTATGCTCTGGCGTGTTTTGTTAGGTCGTCGTAGACAACGAGTGTGTCCTGCCCGCGGTACATAAAGTATTCGGCTATGGTGCAGGCTACGTATGCACTGATGTATTTGACGGCGGCGGGTGCGTATGCTGGTGCCGCAACGACGACTGTGTAGTCGCTGGCTCCAAGTTCGCGCAGTTTTTTCAGCGTTCTTGCGATGCTTGATGATTTCTGTCCGATGGCAGCGTATACGCAAATGACGCCTTTGCCCTTCTGGTTTATTATGGTGTCTATTGCTATGGCAGTTTTTCCTGTGTTTCTATCGCCGATTATAAGCTCGCGCTGTCCTCTTCCGATGGGTATGAGGGCATCTATAACCTTTATTCCTGTTTCGAGTGGCACCGACACTGGCTCTCTGTCTACTATACCAGGTGCTTTCATCTCTATTGGGCGGCGCTGTTTTGCGTTTATCGGTCCCTTTCCATCGACGGGTGCGCCCAGTGGGTTTATGACCCTTCCGAGCAGTTCCTCTCCTACGGGAACCGAGGCTGGTATTCCGAGGGCATCTACCCAGTCGCCCTCCTTGACGATGCTTTCCTGGGAGAATATCATTGTTCCTATTTTCTCTTTGTCCAGAGAGAACGCCATTCCGAGGTGTCCTGTGCCGAACCGGACGAGTTCGCCGCTTTTAAGGTGTTCCAATCCCTTGAGCCATGCGACTCCGTCGCCGACAGATACCACTTCTCCGAGCTCACGTTTCTCGATAACAGTTGTCCCGGAGGTGATGCTGTTTTTTGCCGTTGAGATGAAGCTCCTTAGTGCCTTCGTTGGGTCTACATCGTCTGATATGTAAAGCTCCTCCGAGAGAAGCTGGGACTTTATGTTGTTCAGTTTCCGCTTGAAGCTTGCGTCGTATATCTTGTAGCCTATCCTTGCCACTATTCCGCCTGCAAGTCGACTGTTCAGTACGGTGTGTATCTCGAACTTACCAAGAACAGGGAACAGTTCCCTTTTTATCATTTTTTTCTGTTCGTCTGTCAGCGGGAACGGGGTCTCGATTGAGATAACCTTCATTTGCTATGCTCGCTCTTCACGAGGTTCACAAACTCGTTGAGCATCCTTTCTTGAAGCTTTGGCTTGACGCTTTCTCCGAGTATATTTGAGGCGATTGTGATGGCGAGGCTCACTATCTCATCCTTTAGCTCGAGGATAAATCTTTTTTTGAGTTCCTCCCCTTCCTTTCGGGCGTTTTCGATAATCTGCTGGGATTCCCTTCTTGCTTCCCTTATTATTTTTGTCCGCTCGGCTTCTGCATCGAGCTCTGCCTTCTTGATGATCTCTTCTGCCTTCTTGTATATTTCCTGAAGGTTTCTTTCTGCCTCTTTTCTTTCTTTCTCGAGTTTTTCCCTTTCGATTTCGATTTCCTTGAGGGTAGATTCAATCTTTTTTCGTCGTTCGTTCAGGATGCGTTTCACTGGTTTGTACAGGAGGTATGTCAGAATGCCAACGAGGACAAGGAAGTTTATAATCTGGACTATTATTCCTGTGAGTGTTATCTGTTCCATTCACTCTCCAGGGCGTGTTTTAGTGCACGAAGTACTTTATGAACGGGTTGGCATACAGGATGATGAGAGCGATGACAAGGACATATATGACCAATGATTCTATCATTGCCAGACCGATAATTAGGTTGGTTCGTATACTGTTTCCAGCCTCTGGCTGGCGGGCAATGCTTTCGAGTGCCTTGGAGACGCTTTTCCCCATACTGAAGGCGCCACCGATTGCAGCGGCGGACAGTGCAAAGCCTGCTGTTACCACACATACGAGTAAGAATGTCTCAAGCCCTGTCATCTTTATCGCTCCACCTTTGTTACTATCGGAATCGAGTTTAACACGCCTTTTATCTTCTCTTCGGTCTCAGCCTCGAGCAGTTTTTGGTAGAAGTCTCCGCTTCCGATTGCCTCAGAGATGGAGGAGAGTATCTTTATATGGGCTTCGGAGTCCTTCTTCGGTGTGACCACAAGGAAGAATAGGTATGCTGGCTCGCCGTCGAGGGAGTCGAATTCAACACCTTCCTTTATCCTGCCGAAGCTACCGATGGGGCCTTCTATATTTTCATAGTGGCAGTGTGGTATGGCAAGTCCGTTCCCTATTCCAGTGCTAACTATCATCTCCCGTTCAAGCACTGCCTCAAGTATCGCTTTCCGCTTCTCCATGTCTATGATACAAGCATCGAACAGGATATCGATAAGCTCTTCTATGACACCCTCTTTTGTACTGCTTGCCAGGTCTGGCTTTATCCTGAAGGCAACGAACATGTCGAGAAATCTTTCCATTGTTTTCTCCTATTTTCTTTCGGGTAGCTCCTCCATCGCGCCGCAGATATAGAGTGTGGCGAGTAGCACGAAGATGAATGTCTGGATGATGCTTGTGAATATCGCCAGAAACATTACCGGCAGTGGTGCGCCGAGTGGGGCGAGGGAGAAGACGCCAAGTGTCACAAGCAGAAGTTTTGTCAACCCTTTGTATTTTGGCGAGAGTTTTCCAAACCGTCTGATAAGGAATACTGTCACGAATCCAACGATAAATACCGGGTATACCTTCAGAAGCAGCACCTTCTTCATAGCAATCACGATCAGGCTGACAAGGAAATACAGCATTGCAAGTGTCTTATCTTCCCCCATTATATTTCCGAACAGCCTGACAGAGAGTGAGAGCGGTCTTGCTATCTCGCTGACTATGTGTATCGGCAGAAGGATTGGGGCGAGGAATATGTTGTTCCCCGTGAACTGCTTGAGATAGCTAACTCCAAGCTCTTTGAAACCGACAAAATGTGTCGAGAAAAAGACGACGAGAGCCAGGGCAACAGTTGTGTTGAGTGAGGATGTCGGTGAGATGAATCCTGGAACAAGCCCTATGAGGTTTGAGAGCAGGATAAATATCCCGAGTGTGCCGAGCAACGGCAGGAACCTGGGTCCATTGCTTGAGAAGGACAGAAGCAGATTCTCGATAGACTCGAGAACATATTCGATGAAATTCTGCAGACTGCCGGGGATAATCGATAGGTGTCTTGTGGCAAGGTAAGAAACAGCGATTATCACTGCCATAACGAACCAGCTGTTGGTGATGTAGCCGGGAATGCCGTTTATATGTAATATTGTAAATTTCATTTTTTAATAGTCGACAATATATGATAAAATTCGCATTTGTCAATTCTCAATTTCGATTTTCTCTCTCACAATCTTCCAGAGGTTTTTTATTGTCTTGGTTGTTGTCGATTCTGCGAATTCGATGATGCTTTTTTTGTGTATCTGCGCCTCGGTGAAGGCTCGGTCGTATGGTATTTTCCCTATTAGTGGGACATTGAGTTTCTTGAGGGTTTTCTCAATGTTTTCTGTTACTTCTTTATTTATATCCCATTTGTTGATGACTACGACAGCTGGAACGGACATATTTTTTGTCAGCTCGATTATGCGGACGAGGTCAAACTCACCGGAGGTGGTCGGTTCTGTGACCGCAAGGGCGAGTGTTGCGTTACTCATTGATGCGATGACTGGGCAGCCGATGCCGGGAGGACCATCGATTATCACAAGCTCCTTCCCATTTTCTTTGGCGATCTTTTTTGCTTTTTCCCTTATGAGTGTGACGAGTTTACCGGAGTTCTCCTCTGCTATGCCCAGGTGTGCATGCACCATATAGCCAACTCTTGTCTCGGAGACAAAGAGCTCCCCGTTTATGACAGGATTAAACTCGATTGCGTTCTCGGGGCAGTTCCACACACAGACTCCACAGCTGTCGCAGAGTGTAGGGTCAACTCGGTACTTCCCGTTGCTTTTGTCGATGGATATGGCGTCGAACCGGCAGATGGATTGGCATATCCCGCAAGCGGTGCAGTTCTCCGGTATAATCTTTGCCTTTTTCCCTCCACTGAAATCTTCTCTTGACCTGATGCTGGGCTCAAGTATCAGTGGAATATCTGGTGCATCGACATCGCAGTCAGCGATAACGGCTCCCTTCGCGATGGTAGCAAATGCTGCTGTGATGCTTGTTTTGCCAGTTCCGCCTTTACCGCTTACTACCACTAACTCCTTCATCTATGATTTCCTTTACCTTGTAGAATATTTCAGAGAAGTTTCTCTTTATCTCGGGGACTGCTTGCGGGATGAGCCTTCCATGTGAGTATGCTATGGCTATTCTTCTGTCGAGGGGTATCCTGGAGAGGATCGGGATCTTCTCGCTTGATAGAAAGTCTTCAACCTCGGGGAATCCACGCTGGTATCTGTTTATAACCACGCCGAAAGGGAGGGAAAGCTGTCTTATCACGCTGATGGCGAGTTTTAGGTCGTTCAGTCCGAACGGTGTTGGTTCGGTGACGAGTATGGCAAAGTCTGTTCCTCTGACGGTTTCTACCATAGGGCATGATGTTCCTGGCGGGGCATCTATAACGGTTATTCCGTCAGCGGGGCATCTTTTCTTCACCTCTTTTATCACTGGGATTGCCCTGACCTCACCGATATTCATTCTTCCTTCGATGAATCCTATCCTACCAGATTTCCCTTCCCTTATTGTTCCTGTTTCCCTCATAACCTCCGTAATAGCGTTCTCTGGGCAGGCGAGCGAGCATCCACCGCAGGAATGGCAGAGTTCTGGGAATATGAGAGCAGTCTTTTCCGTATTGACGATTGCCCCATACTGGCAGACCTCTCCACACCGTTTTCTGTTTTTGCATTTGTCGAGGTTGACCTTTGGAACAAGGACACCGACAGGCTTCTCTGTTTCAATCTCCGGCTTGAGGAAGATATGCCCATCTGGTTCCTCGACATCGCAGTCAAGATAGTTAACGGGTATCCCTTTCTCTGAGATGATATATGCGAGCCCTGTAGCGACTGTTGTTTTGCCTGTTCCGCCCTTGCCGCTTGCCACCGCTATCTTCATTCTTGACCTTTTTTGAAATCCTCGATTGCTTCTCTCACGGTTTTTCTCTCTCGTGGCATTACTACCTTGATGTTTGCCGCATCTATAGCCCTGGCTGCGTTTGGTCCGATGTTGCCGGTGATAAGGGCTTCCACATTCTCGCTTATAAGCATCTGTGCTGCTTGTGGACCTACACCGTGGGTTCCCTGAGCGTGCTCATTTTTAACAGCCTTGAACTCCATATTCTCTGTGTCCACGAAGATGAAATAGTTAGCCCTTGCGAACCTCTCATCAATCAGGTCGTCGAGGTTCGGTCCTGTCGATGTCACTGCTATCTTCACTTTTCCCCCTTTGTTTTGTATTTTTGTCCTTTGACGACGAGACTGCCGACAGGTAGCCCGATCTCTTTTTCGACCACATGGCATTTTACCTTGAACAGGAAGAAGATGTTGTGTCTGACATCGCTTAAAGATTCGTAATTTCCCTGTCCCTTTGAGATGATGAGGTCTGATCTCCAGAAGCGCCTTTGGAAATCTTCTGAGCAATCACCAAGTATTGTCCCTGGTGCATCCGAGCCGTTGTCGATGACGGTAGCAAGTTCTGTTATTCCTGATGCTCTTGCATCTTCGAATGTTGCATCGTTTATGGTGGGTGCACCTCTCACCACATATGTTATTTTCTCCCGCGGCATCTTCTCGATAAGCAGTCTGTCGAGGACAATCTCTCCTGCGTTATCACCGAGAAAGAGGATGCTTTTTGCTTTTGTTATCTCCTCCTTGAGGTGTGCTACCTCCTCTTTATCGAGTGGTGGTGAGGTTGCATCGAGGATATCTCTTTCGATCTCCTCTGTGCCGATTGCGCCCTTGGCGGCGGAATCCATTATATTTCCGGCAATGGAGTAGCGAACAGCCATCTCGAACGGGTCATCGGATTCTTTTATTTTCTGCCTCAGATGGGGCAAGAGAGCCAGAGCCTCCCTGTTTATCCTTTCCTTTATCTTTTGATATGGATCGGTGTTTCCTGTTGTTTCCTTTATAAGTCGGTGAATCTTCTGCCCGATGTGTGGAGGTGGAAGCGAAAGGTCAAATTGGGATATTTCCTCAAGCAGCTTCTGGATGAATTCTACTTGCTTTTCCTCGCAGGGTGTGGCGAGCTGGACAGCCTCAACCGCCTGACGAGCAAAACAAGGTATGCATTCGAGATATGTTTTCATGGTTGGGTAGATTAGATACACATTTTTTGGCTGTTTGCAAGAGGTTTTTCTCTTTGGGAAGAGATAAAGGGATGCCCACAGTTTCCCGCAGACATCCCCGTAAAAGATTTTCGTATGAGGCTACTTCAACAGAAGCATCTTCCTCTTTTTCGTGCCGAAATCGGTCTTTATCTCATACAGATATACGCCGGTTGGCAGATTGTCTGCATTAAATTTGACAAGATGATAGCCGGCGGGGAAATTCTCATTCTCGACAACTGTTTCGATTTTCTCGCCGAGTATGTTGAACACATCGAGCGTAACCTTCGACTCATCGGGGAGAGCGAACGAGATATTGGTGCTTGAGTTGAACGGGTTCGGGAAGTTGGCGAAGAGCTTAAACCTGTCGGGGATTTTCCTTGTCGGTTCATCCACACTGACCTCATACCAGTTGAAACTGCTCCTTATTCCCCAGGCGTCGAACTCAAACGCCAGGGGAGAGCCAGAGGTGGAGAAGTATATTGAACCGACATCGAGCATCTCCGGGCTTTCCTCCATTTCCCACATCATATAGGCACCGAGATGGACCTGATAAACTCCTGGCTCGTATATGTCTAAATAGTGCCAGGGGAATTCTGCACCCTCCATCGCTATATACAGTTCACCGGGGTTTATAACCTCAGCGATGTCGAGGTTAAGGTAGATATCCTCCCAGGATAGGTTTGGCTCATAGTAGAAGCCGACATTGAGGTCTGTGACTCCTATACCTTCTCCCATAAATCTTGGGAGTTCGGTCAGCTCGATGCCAAGTGTGTCGTGAAAGACAGTCCAGGGAGATTCGACTATCTCCCCGAATTCCTCTCCATTGCCATCGTTGAAACCGTAAGAAGGTCCAACGAAATCGTAGTTTATCAGCCGTGATTGTGGGTGCTCCTGAGTATAACATTGTGTAACTCTCATAGTGAATGTGCTGTCCTCGTTGTGTATTATGAAATGTCCTGTGGATGAGCTGTCGGCGTTTAGATACCGGACATTATTCCCCTCAGTATAGCCGATGGAGCCGGGTATATTCCAGTTCCAGCTACCGACTTCCCTGTGTGAGCCATCACTGTTGACCTCATAGATGGTGACATTCCCGCAGCTGGAGGAATTACCCTCAAACTTTATCTCTACCTGCCCGCCGGGTGGGACATATATTCGTACGGAATCGCAGAAGCCTATGGTAGGAATGATTGTTTTACATATTCCCTTGCCGATGGCGTTTCTTCTCCTATTCACGGACTCCCGCCATTTTACGGTATCTCTGACCCATTTCTCGCGTCTAACCGAATCGACCGTTCCGGGTGGATGGCGCTCGAGCCAGGCTCTAACCGAGTCTATATTTTCTTCAATCTGCCTGATTCTTCTCCTTAGATAATTCTCATAGTTTTGCTTTGCTCCCCTGACAGCCCCTTCATACGAGGAATCAGCCATCAGCAGAGCGAGTTTCTCCTTGAGCCATTCATCTCCGCTGGTTGGTGACCATGAACGGCCGGTTGTGCCCGAGGATGAGCTGATATGGATCCTCGCCTTGCCCTTTGGGTCGAGACCCGAGACGCCGACAGCTGTGCTGCCACCATAACATTGGTTGAACTCATCGTATATCTCGTCGCAACAGGAGTCGATGATTGCCTGCTGCATCTCTTTCAGCGAATCAGCTGTAAGCGTGTCGCCGTCACGCAAACGGATGGCACCGCCTGGACTGCCGTGGTTTCCCACAAACTTCTGAAAAGTTGCGGTTGTATCCCCGCAATCCCGGGCAATTCTTGCCGCAATAGAATCGTGAACTGCCCTTATATTCGACATCGTAGCAGCCTGCACCATCGAATCGGGAATGTTTGCCGGGTCAGGGTTACGAGTACCATCGTCGTAGAGAACAAATACATTTTCCTTACAATATCCTGCTGAGTCCTTGTATTCGTAGAAGTTCTTGATATCGTTTTCAAAAGCTTCTCTTCTCCCTCTGCCGGAGTTCTTTGCCACAATTGCAACAGCAAACTTGCAGGGGTCACACTCTTCATCGAGCAACCCTTTGCCATCTTCTTCTCTATCCTTCCGGGGTGCTTCTCCTTTGCTACCGCCTGTATCGGGGAACATAGACGGGAACATTATCTCGTAATCCAGCGGCTCAATAAGTATCTCGAGTGTGTCATCAGGATAGATTGGGTCGGGGTCCGTTCGCCTGCTGAGGATGCCTCTCACGATGATGCCACCTCCATACCAGGCACTATCGGGTGGCGGAGGGTCAAGCACGAAGATCACCGAAAACGGTGGGGGATATTCGGTGGAAAGATAATCGTCGTAAAAATCGAAGAGCAACTGCTCCTCTGGCGTAGTATAATACCCTATAACAGAGACGGTATCTCCGTCGGCAAGCTCGGGCAGTGCATCGTAAAGCCCGGGAATAGTGTAGGTTACATCCTGTCCCGTTGCAGGAATGCATAGACAGGCGAAGAATAGCAACAGTAGCACCGGTAAGGAAATGTTCTTTGACATCTTAACCTCCTCGATAATAATGAATGTTTTAACTATTTTATCTTTGCCTTTTACCGTATAGAAAAATAACATATAAATACTAAAAAGTCAATTTTTTTACACCTGTGAGAGAATGAAATAGCTGGGACAGTCTGCCAATTGCAGTTTATTATCTCGATAGGATTGATTTTATGATATACATCGGGTTCCAGCGCTTGTTATCGGGTGAGTAGGGCAGGTCGCAGCTTCGGCAGGCGGCGACATCTTGTGTCCTTTGTTCGATGAGAGCGAGTCTCATTTGTTGGTATCTTTCACCGTTCCATATGTTCATAATCTCATCCTCGAAGACATTTCCCAGTATAGTTCTTGCCGATGTATCTCGGCAGCAGGCAACGGCGTTGCCGTCCCAGGTGACAGCGAGCATTGTCCATGGGTATGGGCAGAGACGGTATCTTTTTCCTTTCTCGAAATTGAGATGTCCTGTGAAATTGTGGAACTCTCGTGTATAAAATTTTATATTTCGTGTAAGATGTTCTGGGAATAGTGAGCGCATCTCCCGGAGGGAGGATTTCTCTTCTGTGCCTGCGAATGTTGAGATGTCGACTATTTCGACCTTGACCTTTGGATTTTTTCTTGCCACTTCGACGAGGTATTTCAGGTTTTCGTACACGGGCTCAAAGTCGCCCTTTTTTCCTCGGATCTGCTCGAATATCTCCTTTTTCGCTGCGAAGTCGACCGATATAGAGAATCCACCTGCCTTCACAAGCTCATCGATTACACGGGGGTAGAGTAATCTTGCGTTTGAGGAGAATCGTGGGGTAAGCCCGAACTCGTTTGTGATAGCGACAAGCTCGACAAAATTCGGGTTCAGGAGCGGCTCGCCGTCGAGTGTCAGAGAAGAATTCCTATTGCCTGGAGATAACGCATTTCTTTTCTTCAGGAATAGTTTGTAATTCTCGACGGAGAGGTACCCCTGCTCTCTCTCGAATTTGTGCTTCGGGTCGGACTGCGGGCAGAATGAGCAGGCGAAGTTGCAGATATTTGTCGGCTCGATTGTATAGAAGTATGGCGGGTAGGGGAGAACTACCGATTTCTTTATATAGTGATACGCAATT
>JAGGUN010000019.1 GCA_021158465.1 bacterium
ACTGTAGCAAATGCGCTTAATCCCTGCAACCCGTTCTATTTGATTTGGTTCCCCTCTAAATATAGGAAGATAGTATTTTCATATTTGCCATCCCTTCTCGATGAAATAGAGGATCTTTATGATGCCTCGTTTTCTAATTACCGCACCAAGGAATTATTCTGGAAACCGCTGGTTGACAGCATTCGGACTTATGCATCGTCTGTTGGTAGAAATGTATATTTGACACATAATGGCTCATACTATCGTCCGGATTCTGCTGTGGATTATTTTGTTTTTAATATTAGCAAACCCCCATCATATCCTGCTCCTTCTGTCTCAGATTCGCAAAAAACACATCTTGATGCACGAAGGGTTCTTGTTAATAGTTATAGATGGCTGCTAAAAAACAGCATTGAATATGTAGGAAGAGAACTTCCGATGGTAGCGTTTCTCGATTTTGGGCATACGGGGTTCCCGTTTTATCATCTTGGTGGCAAAGACGAGCCAGCCGATGAGCGTGCGGCATACTTGCGAACATATATGGCAGAAGCCTACGCTTCGGGATTGAGGTTCGCCGTCCCGCTTACCGGAAATGAAGGATATTATATCTGGCTTGATAGCCTCTCTGACGGCACTTCTGTTGGGGATATTGTTAAACCTATAACTGATTTCATCAATAGATATGGTCCTGAAATCTATAGAAACATCTTTATCAGCCCGGATGAATCCCTCGTTACGGTAAATGGTTTTGTGCCTTATAACGGCGACACTATCGCACCAAGTTATGCGAATGAATCGAAGGTAGCGATTGCATATACATACGGAGCTGACGGTGTAAGAGCATACTTGCATATCATAAATCATAATTGGGACACAGTAAGCCACATGATGCTTCCGCAGGAGAGTATTTCAGTAACGGTTCCGGTCAGAGACAGTTGCTGTTCCGTTATGATCATCTCGCCGGATTTTTCCGACACAGTTTATCCGGCTTTTGATTACTCAGATAGTGTTGTCGCGCTTACGGTTCCGAGGCTTGACTACTATAATGTTGTTATTCTTGATCTTGTGGATGCAACAGAGGTTTCTGATAGGGGGTTGGAGTTGCCTGATAGATCCTCTATATCTGTTTACCCGAATCCGTTCAATTCGTCGTGTGTTATAGTCGTTCCTGCTGGTGCGAGGGTGAAGATATATGATTTGCGTGGAAGTGTTGCCTGCGAACTACCTCCTCCTAAGGGTAGGAAGAGGCAAAGGATGAGAGAAAAGTATATCTGGTCCCCCAGCGAATCGATCCCCTCTGGGGTTTATGTAGTGAGGGTGATGGTTGGGGATGGAGAAGTGGTGGAGAAAAAGGTGGTACTGATAAAGTGATGCTTTAAACCAGTTAGGCTACAAGGGAGGTATATTATGCTACGGTGTGTTCTTGTCTTTGTATTTGTGGCGACGATGTTGAGTGCTGGTTGGGGTCAGGCTCCTTGGCCCCTTACGGCGAGCAACTCATCAATTAGGGACTATGTCACGCTTCATGACTTTGTGCCGCTGGGTATAGAGCTTGCTGAGACAACAGGTCACCGATTGATTTATCCGCCGGACGCCCCACAGTGGAGGCTTAGTTGCTTTATCTTGGTGGCAATGGGGACTACTTCGGAGGGTGATACTATTATCCTCCAGGAGAGACTTCCGCTTTATGGCTCTCACACCCAGCGGGTCTTCCTAAGTAGCCGCTCCGGCTGGGAGCATCTATATGGAGTTGCTTCGCCTATGTATTATGATGATGGGGATAGTCTTTTCCCTTATCCAACGGTTTACGAGTTTGGAAGGTATGCTGGTGGAGGGGAATGTATCGCCTCTATGTCTTTTAACGAGGCAGATAGGGAGTGGATATATATGGTGAGACCTACATCTGGAGATGGTGATACTGTCGAGATCCGCTGTCACCCAAGGTCTGTCCCGTTTTGGATGGGAAAGGTTGAAGGACCTTACATTGTTCACGGAGCCGTTTTCAATGTAGAAGATATAGATATCTGGGGAGGTTTCTGGGAGCTTGGGACTTGCGAAGGAAGGATTGTTGTTCCAGAAGTAGGGAGTTGGACATTTGAGGGGAACTTTTTGTGGGATAGGGCGTATCATAGGGTGTATTATTCGGAATCAGCATGGAGAGCGGCAGGAGCACCGCTGTCGTTCTCTTGTTTTGGAATATTTCATCCAGAATTTGACATTATGGTTACCCGCTCGGTGAATCCGTCGCCCATTGAGTCTCCTGTTCCGTTTCAGCATCAGGGTAGGCTCAACTTCCACGCCAGGGGAATGGATTTCTCATTTGATGAGTTTTTCTATGATGACAATGGAGGGATGCAGCCCGATGAACACTACTTAACAGGTACATATCCTGGTGGGGAGGTTAATCTGACAGGAGATGTTTTCATCTTCTATCCCAATGATTGGGAGATATGTTCTGGCGTATGGTGGGATACTACCGCCTTTCGCGATTGGGGACGTGCGTTTATTATCTGGACGGGCACAGTTACTCTCTATGGGGATACTATACATGTTGATGATGCTTGGGGAGTCGGAGAGTTCACGAGGTTTGCGACCGAAACAACCGAAGTTTCAGAGAATGAGACTGCGAAATTGCCATCAGAGATTGATATATCTGTTTATCCCAATCCTTTCAATTCGTCTTGTGTTATAACCGCGCCTGCAGGAGCGGAGGTAGAGATATACGATATGAGAGGGGGTTATGTGTGCAAGTTGTTTGCATGTTCACCCGAAGAAGGAGACGGAAAGAGGTATAGGTATGCTTGGACACCTTCCTCTTCCTGCACATCCGGTGTCTACTTTGTGAAGGTAACCCCTAAGGACGGAGGAGTAATGGTAAGACGGGTAGTTTATTTGAGGTAAGGGGGTGTGTAAAGTGCGGAACATAGCAATAGTGGTTGCAGCAGTTATTTCTTTCGTTTTTTCCGAGAGCTTTGCCAGTTTCGACAAAATAAACGATAACACCTCCAAGTTATTTAGCCAGATGCTCGAGGCAGGGGATACAGCAATTTTCCTGACACCTGTCGGTTCAACTGATTTGGGCTTCCGTTCCGCAGATAGGGATGCAAGCTTTGACTCTATCCTCTATGTCGGTTATACCGATCCCAACGAGACACTCACGGTCGCAGACACATCTTGTTATTTTGGCTGTGACATCCTTGTACTTCAAAGCGGCGTTCTCATAGTCCGGAATTCCTCCGTGCGGGTTTACGGAAACCTGATAGCTACCCAGAACGGGAAGATAGTAATAGATTCCTCCGAGGTTCGGCTTGTGTCCGCATACGAATGGCAGTTCTCTCTGGCATCTCTCGACAGCGCCGAGATACGGATAATCGGCAGCGAATTCGACTACGGCGGATACCCAGGATACACATTCATTAAGGATAATTCATCACTTTATGTTGAGAATAGTAATTATACGGGTACTACGGCACTTTACTCTCAGAATGCCAGAGTGAACTACATAAATGTTACCGGCGGTGGTGAATATTCTGCTCGTGATTCCTCTGTGGTTCATTTCTCGAACGTTGAATATGCTGTAATACATATTCAGATACCTGAATCGACATTGGTTGATATGGATTTCGCCACGGATACATTCGAGTTTGTCGAGCACTGGGAGGTAACGCCCTCGTCACCTTTTGTGTCGGGGACAGGCTACACTTTTATTATTGATAGCACATACTGCACATTCAATCCGAGCTGTGCCTCATTTTCCGAGTTGACAGTAGAGAACAGCCAGTGCGACATATTGGTAAGATTCACCCGTGATGTGTGCGACACGATTTCTGGGCTGGTAAACCGCACACATTATGGCGACTGGTTTGCGCCTATCAGTGACAGAACTGTCCATCTTGTGAACACTACCGTCACCTGCTGGCATATGCAGATGTTCGCAAGCTCTAATATCACGATTGAGAATTCTATCGTTGGCGAGTTTATATGCTTTGACTCGTCTGAGGCGTACCTTTCGAATTCGATTCACGATGGTACAGGAGGGCCGCTGACTGCCGCGGGGCATTCGCAGGTTTATGTATCGAACACAGATGTAAGACCCACCACGGTTAAGGTCCGAAACAGTGGGATACTGGCGCTCAGTTTCTGCACGGTATGGAGGGATTTCGTCGTTGCCGATTCCGGGCTTGCTGTGCTGCTTGGCACGCTCACATTGAATCCGATTCGAGTGTTTGATGAAGGTGCTGCCGTTGTTGCAGGTATAAGATCGCCAGCGACAGCAGCAGTCGGCGATAGTGTTGCAATCATCGGTGACGCTTATATCGAGCGCACACCAACATCCGTATTCGATTTCGATGCATATCGCCTTTATTATGTGAGCTACCCGATAGATACGATTATCAATATCGATTCGCTCGAATGGGTACCCATCACCGGCTGGATTAGCCATCAGGTGCGGGATGATACCCTTGCCGTGTGGAACACCTCGGGGCTTGAGGCAGGCAGGTATTTTCTCAAGCTTGATTGGCGCGAGTCATCGACAGGCTCGGTAGTTTACACATTTTACAGGGTGAGCCTCCGTGAGAGTGCGTCGGTCAAGGATGTTGGGGTAGAGCCAGAGGGTATTTGGGTAGCGGCATATCCGAACCCGTTTAATTCGGTGGTTAGAATCTCTGTGGGAAGGGAGCTTATGCCCTCCTGTGTGGAGATCTTCGACATTGCCGGGCGGCGCGTGGCACGGTTCAGTGAGAGTGCAGATGCTGCTTCTGGAGCCTGTGAATATATTTGGCGACCTAACGAACCTCTTGGCTCAGGCGTCTACATTGTTCGGGTGAGAATGGATGGTGGCAAGCAACTGGTGAAACGGATCGTGTTAATCAAATAGGGAGGTTGGAACATTCGTTATTCCGCTTCCGTGCCCTGATTAGATGTTTCCCCTCAGGACAAATCTCTCAGTTTAGAACAAGGAATACCTGAACCAAGAAACGCTTGACTATTATAGGAAAATAAGTATCTTTCTCACCATCGGAGGTAGAGATGAAAAAGGCTCTTTTTGTTATCGCGGTTTTTCTTCTTGCCGCCCCGCTTCTGGCAGGGATGTATAAATCTTATGTAGGAAAAGGGACGCTCTCCGACAAGGAGAAAACCACATATTACTCCTTCGACAAGGAGCATCCGCTCACTCTCAGCCTTCACGGTCCAGCGAACTATACATTCTATATCCGTGCCCTCACAACCGATGATAGCAAAGCCTTCCCTATGGAGATAACTATCGAAGGTAATCTATTTGCAAAGGTCGATGTGAAGAATGTGAAATCGAAGTATAGATTCAACGGGAATTCCTGCACAAAGGCGGAGGTTATCACTATCTCTGTTCCCTCGGGCAGATTTGAGGGAAAGGTCTCTCCGAAGGGGCGGTTTGTCGGAATTGCACGGGTAAGGCGTGAGAAGAAAAAAGAGGATTATATCGAGTTTGTCCCGCAAAGGTTCAAAGAGGAGAAACTGCTCGTTGTCAATGAAAAGCAGTATTCATATTATCTTGCTGCCACTGAGAGCCCTGTGGAACTGGAGCTCATAGGACCGCTCAAGCTCAAGGTTTACACGCGGGTCATATACGGTGATGGTATGCGCGGGAAACTTAACTATAACTATCTATACAGGATAAACGGGGACGAGAAGAAGCTCTCGGTGACAACCCATCCATCGGAGAGGGCAAGCCTCACGGGAGCGGAGATTGTCTCTGTGGCGGAGATCCATACGGTAAAGGTGCCAGAGGGTGAACATTCCATTCAATTCTATCCAAATTCAAAGCACAAAGAGGTTCTGTTTAGATTTTACATACCGGAGAACAGGCTAAAGATAGCAAAGTGAGGGGTGATATGCTCGATATAAGATTCATACGAGAGGACCCCGATAAGGTCAAATGGGCTTGCGAGCAGAAGGGGGAGGATGTGTCGATAGACAGGCTCCTCGAGCTGGATGAGAGGAGGCGCGAGCTGGTCTCCGAGGTTGACTCGCTCAGGGCGGAGAGGAACAGGATAACACAGAGGATAAAAGAGGCTTTTGCCTCCTCGGATAAAGAGACTGGCTGTGTGTTGAGAGAAAAGGCAAGAAAGCTGTCCGATGCGGTGAAGAGCAAAAACGATGAGCTAAAGGTTGTCGAGGAAGAACTGAACTCCCTTCTTCTCAAGGTTCCGAATATCCCCGATGGTTCTGTGCAAGAGGGGAAAGACGAAAACGACAATATTGTTGTCCGGGAGTGGGGAGAAAAACCCCATTTTGACTTTGAGCCGAAAGACCATCTTCAGATCGGCGCAATGCATAATCTGTTCGATATGAGGCGTGCAGCGAAGATAACGGGAGCGTTTTTCCCGCTTTACAGGGGTGCAGGTGCAAGGCTTGAGAGGGCTCTTGTCAATTTTATGCTCGATACTCACACGGAGAACGGCTATACAGAGATACTCCCACCGTTTCTGTCCAACAGGGCGTCTATGACGGGTACAGGACAGTTACCCAAGCTCGAAGAGGATATGTACAGGGTTGAGCAGGACGACCTATTCCTTATTCCAACAGGTGAGGTGCCCATAACGAACTACTTCCGCGAGGAGATAATCGATGAGGATGACCTCCCTATGTATTTTTGTGGATATACTCCCTGCTTTCGCAGGGAAGCCGGAAGCTACGGTAAGAAAACGAAGGGGCTTATTCGAGTTCACCAATTTGACAAGGTAGAGCTGGTTAAGTTTGTTGTGCCAGGACGTTCCTGCGATGAGCTTGAGTCGCTTGTTGCCGACGCTGAGAGGATTCTTCAGCTGCTCGGTCTGCACTATCGGGTTGTGAGGTTATGCACGGGTGAGCTCTCGTTCGCCTCCGCCAAGACATATGATATCGAGGTATGGGCACCGGGAATGAAGAGGTATCTTGAGGTCTCCTCCTGCAGCAACTTTGGGGATTTTCAGGCGAGACGCTCTGGTATCCGCTTTAGGAGAAGAGGTGGAAAACCTGAGTTTGTCCACACATTGAACGGCTCAGGGGTTGCAACGCCGAGACTTATGATTGCACTGCTTGAGACAGCTCAAAGAAGAGACGGCTCGATTGTTTTACCTGAACCTCTGGTGAAGTATTTCGGGCAGGCTAAAATCGATGGCTAAGCCCATAAAAAGACACCAGATTGGCCGCTTCGGTTTTCCAACTGCATCGAGAGTGATACTTGTGGTGGGGCTTTTGGTCCTATCGTTTATCTTTTTCTTTTTTGCTGAGTCGGTGCGCTATCATCTTATTGGTGAGAGCCGGAAGGTGATGAATGTCTATGCGAGACTCTGGGGGGTTGCGATGTCCTACGGCACAAGCGGCGCAGAGATGAGCATCATTTTCGATGAGATAATCGAGAAGAGCGATTTCCCGATGGTGTTAACCGATGTTAAGAATAACCCGCAGGCGTGGAGGAATGTCGGGATCGCACCGAATGACACGACGAAAAAATCTATGGAAAAGCTTCGCCGGATGGTGAGAAGGTTTGACGCAGCAAGGGAGCCTGTTGGTGTGTATCTACCTGGTTCCGGGAGGCTCGTTGCAAAGATACACTTTGGAGAATCGCGGTTTGTCTCACTTTTGAGGATTGTTCCGATTATTGAGATCGGCATTATTATTCTCTTCTTGATGTTGGGGTATACTTGGACGCTCAAGGTAAGAGGTTATGAACGGCAGAGTATCTGGCTTGGGATGGCTCGGGAAACTGCTCATCAGCTGGGAACTCCGATTTCTTCGCTCCTTGGGTGGATTGAGCTTTTACGGGAAAAGTTGAAGAATCCAGAGAAATTCTCGGGTGAGTCGCTCTCGCTCGAGAAAATACTCGCACGGATGGCTGATGATGTGAACACCCTGAGTAGGGTTGTCAACAGGTTCGGGAATATCGGGTTTGTGCCAGAGCTGAAGCTTAAAGACCCTACTCCTCTCGTTAATAGCATTGTTGACTACTTTGTCTCAAGGTTGCCGACGCTACATTCAAACATCTCGTTTGAGAAGGATATCCAGCCTGTGCCACCGGTCTATCTGAATGAAGAGCTTATGAGCTGGGCTATCGAAAACCTCATCAAGAACGCTATAGAGAGCGTCAGTAAGAAGAAGGGGGTGATAAAAGTATCACTCCGGGAGAGCGCCGACAGGTCGTTTGTCAATGTCATTGTAACCGACAACGGGAGGGGTATCCCGGTTGGGGACCAGAAGAGGATATTCACCACAGGATTTTCCACCAAAAGGAGGGGATGGGGAATTGGGCTTTCCATTGCGTCACGGATTGTTGAGGAATACCACGGAGGAAAGCTTTTCCTCCTCGAAAGCAAACCGTACGAGAGAACAACTTTTGTCATATCGCTGCCGATAAAAAAGGAGAAGATATGAGAAGGCAGAAGAAACACATACTATGGGTTGATGACGAGATCGACCAATTGACACCACATATCCTTTTTCTCAAGGAGAAAGGATACTCAGTCGAGACGGCGACAAACGGTGAGGATGCCATATCTATGGTAGCAACAAAGCACTTCGACCTTGTCCTGCTCGACCAGGTGATGGCAGGGCTTGATGGACTTTCCACTCTCGAGGAGATAAAAAAGATCGACCCGAACCTACCGATTGTGATGATAACGAAGGTGGATGAAGAGTATCTGATGGAGGAAGCGATAGGCAGTGTAGTTGCTGATTTCCTTATCAAACCTGTAAACCCGTCCCAGATACTCATAACCTGCAAGAAGATATTCGATAAGGCAAGAATACTTGAAGACAGAACAGCAAGGGAATATGCTGTTGAGTATCGGAACATCTCATCGAGAATATCCTCCGGTATGACGCCCGACGACTGGCTTGAAGTGGGGCTCTGGCTTGCCAGGTGGGATGTGACACTCGACAACTTCCCAGAACTTGGACTCACCGAAGCCCACAGAGATTTCAGAAGGGATTGCAACGCAGAGTTCGGAAGGTTCATTGAGAGAAACTACTCTTCCTGGATTACAAGTACGGATAGACCTACCCTATCTACCGATATTTTCCGAAAGTATGTTATCCCAGAGCTAAAGACAAAGAAGAGGAAACTTTTCTACATCGTTGTTGATTGTATGAGGCTTGACCAGTGGTTGCTTGTGCTTCCGCTTTTAGAGAAGGATTTCGATGTCAAAACGGATCTCTACTACTCTATCATTCCCACGGCTACACCGTTTGCCAGGAATTCGTTATTTGCTGGGCTCTTCCCACTGGATATCCAACGGATATACCCCGACCTCTGGAAACGCTCAGCAGTTGATGCTATGAGCCAAAACCGATACGAGCACCAGCTGATGGATAAACTCATTCAGCGAGAGGGGGTGAAGCTTTCCAGCAGTACAAAGTATGTGAAAATCCTTGACCCTGATGAGGGGGAGAAGGTTATAAAGCACTTCCAGTCATATCTTGCGGCTGACCTGTCTGCAATGGTGATAAACTTCCTTGACATACTCACTCATGGGAGAGCGGAGAGTGACATATTAAGAGAGATGTCTCCTGATGAGCGCGCATTCCGGGCAGTGATGAAGACCTGGTTCATTCACTCTTCCCTATATGAGGCGCTGCAACTTCTGGCAAAGAGCAACCATACGGTTGTTGTTACAACCGACCACGGTAGTATGATAGGCAGGCGTGGAACGAAGGTGTTCGGGAAGAAGGATGCTTCGACGACGCTCCGCTACAAGTTCGGCGATAATCTAAACAGTGACCCAAGGCACACGGTGATTATCAACAACCCAGCGGAGTATAAATTGCCAAGCATAACTATGTCGACTAACTACATCATCGCGAAAGAGGACTACTTCCTCGTCTATCCGACCAACTACAACATCTACGAAAAGCAGTACGCAAATAGCATCCTTCACGGTGGAATATCATTGGAGGAGATGATAGTGCCGGTCTCTGTTCTGCGACCGAAAGAGAGATAATATTTGAAGGAGGCGTTCTAATGAATGGAGCAGCAGGTGCAGCAGCGGCGGCAATTGCCAATGCTATCAAGGCATCGGGCGCAATTGTGCATGTGGATACAAACGATTTTACGATGATACTCTCGAAAGCTGACAAACCCATTGTGATTGTGGCTGAATCGCACTTCCTGAAGACAAGCTACAAGTATCTGACATCGTATAAGGGGTTTGTTTTCTTCACCAAAACATCCAACCCTCTGAGCCTCCCCGGTGATACCGAGTTGATTGCAGCAAAAAGTATATGGATTCCTCAATAATCCGGAACTGCCACGAAACGAACAATCCTCGTCTAATATAATGTGATATCTCCACCGTCTACTTTATCTTCTTGACTTATTTCTCTAATGATACTAAATTATCATCGTTACAAATGGCCGATATTAACAAGGAGTGAGCTATGAGGTATTTTCTCGCAGCTGTTTTGCTGTTTGCTTTTGTTGGAGTGGTAGCTGCTGAGGTCCCACATCTGATTTCGTTTCAGGGTAGGCTGACTACTGCCGGAGGTGACACCGTCACGGGCAACCACGACATAACATTCAAGCTCTATGATGCTTCAGGTTTGAGCGAAATCTGGAGCGAAACGCACCACGATGTTCCTATTGTTGCAGGGTTATACAATGTAATGCTCGGCTCGGAGACGCCGTTCCCAGCGGCTGTCGATTTCTCGGAACAGTATTACCTCGGTGTGAGCGTCGATGGTGGCACAGAGATGACCCCGCGTTATGAGCTTGGTGCAAGCCCGTATGCACTGAATCTACAATCTATGGGCGCAGGCGATGGTCAGGTTCTTAAATGGAACGCCGCTCTCTCAAGATGGCAGCCAGGAAATGATAGCACCAACGCCGGACTCTGGACAGACCATACATCAGCCCCATATATCTACGCCAATAATAACGATGAGGTTAAGGTGTATGATGCAGGCGAGATGTTTGCGTTCCAGGTCAACGGAAGCGGTGGCACCAGTGTGAGTATCCACGGGAACAGCTTAAACTCCGGCAGTGGCGAGAAGGTGGGTGTGCTCGGATATTGTGGCTCACTCCCGTCCGGCAGCGGCACAAACTATGGCGTCAAGGGTTCTGCAACAGGTGGCACAACCAACTATGGTGTCTATGGAGATGTAGGTGGAAACCCTGGATACGGCGTCTATGGCACCGGCGGTGCCGGAAAACCCTATGGCTATCTCGGCGGGCAGAACTGCGGTGTCTATGGCAATGCAGGTACCAGCGGATTTTATGGTGTCCTTGGTAGGGTGACCCCAACCGGCTCCAGTTGGTACTACGGCGTTGATGGCTGGGTAACCGGTGGCACCGGGATAAACTATGGTGTACTTGGTGATGCAGAAGGGGATGGTATAAACTATGGCGTATACGGCGCCGCATCTGGCAGTGGCACCAACTATGGCGTATACGGCGATGCTTACGGCTCCGGCACAAACTGGGCTGGCTACTTCGATGGCGATGTCCATATCACCGGCGACCTGACAGTCGATGGCTCATACCCCGGCGGTAGAGGCGCTGATGCTGATAGCGGCTGGGCTGCTGTTGGTGGCGGAGAACTTGCCATTGCTGGCGACATATATCATACCGGCAGTATCGGCATCGGAACCGTATACCCAGAGCATAAACTTCATGTGGAGGGAACTGAAGGCGGCAATGCCTGGGACGGTCATGCCATCGGATACTTTAAAAATAATGTCACCGGAGGATATGCTGCCGGTGTCTATGGTGAATGCGACAGTATGGACCAGTATGGCTATGGTGGATACTTCAAGGGCGGTTATACAGGCGTTAAAGGTGAAGCGAGTCCAACTGGTGGCAACCTGTATTTTGGAGTGAGTGGCTATGTCCACGGCGGAAGCGGAGCAAACTTCGGCGTCTACGGTTCCGCAAGCGGTGGAACCACAAACTACAGCCTCTATTGTTCTGGTGACGGAGGTTACACAGGTTCCTGGTCCCATGTCTCCGATAGAAGGTTCGAGAAGAACATCAAGCCTATGAGTGGTATCCTCAACAAGGTTATGTTACTCAACCCGGTAACCTACGAGATGAGAACCGATGAGTACGATTTTATGAACTTCAATGAGGGCAGGCAATACGGTCTGATTGCTCAGGAGTTGGAGCAGATTTTCCCTGAATTGGTTAGACCAGGTGTCCACCCCGGCGCTAAGGAGGGAGATCCCCCCATCGAGTATAAGGGCATCGATTATATCCCGTTGACAGCTATCCTCATAAAGGCGGTGCAGGAACAACAGGGAATAATTGAACAGCTTAACGCAGAGAACGAAGCACTCAATGCAAGAATAGAGACGATCGAGGCGCAAGTGTCAAAATACTTGTCAGAATAGGGTTAGTTCCAAAAACTCTGACTATGCCACAGCTTGCCAAGCTCCTTGTTATCCTCGGAATTATCCTTATCCTTGTGGGGGGAATAATCTATCTTCTTAGCAGAACCCCCCTTGGACATCTGCCAGGAGATATTGAGATTAAAGGGAAAAACTTTAGGATATACTTCCCCATCATCAGCTGTATCATCATCTCTATTATCCTTACCATAATTTTGAATCTATTCCTCAGAAAATGAGAAACCTACTTTCACATTCTTAAAGTTGATATAAAAAAATTCAACTTTTTTCAATTTTTTTCTTGACTTTTCGAAAAGCATGTTTATAATATCTGTTGAATGGAGGTGAGAATGTGAAGAATTTAACTCGGTGTCCGATATGTGGGGGCAAGCTAATAGTGAAGGAGGTTCACTGTCCCGACTGCAAAACGACAATCCGTGGAGAATTCGCCACAGGTGGTTTCAGTGAGCTTGATGAGAGGCAAACGGAATTTGTAAGGATGTTCTTGAGGTTTCACGGGAATATCAATAGGGTGGCGGAGGCGCTTGGTATCTCGTATCCCACTGTCAAAAACAGGATAAGGGAGATTAACCGTCTTCTGGGCAACGAGGAGGGGTCAGAGAGAGCCGAGGTGCTCGATAAGCTCGATAGGGGAGAAATTACATTCGATGTAGCGATGAAACTTTTGAAAGGAGGCGTATGATGGGTGGGGAGATAGAAAAGATTCTCAGTATGCTTGAGGAAGGCAAGATTAGTGCCGATGAGGCAGAGAGGTTGATTAGAGCAGTTAAAAGCTCGAATGGTGCTGAGCCTTTCGACAAGCGTTTCATTGAGGTCGTGGACAGGGTTGGTAGAGGTATTTCCAGTGCTGTATTGGGAGCGATAAAGTCTGTTCATTTCGAGGGGAAGGAGGAGATTGGCAAGCCTGAGAGGATAAAGATTGCGCTCGGGACAGGTGATCTGTATATCGGAGCGTCTAAGGATGATATGGCTCATCTCGATATCGATGGTGTGCATTCACTCAGGCGGGAGAAAGGCAGGGTCTCACTTGCCGTCGGTTCAGGCAATGCTTCGATTATGCTGCCCGATAGGGTGGAGTGCGATGTGAAAATTGGCAGGGGAGATTTCGAGCTTGAGGATGTGGAATGCAATCTCGAGCTGAAGCTTGGCAGCGGTGACGCGAGTGTTGCGCCGAAGGGTTTCGACACACTCGAGGCTAAGCTCGGCAATGGTGATTTCGAAATGAAGCTGCCTGAGAATATCGAATGCGAGATCCATATCGAGACCGGGAAGGATTGCGGTGTCGAGCTGCCCAAATCTATCACCAACATCGAGGAAAAGGTGATACGACGCTCGCTTGGAGAACAGAAGAAGGTAATCGACGCCAGAATCGGTGAGAATCCGAAAAAGAAGGTAAAGATTTATCTCGGTAATGGTGATATAACTATAAAGCAGGGGGAACAATGAGCAACGAGAGGAAGAGGATACTCAATATGCTCGCCGATGGGAAGCTAACGGTCGATGAGGCGGACAGACTTATCGAGGCGCTCGGGACAGCCTCAGGAGAGAAGAAACTGAAAAGGAAGGCTAAGCTTCTACATATTAAAGTGTTTGAGGGTGGAAGCGAAAAGCCGACGGTGAATGTCAACCTGCCGCTGGGGCTGGTGAAGCTCTTGACAAAGTTTGGTGGAAAGTATCTCGATAGGTTGCCGGATGAGGTGCGTGAGAAGCTGGAGAAGGAGGATATCAACGAGATTCTCTCTTATCTCTCCGAGGCGGGTGAGATTATCGATGTTGATAACGGGAAGGATGTAGTCAAGGTATATATTGATTGATGTTGGTTAGGTATTATCCTCTGGGGGTAAGGGTGCTTTGGAGATATTTAATCTTAACTGACATCTTAGGCATCGCTTTGCTTCTTCTACTGCTGCCCTTTCGTCGAGGGTAAGCTCCACTTGAGCGAAACCGTGTAGTCTTTCATCTATGGGAAGGGTAGTTGTTTTGGCTCTTCTTTTATAAGCAAACCCTTCCTCCCTTCCCAACCAATTGGGTTCTTCCTCTTCTGGGATAAATTTTTGGTCGATTTGTCCTTTTCCTCCCAGGTATTTATCTATAGAAATCGCAGCCTTCCTGCCAGCTTGGATAGCCTTGATTACGGATGCAGGACCGCTTACCACATCTCCTCCTGCGAACACGCCTTCCCTTGAGCAAGAGAGGGTTTCTTCGTCCACTTGGATGTGTCCTCTTCTATCTGTTGCGAGACCAAACCGTTCCGGTACTTCGGACCTCTGACCGATAGCCGTTATCAATCTATCTACTTCAATGGTAAATTCACTCCCTTCGATTGGGATGGGGCGTCTTCTACCGCTGGCATCTGGCTCACCCAGCTTCATCCGAATGCATTCTACTTTTAATTTCTTCCCTTCTGGTGACACTTTTTGAGGTGTTACGAGGAAACTGAACCTTACTCCTTCTTTCAATGCTTCCTCTACTTCTTCTGAGTATGCGGGCATTTCTCTTTGAGTTCGCCGATACAATATAGTAACCTTTTCTGCTCCAACTCTTAATGCACACCTTGCTACATCTATAGCTACATTACCTCCTCCGACGACTGCTACATCCCCGGTAATATCCACCTTTTCCCCAAGATTTATAGACCTCAACACAGATATTCCATCCAATACTTGTGGGTTGTCTTCTCCAGGGATTCCCATCTTTATGCCCTGGGTGGCTCCCAGAGCCAAATAGATTGCGTTGAACCCTTGGCTAAACAGTTCATCGAGTGATTCTATCTTGGCGTTGGTTTTTATCTTCACGCCGATATTCTCTATGTCTTCGATTTCCCGGTCTAAGAGGTCTCTTGGTAGTCGATATTTTGGGATGCCTATCCTCATCATTCCGCCTGCCTTAGGCAACGCCTCAAAGACGGTTACTGAATGTCCCAGTTTTCTCAAAAACCATGCTGCGGTTAATCCAGCTGGTCCTGAGCCCACGATTGCAACCTTTTTACCTGTTTCTGGTGCAACGGTGATTTTAGTTCGCCATCTACCTGAATCCTGCTCAGCCACGAACCTTTTTAGCGCTCTTATGGCTATCGGTTCATTTACTTCGCCTCTACGACACGCCTCTTCGCACGGATGGTCACATACACAGCCCAATACATTTGGGAAGGGAACCTTTTCCCTTATAACCTCTAAGGCATCTTGAAACCTTCTTTCTGCAATTAGTCTTACATATCGCGGAATGTCTATTCCTGCAGGACAGCTGTTTTTGCACGGGAGAAGTATTTTCTCGCGGTCTTTTTCCTCGAATTCTTCTTTATCAAATAATGCTCCTGATGGGCATACTTCCACACAGGCTCCACAGAATTTACATCCTGCATCTTTCATTGGTAAGTCATAACTGGTCCCCACGATGGCAGTTGTGCCGCGACTTACAAACCCGATGGTCCCTACACCCCTTACTTCCTGACATATTCTAACACAGCGTCCACACAAGATACATCGGTTAAGCTCCCTGATGAATAGCGGTTCATCTGAAACCACAGGGAGATTTTTCGGATGAGGAATGTATCCAGGGAGAACATCTTTTACGCCTATCCATTCGACAACTTTCTTCAATTGGGATGACTTGGTTAGATCTTTTGGATGTTCGCTTAAGATAAGCCAAATAAGGTTCTTCCTCAGTTCTTGGACCTTCGGGGTATTGGTGTGGACGACCATTCCTTCTTTAACGGTGGTGGTACAAGCGGTGGGTGTCCCTTTCATACCTTCAATCTCTACGATGCATAGTCTGCATGCACCGACAGGAGGTAGGTCTGGGTGGTAGCATAGATTGGGGATATAGATACCGGCTTGGAGTGCTGCTTCGAGTACTGTTTTCCCCGGTTCTACCTCGATCTCTTTGTCGTCGATGGTTAATCTAATCATTGTATTGCTCCATAGTCACATGCACCTATACACGCTTTACATTTTATGCATTTTTCTTTGTTTATTCTTGGGTACTCTTTTTTCTTCCACTCAATAGCGCCGGTTGGGCAAGCCTTGTAGCACAGTCCACATTTAACACATTTTTCTTCGACAACCTCAAATTTCACAAGCTCCGTGCATACATGAGAAGGGCAGATTTTGTCTCTTATATGTGCTTCGTACTCATCTGGGAAATATTTCAGGGTTGTTAGCACTGGGTTAGGTGCCGTATTTCCGAGTCCGCAGAGAGCGGTAGCTTTTACAGTATTGCCCATCTCTTGCAAGAAACTGATATGTTCTTCTTTGCCTCTACCTTCGGTAATTTCCTCAAGGACCTCTAACATCCTTTTCAAGCCTATTCTACAAGGCAGGCATTTGCCGCATGACTCCGCCACGGTGAAGTTCAGAAAGAACTTTGCTATATCGACCATACAGGTCTTCTCGTCCATTACAATCATACCGCCTGAGCCCATAATTGCGCCTGTCTGATTGATAGATTCATAATCAATAGGGATGTCCAATAGGCTTTCCGGGAGGCATCCACCCGACGGACCGCCTATCTGTACTCCCTTCAGTTTAACCCTTTTTTTCTTCATACCGCCGCCTGGACCGTATATGAGCTCGCGGATCGTGGTTCCCATTGGAACCTCTACCAGACCTGTATTCTTTACCTTTCCGGCGAGTGCGAAAACCTTCGTCCCCTTACTCTTTTCTGTTCCGATAGAGGAGAACCATTCTGCTCCCTTCACAATGATATGTCTAATGTTAGCGAAGGTCTCCACATTGTTGATAAGTGTAGGTTTGCCCCATAGTCCTTTCTGAGCGGGGAATGGTGGACGGGGTCTTGGCGTTCCTCTGCGCCCTTCAATTGAGGCGAGCAGAGCAGTTTCCTCACCGCATACAAAGGCTCCAGCGCCCTGCACTATGGTAATATCGAATGAAAAGCTACCGTTTAGAATGTTATCTCCTAAGAGCCCCTTTTCTCTGGCTTGTGAGATTGCTATGTTTAACCTTTTTACTGCTAACGGGTACTCTGCACGACAGTAGATAAAACCCTTGGTCGCACCGATAGCATAGCCTGCGATTATCATCCCCTCGAGTACGGAATGCGGGTCTCCCTCTAATATACTGCGGTCCATAAATGCACCCGGGTCGCCCTCATCAGCGTTGCATACCACATATTTCACATCGCCCTTTGCCTCTTTGCAGAATCTCCACTTTAACCCTGTAGGGAACCCAGCTCCACCTCTACCTCTGAGACCAGATTTCTCGATTTCATCTATTACCTTCTCAGGAGCCGAAAAGAGGACCTTTTTCAATGCATCGTAGCCACCGTGAGCTATATAATCATCAATATCTTCTGGGTCGATCTCTCCGCAGTTTGAAAGGACTATTCGCATTTGACCGGAGAAGAATTGCTCATAATCTTTGCCGGCTCGCAATCTCTCAACTGGTTTCCCTTGCAACAGATGTTCCTCTACAATTTGGGGCACATCTTCGGGCTTGGTGTATTCATAAGTAACCCTACCGAGTTCCGGAGTAATAATATCCACCAACGGGTCCCTGAACAGCCCTCTATCTCCTACTCTTACAATTTTGCATTTGTCCATCAGGTTTTTCCGTTTCAGTTCGGTCTCGAAAGCCTTTGCGACCTCTTCAGCTCCGGCGGAAATACCGCTTGTGCCCATACATATAAGGATTTTAAATTTCATCTACTTACCCTCTTCGCTGTAGTATTTTTCTATCAGTGCATCCACTTTTTGAATGGTGCACCTTCCGTAGAAGTTATTGTCGATCACAACGACTGGTGCCATGCCACAGCATCCAAGGCAGGCGACCCTTTCCAAAGAGAACACACCGTCTTTTGTAGTTTCGCCTTCGCTTATTCCCAGTTTGTTCGAGAGGTAATCGAGAATCTCTTTTCCTCCCATAACATGACAAGCGGTTCCCTGGCAGACCTTAATCGTATGTTTACCACGTGGGGTAAGATAAAACTGAGCATAAAATGTTAATATTCCATAGATTTCTACAGGGAAAATTGATAATTCTTTGGCTATCAGTTCTACTGATTCCTTGGGAACATATCCGTAGGTGGCTTGAATTTCTTGCAATAATGGAATTAATAGACCTTTTTTCTCGCTATATTGACGAATTATTTTTCTTGTATTAGAAAGATCAATCTTCATTAAATCACTCCTCTATCTTCTTTCTGCTTTTTGACAGGGTTATTCTCGATTTCGTATAACTTGTTTATATCCGCAGTTAGCTGTGGATATCCCTCCGATTTCAACTACATCTCCATCTTAACTTTTAATTTGCTCTCGAAATAAAGTTTTCATCTGATGTTGTCAAGCTTAAAATTCTCTGGTTTCCAATTTTCTGGTGCGGGCGGTTGCGTTCTGCCATAGCTGATAAATCCAAATGTCAAAGCCAGAATATCAAAAACACCGTGCTATGCCTCATTTGGATTTCATTTGGCATTTTGCCGCGGCGGGGTTTTCTCTATCATTTGCAGGAATTCTTTTTCCGTTATTGTCTTCACGCCAAGGGTGATAGCCTTTTTATATTTCGAGCCGGGGTTCTCTCCCACGACGACAAAATCTGTCTTTTTCGAGACAGATGAAGTTGCTTTCCCGCCGAGGCGCTTGACCATTGCTTCTGCTTCGCTTCTGGTGAGGGAAGATAGTGCCCCTGTGAAGACGAATGTCTTGCCGGCGAGTGGTTGTGGTTTCTCCTCCCTGGTGACTGGTTCGTATTCCACGCCTGCGGCAAACAGCTTATGGAGGAGACGCAGGTTCTTCTCGTTGTGGAAGAAGTTATAGACGCTTTCTGCAATTGTTGGACCGATTTCCGGGATGGATGTAAGTTCTTCTACTGTTGCATCTTTGATATTATCTATCGTTCCGAAGTGGTTGGATAGCAGCTCGGCTATATGCTCACCGACATTTCGGATGCCAAGAGCGTATAATAGTTTAGGCAGTGATGTCTTCTTGCTTCTCTCGATCGCCGAGATGATATTCGATGCGAGTTTTTCACCCATTCGTTCGAGCGGCAGGAGCTGCTCCAGCTTGAGGTAATAGATGTCCGCCGGGTCGCGGATGAGCTTTTCCTCGATGAGTTTTGCTATCAGTTTATCGCCGAGACCTTCTATGTCCATACCGGCTTTTGATGCGAAATGTATGATAGATTCAGTGACTTGGGCGGGGCAGGAGATATTTGGGCAGCGGACGACCCTTCCGCCTTCCTCGCGGACGAGTGGGCTTTTGCATACAGGGCAGGTTTCGGGCTTTACATACGGTTTTTCGTTGCCTGTTCGTAGTTCCTTCACTGCTCGGACCACCTCGGGGATGACGTCCCCGGCGCGGCGGACGACGACTGTATCGCCGATGCGAATATCCCTCTCGATTATCTCGAACTCGTTGTGCAGTGATGCTCGCCTGACTATAACGCCGGCGACAGATACAGGAGACAGGATTGCAACCGGTGTAATCTGCCCGGTCCTGCCGACTTGGTTAACTATCTCAAGTAACTGAGTGGTTACCTCGGCGGGTGCAAATTTCCATGCGATAGCCCATCTTGGTGAGCGGGAGAGTTCACCGAGACGGCGCTGATAGTCGAGCCTGTTCAGCTTTATCACAACGCCATCCAATCCGACATCGATTTTGTCACGGAGCGATTCTACCTCGTGAAAAAATTCGATGACTTCCTGCTCGTTTTTGCAGTATTTCCTCCATGGAACAACCTTTAGTCCGCAGGATTCGATAAATTCCAGCTCTTCCCTGTGTGTGGAAAACTCCATTCCTTCTACTATACCGAGTGCGTAGAACATAGCATCCAACGGTCTGGAGGCGGTGATAGATGGGTCCAGCTGGCGCAATGAGCCTGCAGCTGCATTTCTCGGGTTAGCAAGCGTCTGCTCGCCCTTTTCTTCCTGCTCCTTGTTCCAGCGGTTGAATTCCGATATCGGCATTATCACCTCACCACGAACCTCGACAACTGGCGGTGGGGAATCAAGCAATAGGACGAGCGGAATGGATCTTATCGTCTTGACATTCGGAGTTACATCCTCGCCTACCACACCATCGCCGCGGGTGGCACCGACAACCAGATGTCCATCCCGATAGACAAGCTCCATAGCGACGCCGTCTAACTTTGCCTCGCACATATAATCGACTGTATCAACACCGAGCTCACGCCTAACCCGACTGTCGAAATCGAGAAACTCCTGCACTGTATTGCATTTGCTCAGCGACAACATCGGCAGGGTGTGTCTGTAGGGGGGGAATTCCTCCAATGGTGCTCCGCCGACCCGTTGGGTTGGTGAATCGGGGGTTATAAGCTCAGGGTACTGATTTTCAAGGGATACGAGTTCATCGAATAGGGCATCAAACTCCTCGTCTGTTATCTCTGGGCTGTTCTTCACATAATACAGGTACTCGTGGTATCTGATAACCTCTCGGAGTTTCTGCACACGCTTTTTAATCTCCTCAGGGACGCTCATATTCTATATTCCCCCTCGATCTGAGTTCTCCATTTTCCTCATATATAATGTTATACAGTGTTTTTTCATCTGGAGGCTCGCCGGTGATGAATATAAGGGTCGAGAGCATATCTGCTTTGGTTGCTGTTTCCGCGATAACGCTTGTGCTGACCGCTGGTCTTGCAGGATAACCTGTGGCGAGGTCGAGGATATGGTGATATCTAATGCCATCTTTCTCGAAGTAGCGGATATAGTCCCCGGATGTCGATATAGCCATATCCGATGGGAGATTTATTATCCCCCAGAGTGAATCGGGTTGTCTCGGATGACGGATGCCTATCTTGAACGGGGTGTCTGAATGTCCCCTGATGGTGCCGCCTGCATTTATGAGAAAATATGGAATGTTTGCATGGAGTAACCTCTCGTATGCGTAGTCCACCGCGTAACCCTTGGCAATTGAGCCGAGATCGATATCCGTCAAGCTATCCAGCCGGACAAGCCTTTTCTCATTCTCTATAAGTAGGAACCCTGAGGATGAGCAGTGAGAAAGGACCGATGCAATCTCGGTTGAATCTGGAACAATGTTCTTTTCTCCTATCCCCCAGAGTTCCGTAAGCGAGCCGGAGAAGATAGAATATCTCCCGGAGGATAGTTTTTCTCCTATCAGAGAAAGTTTTATAATTTCGAGGAGTTCCTCGGGAGCAGAGATTGTGTCGTTTTGTGCCAGGCGGTTTATCTTGGATACGAACCCTGTATCGCTGTGGGAATCGAAGATAGTTTCGAGATGCTTGAGCTGGGCAAATATTTCGTCCAGGGTGGCGGAGATATCGGTAGTAGATTTTGCCTCGATCTTGAAAAAGGAGTCCATCAACACATACTCTTGCAGGAAGTATCGGGTGCGATTGTGGATCTGGAATATCCCGAGGATGATGAGGAGAAGTATTATAATGTACAAGATGACGATGGAGAGTTTCCTCATTCCGTTGGCTTATCCTTCTTAGCGGATTCTTTTTCGAATCGCTCGTATGCCTTGATTATCTGCTGGACGAGTTCGTGTCGTGCGACATCCTTTTCTGTGAGGTAGACAAATGAGATTCCCTTGATACCTTTGAGTATTCTTGGTAGGCAGGCGAGCCCGGAATCTTCCTTGTTCTTCAGGTCAATCTGCGTTATGTCTCCGTTGACGACTGCTTTCGAGTTGAATCCGATCCTGGTGAGGAACATCTTCATTTGGCGGATTGTTGTGTTCTGTGCCTCATCAAGTATGATGAATGAGTTGTTGAGCGTTCTTCCGCGCATATATGCGAGCGGTGCAACCTCGACGGTGTTGTTCTTCAGATACAGCTCCATTTTCCCCTTGGGGAACATTTCATACAATGCGTCGTACATCGGTCGCAGGTAAGGGTCGACCTTTTCCTTCATATCCCCAGGCAGGAATCCGAGTGACTCATCTGTCTCGACTGCCGGTCTGACGAGTATTATCCTGTCCACCTCGCGCTTCTTGAGTGCTCTTATTGCGCAAGCGACAGCGAGGTAGGTCTTGCCTGTTCCGGCGGGACCTATTGCTATAACGAGGTCGCTCTTTGACATTGCGCGAACATACTCTCTCTGCCCATCTGTTCTTGGGCGAATAGGTTTGCCGGAGGATGTTACTATTATTCTGTCGTCGAGGTTATCAAGGGGCTCGTTTTTCTGATACAACCTCAACGCATACTGAAAGGATTGATCAGAGAACTCACCTCCTCTCTGTATATGCTTGATGACGCTTTGAAGGAACTCCTTTGCGCTCTCGATTACATCTGATCTACCTTTTATGGTGAGTAGATCCCCTCTGGCGTTTATCTTGACACCGAATTCAGCTTCGATGCTCCTCAGGTTACTACCGGATGCGCCGTAGAGGACCCTTTTGTCGACTCCGGCTGTTGAGACGGTTACCGAGCTTTCGTCTTCATCCCTCCTTTTGATTCTTGTCCTGACTGTCATCCTTTTTGTTCTCCTCTTTTTTCTTTGCTCCGACCACTACAAGAGCAGGCCTTATGACATTATTCCCTTGCTTGTAACCTTTCTTAAAGACCTTTGCAATCTTTCCCTCGTCGCATCCGCTATCTGTGGCGATAGCGTGGTGGAGTTCTGGGTCGAATGTGTGGTTCTTTTCGCAGTACTCCTCGATATTCTCTCGAGCGAGGATATTCTTCATATTCCTTTGGATGAGGGATAGCCCTTGCTTTACATCATTCTTTGTTGCCGTATCCGCGTGTTCCAGCACATTATCCAGGTCATCTTTCAGTTCGATCAAGGTCAGTAGGAACTGCTGCTTGGTGGTGTTTTTTATGTCGGAGATTCTCCTTTCTTCTCGCTTCTTGTAATTCTCGAACTCTGCCCCAAGTCGGAGGTATTTATCCATCAGTTCGGCATTTTCTTCCTTTAGTTTTTTGATTTCGTTTTCAAGCTCCTTCATCTTTTCTTTATATGTGATGGACTTTTTTCTTGGCATTCCTTAGCCTCCTTTCATTGGAACAGGTTGCCGAGCAGTTCGCCTGTATACTTGATGAGAGGTATGACCCTTCGGTAATCCATGCGGACGGTGCCTATGATACTTACGACTCCATACTCCTTATTTTTTTGTCCTTTGAAATGTTTTCTGATGACACTCATTGAATCGGATATTCCGCATCCGATCTCGGCAACGATTTCGCCTCTCGGATGGTCGGAAAGAGCCAGCTCTGCGAGTTTGTCCCGTGTTTCGATGAGGGATAAGAGCCTTCTTATCCTATCGGGCTTTTTGAACTCCGGCTTGGTGAGTAGGTTCTCGGCGCCTTTTATATAGATATTCTCACTGCTTATTGCTTTCCTTTTTGGTAGCATCCTTCCGACGGTCCGACAGAACCGCCTTTCAAGGAGGCTTATGTCCTCGAAGCGGGTCAGGAGACAGTTTTTGAGCTTGTGCAGAGGAACACCGAAGAGCCTTTCGTTCAGTATATTCACAAGTAGTCTTAGTGTTCCATCTGAAGGCTCGGTTTCCATCTTGAGTATGTATTGGTTGACCGAGCTGTTGTCGGCTATCAGGAGAAGAAGCACCTTTTTACTACTCAGCTTGAAGAGCTCAATTCGATGTAGCTTAGCGCTGTTTTCCAGAGGAGCTGCTACGAGTGCTATCTGGTTGGAGAGGGTTGCCAGGAGCTCTGTTGTCCCATCCAGCAGTTGGCTGACCGATGTTAGATGGCGGAACACAGCATTACGAATCTGCCTCTTTTCGTTTTCGGTCAGATACAGGGGGCGAAACAGATACCGAACATAGTATCTGTATCCGAGGTTCGTTGGGTGCTTACCAGTGTAGGGGTTGTCGGTTGTCAAGAACCCTTTATCCTGCAGGGAGCGCATTATGTTCCTCATACTCGAGGGTGAGAGAGCGAGTCCCGTTGACCGTATTGTTCGCTGAGAGGTTACCTGTGGAGCTCCAGTTACCGACTCACGGACTATCCCGCTTAATACTATCTCTTCCTTGCGTGTGAGGGTTCTTTCCATAATCTAAATATTAAAATACAATTTTTCTTCTGGTTTGTCAACATCAGAAGGGTTAACCCTTATTGGTAAGAATGTTTTCAATCTGTGATGCAAGTTCATCCGTGTTGAACGGCTTCTTCTTGAAGATAACCTGTTCTTTCTTTAGTCCCTCACGGATACTCTTCTTGACTACATGGTCTGGGTCATACCCGTATGCGGACATCATCATAACGGTGGTGTCAGGGTAGTTTTCTTTTACAAATTTGAACAGTTCGTACCCGTTCATTTTTGGCATCTTGATGTCTGTTATAACGAGGTCGAACGGTTCACTTTGGAGGAGTTTCTTAGCTTCTTCGCCGTCGGATGCCATCTTTACTGAGTATCCTCTCATGGAGAGGAACTCGGCTATTCCCTCGCGGATGCTCTCTTCATCGTCGACGACGAGAAGTTTTGCTTTAGTTCTCTTTTTTCTCGGGGCGGATGGTGTAAGAGGAATCAGCTCCTCGGCGCTGAACCAGTTTGGTATCTCGACCATATGAAGACCGCCCGTGTATTCCTCTATATCTATCTCCTCGGGTAGATTGGCAAGCCACTCGGTATATCGGTTTATCTCGTTTATTGCCCTCCTGATTCGGTTGAGGATAAAGATGAGGCTTCTCCGTTTGCCGATGTCCAGTTTCTCCACAAACTGTTGCAGAAGCTCTTGGTTAACCGCTATTCCTTCTAATTGATTCTTTATGTGATGGCTTGTTCCGATGGCGAGCTCTCTTATTGCGGCTCGACGTTCCATCTTCTTCTTCTCGCGTAGATCCTTGCTGACCCCGACTGTTCCTATCTCTGTTTTTATATCGTCGTAGAGGATCGAGGCAGAGAGGAGTATCGGCACCTTCAATCCGCCTTTTCCGACAGCGACTGTCTCGTAGTTGCGGATGCTTCCACCCTTCTGGCGCATCATACGCATTACCTTCCGGGCTTCCTCCGTACTTTCGTACAGAACGGTCACATCCTTGCCGACTATTTCATCCTTGGTGTATCCGAGGATCTCCTCAGCACCCCGATTGAATATTGCTATCTTCCCTTTTGCGTTTGTTGCCACGATGATATCGCCTGAGCTTTCTATTAGCCCTTCGAGGTATCTCTTCTGGCGCTCAATCTCACAGCGTAGCTCCTCCCGCTCAATGCTGTTTGCTGCTTCTCTTGCAAACAGCTCAAGCAGATTCAGCGAGTGGCTGGTGGGGATCTTTCCATCAAACGGCTCGTCAACAGAGATTACTCCAATTATTTTTCCATGGCTATTGGAGAGCGGGATGAAGAGCATATCGTCTGGATGCCAGTCACCTTGAGGCAAGGGATGTGAATGCCCTTTTATCCCTTCTATCTTCTGGGACACAGGGGAGGTATGGGGGATGAAATAGGAGTTCCCGACGCGGTATTTCTCAGAGAATATCTCTTTCCAGACAGAAGGGGGAATTGGTTTCTGCTTTTTATGACGAGCGATCTCTTCTTGAGTTAGCCCTGCATATGCAACGCCTATCCTGCGGTATCGCTTGCCGAAGCGTGATATTATCGCTCTGCGGAACATTTTGGATTTCACTATTCCGTTGGCGATGTGTTGCAACTGCTCGGCAGTGTTGCTTGAGCTTTGGATTAAGGCTGTCGTTGAAAAGAGCGTCAATATCTGATGAATACGGCGCTTGTGCTTTTCCTCCCATCGGTGGCACGCCTGTTTGTAGAACTCAAGCTCCTCTTGGAGCTGGCTTTTTTCGCTTTCCTTATTGCTCATAGGTATCAAGAATAAAATATATACCTTAACTTTGCTATTGCAACAGAATTTTCTTCTGTTATCTTTTAGCGATGGTAGAGATAGAGAATCTTTCGTTTGCTTATAGGGAGAGGACGGTTCTTGAGGGAGTAAGTGCCAGCTTTTCTGGTGAGAGGGTCTTGATAACAGGAAAGAACGGTTCAGGTAAGACAGCTCTCCTTCTTGTTATTGCTGGCATTTTGCCGCCGAGGCTTGGACGGGTTATAGTCAACGGTATAGATGCAAGCCTTGAGGAGATACACAGGGAGGTTGGCTTTATCTTTCAGAACCCTGAGGACCAGTTATTTGCCCCTACCGTGGAGCGGGAGGTTGCTTTTGCGCTTGAGAATTTCTCGTTTCCGCCGGATGAGATGAGAAAAAGGATTGACCTTACCCTAAGGTGGCTATGCATAGAGCACCTGAGAAACCGTTCTCCAGATGAGCTTTCAGGTGGAGAGAAACAGCTTGTTGCGCTTGCGTCGGTGCTTGCATATTCACCAGGGGTCTTGCTACTCGATGAGCCTGAGGCATTTCTTGACTGGGAAGCGAGGAAGAGGTTTCGCAGGTACCTGGATTATATTTTAAGGGATAACTGTATGCAAATACTTGAGATAACTCTCAGTTTGTGTGATATTTCTCAAAGCGATGATGTATTTTTCGTTGTAAATAAGAATATTAAGCCCTTGAAGAATCCAGAAATGCTTCTCTCATCGGGTTCTGTTGACTGGATGCTATTTCGCCTTGAGAGTGAGTTTGGAGGGGAGTTTCCGCAAAGCTTCAGGTTAAAACCTGCAGTGTCGAAGGTGTGGAAGGGAAGGCGTCTTGTTCTGCTTGATAGGGTGCGGTATCGCAGGGAATCTGGGTTTTTGCTCGAGATAGATAAGTTTGAGCTGTTTGCAGGTGAAACGGTCGGGGTAATCGGTAGGAATGGTTCTGGTAAGAGCACACTTGCGCAGATTATTGCGGCTGTTCTGAAGCCACAGTCCGGGAGGGTGGAGATTGCTGGAAGATGTGGAATGCTGTTTCAGTTCTCTGAGATGAACCTATTCGAGGAGGATGTTCTCTCCGAGGTATCGTTCGGACCTCGGAATGTTGGATTACCTGACCCTGAGGCGATTGCCAGAAGGGTTCTCTCTGGTGTGGGGATGGGGGAGGATTACTACACGAGACAGCCTGTGCTTTTATCTGGTGGTGAGAAGAGGAAGGTTGCGCTTGCCTCTGTTCTTGCACTTGAGCCGGATATTTTAATCCTTGATGAGCCGACATCGGGTTTGGACTTCGACGGTAGGTATGAGTTAGAGCAGATTCTTGCGAAGCAGAAGGGAAAGGGGGTAATTCTCATATCGCATGACCTTGACTTCATTCTGAGAAACTCCGAGAGGTTACTACTTCTGGATGATGGCAAGGTTGTTTTCTATGGTGACACGGCGGAGCTGTGCTCCGACACGGAGCTCATTGAGAGGTTCGGACTTCCCGTTCCGGTCTCTGCACGGCTCGAGGCGTGGGCTTTCGAGAAGGGTATAATTGACAGCTTCGGTAGTTTCGATGTCAGAAAGATTTACAACCGTTTTTACCCTTGAAATGTGAAAAAATGGTTGTATATTGAAAGGCTAAAAACTGGAGGATAGGAGTGAGAAGGGTTCTTGTCCTTATTTTTCTGCTTATACCTTTCGTTGTTTCTGCCGATGAGTTCACGCTTGTTGGTGAGCTTGGTGGCTTTCTCAACTGTTTTCGTGTTGAGGTATCTGGCGGTTGCGCTTATCTTCTTGACGGGAGGGAGCTGATCGTTATCGATGTATCCGAGCCGACGGAGCCATATGTGGCAGGCAGAGCAGCTCTTCCTGGTTATGGGCTTGGAATTGATATAGAAGGAGATTATGCTTATGTGACCGCAGGGACAGATATATGTGCTGTCGACATATCTGATCCGACCTCTCCGGTGGTTGTGACGACCTTTCCGGTAACAAACTATTCCTATGACCTGAAGGTTGAAGATGGGTGGGTGTATCTTGCGAACCTTTCTCGGATACTTGTTTTGAGGCTGGTCACGCCGACAGGCTTTGAGGTGAGGGAGAGTTATTCGCCGGCGAGCGCATCGGTGAAATCTATTGATGTAGCGGCTGGAGTTGCCTATGTTGGTGCGGAGACCAACGGGTTCTATACGGTTGACATATCCGATACGCTTCTTCTTCGCCCGCTGGGTCACACGGATACCCCTGGATGGTGTCAGGGTATTGAGGTGCAGGGTGATTATGCATACATTGCGGATGCTGCTGTTGTCGGAGTGCCTGACACAGCCTCCGTCCAGATTGTAGATATATCTGACCCGAGGAGTCCGAGTATAGTCGGGTGTTATCTTTCTGCTGGGGGGAACTGTTTCAATGTTTTCCCTGCGAGGAATATTCTCTTCATTGCCGACGGGAACGGCGGAATAAAACTGCTTGATATCTTGGACCCTACATCGCCTGAGCTTGTACTCGGCGAGCCGACTGATGTCAGTGTTAAGGATGTTTTCTATCTGGATGGGCATCTTTATGCTGTTGGTGGGGACAGGCTCCTCGTGTATTATACGGATGTTGTGGACACCGTAGGGGGAACGCATGATACAACGCCTCCGACAGCCAGGTTTATACATCCTGACCAATATGCTGTGACATCCTGTAGAGACCAGAGCATATCCTTGATCGCCGGAGATGACACGGAGGTCGATTACTCATCGATTATCCTTCGAGTGAACAGTGTGGATTATACGGTTGACAGCAGCGGACTGTTCGTTGCTGGTGACACGATACATTTTGAGCCGCCCGATGGTTTTTACCTGCACAATGACACGGTTCTGGTTCTGCTTACATCCCTTTCCGACACCGCTGGGAATTCGATGGAAGGACTTCCACTTGAACTTATATTCTACACGGATTTTGAGCCACCGGAGTTCTACAATCCTGTACCTGAGCCTTCCTCCGTCGTCTCGGATACGATGCTAACTGTAAGCCTGAATATCGATGATATTCCAGCAGGTGTGAATCCGACATCACTTTCTATGAGCCTGAACGGTGAGATACTTTCGTATGGGGATCTTACATGGGATGGTGGAAGGGTAAGCTATGAATGCTCCTTTTCTCCTGGAGACAGTGTTGAGGTTTGCTTGCTTCGGGCAGCGGACAATGCGAGATACTGCGGCTCAAATATGTTCGTAGGACCTCCTTATTGTTGGAGTTTCTTTATATATGAATCTCCGGCAATCGAGGCAAGATTTGTATCACCGATAGATGGTGCAAGCCTCTCTTGGTCCCGCCCAGATTGTAAGATGTACCTCCATTCCGAGCGTGGAATCGATCCGATGTCTATAATGTTCGAGGCAGAGGGGGATACTTATACGATAGATAGCCCTGAACTCGACTTTGCTGATGATACCCTCTATTTCAGTGCTCCGTTTCTGACCGAACACGGGAGAGAATATAGCTATTCTCTCCTGTCGGTGGAGAGTATATCTGGGGAGGATAGGTTGGAGACGCCTGTTAGTATAACATTCTTTGGCGACCTGGAGCCGCCGGATGTTATTTCAACGATACCAGAGAACGGAGAGACGGTCCACACGAGAACGCCAGAGATTGCCTTTGAGGTTGTCGACGAGCCAGCAGGGGTTAACCCTTATGTTCTCAGGATAGATGTCAACGGGACAGCGTATCGTTATCCTGCGGAAGTCGACTGGGATGGAGAGTATGCGAGGGTTGCTGTGCCTGTTGAGTTCTCCGACCCGGACACTGTCGAGGTATGTCTTGCATCCTGTGGAGATAGGGTGACATTTGGCTCACCAAATATGCTTGTGCCACCGTACTGCTTCATATTCTATGTCTCTGTCTCAGGGATAGAAGAAGGGTATCCGAGCGGTTTTTCGCTTTTGGCTTATCCTGTGCCGTTCAACTCCTCCGTTGAGATTCAGCTAAACCTGGATGGCGCTGTCGATGGTAAGTTGTGTATTTTCAATCAAAAAGGTCAATTACTTGAAGTTTTACAGGAAGGAATAATTACATCTGGCAAGTATATTTGGGATGCGAGAGGATTTCCTTCTGGTGTATATTTCTGTCGGCTTATATCGGACAGGTATAACGATTGTGTGAAGGTAGTTCTTTTGAAGTAAATTCAAGGCAGGGGGTAGATAATGAGAAAGGGTTTTTTAATCTTTTCTTTCGCCCTTATTTTTGCCTCATACCTGTTTGGTGAGGCGAATCTGATAGAGGAAGCCTACCGAGAAGGTAGGATAACGCTTGGAGAGAGATGTCTTTACACTTTTTATGCGGTAAGGGAGCCTGAGAAATTGCCCAGGGAGTTCAAGGGCACGGATATTGGTAAGTCGATCACAACTGTCGCTCGTGATGCGTGGGTGCATATTGATGAATTCTCTCCGGTGGTGAGGCAGGAGCTTCTTGGTTATCTATCCAGACCTACCGGTCTTCCGGAGACATACGATACTGAGCATTTTAGGGTGCACTATACTACATCTGGGGCGAATGCTGTTCCCTCGAGCGCCTATGTAATACAGTATGCAAACGACTTTGAGGATGCTTGGAGCCACGAGACGGGGGAATTGGGTTTTTATACTCCTCCGTCCGACGGATATGCTGGTGGTGATAGCAGGTACGATGTTTACATAATGAGTCTTAGTGGAGGGATTTACGGTTACACGCAGCCTGAGGCTCCTGGTCCTGCTTCCTGGAACGATGCGACAAGTTTCATCGTTGTTAGGAACAATTATGCTGGTTTTCTCACGCCACAGGATGAGTGTATGCAGGTAACGAGTGCGCACGAGTTCTGTCATAGCTGTCAATTTGCTTACGATTACGGGGAGAGTAATTGGTGGATGGAGATAACATCTGTCTGGATGGAGACAGAGATGTATCCATCTTCCAATGACTATATGCTATACTTACCGACATTCTTCAATGATCCATCGGTTTCAATAACCGTTTTCAACGGTGAGCATGAGTATTCCAGCTGTGTCTGGGGGATTTATCTTGCTCAGAGGTTTGGCAGGGATATTATAAGGGCGATATGGGATAATTGTCGATATAGCACAGCCCTTTCGGCGTTTCAGAATGTTCTCTCACAGCCTGGTTACTCTTCATCGAGGGATGCGGCTTTCTCCGAGTTCACCATTTGGAACTATTTCACCAATTCCCGTGCGACTGGTAGCACATATCCTCGTGCCTCGGAGTTCCCACTGGTACATATTGAGAGGAGTTACTCAAGCTATCCTGTGACGGGTGGAGGAACAGTGCATCCGCCCGATCACCTTGCGGCGAACTATATAGAGTTCAACCTACCACCGACGGGAAGAGGTCCTTTCACTGTTGTCTTCGATGGTGAGGATGGATACCGCTGGAACGCCCAGTTGATACTTCTGGGTCCTGGTTTGGCATATTCCGTTGAATCGATCCCGCTTGATTATACTGGTTATGGTCACATCTCTATCGATGACTGGGAGAGCTATGACAAGGTAATCCTTGTTCCTGTTGTTCTCTCGACGAGCGGAGATGACATCCCGTTTTCGTTCTCTGCCAACTTTGAGGAGATGGCACCTGAGCTTTATCCGCCCGTCAATCTTGTTGCGGAGAGCGGTCATGACAGAGAGGTGCCGCTTTCCTGGGAACCGCCGAGTCCAGGTGGTGGGGGGGTGGATACGCTCGATTACACCGATGGCACTCCGGCTGGATATTATCCAGCAGGGGATGGTGATATACTTGCTATGAGGTTCACGCCGGAGAGACCTTGCTCGATTAGGACGATTGAGGTATATTTCTATTCTGGCGGTTCGTATCCTGATGTGACGCTGCATATCTGGCCTGACGGTGGTGGGGTGCCGGATGTCTCGACCGATATTATAACGCCGGTTACCGTTTCCCCTGAGGCTTATCCGAGCCCAACTGTTATTACATTTACCGGAGAAGTGCCTGTAATATCAACAGGTGATGAGTTTTTCATTGGGATTCAAAATCCGTCCTCCGATACCGTTGGGATACTGCTCGATGCCTCTGCCTCTGCCTCGCCATCCCGTTCGGTGCTGTATCTTAGTTCAGAGTCTTCCTGGTATACCCTCGATGGGGATTGGTTCATAATTCCCGTTGTAAGGTATTACGGTATGAGGTTCTTTTCTGCTCCTGAGGATGAGCCGTTATCTTATAATATCTGGCGCTCGGAGACAAACGGTGGACCTTACGCCTACATTGATAACGCCACTGGAACGAGTTATACTGACCGTTCGGTAATAAACGGTCATACATATTATTATGTTGTGACGGCGGTGTATTCAGAGGGTGAGAGCCCTTACTCGAATCAGGCTGTTGCTATTCCGGGTGTTGTTGTTTCTACTGCGGATACGCTCATCTATGATGACGGTGCTTCTGTTGGCGGTTATACTATGTCTGCTGGGGACCAATTTGCAATCAGGCTGACCCCTGATGCACCCTGTCAGATACTTGCACTCCAGTATTATGTTATCGGAAGTGGGATGTTCCAGCCGAACGTTTACACCTGGACAGGCTCGCGTGTCGGCTCACCGATGACACCTGGGTTTTTATACACGGTTGAGACGCCGACATCTGGTTGGATAGAGGTTGATGTTTCCTCCTATGAGCTTTACGCCAATGGGGATTTTGTTGTTTCTTTTGGTTTTGTCTCTGATGATATTGGTCTCGCTGTGGATACGACGGGTGGAGGAGGGAGGTGCTGGGACTATTACCACGAGTATGATATGTGGGTGGAGACCGACTGGATGTATTTCATAAGGGCGGTTGTCAGATATGTTGACACGACAGAAACGCATACGATAAGCGGTTGTGTGTATCTTTCTGGTGGCACGGGTGGTTCTGTGCCGGGTGATCTTTCTGGCAGTATAGTTAGGGTTGAGGGGACAACGCTTGCTGACACGACAGGCGTCGATGGTCATTATAGTTTCCCTGGGCTTGTTGTTGGCTCGTATAGTCTAAAGGCGAGCCACCCCGGGTATGAGCCTGCGACTGCCTCCGTTAGTGTTAGGAGTGATGTTACCTGCGACTTCAACCTTATCCCGCTTGAGACACCGTTGAATGAACCGAGGAACCTTTCTGCATCCAGTTATCATGACTCCGAGGTTCCGCTCTTCTGGGAGCTGCCGTATGGTGAGCCTGGCACGACCGAGGAGATAGGGTATGATGATGGGGGAACTCACTACTACTATTATCCGATGCCTTCTGGCTCGATTGAAGAAACGAGATTCTTCGTCTGGTTCCCCTGCACGCTTAAGGTGGTTGGAGTTGCGTTCTACGACAGTGTTGGAGTCTACGATGATGTTGAGGTGCACATCTGGGCAGATGATGGATACGGAATGCCCGATACATCCGTTAATCTGGTGACGCCTCTTGTGGTTGAGCCCGAGCCTTTTGACCCGCGTTACGGCGTTCAGTGGACGGTTGTCGACCTCTCTGATTCGGGGATTGTCTTCCCTGCGGGCAGTGAGTTCCATATCGGGGTTAGAAAGCTGGGAGACCATCCCAGTGTGCTTTCCGATTCGGCAGCCTCATACACTCCACCGAGGAGTCATGCCTTTAATTCAGCGCTGGAAAACTGGGTAGAAACGAATGACTATCTAATCCATATTATCGTTACATATACCGAGCCTTTCAGGAGGACTGCGGCTGTCTGTCCTGCAAAGCCTGCCAGAGGTTTTGAGGAGTCTCATATATTTGCTAATACAGGGAGAGTCGTATCTCCTGTTCCACGGATCAGGGGGGTAAGTGAAAGCCTTGCTGCCGAGGGTATCCTCGGGTACAATATATATCGAAGCACCGTTCCACACACGGGATACAGCCTAATTGCGACAGTTGATACGAACTCGTATGTTGACAGCACCGTTTTGAACGGGACAAGATATTACTATGTTGCGACGGCAATTTATCCACACGGAGAGAGCGACTACTCGAATGAGGCATCTGCTTTACCGAGGGCACCGGTTGGGGATGCGGCGGTTCTTGTCGTCGATGACGACGGGAGCGTTACCGTTCCGGTATTTGAGGACCTTGCGGAGTACTATACCGAGCCGCTTGATAGCCTCGGAGTTCCTTATAATGTCTATGAGGTAACAGAAATTGGTGGCAATGGTCCCGACGCTGAGACGATGTCGGGGTATCAGGCGGTCATATGGCTTACGGGGAGGTGCTATTCTGAGACTATGACTCTGACGGACGATGATGAGACTGCTCTCTCTGAGTATCTTGACGGTGGCGGAAAGCTTTTCCTCTCTGCTCAGGACTACCTTTGGGATAGATATTACGGCGCTACAAGCTTTGCACCGGGGGATTTCCCGTACGACTATCTTGGTATCAGCGGAGCTACTCAGGACCTTTGGGCGATATATGGCGACACATCGGCGACGATCGTTGGCATGGCTGGCTCACTCGCTGAGGGGTTGGTATTCAGGTTCAGGAACCCGTTCGATGAGTGGGCTCTTTACCCTGACAACCTCTTTGCAAGGGATGGGGCGGACTATGTCTTCCAAATAACCGGAGATATATCGAGTGGTTATCCTGCTGTGGAATATGGTTTTGGTCGTTCGAAGACTGTTTTTACGACGCTTGAGTTCTCCGGTCTTGCCGAGAGGGGAGGCGATAACACGAGGCTTGAGCTTATGCGGAGGATACTGTTCGACTATTTCGGTGTGTATCTTGGCGAGGAAAGGGAGGTAACATACAATCCGGTCGCTGGTTGGAACCAGTTCTCGCTTCCGCTGGATGTGGATGATTACTCTACTGACTCTGTTTTCCCTGGGAGTGAGTACTGCTTCTGGTATAATCCTGATTCGGCGAGGTATGAGGAGGCGGACGAGATTGAGGCTGGCAAGTCGTATTTCGTGTGGTTTCCGAGGGATACGAGTTTTACTATATCTGGACGTCCTCTTATGAGTTTTACCGTTCGCCTTAGGGTCGGCTGGAATATGACAGGGAGTATCTGGTCAGAGGATGGTGTCCCGTATGCAAACGCTTCTACTGACCCAGATGGGCTTATCCTTCTGGATGCTTATCATTTTGATGCATCGAGACGAATATATACCCCTTCGGATGTGATAGTTCCTGGGCTTGGATACTGGAGCCTCGTCACAGGGAGTTGCAACTACACCCTAACCGAAGGTGAGGGGAAAAGAAAACCTGAAGAGAGGGCTGAACCCATTGCAACATTTACCTTCCCAGGGTATGGGAGTGTGTCTATCGTCTCATCGGAGAGGGGATTCTCTGTACCCGCTCTTCCTGTCTTGCCCGGGGTAGAGAGGGAGCTGTTTTTCGACTCTCCCGAGGGAAGGCTGATGATGTTGGCAACAGAGCCTGTCTTGGGTGAGGAGTGGACGCTTGTCATAAGGGGGGATGGCAGCCTGAGATATTCGATTGCACCCGGCTATCTGTTTGAATGCGATATGGATGGCGTGAAGATGCATCTTATCTCATGCGGCAGTATCGATGTGGAAGGGGAAACAGTTCTTAAGCTCACACTTAGTGGTGTAAAGCCTGAGAGTTTCGTTCTGTTGGGTAACTTCCCTAACCCGTTCAATCCGGAGACTAAGCTCTGTTTTCTTCTTCCCGAGGACCGAGAGGTTACACTTTCCGTCTATAATCTGACGGGTGGTTGTATCTTCGAAGAGAGGTATGGGAGGATGTCAGCGGGGATGAACTCCCTCGTCTGGAACGGGGAGAAGTTCCCGTCGGGTGTATATCTGTTCAGGCTTCGCGCAGGGAACGAGGAAAGGTTCGGCAGGATGATGCTCGTAAAATAAAGGAGCGAGATGAGGAGGCTGTCCTTAGCTGTTATAGTTCTGCTTCTTTTGTGGAGTGTTCTTGAGGGTAAGGTGGACAAGTATTGGATATTCTTCTCCGACAAGGGGAAGATAGATATAGACTCTGCCCTGGCTCATCTTGAAGCAAACCTGACTCCGCATGCCCGAGCTCGCAGGGAGAAGCTGTTTTCCAACAGGGAGTTCCTTGTGGACTTTCAAGACATCCCCGTCAATGAAGATTATATTAGGTCTCTTCAGTTGATGGGTGTTGTGCCTGTTCACAGGAGCAGGTGGCTGAACGCTATCTCCGCTTATCTCCCTGATACGCTCTTGGAGGATATCCAGATGTTTGGGTTTGTTGATTCGGTTAAAAGGATTATCCCCTTGCCAGCAGACAACGGGAAGCCAATGACTGTACCGCTGTTCTCTCCAGGTGAGACACTGCCCTATGACTACGGTCCTTCTTTTCACCAGTATGATATGATTAAGATCCCGTTTGCTCACAGGCTTGGGCTGACCGGTGACGGTGTTTTGGTTTGTATTATGGATACAGGTTTTAGAACGACGCACCAGGCGTTTGCCGAGATGGAGATTGTTGCCACATACGATTTCATAGATGGTGATGAGGTGGTTGACCTTGAGCCTGGTGATCTACCGAGCCAGATATATCATGGGACATCTACACTTTCGGTTGTGGGAGGGAGGTACGACGGTCAGATTGTTGCTCCGGCGTTTGGGTCGTGGTATCTTCTTGCTAAGACAGAGGATTTGTCGATGGAGATGCCCGTTGAGATGGACCACTGGGTCGCTGCAATGGAGTGGGCAGACAGTATAGGCGCGGATGTTATAACAACCTCACTTGGATACAGTCGCTTCGACGATGGAACAGGATACACATACGAGGATATGGACGGAAACACAACGGTTATAACAGTCGCCGCTGACAGGGCAGCAGAGCTGGGGATACTGGTATTCACATCAGCAGGGAACTCGGGACCATCTCCCGGGACGCTTACCGCGCCTGCCGACGCTGATAGTGCCGTTGCTGTTGGAGCGCTCGAACCGTATGGCGAGCCTGCAGGTTTTAGTTCCCGTGGTCCGACATACGACGGGAGGATAAAGCCCGATATATCCACTCAGGGAGTTGCAGTTGCCTGCGCGAACTCGGAAGATGATTTCTCCTTTGGTGCGTTTGGTGGAACATCGGCTGCTTGTCCAATCGCGGCTGGACTTGGGGCACTTCTGCTCGAGGCTCACCCCGACTGGACACCTACGATGGCTATTGACTCTGTGAAGCGTTATGCGAGCGAATCGGCTACACCCAACAACGATGTCGGATGGGGAATACCAAACCTGCTTCTGACGCTTACCGGAGGGGTAGACACGCTCACTGTTCCAATTTCCCTTGTCCGTGGATGGAATATGATTTCGTTCCCGATCATCTTTGAGAGTGATATAAGGGATGTTCTCCCGATTATAGGGTATGCGTATAGCTTCGACCCTGAAAGTTACGCATATAGAAGGGACAGTATAGCAACCCCAGGTGTTGGATATTTTGTTCTATCGGGTGTCGATACGACGGTCTATATCACGGGGGTGCCTGTTCCCATTTACGCGAGAGAGCTTCATGCTGGCTGGAACCTTGTCGGGTCGATATGTCGGGATTTTGCTTACCCATCGGTGGACAGCCGACCAGATGGTGTGCTGTATGGTGGCGCTTACCTGTTTAATGCAGGGAGCCGCAGGTATGAGGAGAGAGATACACTTGAGCCAGGTAAAGGATACTGGATACTTTCACTTGAACCGTCAAAGATATGGGTAGGGAGGTAGATATGAGAGCGGTGCTTGTTCCTATGGCGCTTGTGATTCTCGTTTGGGTTGGATGCTCTGGTAGTTCTCCAAAGGTGGAGCTGTCGAGTGAAGAGTGGAACTTTGGAGAACTGCTTTTGAGGCAGAAGCTATCCACGGATATTGTTATAAAGAATGTTGGGCGGTCTCCGCTTGAGATTGAAGGAATAAGAAGCACCTGCGATTGCGTTCTCATCGGTGAATACCCTGAGCAGATCGCTCCTGGGGACTCTGCGATACTTACGATAACATATATTGCCGATGCCGTAGGGGAGCAAAAGAAGACTGTCTATATCGAGACGAACGATAAGGAGAATTCGCTTCTTTCGTTCAAGATTAGGGGGGTGGTCTCGGAAGCGGCAGAGATACGGGATAGCAGTTTCGCCGTACTCCCGTTTGAGTTTCCTGGGAATATGAAGGTAGGGCTATCTGTTGCGAGGAGTATCGAAAAGATGCTTGTGGATAAAGGGTTTCATCTTGAGAGCGGGGCACCGCTTGTTGAGAAGATAAAATCTGACCCGGGTTATCTGAAACAGGGGACGGACGAGCTGGTGAGGAAGTATGCAGCTATCCTGGGGTTGAACTTTGCACTCCTTGGAGATATAAGAGATACCCCAGAGGGATACTGGATGAGGCTTTTCTTGATCGACACACACTTTGACTATTACATTCCGAAGCAGATACTTGCTTCTGATACTGCTTCTCTTATTTCGCTTGCTCAGGACACGGTGGCATCTGTTATGGACAATCTGGGTAGCATTGAGTCAAGGCTATTCAGGGAGAGTATTCAGGCTAAATGGCTCAGGAATAGGGCAAAAATGATGAATAAGCCTGCCCCACCGATTGAATTGCCGTATCTCACAGGTGGGAAGGGGGAGTTTCGCCTCGCCGACTATAAGGGGAAGGTCGTCCTTATGCACTTCTTCAGTGAGGAGTGCGAGCATTGCAGGGAAGAAATAGAATGGTTATCGAAGCTGGATACCCTTAATACCGATGGCAATCTTGTCATCGTTGCTGTTTCCATCGATGCAGATGACCCCGATGGAGTGAAAAGGTATATAGAGGAAAAGGGGATAGACTATCCTGTGCTGCTTTTACCGTTTGACCTGCCACCTGTTCAGGATGCTATTATGGAAGATTTCTTCTCTGGAATGACGCCGCAGATATTTGTCATAGATAAGGATGGACTGATCCGTGAGAATATGGTTGGTTTCAACAAGAAGCTTACATCAAAGCTGGAGAACTTGCTTAAAACAGTTTTATCGGAGGGATAAAATGATACTTCTCTTACTTCTTTTGCTCATCATCATTGTGGTCATAGTGTGGGGGGTCGCTATTTACAACAAGATAATCGTCTTGAGGAACACCATCAAGCAGGCATGGGGTGATATTGATGTTCAGTTGAAGCGGAGGTATGACCTCATACCGAACCTTGTAGAGACGGTGAAGGGTTACGCGAAGCATGAGAGGGGGACATTCGAGAAGGTTACGGAGGCTCGGAGGATGGCAATATCTGCGAGGACTCCCCGTGAGCAGGCGCGAGCTGAGAATATGCTTACAGGAGCGTTGAAGTCGCTTTTTGCTGTGGCGGAAGCTTATCCTGAGCTCAAGGCTAATCAAAACTTTCTCTCACTACAGTCGAGCCTGAACGAGATAGAGGATGCCATTCAAAATGCTCGAAGGTATTACAACGCTGTCGTCAGGGATTATAATGTCTCGATACAGAAGTTCCCCAATAACATCGTTGCCGGTGCGTTTGGCTTCGGTGAAGAAGAGGTGTTCGAGCTTGAGCTTGCTGAGGAACGGAAGGTCCCTGAGGTGGAGTTCTGATTGTCTTTGTCTTAGGAAGGTGGGGAGGTAATATGGCGAAGGTAGTGTTGTCTGGTAATGAGGCAGTTGCCCGCGGCGCTTACGAGGCAGGAGTGCATGTTGCCACTGCCTACCCAGGAACGCCGAGTACAGAGATACTTGAGAATATCGGGAAGCATTATCCGGAGATCTATGCAGAGTGGGCACCGAACGAGAAGGTTGCTGTCGAGGTAGCGATGGGAGCATCGTTTGGTGGAGCGAGGTCGCTTGCCGCTATGAAGCATGTCGGTGTGAATGTCGCGGCTGACCCGATGTTCAGTTTTGCCTACACCGGTGTCAATGGTGGTTTCATTCTCGTCTCTGCTGATGACCCGAGTATGCACTCATCACAGAACGAACAGGACAACAGGTGGTATGGGAAGTTTGCTAAGATCCCTGTGCTTGAACCGTCCGACTCGCAGGAAGCGAAGGAGTTCGTCATACTTGGATACCAGATCTCAGAGAGGTTTAACACGCCTGTCATACTCAGGCTAACGACAAGGATAAGCCATTCTAAGAGTGTTGTCGAGCTGGGGGAGAGAAAAGAGGTGCCTGTGAAGCCGTATGTGAAGGACCAAGCGAAGTACATCGTTATGCCGCACCATGCGCGGGTATTACACAAGAAGTTGGAAGATAGGCTTAAGAAGCTCAAAGCTTTTTCCGAGACAACGGATGTGAATAGAATCGAATGGGGCGACAGGGAAATCGGGATTGTAACCGATTCAATCTCATACCAGTATGCGAAGGAGGTTTTTCCAGATGCGACCATTTTGAAGCTCGGTATGGTCTTTCCGTTCCCTGATAAAAAGGTTCGAGAGCTCGCTGAGGCGGTGAAAAAGGTTTATGTCATAGAGGAGAATGAACCGTTTATCGAAGAACATATAAGGATGCTTGGCATTTCTTGTGTTGGCAAGGAGAAGGTGCCTATTCTCTATGAGTTGAACCAGAAGCGCGTCATGGAAGCCTTCTTCGGCAAGTCAAGGAGAAAGGAGATAGATGTTTCTGGTCTTCCTCCTCGTCCGCCGGCACTTTGTCCTGGTTGTCCGCACCGTTCGCTCTACTACGCTGCGCACAGGCTAAAACTAACGGTCACAGGAGACATCGGCTGTTACACCCTTGGCACTATGCCCCCACTCGATGCAATGGATACCTGTATATGTATGGGGGCGTCCATCGGGAATGCGTTCGGGCTCGAGCTTGCACAAGGGAAGGACTTCTCGAAGAAGATGATAGCAACGATCGGCGACTCAACATTCGTTCACTCAGGGATGACAGGATTAGCCGAGGTGGCATACAACAAGGGTATAACGACTGTGGTTATCCTCGATAACAGTGTAACGGCTATGACGGGTGGGCAACAGCATCCTGCTACCGGCAAGACGCTTCGTGGTGAACCGACGAGGAAACTGGATTTCGTTGCCTTAGCAAAGGCTATGGGTATAGAAAAGGTTTACGAGATGGATGCCTATAATCTGAAGGAGGTAAAAGAGAGATTGAATGAGGCAACGGATGCCGACGAGCCGGTTGTCATCGTGAACAAGGGGAAATGCATACTTGAGCGGCGAGGCGAGAAGTTTGTTCCGTTTGCCGTTGATGTGGAGAAGTGTATCGGTTGCAAGATATGTCTTGGGCTGGGTTGTCCTGCAATATCGTTCGATAAGGAGAAAAATAAGGCTCAAATTGACCCTATTCTCTGTGTTGGGAGCGCATGCACTTTATGCTCGCAGGTCTGCCCTACAGATGCAATTGGGGAAATTGATGGTAAGGAGGCATAATGGATAGACCAACGGGGATACTTGCTGTTGGCGTCGGGGGACAAGGGATAATCCTTGCCACAGAGATACTTTCTGAGCTTGCTCTTTCCGCCGGGTTCGATGTGAAGAAGAGCGAGGTTCATGGGATGAGCCAGCGAGGTGGAGCGGTTGTCGCTGCTGTGAGGTTCGGTGAGAAGGTGTATTCTCCGCTTATAACGGAAGGCGAGGCGGACTATCTGCTCGCTTTCGAGAAGCTGGAGGCTTTGCGCAATATCAACTATCTTGCTCCAGATGGGATTCTTATCGCCAACAGCAGAGAAATATATCCTGCCCCTGTGGCGGCTGGATTGATGGATTATCCAGCGGATGTTGAGGAGAGACTAAGGGAATACGCCAGGAATCTCGTTCTCCTCGACGCAACAGAGCTCGCCCTTAAGGCAGGGCATCCGAGAACGCTAAATGTTGTCCTGCTTGGTGTACTTTCCACCTTCCTTAAGATTCCAGTTGAGCTTTGGGAGGAGACTATTCGGAGAAGGGTTCCCAGGAAGGCGGTAGACGCCAATATAAAGGCGTTCCATCTTGGCATAGAACAAAGGAGGGTAGAATGAAATTCTTCATCGATACGGCAAACATCTGCCAGATAAGGGAGGCGAATTCCTGGGGAGTGCTGGATGGTGTTACCACAAATCCGTCGCTTGCTGCAAGGGAGAACGGCTCATACAAGGCGATTCTGGAGGAGATTGCTGACATAGTTGACGGTTCAATAAGCGCTGAGGTAATATCCCAGGACTATGATGGGATGATGAAGGAGGCTCATGAACTCATCGAGATAAGCGACAGAATAGCGGTGAAAATACCTCTCACGAAGGTAGGGCTGAAGGCGATCAAGTCCCTATCCGATGAGGGGGTTGATGTTAACGCCACGCTCATCTTCAACCCGATGCAGGCTCTCCTTGCTGCGAAGGCTGGGGCAACCTTTGTCTCACCGTTTGTCGGTAGACTCGATGATATATCCTCGATGGGGATGAGGGTCGTCCAGGATATAAGAACAATCTTTGATAATTACGGCTTTGGTACAGAGATAATCGTCGCTTCTATCCGTCATCCGGTGCATGTGTATGAGGCTGCAATGGTTGGTGCTGACATAGCAACGATTCCGTTTGCTGTTCTGGAAAAGCTCTTTAACCATCCTCTGACCGGCATCGGGATAGAGAGGTTCCTATCTGACTGGAAGAAGGCTAACAAGCGATTTTGATAAGGAGAGATAATGTCGGAATTGAGGCATGACCCGATTCAGAAGAGATGGGTTATAATAGCGACCGAGCGTTCACGACGTCCCACTGATTTCAAGCATGAAGAGAAATCAATGGAGCAGCCGTCTCATGTGGAAAGTTGCCCGTTTTGCGAGGGAAACGAGGATAAGACTCCACCGGAGATATTTGCTATCAGGAAGCCCGGAAGCCCCAAGAACGGTCCAGGCTGGGAGCTTCGCGTCTTCCCGAATAAGTTTCCTGCTCTCCGTGTCGAGGGAGAGATCGGGAGAAGAGGGCTTGGCATATACGATATAATGAACGGCGTCGGTGCGCACGAGGTAATAGTTGAGACAAAAAATCACTCCCTTCATATGGGTGATATGCCTGTCTCACATCTGAAGAAGGTGGTATCGGTCTACAAGTCGAGGATACTCGACCTTGGCAGGGACACCCGGCTTAGGTATACCCTCGTCTTCAAGAACTACGGAGCTGTGGCGGGTGCTTCCCTCGCTCATCCACACACTCAACTCATAGCCACTTCTGTCACCCCTCGGACAATTTCTCAGGAGCTCGACTCAGGCAAGGAGCATTTTCTTGCCAAGGAACGATGCCTTTTCTGTGACATCATTAATCAGGAGCTGGCGTTAAAGGAGAGGATAATATACGAGACGAGGGAGTTTATTGTGCTTGCTCCGTTTGCCTCTCGGTTCCCGTTTGAGTGTGTTATCTATCCGAGGAGGCATTCGCACGACTACACCCTTATGAACGATGCAGAGCTCTATGAGCTTGCCCGTGTGTTGAAAGCCACCTTGTATAAACTAAAGGTAGCCCTCAACGACCCACCTTACAACTTTGTTCTACACACAGCACCCTATACAACGCCGCGACCGGGGAAGGAACATTACTGGAAGACACTGCCTTACGACTATCACTGGCACATAGAGATTATACCAAGGATTACCAGGGTGGCGGGGTTCGAGTGGGGAACGGGGTTCTATATAAATACTGCATCCCCAGAGATGGCGGCAGAATTCCTGCGGGATGTGGAACTCCCAGAGGGCTTCTTTGATGATTAATGTTGATTTACTTGATATTTCTGTTATATTATTTTTAAGGATTGAACATCACAAGTAGCAGGCGAAGGGTTGGGGCTATCTGTTCGAGATAAGATTCTGTTACCGCCGAGATTCTGGTACTTCCTCGTTATGGCGGTTGTTGTTACTCTCCTTTATCCTAAATGGGGTGAGGAAGAGGTTTTCTTCAAGGAGGGCGAGGTCTCCCAGGAGGAGATTATCGCCCCATTTACATTCAAGATACTAAAAAGCAAGAGCGAGATTGAGAGGGAAAAGGCTTTAATAAAGCAAAGCTCACCGTTGGTTCTTCTCTTCTCCGATTCGGTTGCATCTGCCCAGAATAGGAAGTTGTCTGACTTCTGGAGGAGAGTAGAGCAACTGCGTAGTTTGAAGCTCCCTTTGTTGGAAAAGGTAGACTCTCTTAAGGCGATGTATGCGCTATCCGACAGGACATGCGAACTTCTCCTCTCCACGAGGAAAACCGCCGATATAAAGGATGCTACGAGGAAGGAGGTTCAGGGGTTCTATCGAGATGGACTGCTTGATGACAAGGTTCTTCTCCAGGCTGAGACGAAGGTTGCTACTGTAAAGAAGGGTAACAGGGAAACACTTATTCCCTTGGCAAATCTTACATCGAGTAGTGAGGCTGCCCGAAGGATAAGAGAAGACTTTTCCTCGAGGTTTGAGGGGTATGCGGACAAGGAAGAAGCCGCATCAGAGATTGCTATCTTTTTTCTGAAGCCGAATCTCATTCCTGATTTCAAGGAGACAGAGGAGAGGCTCAAGCTTGCCTTGAGCAACATTAACCCTTACAAAGGGACCGTCCTCAAGGATGAGAAGATTGTCGGGAAACACGAGCGGATAACAAAGGATATTCAAGAGAAGTTACTTTCGCTTGAAGCTGCCCGCCGTGGGCAGAAAATTGCGCCGGGAGCGTTCAGGACAGTACTTCAAGTTATCTTTCGTTTCATTATAGTTGTTGTATTATTCTCGGTTCTGTACTTTTATCTCTATTTTGTTGACCGCAAGATGCTTACAAACAAAAGATACCTCTTGTTCTTTCTGGGGCTTGTCCTTGTGCTGATGGGGATAAACCTTGTGATAGGGATGCTCGATATGTCCAGCTACCTTGTGCCTGTCTGCTTTGCAACCATTGCTCTTACTCTTCTTTTCTCACCTAGGACGGCTATTCCGATTGCGATATTACTTCCACTGCTTGTTGGGTTCTACAACGACTTTCAGTTCCCTCTTACATTCTCGCTTCTTATTGTCTCGCTTGCATCTGTCTTCCTGTTTTTCGACCTCAAAGAACGAAGCAGAATATACATCCCTATCTTAGCTTTGATTGTGTTGTCTGTGGTCTGTGTATCTTCCCTGGGTGGATTGATGTATACGCCTTGGAAAAAGGTGCTTGAGAACAGCGGACTTCTTGTGCTCAACCTCTTCTTCTCCTCCAGTGTTGCTATAGTTCTTTTAACTCCTCTTGAACGCCTTCTTGGCAGGACGACGCACTTCACGCTTGCAGACCTCAACTCCACCAACCATACCCTGCTTCAACAGCTCTCGGTTGAAGCACCTGGGACTTTTCACCACAGTATGCTTGTAGCAACGCTTGCGGAGGCGGCTGCAGAAGAGATAGGAGCGGACAGACTGCTCGCAAGGGTCGGCGCGCTCTTCCACGATATTGGAAAAATTTACAGACCATACTACTTCTACGAAAACAGTCGGGGAAGAGACAGACATGCCTCTCTTACCCCCCGGGAGAGTGCTGCTGTTATTGTTTCGCATGTAAAGGATGGTGTCGAACTTGCGCGTGCGCATAAGCTCCCGCTCCCGGTTGTCAACATAATACAGGAACACCATGGAACATCTGTGGTGGAGTACTTTTACAAGAAATCGCTCTCCCGAGGCGGGAACCCGGGTAGCAAGGATGAATTCCGCTACCCTGGTCCCAAACCGAGAAGCAAAGAGGCTGCTATCGTTATGATATCTGACGCCTCGGAGGCTGCCGTCCGCTCGCTTGATGACCCAACGGATAAGGAGATAGCCGAGCTTGTGCACTCGATTATCTGGGATAGGTTGAAGGATGGGCAGTTCAGTGACTCGGGGTTGACACTGACCGAGGTTGGTGCCGTAGAGAGCAGGTTAATCCGTGTTCTGGAAGGTCTCCATCACTCCAGAAAGAATTATCGGGAGGATGTAGAGTGAGCGTCGAGCTTTACGATGAATATATGAAGCTGAACCTCCCGATGGATGCTCTCTACCGTTTCATTAAGAAGGTTACAAGGGACGAGAGATACGAATCCAATGTGCGAGTGGTATATATTGACTCCGACAGAATGAGAGAACTAAATTACCTTTTTCTTGGCAAGGATGAGGATACCGATGTGCTTTCCTTCCCCGTGTCGGGTGAGACATTTATTGCAGATAACGTCCCGACAGAGGAGGAGGATTTCGACGAGGTTTACATCTCTGTGGATAAGGTCCTGGAGAATGCCCAGGAGTATAAGACAGATTTTACCTATGAACTCTTCCTTGTGACCCTCCATGGAATTCTGCATCTTGTTGGCTTCGATGACCAGACCGAGGAAGAGAGAAAATGTATGCGTGAGAGGGAGGATTTTTATATGGAAAGGTATAAAGACCTCTGGAATATAAACGGATAACAAGGAGGTGTAACCCTTTTCGGGAGCTTATGGACCCCTTCACATTTATTCTCTTACTGATCTTTATTTTCCTCCTCACTGCTGTCTCACTTTTTGAGTCGTCCTATTATCGTCTCCTTCAAGAAGAGGCTCTTGACAGGGAGAAGTTCTCCACTTGGTTTCTCGAGAGGATGAGGAAGACAAGAGAAACCAATATATTCCTCACTCTGACGAAGCTCTTGCTCCTATTGGGGGTATCTGTTACCTTCTTCTTGCTTGTCGGGAACATCTTTGCTCATTCGGCTGTGAATACCTTCGTTGAACTCCTCGTTCTCTGGGCAATCCTAATAATCGTTATGGAAGTTATTCCGTACACCCGGAGGATGATTGTTCTCAAGAAGATGTCCCCTGATTGTCTCTTGGTAGCGAGGCTTCTGTACATTATTCTATTTCCGCTTACGCGTTTCTGGGGGATATTTCTTGGACTCTATGCCACAGAGGAGGAAGAGGTTCAGAAGGAGATAGAGACGCTTCTTACCGAGGAGGGTGACTATGAGTCTTTGGAGGCAGAAGAGAGGCAGATGATAAGGCATGTTGTCGAGTTCGGGGACACGACGGCAAGAGAGATTATGGTTCCAAGGATCGATATGGTGGCGCTCGAGGTAAATACACCTGTGGATGAGGTCATAGAGACCATAACGAAATGTGGACACACACGGATACCGGTTTACCGCGAGAAGATCGATGACATAGTCGGAGTGCTCTATGTTAAGGACCTTATCACCTATCTGTATGAGAGGAAACCTGTGGTGCTCAAGGATATCATCAGGGAAGCGGAGTTTGTACCAGAAGCACAGAAGATAGACGATATCATGAGATTGTTCAAGAGGACAAGGAAACATATCGCAATTGTTGTGGATGAATATGGTGGCACAGCAGGGTTGGTAACGATGGAGGATGTTTTGGAAGAGATTGTCGGCGAGATCCAGGATGAGTATGATACCGAAGAGGTTCTGATACAGAAGATAAACAATGCCGAGTATCTTGTGAACGCGAAGATAAACCTCGATGAGCTGAACGAACAGACAGGGATCTCCGTCCCGTCTGAGGAGGTAGATACACTTGCGGGGTTCCTGTATAACCTTGCGAACGCCATCCCTAAACCAGGGCAAAAGCTATCATTCGGAAACCTCAACTTTACCATCGAGGAGGTGGTCGGACAGAGAATCGGCAGGGTCAGAATAAGGATAAAAGGGAGAGAAGACGAATAATAAGCTCATCTGCGATGACAACCGGGAGGTGATACAGCTTAAGATAGTTCACTTTACCTCCCGACTAAAATTTTAGACAATTTCCACCAGAGCCTTCTTGATTGTTTCTTCGAGGGTAAGCTCCGGTTTTTCCTTCCTTACTTTTGAAACAGCCCTTATTGCTTTCTGTGTTGAGTATCCAAGCGAGACGAGAGCTGATATCGCCTCTTTGGAGAGTGCATCCTCCGGTTTCTCCACGAATTCCATCGTTCCGTGGAGTTCGGCTAATATGCGTTTTGCCTTTTTCTCTCCTATTCCCGGTGCCCTCTTAAGAGCGGATATATCACCTGACTGGATCGCAGAATAAAGCTCAGGTGGTGCAATTCCTGAGAGAATTGATATAGCGGTCCTCGCTCCAAGACCGGGGACGGTTATGAGTTTCAAGAAGGCTTCTTTCTCCTCTACAGTCGAGAACCCGAACACCTCGAGTCTGTTCTGACGGAAGGTGAGGTATGTGTAGAGGGAACATTCTTCTCCCTCATCTGGCAGGGAGGAATAGGTTGTAAGAGAGATATGAACCTCGATGCCAACTCCACCGACATCGATTAACGCTATGGTCGGCGATTTTGAGGATAGCTTCCCCTTAACATACGAAAGCATCTATCTTCTCCTTTTTAATTTCTTTCCGAAGTAGTAAAGCGCCCGTTGCTCTTCCTTCGTCAGCGAGCCTATTCCGTGGTGGGATATCTTGTCCAGTATCCTGTCTATCTCCTCATCCGATATATCTTCTACCTGTTTTGGGAACTGGATTACCCTTCCAACTCTTTTCCTTGAGACCTTTCGTTTGATTAGGAGGTAGGCAACACCGAACACCATGCCACCGAGATGGGCAAAATGTGCTATCCCGTCACGGGAGGAGGAAAAGGAGGCGAAGAATTCCAGCACGGCGAATAGCGCAACGAAGTATTTCGATTTTATGGGGAAGAAAAAGTATAGGTAGACATATTGTTCGGGGAATATGATGCCGTATGCCGCCAGAAGCCCATAGATCGCTCCGGATGCCCCAATTGTCGGATATGAGGAAAAGGTTATACAGGTTATTCCGGCTCCAATCCCAGATATAAAGAAAAATTTCAGGAATTCCTTTGTCCCCCAGAACTGCTCGAGCACCCTCCCGAACATCCATAGCACGAACATATTGAAAAACAGGTGCATAAACCCACCATGGAGGAAGATGTAGGTTACCAGTTGCCAGAGCCACAGTCTACCTACCACATCCGAGCGGGTGAGTGCAAAGAAGCGAAGCATAAGATTTGGGGAGATTAACTGCAGAATGAATACCAACCCACAGCTGATAATGAGCCATTTTACGCTGTTTCCGAATCTTTGTCTCCCACGAAATGGATAGTATCCGTTCATTCGAATACCCTGTCGATTATTCCACCACCTATAACCCTGTCTCCATCATAGAAGACAGCCGACTGCCCTGGGGTTATTGCCTTCTGTGGCTCACTGAATTCTACAATATATCTCCCTCCAGAGCAAGATACAACAGCCTCCGCACCAGGATGAAGATACCTTATCTTGCATATTGCTTGAAACCTTTCCCGGGGATATTCGTATGGGAACCAGTTCGTATCGACTATACTAAACCGCCTTTTGTAGAGTTGCTCCTCATTGCCGATATAGACTCGATTTGACTTCGTGTCGATCCTTACGACATACCTTGGCTCTCCGAAGCTGCCAAAGCCTCGTCTCTGACCTATGGTGAAGAGTGCTGCTCCGTTATGACTGCCAGTAACCTTACCCGATGTGTCCACGACATCGCCAGGAGCAAGATATCCCTTCAAAACCTGCTTCAGACCACCACCAAGGAGAAAGCAGGAATCTTGGCTCCCGCGGTAGGAATCGAAGATATTGCCGAAAATCCTTTCTGCTTCCTTATTTACCTTAGATTTTGTCATCTCGCCGAGCGGAAAGACTGTTCTTTCAAGCTGTGACTGTGTAAGTCTGTATAGGAAATAGGATTGCTCCTTTCCCTTGTCCCTGCCGCGCAGAAGCAGGAAACGCCTTCCTGATTTCCTTACCCTTGCGTAGTGTCCTGTGGCGATGTGCATTCCATTAAATTCGTTGCGAAGGGTCTCCCACTTCAAGAGTGGGTTGCATATAACACAGGGATTGGGCGTTCTCGATTTAAGGTATTCCTGAATGAACGGTTTGACAACGAGTTCATCGAACCTTTTCCTTAGATTTATAACCCTGTGTACGACCCCGAGGAGAGTTGCTACCTTCTCTGCACGAGATACAGTCTCCTCTTGTCCATCACAAAAGATGAATGTCACTGCCAGCACATTCCAGCCTGCTTCCTTCAGGAGATAAGCGGCGTATGAGCTGTCAACTCCTCCGGAGAGAGCGACTGCAACATCACCCAGGGGCATTTTCCACTGACTTCCTCTTGATATAGTCTTCTATCGCCTTATGCAAGGCTTCTATCGCAAGGCTGGAGCAGTGTATCTTCTGTGGGGGCAGACCGCCGAGGGTCTTTACCAGCACATCGTAGGTTACATTCTTCGCTTCCTCGAGTGTCTTCCCTTTCACAAGTTCAGTCAATATACTGGAGCTTGCTATTGCCGCAGCACAGCCGAAGGTCCTGAACTTTATGTCGGTTATACAGTTGTCCTCCACCTTTAGCTGTATCTTCATTACATCACCGCACACAGGATTGCCAACCTCTGCCTCACCATCAGGGTTCCCTATCTCCCCGACATTCTTCGGGCTTACAAAAAGCTCTATCACCTTTTTTGAGTATTTCACTATTAGAACCCCCTTTACTTTGCCTCTTATAATACCAATTCCACCCAAAAAATCAAGCGATTTTGAGTAAAAGGTTTGCGTGGAGAGAAATTTTATTTAATTTGTTCAATAAAAAGAGACAGGAGGTGGCTTTGTCTTACGATATATCAGGTAAGCGTGTTCTTGTGACGGGGGCAGGTGGCTTTATCGGCAGTCATCTTGTCGAGAGGCTGTTGAACGAGGTGGGTCAGGTTCGAGCGTTTGTTCGGTACAACTCCAGAGGCGACATAGGGCTTTTGAGATACCTCGGCAGGGAGAAGCTATCAGATGTCGAGATAATCTTTGGTGACCTCCGGGATTTCAATGCGTTACTTAGTTCCCTTCGTGGTGTTGATGTTCTGTTTCATCTTGGGGCGATGGTGTCCATTCCATATTCGTATCTGCATCCTTACGAGGTTATCGAGACGAATGTTCTTGGGACGACAAATGTACTTCTTGCTGCTCGTGAGGCGCAGGTTGAGCGGATCGTCCACACATCGACGAGCGAGGTTTATGGGACGGCAGATTATGTTCCGATGGATGAATCACATCCTTTGAAAGGGCAATCCCCGTATTCGGCGAGCAAGGTAGGTGCAGACAAGATAGCTGGGAGTTTCTACAGGGCATACGGTCTCCCTGTGGCGACCATCCGCCCGTTTAACACATTTGGTCCGAGGCAGTCGATGCGGGCAGTCATCCCGACGATTATAACCCAGGTTCTGACGAGAGATGAGCTTCACCTCGGGAATCTGGATGCCACCAGGGATTTCACATTTGTTCTCGATACCTGTGAAGGGTTCATCCAGGTTGCCTCTTGTGATACCTGTATCGGTGAAGAGACGAATATCGGCAGCGGGTTTGAGGTCTCGATTCGTGGTGTTGCAGAGAAGGTTATGGAAATAACCGGAAGGAAGATCCCTATTGTGGTTGATAAAGAGAGGATGAGACCCGAGAAAAGCGAGGTAGAAAGGCTATTTGCGGGAACAGAAAAGGCTAGGAGACTCTTTGGCTGGAGCCCTAAGTATACCTTTGAGGATGGGCTCAAGCTCACGATCAATTGGATTGAGAAAAACATAGACATCTACAATCCGGATAAATACTGCATATGAAAGGGGCTCTATGAAGACGGTTATACTTGCCGGTGGAAAGGGGACAAGACTCCGCCCGTACACGACCATCATCCCGAAGCCACTTCTGCCGGTAGGAGGTATGCCTATCCTCGATGTGGTTCTCAAACAGCTGGCCAGCTACGCCATATCGGAAGTTCACCTTGCGGTCGGTTATCTTGGAGAGCTTATTAAAACATACTTTGGCAAGGAAAGATATGGTATGCCTCTTTACTACCACTTTGAGTGTGACCCGCTCGGGACTGCCGGACCGCTGGCGAACATCGAAGGACTTGATGACACATTTGTCGTTATGAACGGGGATGTCCTCTCAACGCTTGACCTCGATGAGTTTGTCGAATTCCATAAGAGTAAGAAAGCCGTAGCTTCCATTGCAACATACAACAGGGATGTCTATATCGACTTTGGGATACTGAAGATAGACGAGAACAGATACCTGACGGACTATATCGAGAAGCCGACACTGAAATACTCGGTCAGTATGGGGGTATATCTTTTCGAGGCGGATGTTCTTGCATACATTGAGAAGGGCAAATATCTCGATTTTCCCGATTTGATTAGGATTTTAATCAGCAAAGGAGAACGGGTTGCGAGTTTCCCGTTTGATGGATACTGGCTTGACATTGGGCGGCACGAGGATTATGAAAAGGCGATCGAGGAGTTCGATTCGATAAAAGATGAGCTTTTTAAGGGGAGAGGATGATCTGGCGGATTACGCTTGCCAACCCGACTATTGGGGCTGAGGAGGAGAAAGCAGCTCTCGATGTTCTCCGTTCTGGCTGGCTCTCGATGGGTAGAGTGACGGAGGAATTCGAGAGCAAGTTCGCCAGTATGCTCGGCGTAAGGTATGCCTTTGCGACATCCAGTGGAACGGCTGCTCTCCATCTTGCTTCACTCTCTTTGGGGGTTGGACCTGGCGACGAGGTGATTGTTCCATCGCTGACATTCGTTGCAACCGTCAATGCATTTGTCTACGATGGTGCGGTCCCAGTTTTCGCTGAGATAACAGGAGAAGACAACCTCAACATCTCTCCGCAGGATATAGAGAGAAGGATAACTTCCAGGACAAAGGGGATAGTTGTTGTCCATTATGCAGGGTATCCTGTTGATATAGAATCCGTCCTTGGAGTTGCGAGAAGACATAACCTATGGGTAGTTGAGGATGCTGCTCATGCACCGCTTGCAAGGCTTTCTGGGCGATTCCTGGGAACATTCGGTGATGTTGCTGCCTTCTCGTTCTTCCCGAATAAGAATATGACCACTGGGGAGGGTGGGATGGTGGTTACCAACAGGGAGGATTTAGCGGATAGGATACGGCTTTTCCGCTCGCACGGAATGACGACCTTGACCTGGGAAAGGCACAAGGGACATGCTCACTCATACGATGTTGTTGCTCTCGGGAGGAACTATCGAATCGACGAACTCCGCTCTGCTTTGGGGCTTGTTCAGTTAAGAAAGCTTGCAGAAAACAACAGGAAAAGGGGTAATCTTACAGAGCTTTACCGAAAGCTTCTGGCGGATGTAGATGATCTGAAGGTCCCGTTTATTGGGCATCCAGGAGAGCCAGCTTATCATATTATGCCCGTACTTGTCCCGCTGGGGAAACGGAAGAAGGTTATCGATTATATGAGGAGAAGTGGTATCCAGACATCGGTGCATTATCCGCCTGTGCATTTATTTACATACTACCGGGAGAGGTTCGGTTTCAGAGAGGGGGCTCTCCCTACGACGGAGAGAGTGGCTTTATCCGAACTAACGCTCCCTCTGTATCCAGGGATGACAGAGGATGACATAGCGGTTGTTGTCGAAACATTGAAAGAGGCTCTAACAACCGTATGCTGAAACTGAAGATAGGAATATTTCTGCTAATAGAGAGGTTGCTTCGTTTCTGTGTTCATCCGTACCTGAGAGCGCGCTTTCTAAGATTTTTTGGTGCGACTGTTGGCAGGAATGTCAGGATATACGAGATTACACTCATCAATCTCAACAACGGTTTCAGAAACCTTACGATCGAGGACGATGTTCATATAGGAACAGGGTGTCTTATTGACCTTGCTGGAAAGGTGTGTTTGCGCAGGGGCGCAACCCTTTCTCCACGGGTTACCATCATCACGCATAGCGACCCTGGAAGCAAGCATAACTCTCCGATTGCAAAGATTTACCCGCCTGAGGTCGGCGATGTCGAGATAGGGGAATATGCCTGGCTTGGGACAGGGGTTACTGTGCTTAAGGGTGTTAAAATTGGGTCTTGTTCTGTTGTCGGTGCAGGCTCCGTTGTGAACAGAGACATCTCTCCAAACGCTGTTGCCGTTGGAATGCCAGCAAGGGTCATAAGGCGTCTTGAGCTTCCAGAGGGGGTAGGATGAGTCGCAAGAAGAAAAGTGGCAAAGGAGATCGTACACATAGAAGAAGCAAGCGGTTTCTTGGTGAGAAGGTTTTTGTACGGTTCTATTTCACTCTCATAATCCTGGCTGCTATTCTCTTTTTCCGTGAGGTTCTCTTTGAACCGTCGAGGATGCTTTTCGGCACGGACCTTGTCGGAGCAGGTGGAGTACAACTGAGGGAATATGCGGTAAAAACCATCAAACAGTTTGGCGAGTTTCCGCTCTGGATGAACTTGCTGTATTCCGGTATTCCGTATCTTGCGAACCTGAATATTGCACTCTATCCGACAACTCTGCTTTATTTTATATTCCCCGTCGAGAACGCGGTTGGTTACGGATTCTTTCTGAACTTCATCTTAGCGGGTCTCTTTATGTATCTTTTCGCCAGGAGCCAGAAACTTTCTGTCTTCTCGTCTGCTTTTGCAGGGGTTTCATATATGTTCACTGGGGTGCTTGTCTCACCGATATATGGTGGTCACGATGCCAGGATGATATGCATAGTCCTATTCCCTCTCACGATGTATTTCCTCGAGAAAGGGTTTGAGAGGAGGAATCTATTTTACTTTCTTTTGATGGGTGCATCTATGGGGCTGGCGCTTCTCGGTGCTCATGTTCAGATGGCATATTTTTCCGGGCTTGCGGTGCTTGCCTATTTTGTCTACAGACTCGTTATTGAAATCATTCGGAAGAGAGGGGTTGCCAATATAATCAAGCTTATCCTCTTCGCTGGTCTTGGTGGGGTATTTGCTCTTGTTCTCGGTGCTGTTCAGGTCCTCCCGACGATTAATATGCTTCAGTATATGGTGAGAGGAGAGGGTGTAACAGGTTACAAGTATGCTTCTTCCTGGGCTATGCCTTGGCAGGAGGTGTTGTCGCTTCTCAACCCAAACTTTGTTGGAACGGTTGAGAACTACTGGGGAACGAACTATTTCAAGCTCCACTCAGAATATCTTGGCATATTCCCGATATTCTTTGCTATTGTTGCTCTCTTTTTCTATCGGAAGAAGTTACGTTGGTTCTGGGTCGGGCTTGGTGGATTTGCTCTACTCTTCTCTCTTGGAGCTGCTACACCTGTCCATAGACTCGCATATTATCTGATTCCGATGGTAAAGAAGTTCCGCGGACCTTCTATGTTCTTCTTCGTGTTTGCCTTCTCTGTCTGCCTGCTTGCGGGCTACGGTGCAGAGACGCTTATAGATGAAACTTATAAGGACAGAATAAAGAAACGAATATACAGTTTTAACAGGACAATAATAGTAATCCTCTCTGTTCTTGGTATTCTGTTCCTGTTCTCGCTTGTTTCGAAATCTGCTGTCACATCCATCTGGAAGAATGTTTTATTTAAGGGGTTATCCGAGCAGAAGATTGCTGTTATGAACGCAACATACGGCAAGTATCTTGCCGGATTTCTGGTGATGTTTCTCCTCCTTCTCCTTGCCTGGTGGTTAATGGAGCTGAGACGCAGGGGAAAGCTCTCCGTTGGGGTTTTCGCTTCGCTACTCGTTATTATTACACTCCTCGACCTGTATCCGAGGGAGACAAGATTCCTTAAAACAATGCCCGTCAGGGGGTACCGTCAGGAGGACAATATCGTTCATTTCCTACATCAGGACAGGGGAATATTCCGTGTATATCCATTCCCAAACACCTATGGTCCTAACGACCTTTTGAAATACGGCATAGCCTCTGCCTATGGTTCGCAGAATTTCCGTCTCCGATGGTATGAGAAGCTCATCGGCAGGCAGGGAAGTGACATTCTGATGAAAAAGCCTGTTGCCGACCTCTTGAATGTCAAGTATCTTGTTCTTCCGAAGGCATATTCCGACCCGCTCCTGGACGGGTACGAACCTGTATTCCAGGCTCCCAATAGATGGACAGTTTATCTCAACAAGACAGAGGTCAAGTTTGCATGGTTGGTTGCCGGATACAGGGTTGCAGATTCGGAGGATGAAGCAATATCCTATGTGAAGCATCAGCAGTTCAACCCGTTTGAGACAGTTATCCTGGAAAAAGAACCCAAAAAAGGGAGGCTTCTTGCTGGGAGGAGGGGAGAAATCAACGGGGAAACGGATATTATCCTATTTTCTCCGAACAGGGTAACGCTCGATGTTTCCACCCCTACCGATGCGTTCCTTGTGCTATCGCAAGCATACTATCCGCTCTGGCAGGCAACAATCGATGGGGAAAGAACGGAGATTTTCAAGTCCGACGGTGCAATTCAATCGCTCTTTGTTCCAGCAGGTCAGCACAAAGTCGAGCTCAGATACTTCTCTAAATACTATCGAATAGGCAAAGTCCTGAGCGTTCTGGGGATTGTGCTTACCATCATCTCGCTCGTCGTCGTTGTTAGAAAGGAAAAGGGGAGATGATACTTCCGCTCATCAAGTCTATGCGTCCTGCTCAGTGGATAAAGAATGTATTCGTGTTTGCCGGGATAGTCTTTGCCCGAAGGCTCACGGACGGCTCCTCAGTTTTGAAGGTTCTCGCCACCTTCGGGATATTCGTCCTCGTCTCATCAGCTGTGTATATTTATAATGATATAAAGGACAGGGAGGATGACAGGGCTCATCCGGCGAAGAGGCTTCGTCCCATAGCCTCTGGTGAGCTTTCGCTTCCTTTTGCATATATCTTCGCTACCCTCTTTGGGACGGTTGGAGTGTGTCTTTCGTTTTTGCTTGACCGTGGCGTTGCCGTTGTTGTCCTTATTTACCTTTTGATTAATATTTTATACAGCGTATATCTTCGGCGGGTGGTAATATTGGATATCCTCTGCGTTGCGTCCGGCTTTGTATTGAGGACATTCGCTGGGACTGTGGTCATCGATGTGGAGATCTCATCCTGGTTGCTCGTGTCCGTGACGCTGCTTTCCCTCTTTATTGTTCTTGGGAAGAGAAGATCTGAGATAGTTAAGCAGGGTATCTCCCGGAGGACAGCGTCGCTTTACACGGCGGATTTCTTAGATGACGCGATCCTCGTTATCCTATCTGCGACGCTGGTGGTTTATATGCTTTATGTCTTCTCAGCAAGGACAGAGGCTCAGTTTGGGCATATGAGAATGGCAGCAACTATTCCATTTGTTCTCTATGGCTTTTTCCGCTATCTTTTTCTTGTTAAGCGAGAGGGAGAGGGAGAATCTCCCGAACGATTGTTGTTGACAGATAAACCGTTCCTTCTTAATATTCTTCTTTGGGGTTTAACGGTTATCGTGGTGGTATATTTAGCACAGTAAGGAGAGGTATGAGTAGGTTTCTGGTTGTGATGCCGACCTACAATGAGCGAGAGAACATTGAGCGGATGGTAGCGGAGGTTCTTTCGCAGGATGACAGGATTGATATGTTGATAGTGGATGATAATTCTCCCGATGGGACAGGTGAGATTGCTGACAGACTCGCCTCGGAGAACGAGAGGGTTAATGTTCTGCACCGGTCAGGAAAGCTTGGACTGGGTTCTGCTTATGTTTCCGGGTTTTACTGGGCGCTTGAGAGGGGGTATGAGCTCATCTTCGAGATGGACGCAGATTTCTCCCATAAGCCGGAATATCTACCGGAGTTCATAAGGATGGCAGGGGAGTATGACCTTGTTCTCGGTTCACGGTATATCAAGGGTGGTGGTGTGAAGAACTGGCCCTTCAAGAGGTGGGCTCTTTCATATTTTGCGAACCTTTATGTCAGGATGGTCACGGGGCTTCCTGTGCATGATGCCACTGGTGGATTTAAGTGCTTCCGACATGAGGCGCTCGGTTCTCTTGACCTGTCGCAGGTGAAGTCGGATGGATACGCTTTTCAGATCGAGTTGACCTACAAGCTTTGGCGCAAGGGCTTCAGGATAAAGGAGATACCGATTATCTTCGAGGACAGGTTGCTTGGTGAGTCAAAGATATCCCGAGGGATAATAAAGGAGGCTTTCTTTCTGGTCTGGAAGCTCCGATTTGGCAAGATGCCCGACACGGAAAGACAGGGGCGAGCCACCGGTTTGGGCTGATGAAAACCTTATCGATAATCATAGTAAGCTACAACTGCAAGGAGTATCTGCTTGACTGCCTTAATTCCATATTTTCTCATCCACCGAAGACGGCAGAGCTTGAGCTGATTGTGGTGGATAATGCTTCCTCTGACGGAACAGTTGATGCTATTAGGGAAGATTATCCCAGGGTAAAGCTTGTCCCTAACGAAGAAAACCTCGGCTTTGCAGCAGGTTGTAACATAGGTTTTGAGCATTCGACTGGAGAATATGTTCTTTTTTTGAATCCAGATGTTGTAGTGAACGAGACATCGTTTGATCCGCTTATCAGTTTTCTTGACAAAACGCCTGATGCAGGGGCTGTTATAGGCTCGATGGTTGATGCTGACGGTGAGCCTGTTCCGAATGTTCGTATTGTGCCTACTGTGTTTGACCTTCTTATCAGTAGGAAATCGTTTATTGCTTGGTTGCCTTCTCTCGGGAAGATAAGAGATAAACGGCTTGCTATTCCACGGGGGGTAGCAGAGATAGAGGCTGGTGGAGGAGGATACCTTCTTGTGAGAAGCGAACTCTACCGTCGCGTCGGAATGATGGATACAAGGTTCTTTCTATTTGTGGAGGACATTGACCTTTCTGTCAGGATAAGGGAGGCGGGATATAAAATATACTATCTCCCTGATGCAAGGATCATCCATCATTGGGGGGGCTCTACGAGGAAGCATATGACAAGGAGTATCTGGTATCATCATATCTCTCTTTTCAGGTTCTTTCAGAAGTATAGGCATCTCAGATTTCCGACGGATGTTATCTGGTTCTCCTTCACTGTGAGCCACTTCCTGCTTTGGCTTATCACAAACCGCCTCTTGAGGATTGCGAGGAGGTAAGGTAGGGCAAAAATACTTGATTTAATTGCGAAAGGGTATTATATTTTATAAGAGGTGGGTGTTATGGCTCGTTTCGTTCTTGAGTTCGAAAAGCCATTTCTGGAGCTTGTTCGCAAGATTGAGGAGATGAAGAAGCTTCAGGAGAAGAACAATCTGGACCTTTCCAGCGAGATTTCTCTGCTTGAGAAGAAACTCACGGAGCTTCAGAAGAAGACTTACTCAGGGCTTACTCGCTGGCAGAGGGTGCGGGTTGCCAGACACCCTGACCGTCCCTATACACTCGATTATGTCAGAATGATTGTAACAGATTTCATTGAGATACATGGTGACAGGAACTACGCTGACGACAAGGCTATTGTTACTGGTTTTGGCACGATTGGTGGGCACAAGTTCGTTCTTATTGGACAGCAGAAGGGGAGGGATACCAAAGAGAACATTAAGAGGAATTTTGGTATGCCACATCCTGAGGGCTACAGGAAGGCTCTTCGAGCTATGAAGCTTGGTGAAAGGTTTGGTTTGCCGGTAGTCTCGTTTATAGATACCCCTGGGGCATTTCCTGGGGTAGGTGCCGAGGAGCGTGGGCAGGCGGAGGCGATAGCTCGTAATCTGTTTGAGATGGCACGGCTCGGTACCCCCATCATAATTGTGATAATAGGCGAAGGGGCTTCCGGTGGTGCACTGGGGATAGGCATCGGGGATGTAGTTCTGATGTTTGAGAATGCATGGTATACAGTGATTTCTCCGGAGGGGTGTGCGGCAATCCTCTGGAGGGATAAGGCAAAGGCACCAGAGGCAGCAGAGGCTCTGAAGCTTTCTGCAAGAGACCTGCTTGAGCTTGGGATGATAGACAGGATTATTCCGGAGCCGCCCGGAGGCGCGCACTGGAATCCAGAGAAGATGGCTGAGACACTTAAGAAGGAGATCATAAAAGAGATTGAGAGGTTCAAGGGATACGAACCTGAGAAGCTCATCGAGAGGCGGCTTCAAAGGTACAGGGATATGGGTGTCTACCGGGAGGTAAAGAATGCTCGACCCAAAACTTCTTGAGATCCTTGTCTGCCCTGTCTGCAAGGGCGAGCTTGAGTATGATGAGGAGGGTAATTACCTTCTTTGCTATAAATGCTTCCTCCGCTACCGAATCGAAAACGACATCCCAATTATGCTGCCAGAGAAGGCAGAGAAAATAGAAAGGAATTGATGAAGCTTTCCCAGTTTTGCCGTTCGGAGTTGATAAAATTCGACCTTGAGTCCACCACCAAGGAAGGGGCGATTCGCGAGTTGGTGGAGCTTGCTGCGCAGAGTGAACTTGTTCTGGATAAGGAAAAGCTTTTTAGGGACGTTATGGAGCGGGAGAAGCTTCTTTCTACGGGTATCGGGTTTGGTACCGCATATCCGCACGCGAGAACCGAGGCTGTTAAGGGGTTGGTTATCGCGTTTGGACGCTCGGAGGCTGGAATAGATTTTGATGCACTCGACGGGGCTCCCGTTCATCTGATTTTTCTGGTTGCTGTCCCCAAGCACGAACAGTCCACACATCTAACTGTCATCGCCCAACTATCGCTTATTCTGAAGGAGCCTGTGAAGAGGGAAAAGTTAATGAGCGCAGCCTTCCCACAGGAGGTTATTGATCTTCTCGATACTCTTTGATGATACAGAGAACAAAAATCTCCCGAAAAAGGCTACTTCTTATCTACTCTACTATAATATTGATTGCGATACTATTGAATTCCCTTGGAGAGGTAACGAAGAACAGTATAGCTTCTAACTGCGTTTCGACAGTGTTTTACCCGTTTAGGTATGGCTGGAACACGATGAGGAGCTTCAAGAACTATCGTGAGGAGAACCTGCGGCTAAAACGGGAGCTTGCGAACCTTCGGGTAGTGGTGGACAGGCTGTTGAAGTATGAGAAGGAGAATGAGCGACTCAAGAAGATCTTGAACTTCAAGGAGGAGAAAGGGGTATCTCTTCTTCTTGGTGAGATTGTTGGGCGTGGGGTTCCTCGGTATTCTGGCAGTGCTGTTGTCAATGTAGGTGCGAAGGACGGGGTTAGAAAAAACCTCCCGGCGATTGTTCCGGAGGGGGTTATAGGAAAGGTTGTGCATGTTAACGCGAGAAGTTCTGTTGTTCAGCTTATTACTGCTCCGGGGTTCAGGGCGTCGGCTATGGACCGCCGCTCGAGGGTTGTCGGGATACTCCAGCCGAAGAGGACAGGGCAGCTCATAATGAGTGAGGTTCCTCTAACAGAGGATGTCCAACCGGGAGACGAGATAGTTACCTCCGGGCTTGGGGGGGTGTTTCCGAAGGGGTTGAGAATCGGCTATGTCGTCGATGTCTCTGCCAACCCCGATAGGATATTCAAAAATATTGAGATAATGCCGTTTGCTGACGCTGCGGGTATTGAGGAGCTTTTCATACTCCTTGGCTCCGGCGAAACAGACTCTCTGTGAAGGAATCAGATGAAATTCCTAAGAGCGCTTATATTTGTTATAGTAGGGGTGTTTTTACAGTTAACATTGGCAGAGCTGTTCCGGATCGGGGATGTTGCACCAGACATTTTCCTCATTGCACTACTCCTTCTGGCGTTTACGGAACCGCCGGAAACCATTCTTATCCTTGCCGCTGTTGGAGGCTTTGCTCTCGATATATTCAACCCAACATACATCGGGATAAGTGTCATCGCTTACACTACTGGGGCGTTCTTGATCGGCAACTCGAGGATAAATCTTTACTCACAAACACATTTTGCCTTCGAATCTGCGGTACTTTTCTTGTCGACTCTTGTGGTGTATGTGATATTTGCGGTTCTCATCCCCAATGAGGGGAGGTTCCTTGTGAGGCTGGTCGATATTCCACTCGGTGAGGCTTTCTATACAACGGTATTTTCTATGCCGCTCCTTTTATTGGCAGGAAGAAGGTCGTATGCAGCGTAAATTTAGGGTCTTTGTTTTTGCCTCTATTCTGATATTTTCTCTACTCATTTTGAGGATATTCTCGCTTCAGGTTATAAAAGGGGACTACTATTTTCGACTCTCGGATAACAACCGGATAAGGGTATTGAGGCTTCGCGCTCCGAGAGGGCTTATCTACGACAGGAACGGGGAGCTTCTCGTTGAGAACAAGCCGAGCTACACGGTGTCCATTCTGCCGTTTGAGTTCGAACCGACACAGGAGAACATCCTTGCTGTTGCGAGGCTTGTGGATGTTCCGCCAGAGAGTATCTTGGCGAAGCTTGAGACGAAAAGGGTTAATGATTATACTCCGATTCCGATAAAGAGGCGTGTTCCGTTGAGGCTGGTGCACGAGATTGGGGAACAATCGGCGGACTTTCCTGGTGTGGTGTATGAGGTTGAGCCGATGCGTTTGTATCCCTATAATGAGCTTGCCTGCCATATCATCGGGTACACAGGTGAGATAAGTGCTCCGGAACTTAGGGAGACGTATAAGCTGGGGCGTCGGGCAGGCGATATTGTCGGCAAACAGGGGGTGGAGAAGATATACGACGGTAAACTCCGTGGCAGGGATGGGGCAAGCTACCTTGAGGTGCGTGCAAACGGTGAGGTTGTCGGTCCCGCCAGAGATAAACGGGAAATACCTCCTATCGCTGGGGCTGACCTCTTCTTAACAATAGATTTATGGACTCAGGCGATGGCAGAGAGCGTCTTCGCATGGGTTGAGAACGGTGTCCTTATAGCAATGGACCCGACGACAGGGGAGATCCTCGCGTCCGTTAGCAAGCCGAACTTCGACCTGAATATCTTCTCCGGTCCTATTTCACCCAAGACATGGAAGAGATTGAGCGACCGTAAGACACATCCTATGTTCAATCGTGCGATACAGGGAAACTATCCGCCTGCCTCGACTATCAAACTTGTGACAGGTGCAATTGCCCTCCAGGAAAGGATTATCAACAAGCATAGCTTTCAGGAACAGCCCTGTACAGGCAGTATCTGGTATGGGGACAGGGAGTTCTTCTGCTGGCTCCGAAAGGGGCATGGTGCTTTGGATTTCCTCGATGCCATGGCTACCTCCTGCGATGTTTATTTCTATCAACTTGGAATGAAGATAGGTCTTGACAGCTGGATTGACTATATGAAGCGCTGCCATTTCGGCGAAAAAACGGGGGTTATGCTTGCCCCAGAGGCAGCTGGGTTTGTCCCGACAAGGAACTTCTACAACGACCGCTTCGGCCCAAGGGGATGGGGGAGGGGAGTAATCCTCAATCTTTGCATCGGACAGGGGGAGATACTTGTAACCCCTCTACAGATGGCAACTATAGTTTCGGCATTCGCTAACGGAGGAAAGCTCCTCAAGCCTAAGGTGGTGAAGAGGCTCGTCCCACCCGATGGGGCGACTGTTGAGTTCCCTACGGTTGTGCGGGATGAGCTCCCGTTTGATAAAGAGGTTATAGAGGATGTGGTTGAAGGGATGGTGAGGGTAGTTAATTCGGATATCGGAACAGGCAAATCTGCGGCAGTTCCTGGGATAACGGTTGCAGGGAAAACAGGTACTGCCCAGAACCCAACAGGAGAAAACCATGCCTGGTTTATCGGGTTTGCTCCCGTTGACGACCCTAAAATTGCTATTGTAGTTCTACTTGAACACGGTGGGTCAGGTAGCCTTGCCGCTTGGGTAGCAGGTGAATTTCTGAGGAGATACTTTGGGGCGCTTTGATTACATACTTTTCTTATCTGTTCTCATCCTTTGTGCTATAGGGGTTATGCTCGTCTACGGGGCGACATACAACTCAAGGTACCCTTGGGAGAAAAACCTTTACAAGAGACAGATAACATACTGCATTGTGGGATTGGCTCTCTTGTTTATCTTCTGGCGCCTGCCGATAAGACTGCACTATGCTCTTGCTTACCTATATTACATCGCCGTTCTACTTGTGCTTGTAGGGCTTTTCATCTTCGGTGGTGAAGGGGTAAAAAGATGGATAGACCTCGGTTTCTTTCAGTTTCAGCCATCGGAGTTTGCCAAACTTGTGATAATATTCGTCATTTCTCGCTACCTTATGGATGCGAGAACGGAAGTTTCTTCTTTCTCCCGGATTGCACTGTTGGGGCTTCTCATACTCTTTCCGTTCCTGTTTATCATCAATCAGCCTGACCTTGGCACCGGTGTGGTTTTTATTGTTCTCTTTTACTCGCTTCTATTCTGGTCGGATATGGAGTTTCCCCTTTTCTTGATACTTTTTTCGCCCATGATAAATCTGGTACTCACTGTTCACTGGGCAAGTTGGGCACTCTTTTTTATCGCTTTCTCCATTTTCATCCTTCTCTCGAGGGTGCGGTTTTCGGTTGCGCTCGGTTCGATAATAGGAAACCTTGTTCTCGGTGTTGCTGCGCCGTTCTTCTGGAGCCAGCTCAAGGACTACCAGCGGGAGAGAATACTTGTTCTTCTTAACCCGTCACGGGACCCTTTTGGCGTTGGGTATCAGATGTTGCAGAGCAAGATAACCGTTGGCTCAGGCAGGATGTTTGGTAAGGGCTTTTTAAGTGGCACGCAGACGAACCTTGCGTTCTTACCGGTCAGGCATACAGATTTTATCTTCGCTGTCCTTGGCGAGGAGTTCGGGTTCCTTGGGGTTCTGCTGGTCTTGGGGCTGTATTTCATTGTCATCTACAGGGCGTTCAGGATAGCTCGTGATGCCAAGGGGTATTTTCCGCGGTTTGTCGCAGCGGGGCTTGGAACACTCCTTCTCTTTCAGGTTACGGTTAATGTCGGAATGGTCATTGGACTCCTGCCAGTAACTGGTCTCCCGCTTCCTTTCCTATCCTTTGGTGGCTCATCTATGGCTGTTTTTATGGTATCCACCGGGCTCCTTCTCAACATTCACTCAAATAGGGGAGAATTTGTATGAAAAATACGCTTTCTAAAAGGGCATTGTTTGCGGTTATCTATGCGCCGCTTTTTCTTGGCACCGCTTATCTCGGGCATATATTCTTTGCTGTATTTCTTGCAGCTTTGGGGGCTCTTGCCTTCAGTGAGCTTCTCTCTCTTTCAGGGCTTAGGGTTACAGCTGTTCGGAGGCTGTTCTTTGTTGTATGGTTTTTTCTTGTAGTCTTTTTCCTCTACAAAAGCGACCTATGGAGTGCATTTCTGGCATTTCTCCTTTTCTCCTTTTTGAATGCTGTTTTTGAGACCGTCTCCGGCGGCGTTGAGCAGACCCTTGAAAGATTTGCTTACCCCATTGCCGGTGTCATACTCTATGGGTTCTTTTTCTTCTCTGGTTACCTTATAAGGAGCAGGTTTTATTCCTTCGACGACCCGCTTCTTCCGTTTATCCTGACAGCCTTCCCGATAGTAACCGCCTGGGTAACGGACACATTTGCCTATTTTGGCGGCAGGTGGTTTGGTAAGCGTCCGCTTGCAGAGGAGCTCTCGCCCAGAAAGACTGTTGCAGGTGGGATATCCGGTATGCTCGGCTCGCTTTTTGTCGGTTTCTTGGCGTATCTCTGTTGCGTGGATATGAATGCTGCCTGGACATTTATCCCGCTCGGGCTCATTGGTGGAACAGCTGGACAACTTGGAGACCTCTTCGAGTCGAAGCTCAAGAGAGAGGCTGGAATTAAGGATTCGTCACATATATTTCCCGGGCATGGTGGGGCAATGGACAGAATAGATTCGCTCGTATTCGTATTCCCGTTTTTTCTTGCCTGGTATGCGGTCTTCTTGAAGCTATGATAAATATAGGCAAAACAGGTGAGGAAATAGCAGCGGAGTATCTCCTCTCGGAAGGGTATGAGATAGTTGAGAGGAATGTCCACCTCGGACATTTTGAGATAGATCTTGTTGTGAGAAAAGGGAGAACGCTTGTCTTTGTTGAGGTGAAATCCACAGGTGGCAGATATTCCGCTGAGGATAGAGTAACAAAGAAAAAAAGGAGGTTTGTAAAGGAGGCAGCAGAGCGATACCTCGCCTCACGCAGGATACCGGATGAGCTGGAGAGTGTCAGGCTCGATATTATAATAGTGAGATTCTCAAGGGGAGATTTCGTTCTGATGCATTATGTCGATGCGTTTTAGCTTCCAGGGATAAGGTTCATTCCCGCAACTGCTTCCTGCACATCATCAGTCCAGATCTTGTCAGGGTTTCCCCATCCTTCTATATACTTTTTTCTATGTGTATGCACCCTTTGCACGGTCGTGCAGAAGCGTCAGGTCAGAGTATCTCGGTATACTTGGGTATATCGGGAACGGTGCCGCCAGCAGCGCATAGGAAAACTTTTCCAAGTTTCTTCTTTTCATCGAGTAGGGTGTCGATAGAGAGCGTTCTGATGGATGCGGAGATATTATGGTGTATCGCCGTCGGTGGCTCTCAAATACTCCTTTCTCCCAAGAGAATCGAGCTCAAACCCTTTAACATCGGGCATATCTTTCATTTCCCTTCCTGTTTGGTTGTATCAGGAGGAAGGGTATCGGTTGAATCCTCTGGAATAGCTTCAATCTCGGCTAATATCGCCTTCCAGACCTTCTCCCATTTTTCAGGGTGTTTATCTACCTTCTCCTTAAACGCCTCGAAATCGTCTCTTGTGAAGCCGAAGGAGTCGAATATGCTGTCCTGGACTTCCACGAGCCTTGCGGAGTCCGAGAGGTACGCTTCCGCCGCGCGAGAAAGCTCCACATACAGCTGAACAAACTCCTCCTGTGTCATCTCCTCCTTCTTCTCTTCTGACCTTACTCCCACCACAGAGAGTAATATCACAACAGACGCTATTATGAAGCTTGTTCTCCTCATAGTTCATTCCTCCGTTGATTGTGTGGAAAAATTTACTATATTTTGGAGGAAAGTCAAGGGGTTATTATGAAGAGGAGATTAACTCGTCGGGTAATGGTTGGGGATGTTCCGATAGGTGGGGGAGCACCAGTTGCTGTTCAGTCGATGACCAACACAAGGACATCCGATGTTGAGGCAACGGTTGCCCAGATAAACTCTCTTGCCCTTGCCGGCGCTGAGATTGTGCGTGTGTCAGTACCGACCATTGAGGATAGCTTCGCTCTTCGTGAGATAATCTCTCGTTCGCCTGTTCCTGTGGTTGCCGATGTTCACTTCTCTCATAGGATCGCTTTGTCTGCGATAAGGGTAGGTGTTGCGAAGTTAAGGATAAACCCTGGCAATATCACGAAGCCTGTTTATGTAGCGGAGATCGCCGAAGCAGCTGCCAGCAAGGGGATTCCGATAAGGATAGGGGTGAACGCTGGCTCATTACCGAAGGACCTGCTCGTAAAATATGGCAGACCAACACCGGAGGCGATGCTCGAGGCGGCGGAAAGGGAACTTGAGCTTTTGGATAAGGTGAATTTCGACAACATAGTTGTTTCTCTGAAATCATCCGATGCATACACCACCATTGAGGCGAACAGGCTGTTCTCTGCGAAATACGACTATCCGCTGCATCTTGGTGTGACCGAGGCAGGAGTGGACACAGAGGGGATTGTCGAGTCATCAGTTGGCATAGGGACATTGCTTGCCGAGGGGATAGGTGATACCATTCGTGTCTCGCTTGCAGGCGACCCTGTGCGTGAGCTTCCCGTTGCATATAGGATACTATCTTCACTTGGCTTGCGAGAGCGTGGTCCGAGGGTTGTTGTCTGTCCCTCCTGTGCGAGGGCAAAAATCGATGTGGAGAGCATCGCGAAGCAGATCTCCGATATGGTAAAGGGGGTCAAAAAGCCGCTCAGAATTGCTATAATGGGATGTATCGTCAACGGTCCAGGGGAAGCAAAGGATGCAGATATCGGTGTCGCGGGCGGCGAGAAAACATCAGCAATCTTCCAAAAAGGGAAGGTGATCCTACAGGTTAGAAATGAGAACCTTCTCTCCGTTCTAAAAAGTGAGATAAAGAAGCTAATTGATGAGGCTGATGCTTAGCAGAATCAGGCAGGAGATTAAACTTGTCCGCCTTCTCGTCTCGGATAAGCGCACTCCAACGCTTGCAAGGCTACTTTTGTGGTTGGCTGCCGGGTATTTACTCTTGCCGTTTGACATCATCCCAGATTTTATTCCCGTTCTCGGACAGATAGACGATATTATTATCATCCCGCTTCTGGTCGGGCTCGCATATAGAATTATTCCCGAAGAGCTTGTCCGGGAGCATCTCCGTCAGCTTCAGACGATGAGAAGGTAGCTATTGTATATCGAGCTTGCCAAAGTCTGTCAGAAGTTTTATCGGACAAACATTGTTCCAGTTGCAGACAGGCATTTCAGGCTTTTTATTTTTCGCCTTTTATCTCGAACGGCAGTTTGAGCTCGATTTTCTTTGGCTCCTCGGTTATCTCGCTTTTTGCGCCGGATTTGCCGAAATCGACGAGCTGGAACCCAGACTCGGGCTTCATCACCTTCACGACCGGGATAAACGGAACCTCAGGTGAGAGCCAGACATCGACCTCCTCATTCTCACCGTCCTCGTTGACACCTCTTATCTTATAGTGCGTCGTCTCAAGCTTCCTGCCGGCAACGGTCAGTTCCTCCTTGCCTATCTCCTTTATCTCGCTTTTTGGCTCCTGTTCCTCAGTGTCCGTTTCTTCGGCTTTCGCCTTTATTCCAGCCCTGTCAGGCTTGCTAAACTCTATTGTGGGCAATTCCAACGCTGGTTCATCTCCGTGTTTCATTATAATGCGTACAGCGGTTGTCTCTTCACGGGGGTCACCGGCGAACAGCATCTTCGTAACGGAGTGTTCGCCATCCTTGTCCGTGGTGGCTATCTCAAGCCAGTAGCTATCCTTCTCTTTCCCAACAATGGAGAACTTAATCTTCCCCACACCGTTTTCATCCTTGGACTCATAGAGCGCCCAACATCCAACGGACAATTCCGATCTTTCAAGTGTCTCCGTTGGTAAGAACCCCAAATACCCTGCCAACGGATTGGCACTCTGAGCCTGTGCAATTACTCCCGTAGCAACGGCAGATAAAAGAAATACAACAATGACAAGCTGTCTCATCTTCCCTCCTTTAGCGTTTGATTTTTTTCTTGTCCTTCTATGAACGAGCGGAGGAGCCTGAGGTTCTCCCGGTCGAACTTATCCTCCCTATCCTTCGGTGTCTCCAGAATCTTCGGAATGAGACGAAACCGCTCATCTGTCATAAGTATCCTGAACGGGGTTTCTCCTATTTCTCCCTTGCCGATATGTTCGTGTCTGTCCTTCCGTGAGCCAAGGGGGGCTTTCGAGTCGTTCAGATGGATAACCTTCAGCCGGGAGAGCGATATAATCTTATCAAACTCCTCAATTGTCCGCCAGAACGCCTCCTCGGTTCTTATGTCATAACCCGCAGCAAATATATGACAGGTGTCCATGCAAACAGAGAGCCTGTCCTTGTTTTGTGAGAGTGCAATAATCTGTGCTATCTGCTCGAAACGATAACCGAGGTTTGTCCCCTGACCTGCTGTTGTTTCTATGGTTATCGATACCGATGTATCTCCGAGGCGCTCGTAAATCTCGTCGATACTCTCTGCTACCCTACGCAAACCATCCTCCTCCGTTGTTCCCTTGTATGAGCCAGGGTGGAACACGAGGTAAGGAAGATGAAGCGCTTGACAGTTCCGCATCTCCTCTGTCATATCGGTCACGGAGCGTTCGTGCAGGGATTGGGCTGGAGTTGCAAGGTTCGGGAGATAAGCAGAGTGAGCCACGAAATGACGGATACCAAACCTCTCCTGAGCAGCAAAGAAACGCTCAGCATCCTGTGCCGTTACTATCTTTGTTCTCCAGCTACCTGGAGCCTTGACAAATATCTGGACCGCAACACAGCCAAGATTATGCGCACGCTCCACAGCTTTGTGAAAACCACCAGCAATCGATAGATGACTACCGTAAAGATTTATCTTATCCATACCGACAATATATCTTAATAAGGTCGCAAAGTAAAGCAAAAAATACCTTTTTCGCGGATTATCGGTATTATGTTAAGTTAAAACGGCTAAAGTCCATGAAAACGCAAAATTTAGTTTGACATAGTAGCGGTTGAAGAGTATAATTGAAATGGTTTGTGAGGGAAATTTGGAGGAAAATGAAGGGAACTTCCAAACAGGTAGTTCTAACGATACTCTTAATCATTTACCTACTGGCGGTTGCTTTATCAGGGCTTCTCTTTACCCTTCAGGAGACGTTCAATCCCCACCTTGAACTTCCTCTGCAGGTGGTAATTGAGCTGTTCTTCTACGCTGTGACACTATACTTTTTCCTTGGCAGGTTTGAAATCATTAAATTCTTCAAGGGGCTTGGAATAATCATCATAACGAGGATAGTTCTATCCCTTGGTGTGGGAGTTGCTATCTGTGTAGTTGGTGATCTCCGTTACATAGATGCGTTGAGAGAGGCTTTATACGGATATTTTCTCGCGTACCTGTTTCAGATACTTGTCACACCGTTTCTCTCATATCCAGTATTGGGAATGTTGACGATTCGCTCAGAAGCCAAGCCTCCTGTTGGTGAACCGAAGCCTGAGGTACCGCCTGCGGTTCCTGGGGTGGAGCCAGATGAGGAGATACTCCAATCAGCTTGGATTCCTTTGGAGGAGGAAAAAGAAGTTGTTGAGGTGAAGGAGGAACAAAAGCCAGGGGAGGTTGAGGAGGCTGTTGAGGAGACCGTTGAGAAGATAAAGGAGGTTCCTACAGCTCCAGAGATGGTTGAGAAAGAGGAGGAGGTTGCCCTTGAGGAATCCGCATCTATCTGGTCAGAGGAGATAACAGAGGCTGTTGAAGCAGCGGAGGCGGAGGAGATAGCCCCTAAGCCGGAAAAGCCGGAAGTGGAAGAGGTACCGGTTAAATCGGCTCCGAAGTTCATCCGACTGTCTCTCAGACAGATATTCGACCTCAATAAAGACAACCCGGGAATTGAGGTGTTGAAGAAGCTCGTCAAGGGTGGCTTCGATTATAACCTTTCTATCCCGTTTGGGCTAATCGCTTCTCAGATTGAAACAGGCGAGATCAAGCTTACAGCGGATGCTATATATGATGTTATCCCAATTGAGTATGTGAACTTTGTTAGCCCGGAGCAGTCGGCAAACCTCTCCGAAATAGAGCTTCTGCTTCCGCTTGATGCTATTGTTCAGCAGATTCCTCCGCAGTATTTTGAGGATGTCATCAAAACGGAGGAGCCTGTTAGGTCCAAGTGGGAAGAGGAGGCAGAAAAAGAGCTTGCCGATACCGTTCTTTTCTCCGAGGAAAAGGAACTGGCAGAAGGTATAAAGATTGAGAAAAAGGATGAGGGTGGCATCAAGGTGGAGAGGATTCAGGAAGAGGTTGAGGAAGAGGAGGCTGAGAAAAAGGAACCCGCCGTAGAGGAGGAAAAAGAACCAGAGCCCGTGCTGGATATGGAAGAGGCACAATTGGATCAGATACCACAGGAAGAGGAGTCAGAGCAGCCATTGGAACAACCCGAGGAGCAGATTGAACTCGAGTTTAACCTGCCCAGTGTAGAGGGGGCGATAGAGACAGGTGAGGAGGAATATGAACCCTTCCCTAAGGTTGCTCCATCCGAAGCAGCTGAAGGGGTGGAGTTTTCTCTTGAAGAGCTGGAGGAAGAAAAGCCTCCTTCCGCACCAGTAACAGGGATCGCAAGAAAAGAGATATCTGTTGACTTTTCGAGGGTATTCGAGCAGCTTAAACACTATGGAGGAAAGTTTAAGATAGACTTTCTTACGGCGCAACCTCATCGGCTTTTTGGGGTCATCCATACGCCAGAAGTCGAGCCGGCTGAGGTCGCTGGTGTAGTAAATCGAATATTTGAGGGGTTTCTTATCCCCGGATGGGAGAAGAGCATAAACTTCCTGACGCAGGTATACCAAAACGGAATATCCGTTATCACATTTCCGCTCGCACCGCAGACATCCTCAGCACTTATTTTTATCAACCCGTATGAGCAGAGACCGGGGATTGTAGAGAAGGATATGGGAAAGATTGGAGAGATAGTTGCAGAGCTTATTGTGGATGAATTGCAGATGACATCGATTGAGGTTTCACAGCCGGACACAGAGGGACTGGTCATCCGTGATTGGGAGGCAGAGAGGCTCCTCGAGCAGACATCAGGGCTCGGGTTCACACTGTCGAAGAGCGTTACATCAGCGGAACAGGAGTTGCTTATCCTCGCCGATACGGAGGAAGCAGTGAAGGAAACAGCTTACATAGGGCTTGCTCTCTCACCGCTTTTTGTGAAACTTTCGGAGAGAATAAGATTAGGAAACCTTATCTGCGCGATGTTATGGAACAGCCAAGACAATATATTCTATGCTCCTGCCGGAGCTAACCGCCTCTTTATGGCAAGGACACGCAAGAGGGTTATAAAAAGCGAGTTCCTTTTCAGGCTTGGGAATATAGCAAAACAGCTCGAACAACAGAAAAGCGATGAATAGAAGGCTTATATACCTATATCTGACATTCTCGTCTGCATTGCTCTTATTGGTGCTCTACTTTTTTATTCTGCTTTCGGGGCTAAGCAGACGATGGAATATGGGGTTACTTCCGACAGCTATTCTTGTGGTCTCGTTCTATGTGTTATACATTTTCCTCGATGAGAAGGAATCCAGTATTCCTAAGATGGTTTTGAAACTTATCCTTATGCTGTTTACCCATGCCTCGGTTGCTGTGGCACTGGCTGTCTTGTCGACTGCCCTGCGCCCAAGGCTTGATATATTCATCTCGATGGAATACACCCTCTCTTCCCTCCCACTGGTGGGTATAGAGATACTATTTATCATAGCCATCTTCTATCTCCAGAAGCGTTCCGTTGTGCCGGAGGAGAAGTCACTTGAACTTGGTATAGAGCCAGAACCCTTGAAGGAAGAGCTGTTTGAGGAGATGAATATATCGTTCATAAAACCCAATACAGAAGAGTCTGTTCTTCCTGAAAAGGGGATAGAAGAGGTTACCCAAGATATAGAAAGCCTTTCAGAGAAGGTAATAAGCAACTATAGTGCTTGCTACTTTCTGCTCTTCACGAGAGACGGTTTCCCGATAGCCTCAAAGGGAAAGATAAAACTATCTGCGGAACTTGCTTCTGCCGTTGGTCTGGGGTGTATAAACGATACTCAAGAGCTTTTTCGTGCCGTTTTTGGGAAGGGGAAACCGCTCTCAAAAGTTCTCTTGCGTGTTGAAGATTACACCGTTGGAATATCCAACGAAGCGGTCTTCCCGTTTATGGTCATCTTCGACTGGAATGTTCGAGCGGATGGAGTTGAAAATCTTCTCGTGGAGGTAGCGCGCTTTGTTGACCGGTTCTGGAGAGAAAAACAGGAAGAAAGGGAGAAATATGAGTTTAAAGATGAGGGAAGTCCTCACAGAACTTAATAGAAACAAGGGGGTTTTAGGCTCTCTTATTACGCTCAAGGACGGTATTCCTGTTGAGGCTATCCTTTCGGAGGGTGTAGACCTTGCGACGCTCTCTGCCGCGGTATCTGAGGTAGGGCAGACTATCTCCAAGTCGGAGAAACTCCTCGGCATCGGTGAACTACAGCAGGCAATTATCGAGACATCCACAAGTAGATTGTTCATTGCCAATGTCGGGTTTGGATACCTTGCTGTAATCGCCCAGCTGGATGTGAATGTCGGGATGATAAGACTTCTGGTAACGGAAGCACAAAAGGATATCCAGAACATACACTTTGAGGAGGAGTGAATGCCTCAGATTAACTTCGCCGAGAAAGAGATTGCCTGCAAGCTGGTCTACTACGGACCTGGCTTCTCCGGCAAGACGACAAACCTCCAGTATATCAACCGGAGACTCTCGCCCTCAAGGCGGTCTGAGCTTATATCCATTGCTACCGAAGGGGACAGAACACTCTTCTTCGACTTCCTCCCTCTGAAGGCGATGGTTATAAACGACTTCACCATCCGGTTCCAAGTGTATACCACTCCCGGACAACAGTATTATAACGCCACGAGAAAGCTGGTCCTACGAGGAGTGGATGGTATCGTATTTGTCGCTGATTCCCAGTGGTCGAGGCAGAAAGATAATATCGAGAGCTTTCGGAATATGATGGATAACCTTGAAGAGAATGAATTATCATTGCTCGACATTCCTTATGTTCTTCAGTATAACAAGAGGGACCTTCCCGATATCGCCGGGGTCGAGTATATGGACTTCCTGCTCAATAGGCGACCGAGAAGAGTGCCACGGTTTGAGTCTATCGCTACTGAGGGAAAAGGAGTATTCGATACACTTAATGAGATATCAAGGCTTGTTATTACAAAACTGCTCAAAGAAAGCATCGTATAAAGGAGGGGGAAATGGATCTCATAATCTACCGTGAGGAGCAGTTCCAGATTGATGAAATCCTCAAGAACTTTCTGAAAAACTCCGGGGCTAAGACGGTCCTTCTCATAACCCCATCAGGGTTCACCATAAGCAAACAAGGGAACATACCCGGAGTAAACATCGAATCGCTTGCCGTGCTTTCTGCTGGAACATTTGCCTCCACAAGGGAGATAGCGCGGCTTATCGGTGAAGATGAATTTACCGTACTGTTTCACCAAGGGAAAAGATATAACATTCATTTCTCCCTTGTCGTCAAGGATGTTATATTTGTCGCTATCTTTGAGAATACAACGACTATTGGAATGGTAAGACTGTTCGCCAGAGAAGCTGCGAGGGCGCTCGAGAAGATCCTTCTCGAAGTCAAGAGAAGGAGGAAAATCCCTATCTCTGAGGGTCCTGTGAAACCCGAGAATATAGAACGGGAGATCTTTAAGGAAGAGAAGGAGGATAAATAGTCTCCTACCCTTTGAGCTCCGATATATAATCTTTCAGCCTCGAGCGAACAGAATCATTGAATAGCGCAATGATCCTCGCCGCAAGAAGAGCAGAATTTACCGCCCCTGATGCACCAATCGCTACAGTGGCTACAGGAACACCTTTAGGCATCTGGACCATGGATAGCAAGGCATCGAAGCCGTTGAGGGGTCCTGCGTTCGCCGGAACTCCTATAACGGGAAGATGAGTTAGGCTGGCGCAGATACCAGGAAGATGAGCGGAAAGCCCTGCAATCGCTATTATCACCTTGAATGACTCGTCGCGGTTTATTTTCTCTATCGTCCTGCGAAGCTTGTCCGGTTGCCTGTGTGCTGATACAGTGTAAACCACCGGCTCAAGCCCAAAATAAGAGAGCATCCGACAACAATCATCAATAAGAGGAGTATCGCTTTTGCTACCTGCAAAGACAGCTACTCTTATCATATCCCCCCTTTTATGAACTCCAGTCCAATATCCGTTCTGTACATCATCTTCTCGAAATTTATCATGCTCACTGCCCTATACGCCCTGTTGAAGGCTTCATTGTAGTTCTCCCCAACTCCTGTTACACCAAGAACCCTTCCACCATTGGTTATATAAGCCCTGCCCCGCTTGAGTGTTCCAGAGTGGAAGAGATATATACCTTCCATATCCCCTGCTTCCTTAAGCCCTGTTATTTCAAACCCTTTTTTGTACTTCTTCGGATACCCACCGGATGCGAGTATAACCGTCACCGCCTTTCTCTCATACCATAGTAACTCCGCTTCATCCAGCCGTTCTTCGATCGTATGGAGAATGACCTCTATTATGTCCGACTTCATAAGCGGTATAAAAGCCTGTGTCTCAGGGTCGCCGAACCGACAGTTAAACTCTATCACCTTCACCGAACGGTCGGGCTGAACCATAAGCCCAGCATAAAGCACTCCCTTAAACGGTGAACCCTCCATCCGAAGCCCAAAGATAGCAGGTAGAAGCACGGTGTCTGTGATCTCCTGAAGCAGATTTTCGTCAACACCAGGGTGAGGAGAGACCGACCCCATTCCGCCGGTGTTTGGTCCCTTATTGTCGTCGTATGCACGTTTATAATCCTGCACAGGCAGAAGCGGCAACACATTCTCACCATCGGTGAAGGCAAGAACAGATGCTTCCACCCCGTCAAGATACTTTTCAATTACTATCTTTTTGCCCGCACTCCCCCAGAGTCGCTCCACCATTATCTTCTTTATCGCTGCTTCCGCTTCCTCCTCGTTGTCGGCAATGATTGAACCCTTGCCACCAGCGAGACCATCAGCCTTTATCACAAGCCTTTCTCTCCTGCCACGGACAAAGTCTAAGGCATCCTCGACACGGTCAAAAGTAACAAAACTCGCCGTCGGAATACCATATTTCCGCATAAACCTTTTGGCAAACACCTTCGAGCTTTCAATACGCGCCGCTGCCTGCGATGGACCAAATATGTTCAGTCGGCGCTTCTCAAAATAGTCCACTATCCCCAGCGATAGCGGCATCTCGGGACCAACTATGGTCAAGTCTATCCCCTTCTTCTCCACAAACGCCGCCAACTGCCGAATATCATCGGCAGGAATGTTCACACACTTGGCAACATCTTGAATACCACTATTCCCGGGAGCGGCATACAACTCCTTCACATACTCGCTACGCTTTGCCTTCCAAGCAAGAGCATGCTCCCTGCCACCAGAACCCACAATGAGCAGTTTCATAGCCAAACCTCCCTCGGTAGATGTAAATAAACGATGGAGAAAACGGTTGTCAAATAGAAAAAATCGCCAAAAGTTAAAAAAATCATTGACAAGTGCGGATAACCAACTTATATAATGGATAGTTATCAAGTAGTTCTTAATAAGTTAATCAAATATATACGGTATAATTTGTTTTTTCAAAGCGAATTGTGAGTAAAACAGGCAAAACATCAGGGTTCTTGTTGTTTCTTGCTCTGCTTCTCATCTCTTGTGCTGCATCTAAGGTATCCCTTGTCCCGAGTGATTCCGAGGGAGTGGAGCACCTCCTTGAGCGAGTGGATACCCTGTATGCTTCCGGGGTAGAGCACAACATAAATCGTGAATGGGGACTTGCTCAGGCAGATTTTGAGGAAGCCTTGAGGCTTATCTCCACGATTGATGTGAAGCCAGGTACGAAGAGGGAAATACTTGCAAGGATTGACGAGCTTCTCGGGAAGATTTCCTATGATTACCAGTACACGATGCGTTCCCTTGGGGATAGCTCTTACGAACTGTCTCCGATGGAGTTGGCGCTTGCACTTGAGTCGAGTAGGCTGTCCAGCGAGGAGCGGAAGCGGCTTGAGGGAATATCTAAGAGGATAACGCCCGATGAGACGGCGGAGTTCGATTTCCCCGTTGTCTGGAACGATAGAGTAAGGGAGAAGCTTGCACTCATTGAGACAGAGCTTAAGGAACCTATGGAGCGCTGGTTGGGTAGATTTACCCAGTATGAGGATATGATAAAGTCCATCTTCCGAGAAGAAGGACTGCCAGAGGACCTCGCGTATCTTGCTATTGTGGAAAGTGGGGTCAACCCGAGGGCTTATTCGTATGCCCACGCCTCTGGGATGTGGCAGTTTATGAAAGGGACAGGAAGAAGTTATGGTTTGCATTCTGACTGGTGGCGCGATGAGAGGCGTGATCCAGAAAGCTCCACGAGAGCCGCAGCCAAGCACCTGAAAAAGCTCTACAATATTTACGGAGATTGGTATCTGGCTCTTGCTGCTTACAACTGTGGTGAAGGGAACCTTAACAGAGCGATAAAACGCTGTGGGACAAGAGATTTCTGGCAACTCAAGCTCCATCCGCAGACGGAGGACTATCTTCCGATGTTCATTGCAACCCTTATTGTTGCAAAGAACCCTGCAAGGTACGGGCTATCTCCAAAAGAGTTTCCACCTATGGAGTTCGATACCGTTTATGTGGAAAACGGTGTGGACTTAAGAGTCGTCGCCGAGTGCGCTGACACAACGCTCGATTTCATTAAGGAGATAAATCCGATGATACTCCGATGGTGCACACCACCGGATGTGACAAGATGCCAGCTACGGATCCCCAGAGGGAAGAAAGCCCAGTTTGAGGAAAGATATGCAAAGATTCCACCCGAGCGGAAACACGCCTGGGTCAGATACAAAATAAGGAGAGGTGATACCCTTTCCGGCATCGCCAAGAAGTTCTCCACGACTGTTGGTGCAATTATGGATGCCAACAAGATGACAAGGCGAGACACCAGAAGGCTTAGAATCGGCAAGTACATCCTCATCCCCGTTCCACCGGATAAGCTCGCCAGATATGCAAAATACAACAAGGACTCTGGCATGGGGGGTAGCAATAAAGGTAAATCCATCTACACGGTCAAGAAGAATGACACACTCTCGGGCATCGCTCATAAGCTTGGTGTTTCCGTTTCCTCTCTTATGAGATGGAATCATCTTGGTGAACGGACACTCATTCATCCCGGCGACAAACTCGTCTATTACTCAGGGAAGACCAGTTCACAGAAGGTCGTATATACGGTCAAGAAAAATGACACACTGTCCGGCATAGCGGCTCGATTTGGCACAACCGTCGCGGAGATCGAAAGGTGGAATAAGATCGACTCGAAGAAGATAATCCACCCTGGGGACAGGCTTGTTCTCTTCAGCAGTGTTGCGAAAGGTGAGGAGCTATCAAGCAAAGGTGAAAAGGTGATATATGTGGTTAAGAAGGGAGACACCCTTTCGGAGATTGCATATAACTTGGGTGTAAGAGTTTCCGACATTAGGGCTTGGAACGGGAAGCGAGGGAACCTCATCCGTCCTGGTGAGAGACTTGTTGTATACACCAAAAAACCCCGTACAAAGCACTACACGGTGAGATCTGGGGATACCATCTGGTCTATTGCATCCCGTGAAGGTGCGGATGTAAGGACAATTCTGAGCCAAAATAGCATCTCCGACCCAAGGAAGATAAAACCCGGAGATAAGATAATAATAACAACCAATGATTGAGGAGGAAAGATGACGAAGGCAGACCTTGTTGAACGCGTTGCAGAGATGACCGGTTTCACCAAGACAGAGACCGCTGTCATCTGTGAGAGCTTCTTGGAGGCGATAAAGAAGGCGTTGATGGAGGGACGCCGAATTGAGATCCGTCGCTTCGGCACATTCAAGGTCAAGGAACGCAAGAGCCGCATCGCTCGAAACCCAAGAACCGGTGAGACCGTTCGCATACCAACAAGGTATATCCCAGTGTTCAAGCCGTCAAAGGAGTTCAAGAATCTGAAGATAGAAAAATGAAGAAAAGACTGCTTCCAGCACTATTTTTTCTGCTTCTATCCGCTCTCTTTATCCTCATCGGTATAAGGCTCGATGACTTTGGCGAAATAATGTCGAACGGAGCAATACTCTGTCTCTCCTGCATCGGGATAGGATAACTGTATGGTAAAGAGGTTCTGGATACAGCTTCTCGGGACGGTTCTTCCCAACTCATACACCAAAGGGCTTCTGACCGGAGCACAGATTTATCAAGGTCCTGCAAAAGGGGCTTGTATCCCAGTTCTCAACTGCTATAGCTGTCCGCTTGCATATACATCCTGTCCCATCGGGGCACTCCAGCACTTTATGGCAATCAAATCGCCTCCATACCTTCTCTTGGGAACATTGTTTCCCATTGGTGTCGCGGTCGGTAGAGCCACCTGCGGATGGATATGCCCGTTCGGGTTCCTCCAGGATCTGCTTTATAAGATTAAAACCCCGAAGATTGGATTGCCAGGCTGGACAGGATATCTCAAATATCTATCTTTGGTTTTACTGGTGCTCGTTATACCGTATCTCACGACGGAACCTTGGTTCTGCAAGCTATGCCCTCAGGGAATGATAGAGGGCGGTATCCCGCAGGTCCTTTTATTCCCTGAAATCAGGCATCTTGTCGGATGGCTTTATTCAGTAAAAGGAGTAATACTTGCTACCTTCCTCATATTGTTTATCCTCATCAAGCGACCGTTCTGCCGGATGGTATGCCCGCTTGGAGCAATATTCTCATTCTTTAACAAGATAAGCCTGCTCCAGATAACGGTCGATCCGGAGGGATGCACAAAATGTGGCATCTGCAGAGCGGTTTGCCCGATGGATATATCGATATATGAGGACCCATCGAGCCTCGAGTGTATAAGATGTATGGAATGCGTGAGGGTCTGCCCGAATGTGCATATAACAACGCTTCTCTCACCGACAGAAAAATGTAGTCCACAGGAAGGAGAAGGATGAAATCTTTCACGATATCTATTCTGTTTCTCCTTTTGCTTTCGACCGTTGCGTCCCCTTTTGACAGAATGGTTCTGGGTGAGCTTTTCGCAAACCACGGCTGTCCTTACTGTGTCCCTGCCAACCAGTTCCTCGATGAGCTTTACCCTGACATCTCCGACCATACCGCACTCATCCGTTATCATGTCTGGTGGCCTGCATCCGATGACCCGTTCTATGAATATAACCCCGAGCAGAACAGGGAAAGAACAACATGCTATGCTGTCTCTGCTGTTCCATCCTTTGTCATCGATGGTGAGGTAGTTGATGCACCATACGGGCAATGGGACGACTCACTCGATGCCCGCGCAGAGGTTTCTTCTCCTGTTGCAATCGAGATAGACACGAGCATCTTCGGTGAAGTAACGATAAGAATAGATACACGAGACCTTACAGAATCGATGGGTGGAAAGCTGTTTGTCGTCATAACGGAGGATTCTATTCACCACATTGCTCCAAACGGCGAGACGATGTTCCAGCAGATTATGAGGAAGATGATCCCACCCGATGGTGAGCCGATGACGCTCCATCCAGGCGTGACAGTCGAAAAAAGTTTTGATATTCCAATTGACCCAGTTTGGAACCTTGAGCAGTGCAACATAGTGGCTTTCTTTCAGGCATTTTCTCGTGAGGTATTGCAGTCTGCTGTGGTCCGCTTCCCTCATCGCCCAGAATACTTCGTCTCACTTTCTGCCGATTCTGGGAAGAAATCAATAGCATCGCCGCATTCTGTGGTGAGCTTCCGAATGACGCTCTCTAACACTGGAACGGAAAGCGATATATATTCTTTCTGGCACGACGATACAGGACTTCCCGATGGCTGGAGCGCCCAACTTTCCTGGGTTAGCGGCCTGTTTGACTCCTCTGATATATACCTCTCATCCATGGAGGCAGTCAGCATATCACTTGATGTCCATGTCGGCGATGGTGGAATAGGGTATGTGGATGTCAATGCCGCATCGAACACGGTAGTCGATCTCCGGAAGAGCATCCGCTTCATCGTCATATCCGATGTGGACATGCTTCTCGTCGACAACTCAAAGGACATTGCGGGGGAGGAGCTAATACTATCCGATCTGAACGAACTATTTGGTAATGTCGCTTACTGGAACACATCCTCCGATGGACAGATTACAGGCATAGACGGTATAGACATAGGCAGTCTTGTCTGGTATTCAGGGAAGGACACATCGACCGCCCTTCTATATGACGACATCGAACAGCTTTCAGATTATCTATCGGATGGCGGCGGTTTGCTCGTCGCAGGGAACGGATTTGGCAGAAGCATAGGGAGCAACGCATTCTATATTCTCAGGATGAAGTCGGTGTATCTTGGAAGCTCGGATAGCTATTCCTCGGTTTCGGGTGTTGGACCACTTGCTGGTTTATCGGCTGACCTGCTGCCCACCAATGTTGAGGTGATCCGTCCACTCAACGATTCTGCAGTCGTCACTCTCCAGTATGATGATGGGGAGACCTGCGCAGGGATATACTTTAAGGATGGTTATAAACTCGTCTATCTCCCGTTCGACCCAGCAGATATACCCAACTCTGATGCAAGGAGGGAGCTGTTTGGCAGGCTCCTTGGAGGGCTACCAGTGGAGGATACAGGTAAACCCAAGATGGTATCGCTCGATGTTTACCCGAACCCGTTTAACGGCGAGCTAAACATCCATCTGGATGCCTCAGGATGTTCATCGGTCGAGATTTATAACACGCTCGGAGAGAAAGTAGCCGAACTTGTGCTAACATCCTATGATGCTCCTGCAACCGTTCGCTGGAAGCCGGATGATCTCCCATCAGGTGTCTACCTTCTCCGTGCCTCGCTGAAGAAATATCCCATCTATAGAAAAATTGTGTTGCTAAAATAGCTTTTTTCGTTAAATTAGGGGAATTTTACCGAGAGAGGTGCGGGAAAATAGCAATTCATTTTAAGTTTTTAATATAAGAAGGAGTGTTTATGCCTTGTGGCAGGAAGCGGAAAAGAAGGAAGATAGCTACCCACAAGAGGAAGAAACGTCTTCGAAGGGACAGGCACAAAAAGAAGAAAAGATAACAGTTCTTGTCCTCTCGGACACCCACATTGGACAGCAGCTCTCCTGGTTCCCCGATGAGGTTCTGCGATATCTTGATAGGGTAGACGCCATCATCCACGCAGGGGATTTCACGAGTGAGAAAGCTTACGACTTCCTTGCGAGGATAAGATTACCGCTCTTTGCTGTCCACGGGAATATGGATGCACCGTTCGTTAAAGAGACCCTCCCGGAGAAAAGGATTGTAACACTCGGCGGAGTGAAAATTGCCATCACACACGGCTGGGGTGCTCCCTGGGGAATTGAGAAAAGGGTGTATTCATTCCTTGAGGTGGAGAGACCGGATATAATGATCTTTGGGCACTCGCACAAACCGCTTAAAAAACGGATAGGGAAAGTTCAGCTTTTCAACCCGGGCGCAGTCTGTGGCGAGATCTTCTCACGGCATAGGAGCTTCGGATTACTCACCGTCTCGTCCGGAATGGCAAATTTCGATCTTGTTAAGTTCTGATGAGCCGGTTATCTAACCCACTGCCTCAATTATGCGTTAACCACAGATACACAGGGACTCCCTTGAAAAATACACAATCTATTTGATTTTTTCGCTATTTTATTGTATATTGAAAATTAATATTCAAAAGAGAGGAAAAGAGATGGGAGTAATACGGACAATCCTTGTTATAATCTTTATCTTCGCTGTAATTGCCATATCCATCCTCAATCAGACGGAGATTGTTGGTAAGATTTCGCTTGGCTTCACCGAGCTTGAGAATGTCCCGCTTGTGCTTGTGCTGATTGAAACATTCGTCATAGGGTTCCTGTATGCAACGATTGCGTATCTTCTGCAGAGCTTAAACAGCCGTGCAACCATCCGTAGATACCGCAGGAGGATAAAGGAGCTTGAATCCGAACTCGAAGCAATGAGAAACCTTCCGCTGGAGGATATAGAGATAGAGGAGCAGGGAAATGGTGGTTGAGAGCATCGGTGTATACATATTTATTATAGTTGTTCTTTTTGCTATTGCCCTGTGGGGTTGGCACAAGTGGAGCGAGACGAAGAAGCGGCGTTCCTCAGAATACTTCTACTCAGGACTTCTAAAACTCATCCGCGGAGATAGGAGAGGCGCACTGGTTGACCTGAAACACGCAGCACAGGAATCATCGGATAATATCACCTCATATATTCTTATAGGTGATATACTTCGTGAGGAGAAAAAGCCTGCTAAAGCCCTTCAGGTGCACAAGTCGATAACCATCCGCTCAGATATAAAGGAAAGCGAAAAAGCAGATGCTTACAAGAGCCTTATCCTTGACCAGATAGCTCTCGGTATGCACAAGGACGCACTCCAAACGGCGAAGAAACTGCTCTCCGTCCGCAAAGACGATTGGGCAGTGAATATCTACCTCGAGGAATTGGAAGCAAACGAAAACTGGGAGGAGGGAATAAACTTTTTGTCGAAGCTGCCCAAAACCGAAAGGAGGGATAAGCTTCTATCCTTCTACGAGGTGGAACTCGGGAAAAAGTTCGTCAGTGAGGGGGAGAACCGAAAAGGGAGGATACACTTCAAGGAAGCGATAAAGCTGAACAAGGAATGCTACCCCGCATACATTGAAATAGGGGAAGCATATGTGAAAGACGAGCGCATAGATGATGCTATTGCTTGGTGGACAAACTTTTCTGCGCAGTTCCCCGATAAGGCGTACCTCGTGATAGAGCCGCTCGAGAAGGCGTTCTACGATAGAGGTAAGTTCCAGCAGGTGGTAAACTTCTACGAAACACTCATAAATGAGGGCAAGTCCAGTAGAGAGATATTCTTCGCGCTCTCAAACATCTATGTTAAGATGGGAGATTACGCTTCAGCAATATCTACTCTCGAACGGCTTGATGCGAAAAACAGGGAGGATAAGATCCAACTTATGTACCTTTACTTCCAGAATCAACAGTTCGACAAAATAGAGGGGCTCATCAAAGAAATCTATGAGGAAACAATTTCTGCAAAGAGGAAATTCATCTGCAAAAGTTGTGGGTATGAGAGTGAGCGTCCCCTCTGGCGGTGCCCAGGATGCAATGAATGGGATTCATTTAATATTTAGCATTATTCTCCTCCTCTCTTTCGCTTGCTTGGGAGCAGAACCTCCCAAGGTAAACACAGAAGTCGAATACTGGAAGAGGGCATACTCGATTAACGATGACCAGGATGAGAAGGAAGTTTTGGCTTGTAAGATAGGTAAGTACTATTATTCCAGGGGATTATATAAATCTGCTATAAAATATCTTGATAAAACTACTGAATCCACCTGCTTTCTCCTGAAGATAAAGACTCTCGTTGTTCTTGGTAGGTTGGATGAGGCGTTTGACCTTGTGGAGAAACTTAAGCCCGATTGGCTAAAATCTATCATCATAGGGGATATCTGCTTCAAAAAGGGAAAATATCAAGACGCCTATACATTCTATCGGCTTGTTCCGGAGGATGCTGTGTATAAGCCGTTTGTCCTCCTAAAAGAGGCGGAATGTCTTTCTCTTTTGGGCGAGACCGATGAAGCCCAGCAGATCTACTCTAATCTCGTCGGCGATTTTGAAGGAACATTTGTAGCCGAGGTTGCAAAGAGGCGGCTGAAGGAAGAGTACAGGGAGCATTACTACATTCAGCTGGGAGCGTTCTCAACAGAGGAGGCTGCCATCTCCTTCAAGGAGAAGCTTGAGAAGAAGAAGGGGATAAAACTTGACATCGTCAGCAAGACCGAAGGTGAAAGAACGCTCTATTGCGTGAGATACGGTGATTTCCCATCTCGTGCAGGGGCAGAGAATAAGGCAAAAGAGATCTTTCAGGATACGATCTTCCTTATAGGTTGGGAGTAATGGCGCGGCGGGAAAAGCTTACATTAATGAAGCAGTACAACTCTATCAAAGCCAAGTATCCGAACAGTTTGTTGTTGTTTCGTATGGGAGACTTCTACGAGACCTTTGGAGATGACGCAAAGATTGCATCCGAGGTTCTGGGTATTACTCTGACCTCTCGTGACCACGGTGAGGGGTCTCGTACACCGCTTGCTGGGATTCCCTACCATTCGCTTGACAGGTATCTCAAGAAGCTTCTCGATGCTGGTATCCGTGTTGCGATATGTGAGCAGCTGGAGGACCCAAAGCTTGCCAGGGGGCTTGTCAAGAGGGATGTAGTGGAAATTATAACCCCTGGAACGATAACCATATCCGAGGCTCTCGATGAAGGCAGAAAGAATTTTCTCCTTGCCCTGTTCCCTGTGGAGGAGAAGTTTGCACTATCCTACATCGATGTTCTCTGCGGCGATTTCTATACGAAGACTATCCCGCCATCTCGCCTCTCATCTGAGCTTATGATAATCTCGCCCGCTGAGGTACTCGTCCCTGGGAAGATCGACGGCGGGGTCCTGAAGGTGGTAAAAAGCTATGTGAAGAACATTACTTATGTTGACGACTGGAAATTTGACTATCGGTTTGCTGCAGATACATTAAAAGAGTTCTACCATGTGAATAGTCTTGACGGTTTCTCCCAGATACCTGATGAGGAGATCGTAGCAAGTGGGGTTATAATCGACTATCTGAGAGGGCTTAAGAAGGTCGGGTTTAGGCACATCTCCTTTCCGAGGGGTGGGAAGAGGTCGGACTATCTTGAGCTTGGTGAGTCAACCGTCAGAAACCTTGAGCTTATTCGTTCCTTCACTGGTCACAAGGAAGAAGGTAGCCTCCTTGGAAGCATAGATGAAACCGTTACCCCGATGGGCAAAAGGTTACTTCGGGAGTGGCTTCTTCGTCCGCTATGCGACCGTGAGAAGATAGAGGAAAGACTGTCTGCTGTTGATGAGGCTATCCAGCATCTGGATCTCACCGAGACAATAAGGGAATACCTGTCTGGTATCGGTGACATCGAGCGTCTTTCCGGCAAGATAGGCGCGAGGAAAGCAGGTCCCAGGGATATCGCAGTTCTACGCGAGGCGCTTCGCCTCGTGCCGAAGATTAGGAAAACCCTTGAACTATTTTATTCGAAGAAACTTGTTGAAATAAGGGAAAATATCGAGGACTTCTCACCGCTCCTGAATGCAATCGAGAGGACTATCCTCCCTGACCCGCCTGCACGGATAACAGAGGGTGGTGTAATAAGGGATGGTGTGTCGTCGGAGCTGGACGAGCTCCGTTCGATAAGGGATGATGCCCAGGGTTGGTTGAAGAATCTTGAGGCATCCCTTCGGCAAAGGACTGGTATCAGCAAGCTCCGTGTTGGCTACAATAAGGTCTTCGGCTACTATATTGAGGTAACAAAAAGCTTCCTCGACCGCGTTCCCGATGATTTCATCCGCAAGCAGACGCTCGTCCAAGCTGAGAGGTTTATAACACCAGAGCTCAAACAGTTTGAGGAGAAGATCCTCTCATCATCAGAGAGGATTGTTGAGATTGAGAAGGGTATCTTCGAGGAGCTGCTCCACTTTGTTGAGGGATGGGCGTTCAAATTGCGTAATCTGGCTCAACTCTTCTCACAACTTGATCTCCTTCTCGGGTTCGCCACTCTTGCAGTGAAGAAGCGCTACTGTCGCCCTGTCATCCGCGAGGACGACCGCATTATCATAAAGGAGGGTCGTCACCCGGTAATTGAGGATTTCATTGGAGCCTCAGCATACACCCCAAACGATACATTCCTCTCAAATGATAGAGACCAGATCCTCGTTGTCACTGGACCAAATATGTCGGGTAAGTCAACATACCTACGGCAGACCGGACTCATCGTGATAATGGCTCATATGGGCTGCTTTGTCCCGGCAACATCGGCGGAAATATGCCTTGTCGATAAGCTCTTTACCCGTGTCGGTGCATACGACAACATAGCCCGGGGGCAGTCTACATTTCTGGTGGAGATGGTAGAGGTAGCAAATATTCTAAACAATGCAACATCACGCTCGCTCGTTTTACTGGACGAGATAGGTCGAGGGACATCAACATTTGATGGATTATCGATTGCCTGGGCTGTGGCAGAATGTCTCCATAATCACAAGACCGTTCGACCAAAGACAATCCTTGCTACACACTATCATGAACTGACCGAACTTGCAACCTACCTTCCAAGGGTAAAGAACCTGCAGGTGATAGTCAAGCGGGTAGGAGAGAATATCCATTTCACACACAAGATAATGGAAGGTGGCTGCGATGACAGCTACGGAATAGAGGTGGCAAGGTTGGCAGGGCTACCAGAAGAAACAATCGGACGGGCAAGGGAGATACTCGAAGCCCTTGAAACAGGCAAGTCACCGATAAGCTCAAAAGCAATATTTAAGAAGAGTAAAAAAGAGAAGTACGGAGGGTATCAGATAAGCCTGTTTGAGCCAGAGTATCATCCACTTATCCAAGCACTGAGGGAACTGGACATCGATAACATCACCCCTATCCAGGCACTGGAAATACTCTCCCACTGGAAGGAAAAATGGAAAAGGTTCTGATTAAAATTTTAATCACCACTCTTCTGCCTTCCGCTGCTTTCTGCCAGTTCGGGAGAAATAAGCTCCAGATAGGGAATCCTGACTGGTATGAGTGGGATACCGAGCATTTTGAGCTGTACTATCATGCTGGCTACGATTCCCTCGCCTCTATTGGGAAGGGGTATCTGGACATAGGATACGAGCATCTGACAAGCTCCCTCGGAAGGTCGCCTGACTATCCTCTCCCTGTAATTATGTATCCGTCTCCGAATGAGTTTCTTGAGAACAATGTCTCGCTTGAGATCCTGCCGGAGGCAACAGGCGGATTTACTGAGGCTTTCAAAAACCGAATAGTTGTTCCGTTCAACGGAAGCTATCGTGAATTCTCCCATGTCCTTCGGCATGAACTGGTTCACGCATTCCAGTTCTACTTACTCTTTGGTGGGAATATATCATCCATTGTATCTGCCAGCAGGTTTGTTACCCCTCCGCTCTGGTTCATTGAGGGGATGGCGGAGTATCTTTCTCTCGATTGGGATTTCGAGTCTGATATGTATATTCGTGATGCAGTAGTTCACGATCATCTCTTGCCTCCAGGTGAGATAGAAGGTTTCCTCGTATACAAGCAGGGGCAGTCAATGGTCAAGTATATCGCCGAGCGGTACGGTGTGAGAAAGCTTGGTGAGATACTCTCCAAGATGAAGCTTTCACCTTCCGTTGATGATGCGTTTGAGGACGCGATCGGCAGGGACCAAGAAAAGCTATATGAGGAGTGGAGGAGAGAGATAAAGGAGTATATATGGAGAGAGTTGCCTGGTAGGGAGTTTGCAGATGATTTTGCCACACGGATAACTGACCACAGGAGGGAGGGCTCTCATTTCAATGTTCGTCCGGTCTTTTCTCCCGATGGGAACTATATCGCTTACTTCTCCGATGAGAGCAACTATTCCGACCTTATGCTCGTCTCCGTTTTGAGCAAGGAGAGGCGTCATCTTGTCAAGGGGGAGCGGAGCGGGGATTTCGAGGGGTTTCACTCGTTCTCGAGCGCTCCTGCATTCTCGCCTGATGGCAGGAGGGTTGCCTATGTTACAAGGCGTAAAACGAGGGATTATATCGCCATTTTTGATATAGAGAGGAAAAAGGTAGTAGAAGAGATCTGCCCGAGACTGAACGCACTTTTTTCTCCAAGCTTCTTCCCCGATGGTGAACGGCTCGTCTTTTCCGGATTGTCAGGGATGAAGCTTGACCTATATATCTACCATTTTGAGAGCGGAAGATTTTCCCGTATAACTGATGACATCTATCCTGACAATGAGCCATCTGTCTCTCCTGATGGGAGATTTGTTGCGTTCGCATCGGCTCGACCGCTCGATACAGATGATACAACATCGCTTGATAGGCTTGAGAAGAATATATTCATTTACGATGTTGAAGGGGATTCGATATTTCCTGTAACCCATGACGGTTTCTCAAGCTCCAGTCCGTCTTGGGGACCGAACGGTAGGCTTGTCTATTCATCCTATCGAAACGGGATATCCAATCTATACCTGTATGATATGGCTGAGGGGGTTTCTTACCCATTGACCGATGTGGTGACTGGAGCTTTCTTCCCATGTTTCAATCCTGACGGAAGCTCCATAGCGTTCTCTACCTTTCAGGATAACGGCTGGGATATATTCATCCTCGAAAATCTCTCGCCAAAGGAGAAGATAGCGGATACACCGTTCAGGGAAGGAGAGCCCGTTTTCAAGCTGCCGGTAGCGAGGGAAGAGGAAAAGGATACATCCGAGACAGGGGGGATAACCGAAGAGTTTTCAAAATTTGTCTTTGCAAAGGAGCCGAGGAGAGAGAAAAAAGAGACGAGGAAGCTCGGGAAGAAGCGCTACACGCCAAGCTTCTCCGCTGACTATGCCACTGCTTCACTTTTCTACGACACATTCTACGGTATCCAGGGGCAAACAGTCCTACTTTTCAGCGATATGCTCGGCAACCATAGGATCTTCCTCGCTACAGACCTCTTCAACACAACAGACAACGCCAACTTTTATCTATCATACACTTATCTCAAGCGTAGAACAGACATCGGGGGAACTATATTTCACACGAAGAATTATTTTATAGACAATAATGGAAGATTCTTTTCTGACAGGGTGTACGGCACCGAGCTCTATGTTGCTTATCCCTTTTCGCAGTTTGTGCGGGCTGAGATGAGCATAGCAGGGCTTTTGTTGAACCGTTGTTTCTATGAACCCCCGTTCGACGACAAAAACATCTCCTTCGTTGGAGCAGAGGTCGCATGGGTAAAAGATAACTCCCTTTGGGGAGACACAGGACCTATCAACGGGACAAGGGTAAGGTTCAAGTTGGAGGGGTTGCCACCCCTCTCTTCTGATTCATACAATTACATAGAGGTTCAAGGAGATGCGAGAAGATACTTCAGGATCTTACACAAATACACATTTGCTATGAGGTTGACAGGGGGCGTGGTAACAGGTAAAAATCCGAAGCGTTATTACCTTGGTGGAGCGTCCCAGTGGCTCAACTACCGGGTTGCTACCGATGATATCTACTCGGTCAGAGACATGTATCTATCAAGTTACATCTATCCTCTGAGAGGATACAGATTGTTTGACCTTTTCGGGACAAGGTATGCACTCTTTAACTTTGAGTTCCGCTATCCGTTCATTGAGAAGGTCTCCTTTGGTTTTCCACCGATTGAGATGCGGAACATAAACGGAGCGGTCTTCGTCGATGTAGGTTCTGCCTGGGATAATGACTATAGCTTTAGACCTGTTATGAACTCAAGGCTTAAGGATATAAAAGCTGGTGTTGGTATCGGCGTTCGGGTGAATCTTGGGATGCTGCTTTTCACCTGGGATACAGCGTGGAGCACCAATCTTGTTGACATATCAGCACATCCTGTATATTATTTTACCTTAGGAGCTGAATACTAATTGAGGGAGAGATGAATGGTCAGAATACTCGTAGTGGACGATGAGGAGAGTATGTGTAAGTTTATGCGGATAATGCTCTCCAAGAGCGGTTATGAGGTAGCTACTGCCTTATCTGCGAAGGAGGCGCTTGCTCTCCTTGATAAGTCCAGTTTTGATATAGCGATACTGGACATTAAGATGCCTGAGATGTCCGGGGTTGAGCTCTTGCGAGAGATCCGGAAGAAAAATCAGACGATCAGTGTGATAATGATGACGGCTTATGCCTCACTTGAGACAGCGATCGAGGCTCTGCGGGAGGGTGCGAGCGACTATATCACCAAGCCGTTCCAGATAAGCGAGATAAGACATTCCATCAAGAGGATCTTGGAGGAGAGGGAACTTCGTGAGGAGAATGTATTGCTAAGAGAACAGGTGAGTGAGGGCGCATCCATCGACGAGTTTGTCGGGAGTTCCCCAAAGATTCTGGAGATGAAAGAGCTTATCAAGACGATAGCACCGACCGATAGCACTGTTCTCATCCTTGGGGAATCAGGCACAGGTAAGGAACTTGTGGCGAGGGCGATCCACCGCCTGAGTGGAAGGGCGGATGCTCCTTTTATCTCCGTTAACTGTGGTGCCTTGCCGGAGCAATTGCTAGAGAGCGAGCTGTTCGGACATAAGAAAGGGAGCTTCACAGGCGCTGTCAGGGACAAAGAAGGGCTTATGAAGGCGGCTGACCGCGGGACATTATTCTTGGATGAAATAGGAGACACATCTATGGCTATCCAGGTAAAGCTTCTGCGAGCAATCGAGGAGAAAGAGATAATACCGATCGGCTCGACCTCATCTGTGAAGGTGGATGTGAGGATTATAGCAGCAACAAATTCCAACCTCGAGGATATGGTTAGAAAAGGGGCGTTCCGGGCAGACCTATACTATCGATTAAATGTTTTCCCAATATCCATTCCTCCGCTCCGGGAACGGAGGGAGGATATTATACCGATAGCGGATCACTTCTTGAAAAAACTTGTCAACAGGATGAATGACAAAAGAGAGGTGCATTTCTCGGAAACAGCGAAGAAGCTTCTCAAGAAAGCTTACTGGGCTGGAAATGTCCGCGAGTTGGAGAATGTTATCGAGAGGGCATACTTTCTGAGCAAGGATGGGGTGATAACCGAAAGGGAGCTTCCTGAGCACATAAGAAAAGGGGAACAACCGATCGCCCAGAGGCGGAAACAAAGCCTTGTCGGTGGTATCCTTCCTCTTGAAGAGATAGAAAAGGCTTACATCTTTTACACATTGAACCGGGTTGGTTGGAAAAAGACGGAGGCGGCGCGAGCGCTCGGTATTGACCCGTCAACACTCTATCGAAAGATTGAAAAATATAAACTTACACCCCAGAAGACCTATGAGGAAAATCCTTGACTTTCACGTTCCATTTCCTAAAATAAAATGTGCTATAAAAAGGGGAGTTCAAAAGATATGAGACGATTTTTTATCTCTTTGTTCATTACATCGCTTCTTGTTGTAGCCGCTGATGCTGACTATGGCACGAGGAAATCTATCTATGGACGCTGGAGTGGTGATGGAAAACTAACCTATTCCCGCCATGGTATCCGTGTCTGCGTCGACAACGAAGATGGTCGCTTTACCGAGGGTTTAACAACGGGGGAGCGCCTTCTGTTCGGTTTCCCTGGTGAGGGGTCCACATCACATACAAACTTCCGTGTTGATGGAAGGTTATACTCAAACTACAACTGGATTACGGGAGCTACCTATGTTACCTGTTCGGCTATTCCACACATTGTAGACACATCCGTCGTCTGTGCCTGGGATATAACAGGCGTGAGGGTTGAGCAGGTTTTGACCCCTGTTGAGATTGTACCTGGACTTGGGACCCTCCTCATCGAGTATTACTGCACGCCAACGGATGGCGGATCTCATACGGTCGGGATACTACTCGAGCTGGATACGATGATAGACGACAACGACGCAGCGCCCCTTTCAACCGCCTTTGGATATGCAGAGGCTCCTGGTTCCTCCGGACGTGAGCAAGATTTCCGAGCGCCCTATATGCCGAACTACTGGCAGGCTTTCGAGGTCGGCCCTGACCAACCGCCGGAATACCTCGTCGGGCAGGGGATACTCTATGGTTGGGGAGCGACTATGCCTGATCGGTTCTGTGTCGGTTCCTGGCCTGTCTATGTCGATGTTGCGTGGGACTACACCGCAGACACGCTCCACAACACTTACTGGGACAGTGCTGTTCTCCTATGGTGGTATCCCGTGACAATCTCCCCTGGCGATACATTCCGGGTAGGGACATATTACGGCCTTGGCGATCCAACCGTCTCTATCGGGGAGTTAACCCTCTCGTGGGACCTACCGGGTGCTCTCACCTTCGAGGACTGCAACTACTCGCCGAACCCGATTGAACTCACCGTCAATGTGCAAAATATAGGTGATACGACCGTCTTCAATACCCACTGCGTACTCCATCTTCCGGATATGATGAGCGTTGCAGGCGATGACACGATCAGACTTACCACCCCTTCAACACTCGATACCAATGAAACAGGGACGGTTTCATGGACAATAGATGTCGAGCCATATCCTAATGATACCGTGGTCTGCGTGAGTGTAGTAGCCCATGCTGACACTGCTGACTCGAATCTCATCTTTCGGTGTATTGAGCTCCCAGCTTGGAACCTGAATCCACCAACGGCTTCGATTATAACTCCGCTCCCAGATTCGATAACCTCCTGTGCCGACTATACAATCGAGATACTCGTTACCGATGAGAATTATATTGACGCACCCACCATCGAGATGACCGTCGACGGGATTGCGTATACCTGGGGTGCGCCCGAACTCGCGTACGACCCTACAACACACAGAATATCGTTTACCCCTTCTACCGGGCATTACTATTCCGATGCTTCGACGGTCGATGTTTGCCTCGAGCATTGCGAAGATGTCTATTGTAACGATATAGTCGAGCCTCTATGCTGGAGCTTCGTCGTAGACCTCTCCGGTCCTTATGTTGATTGGTTTTCACCAGCCGAGGGAATTGTGACAACAGATGTCCAGATGGATATCGGGTTCCATCTGACGGATGATGTATCGGGTGTCGATTTTGGTTCCGTAGTCTTTGCTATCAACGATTTGATGCTCTCTGTATATTCTGATGGGGTATATCTTCTTGGTGATACCGTAATCTTTGTTCCTGAAAGCGTCGGGGTTGATTTCTCCAGTGTCGAGACGGTTTGGGTCCAGGTAATCAGGGCTGAGGATATGCCTTCTTACTGTGACCCGAATCCGCTTCAGGAGGCACCTTTCAGCTGGTACTTCCTCGTCGCTGACGATGACACCACCGGACCGTTCTTCGACAACTTTGCTCCAACGCTCTGGCCCGCCGATAGCGAATTTTATATCGCCTGCGACATCTGGGATACAAGCGGCGTCTACGATGACAATACAGGTCTCGATGGACAGGGTGTTGTCCTTATATGGGATACTGACGGGGAGTTAGATTTGGACTATGCTGGCGAGATCCAGATGGATTCCATCCCTGGAGCAGGGAGTTTCGGTAGCCGTTTCCAGACAATAACTCCTGTTCCCCCGCAGGCTGAGGGAACAGATTTTGTCTATCGGGTTAGGGCGTTCGACAACGACTCCGACCTCGGGGCGGAGGATAGGCATATGAACTGGAGCGACGACAGAAGGGTCCTTATTTACAATGTGGTCGGACCTGAGTATCATCTCCTCGTTCCATACGACAGCGCGTACACCAGTTGCCCACGACAGGAGATAGAGATCTGGCTCTTCGACGAGAACGGGGTAGATACATCGACCATCTCCTTGACCTTAAACGGGGTCTCATATAGCATCACCTCTGACGAGCTTTCATACTATCCGGAGGAAAGCCTGCTCGTGTTTGTGCCGTCTTTCAATCTACCTTATGGAGAGAATGTGGTCATACTTGAACCAGTCGCCGATACCATAGGAAACTTCTCCGCAGGGGATACCTGGTCGTTCTTCGTAGACACTCGCCCTCCTACCGTAAGCGATAATCTTCCAGCACAGGGAGCGGTTGTTGATGCACTTCATCCTATTATCTCCTTCTCCATTGCAGATGAGCTTTCAGGACTTGTTGATTCATCGGTTGTTGTAACAATAAAAGGGAGGAATCTCTCCATCGGCGATTATGGCGTCTCGTTCGACGAGGTAAGCGGCACGGTCGTTATAAACACTCAGGAGGCTGGGCTCTCCTTCCAGGATGGTGAACTTGTTGCTGTCGATGTTTTCGCATACGACGCTGTTGATCCTATCTTCTGTCCACCCAATGAACTCCACACCGGATGGTCATTCCAGATGAACCTTATACCCTGCAAGGAATCTCCGAACCCGATAACCCCAAACAACGACGGTGTCAACGACTATGCGAGATTCGAGTTTCCTAATATGAGGCAGAAGCTACCATCAACGAAGATATACATATATAATATCCGCGGGAGGCTTGTAAGAACCATCGAGATGTCGGATGTAGTAGGTGATAACTGGCTTTGGGACGGGAGAGATGAGAACGACCAACCTTGTCGTCAGGGGTTGTATTTATATGTAATAGAGGTAGATGGAGAAAAAGTCTGCAACGGAACTATAAGCATTGCAAGATAATTGACTGAAACATAAGGAGTTAATTAGAAGGAGATAAACCGATGAAAAACTGGCGAGTAGGTCTGATCTTATTCACCACTTTACTCGTTTCAGCATCGTTTCCCTTTGCCCAGATTGATATAGGTGCAAGGCCTGATGGGATGGGTGGTGCCTTTACAGCTGTCTCTAACGATGCAAACGCCCCTCGATGGAATCCAGCAGGGATTGAGCTATTCAAGGAGCGTGCATTGACTGTGAGCTTCACGAAGAAATACTGGGGGATCGACGGTGATAACCTTATGAAAGGGTATGCCGCCTACATTCATCACCTCGGTAAGAGGGGGAAGTATGGTTCTTTTGCTCTCTCCTGGGCGGAGTTCTTTTCGAAAACTTACTCTGAGATGGAGCTTTCGCTCTCATACTCTAAGATGCTTTTTGGCTCCCGGCTTGGGAAGAATCTATCCTTTGGTGTGAGCGGTAAGATGCTAAGATACGGTTTCAATTCGTCTAACTTTGTTGATTTTGATCCTTCCGACCCTGTCTTCTCTGCCAGCTATTCAAGACTCAGCTTCACTGCCGATGTTGGTCTTCTCTGGAGGGCATCCAGTTGGCTGAGTGTTGGGGCAGTTGCCAAGAACATTACTGAGCCAGAGATGGCTATCTCTGGAGCGACAGATGGGACAGGTAAGGTACCGATGGAGGTTCGGGGAGGAGTGGCTTTCTGGTTGCCCAAGGGTATAACCTCTACCTTCGATGTCGAGTATGTGAATGAGAAGATAGGCAGCTCCAAACAGGTACTTTTCCACTTTGGTGCGGAGAAGAGCTTTGGCAAGGTGTTTGGGCTTCGTGCAGGATACAACAGAAAGGAGGCTTGTCTCGGAGCATCCTACAACCTCATCCGCGATAAGTTTAACATCCTATTCGACTATGGTTTTCTTTATCCGGTTGCCACTGAACTGTCCGACCTGTATGTTACCACCCACAAATTCGGGATAACGGCGTACTTCGCGCCGCCGCCTATTCCTCTGGAGGAGTTAGAGCTTGTCGATGGGAAGGTGGAAATATACCCGAGGAATGCAGTTCTTGGGCAGGAAGTGACTATCCGCTTTTCTGTTCTGAACCGTGGTGAGAAGGATGAACATAAGGTAAAGTTATCGATTTACTATCGGGACAAATCGGGCAACTGGGTTATGGCTTTGCCCGTCCAGAGGTTTGACATATCCGTTGGTGAAAGGAAGGAGTTGGTGTTCAATTGGACCCCGCCTGAGAAGGGGGCTTACGAGATTTACTGCGCCGTGGATGACGACGGTTCACGGCTTCCTGATATCCACGGCAAGATTGAGGAGGTAGATGAGGACAACAATATAGGTGTTGGACAGCTCGATGTCTTTTCCAAGCCGAAGGGTTCAGTTATTCCGAAGGACAGGTATCTTAAGGTATCCAAGGTCTCTATATACCAAGAGGAGGAGCCGATTATACCAGTCGTTTTCTTCGAAGAGGGGAAAACAGAGCTTGACCCAAGGTTCGACAGAATGCTCTCGACGGTTGCCGAACGTATGAAGGAGAACCCAGATGTAGTGCTCAATGTCAGAGGGTTCTACTCAAAGGGCTCAGATAAAGTGGATGACCAGAATGCTCTTGCCGATAGAAGAGCAGAGGTGGTTAAGAATAGGTTGCTTTCTCTTGGAGTACCAGCGAGCCAGATAATGGTGGTAAAAGCAGGCTACGACAAGGGAACTTCACGGTCTGGAACCCCGGAGGAGCAGTTGAACCCTACGAGCAGAAAACTCCAGGAGGAAGAGAACCGCCGTGCTGAACTGGAAGCAAGATTGGTAGAAGATAAAGATTTTAAGATTAGTTTGAAACTACCATCTGTTTCCATCTCGCCAGAGGCAAGGAACAAGATAGACGCTGGTATTGAGGACATTCAGTCCATACTCGAGCGGAACTCTGAGGTAATCATTCTTGTGGAGGGGTATTCACCGCCAGATGCCGGCAAGGAGGCGCTTGATATTTCATTCAGGAAAGCTGCGGCGGTTGCTGACTATATAAAGGGGAAACTTCCTGGCAAACTCTCTGAAAGGGTTTACATACATTCCGATGTAGCAGATGATGCCGTAGGGGATGAGGTTGCAATATTTCCCAACGGTGAGGGTGTGATTTTCCGCCCGAGAGAGGGAGAACGGGTTATCGAGGATTATGCTGTCGAGGGGAGCGAGGAAAACTATGTTAAGATAGAAGCTTCAGTTGACGCTGGTGTTGACAGCTTCACCGTGATGGTTATAGATGAGGACGGGAATCGTGTTAGGCTTCTTGCGGCGGGCAAGGGTCAGATTCCGCAGGGTCTTTCCTGGGACTGGCGTGACGACGCTGGACAGATGCTCGACTTCGACAAGAAATACTACATTAAGATGGACATCCGTGATAAGCTCGGTGAGATGTTTGTCAGCACATCAGACACGATGGCAATCGAGGTGACGAAGAGTGAGAAGAGAGTGGAAACGCTTGTCATTGTGGAGTTTATCTTTAATGAGTATGTCCCACAGTCGAAGTTTCTCGAGAGTCGCGTGGAGTATGTGGCAAGGCGGTTTATCCGGCGGGCAGAGAGGAAGTATACTAATCTTGAGGCTCTCATCTCCGGGCACACGGACATAATCGGTGCAGAATATGCTAATCGCCAGCTCTCCCGCCAGCGCGCCGAGCGTGAACTCGACAATCTGCGAAGATATATGATCTACCTGCTCGGGCTCAATACACAGGGTGAACTTGATCGTTGGCTTGCCGACCATAACATTAAACTGAGAGCAAAGGGGTTCTGGGAGAAGAACCCTTACACCATCACCAGATGGGTTGATGGGAAGATTGAGCATGTTCTTCTCGGAAACAATGAACTCCCGGAGGGAAGAACAATCAACCGCCGAGTCCTGCTCGAGCTTAGGGCTGAAAAAATATCAGAGGAACAGGTCCAGTGAAGGCTTTTATTGGTAGGGGAAGGTCTTATCCCTCCTTCGGTCTAATCTCCGGAAAGTTCCTCTAATTTTTTATAGAGGGATTCCAGTTCATCGGTTTCGTCAGGTTCCTGCTCAGCTTCTTCAGCCTCACCTTCAGGAGCAGCTTCCTCTTGAACCTCTTTTCGAGGAACTTCGGCTACCGTCTCGACAGAAGCCTCTTCCTCCTTAAAAGGCGGTTCGCCAGCAGCTTTTGCTATTTTCCTTATGTCGAAGTGTAGGAGAAGAAGCGTGAGCCACATCAGGAGGAAAAGCAAAACGATGAGTATCATTTGGAGTCTCCCATCGGTAGGCATTATAAGATAGTTTTTTAGCGGAGCTTCCCTCTCCACAGTATCCACCGTGCTAACGAAAACCGTCTCCTTCACGATGACCGTTTCTGGAATGCTCACGGATGTATCTATTATGGCAGTTGTTTCTTCTGGAGGAGTCCATTCAACCCAGTCACCATTCTCCGACCTGACGAGGAGTTGAGCTGAGAAATGATGTGTTCGGGTCTTCGTAGCAACAAAGGCTACCCACATATCCTTGCTCGAATGTGGTGGAATCTCCGGAAGGTCAAAATAAACCCTTCTGTTGGCAGGGTCCTTTGTTGCGTATTCTCTCGGGTTCAACCCTGACCTCCCTTTCCATCTTGGAGACCTAAGCAGTCGAACCCCTGCTGGGTATCTAACCTCCACGCGCGGGCTCTCGATAGTGAACTCTGTCTCGTTGATGAGTGTAAAGTCATACCAGCGAACATTCCCGCGAGCGATGTAGAGAGAATACTCATCGGGGTTGATATAGCAACCATCATACCCATAAGCTATGAACGGCAAAAGCAAAAGGGGAATGAACAGCAGAAATCTATAAGCCTTCTTCATCTTTTGCGGAGCGCTCTATCTCCAGTGATACAAGTTTTTTCTGCACTTCTATTAAGATGTCTGTTCTCTTCTTCAATTCCTGCCAACGACGGCGGCTCCTCGCATCTGAAACGAGCAGAAGCAAGAGCAGAAGAACCCAGAGGAGTATCATTACCAAGCTGATTATACCTCCCAACCGAGGGGAAGATTTTGTGGTGGCTCCAGACATCTCCTCTGAAATGCTTGACGAACTATCGGAACTCAGGAAATGAACGGTCTGTCCCTCTCGTGTGTTCTCATAAAGGAGGGAGTCTCCGCTCTGCCAGCGGATCGTGTAATCGAATTTCAATTTTCCGTATTTGGTGGCACAGAAAAATGCGTAGAACCTCTCCTCTGAGTTGGCTATCGGATAGGGGAACTGGAACCTGACGAGACGATTATTGTAGTCGATAAAGTGTCCATCCCAGGGGAAACGGGTAACCTTTCTCTCGTGGAACTTGGCAAGAAGTGGCTCTGTTCCCTCCGGATAGTGTAACTCGGCAGTAACATTCGACATCCTGTATGCTGTTCGGTTCTTGAAGCGCACCTCGACCATAAATGTGTCTCCTGCGATGTGCTCGTTATCGAGACCATACTCCTCTACCCTTATCTCCCAGGGACGAGCGACATCACAGAAGGAAACAGCCGGCTTGCATATAAGCAAACCGACTGTCAGAACCAGCAGATATTTACCCTTACTGAACACGAACCTTTATCTGTTTTGCTATCACCGGCTCACGGCAGGAATCTGTGTTGTTGTCCGTTATAGTGTGATAATTAATCCAGTCTCCATGGTCAGCCTGAACCCAGGCATCGCTTCCGGCGTCCAGGTAGGCAAGGATAAGCCATGTCCCGCCACCAGGAGACTCACCGAATATCTCGTATATCCTGCCACCGGTGTTCACAAGATGGACCGGTCTACTCGGATCCGGGGAATTTTGAATATCCCAGGTCACCTGAAGCCCGCCCATATTCTCATCCGGCTGATACTCTATCGTTGTGGATTCATCGTTTATATCCCAATAGGTCTTACTCCCTCCTATCTGATGGCTGTAAGCAACTGCAGCCTCGACGGAGCGCTCCTTTGCATGATAGTAATAGAAGTGCGGGTCCGGGTTGTATGGATAGAACACAAGATAAGCATTATAGCTCAGTGCTGCCTCTGGCTTGGCACCGTTCACTGTTGGCGTGAGAACCCCATGCTTATAAACAACTCTCTGTCTGTATGGTGTGTGGGTATATTTGGCTACCAATCGGTTGGTGTAGTGCTTAAGTGCTCCGGCAGTGTCGGTGGTTCCCCAGTCGACCCAGTAGGCATCAGGCCAGTCAGACCCCTGCTGTAAAGGGTCAACCCTGAAGCGAAGCGTAAACGGTATGTCAGGATAGAGTATAGGGAGGACACCATCCGGGTTCTGATAGTAGTCTGTTTTATCTTCTACTGTGATCTTGTAGTTGATGAATTGGTCTTCCGATGTATGGAATACATACGGGTCAGGGCTTGTCTCTACTACATTTACCTCCAGCTTCCAGTGGTTGCAGAGCGGTTTATACTTTCCAATCCAGTTAACGGCATACTCTACCTCGGGGGTAACGACATTTTCCCCAGTAACGACGGAGACCAGCACTTTCGAGACACCCGGCTCAAACGACCTTATGATTATCCATGACTGGTTTGAAGCGATGTCAATCTTGTCCACCGGTTCACCGGAAGTAGCCTTGAGCCCCTTGACCACCTGCGGCAGGGGAGGGTATACCGGGGTCACTCCCAGCTGGGTTACAACCTGGTCGGCAGAAGAGCGAATCTGATTGTCGGGGACGCCTGCCGCCTTTACGATCGATACCTCGACACCGGGTTTGCCGCCGTAATACTCTCTGGCAGTCTCCATAAACGACCAGCGAACGCCGGTAACCCCCTTGACAACATCCGTGTTCACCGTAGCAACAAGAAGCATCTTCTCACCGTAGGGAAATGCAGCAATGTTGGCTACAGAGCCGCCCGGTGGAACCGTTTTATTGTCGTGGTTGTGGTTAATATAAAGGTGCTGAAGCTTCCCGGCCGCCACTGCCTTCTGATAGGGATATTCATACCCGCTAACCACAATTAGCGGAGCCTTCGAAGGTGAAGTAGCTTCTCCGGCAAACAGCCCAACGACAAACAGCAAAGGCACAGCAAAAAGAACAAACCTTCCTGTCCCTCTCATCTCTCCCTCCTTTGTAAAAGGTTACAATTCTCTTCTCTCTGTGTTCAAAATATCAATCGAATTTTAGCTTGTCAAGCAAAAAATCTGTTTTCTTGTGTTCAGAAATCTGAAAGTATCGCCTCTTTTACCTCTCTGTCCACATTGAGGATGTCCTCAAGGGATGGGTTATCCTTCGATTTGTGCTCACCAAGAGCCTTCTCGATTATCCTGAAGATATCCGAAAAGCGGATCCTCCCATCGAGGAAAAGGGAAACCGCCGCTTCGTTTGCAGCATTGAGACAGGCAGGATATGTTCCGCCCTTCTTCAGTGACATATATGCAAAATCGAGTGATGGGAATCGTCCTCTATCTGGTGGGTAGAATGTCAGGTGTCCCAGCTCATCGAGGTTTAGTTTTTTGATTGGGGATGGGAATCTTGCCGGGTATGTGATGGCATACTGGATGGCGAGTCGCATATCTGGCAGAGACATCTGGGCTATCTGTGAATGGTCGATGAACTCGACAATTGAATGGACTATCGACTGTGGATGTATGAGCACCTCTATCTGCTCCGGTGGAACATCGAAGAGATAGTGTGCCTCGATAATCTCGAGCCCCTTGTTCATCATCGTTGCCGAATCCACCGAGATTTTTCTCCCCATAGACCAGGTCGGATGAGAGATAGCCTCATCGACCGTTACACTGCCGAAATCCACATCCTTATTCCAGAGAGGTCCTCCAGATGCCGTCAGGATGAGCCGAGCCACCTCCTTCTGCTTTCCTGCAAATAGCCCTTGAAAGATGGCAGAATGCTCCGAGTCAATAGGCAGAAGTTCTCCACCTTGCTTTGCTGCCTCTTTGAAAAGGGGACCAGCTGCCACCAGCGATTCCTTGTTCGCCAGACACAACCTCTTCCCCATTTTGAGCGTAGTAAGCCCTGGCAGGAGACCTGCTGTTCCGGTGATTGCGTTAATAACTGTATCGCAATCTGTTTCCTCAAGCATACGCAGGACTCCGTCGTTACCACAGAATACCCGCGGGAATATGGACCTAAAATCCTCACAGGCGGAGGCGTCTACGATGGCGACGAGGTCGGGCGAAAACTCTTCTACCTGCTCCATCAGAAGCTCGGTATTTCTGTTTACGGCAAGCCCGACCACACGAACAGGATACCCCTTATGATTGAGAAATCTAACAACATCTAAGCTCTGGCGTCCGATAGAGCCTGTGCTACCCAGGAGCAATACCTTTCTCATCTTAAGCAAATTTAAGGTAATCCTGATGGAAATCAACATAAAAAAATCGCACAAGCAGTCGATAACCCAGATTAGAAGCAGAGGAGGAAGGTATGCAACGCGACGAAGATTTTGTCCACAAGCTGGTCTGGCTCCCGGAAGGTCACAGGAGATTGTGGGATCTCCTTGAAACCCTGAACGATAAGAATCTTCTTAAAATAAGCCTTGATAACTTCTTTCCTAAAGGAAACTTCTACCGAGCAAGGTTTCTTGAGTTTCTGAGGTTTCGTGGGAAGAATGTAGATAACATCATATTAAATGGTAACTTGTATAACATCGCATCAAAGAATGAGTTAAGGAATGCGGTTTATTTCCTTTTATTGACTGACATTCTCTTTGATAAGCCGTTACCTCTCAACAAGCCGGAGTTTATCCGTCATTCCCTTAAGGTTGCTCTTCTCTGTGAGATGCTCATAGAGCTTACAGGAGATGTAGGATACTCGGATTCAGAGAGTTTTGCAGCTGGGCTTTCCCATGATATCGGTGTAATTCTGCTTGCGGGGAATTTTCCTGAGCGCTACAAAAGGGCGTTTGGGCACTCGATTATGCTACAGATACCTATGTATGTATCGGAGAGGGAAATATTCGGCTTTGACCATGGCGTGGTCGGTGGGTGGTTCCTGCAAAACAGGGAACTCCCTCGCTGGATTGTTGACGCTGCAAGGTTTCATCACGATCCTGAGAAATCACCAAAATCAACCAGAAAGCTTGTCTCTTTGGTTGCCTACGCCAATGAACTTGCCAAGCGCGGAATATATAGCCTCGTCGAAACGAGAGAACACAAGTCCTATCTTCCCACCTCCGTAGAGCAGGAGCTTATTTCGCGGTCGGAGACGCTTCTCTGTCGGTTCGATCAGGGTATGAGGAAGGTCTCCTGATTGTTACCTCATTACAACAAACCTTGAGAATACTTTTCTATTTCCTTCTTTTGCGACAGCAAGATATACTCCAGATGGATACCGCGAAACATCCAATGCTGTTTTATATACTACATCTGGTATTGTTTCCATTATCTTGCCAAGCTCGTTGTATATCAGCACATTCACCGGGCTTCTTGCGTTGACCTCGATATTTACAGTTGGGTTTGCCGGATTTGGGAAGACAGAGATGGACAGTTCAGGAATAGATGTTTGTGGCTCTTCCACACCAGGCTCCACAAAGCGGTAAGCCTTGATAATCTCCTTGTTTGGGTCGAGGGTCACCGACATCATCCTGTCAGAGAAGATATACTCGAGATGAGTGGTTCGCTCAGTAATAAACTCTCTATGTATCTCGCTGGAGGTCGTCGATGATATCCTTATATCGAGGTATGTCTGGAAGATAGGTCCATGCTCCTGAATCTGTGTGATGTCCACATACACCGTGTCGCTCGACTGGTAAGCAGAATACTGGAAAAACGGATACCCCACATCAAACACCCATTCGTCAAAGAACCAGCTCATATCCTCACCTGTGACATCGTTAACAAGCTCGATAAGGTCATATGTTGTAACGGTGGAGTATTTATTCTCTTCATAGTATCTGTGCAGGAGCTCAAAGAAGAGGGAATCTCCTATGGTGTAGCGTAACATATGGATAATCATTGCTCCCTTGTAATAGACCGTATAGCCGAGGTAGACATCGGGGTCGTAGACAGGGAATATCCCTTCTTCATCCTCGAAGGCTATGTAATCGTTTACCAGCCTTCGTCGCATCTCGCGGGCGTAGATCTCGCCCCTATTGAACTGATGGTATAATAGCTCGGAGTAGACTGCCATTCCCTCGTTGAGCCAGAAATCTCGCCAGTCAGCTATTCCAACAGCGTTCCCCCACCACTGGTGCGAGAACTCGTGAACAAACACCGATTGGTAATGTCCCATGCCAGTTATGAGGGAATCGGAGAGAAAAACTATATCCTGATGCTCCATTCCGCCTATCCAAGTGGGCAAAGCCACGAGCACCTGTCCAAACTTGTCAAACGGATACTCTCCAAAATCGGCGATAAAAAGCGATTCCACATATTCGACAACACTCAAGTCATCATAGACCAACTCGACCATCGATGGAGGAAAATGGTACGAGAATATATTCCCTGTCTCCGATGTGTCCACGATCGTCTCAAAATTACCACTGGCAAAGCATATATTGTATGTGCATATAGGATAATTCTCCTCCCATCTGTATCTTGTTGCCCCCGGGAGATACTCGACTTCTGTAAGAACGCCGTTGCTTACAAGGATCTCATCTTCTGGGACTATCACCTCGACGGTAGATCTTGCCTTATCCTTGGGGTGGTCAACACACGGAAAGAGGTAGCGTGCGTTGGATGGCCACGATAGAGTGAATGTTGAAAGGTCTCCAAACCTGCCAGCCTGACGGTAGAAATAAGCCCTCGTTGGTGTAGCAGAGTAGAAGATGTCATAGACAAGGGTATCACCGGCGGCATAATACCTATCCAAAGCAAATCTAATTGAAGCAGAGTCCTGCGTGAAGCTCACCTCGGAGTCGACCTCGGCATCGTGGAACAGAACCGAATCTATCGTGAGACTGCAGGCGTCGAAGACAACACTCTCCACAAGGTAGGCTGTCATAACAATGGTAATCTTTGCTTCCCCAATAATTGAGCCGGGGAGGGACACAATGTCAAACTTGAGGTCATACTCCACAACATCGTATTCTTCCAACGGGTTTGCAGCGGACGGTGCCGGTAGATAGACATCCGTCTTCTCAATTGGCGCCCAAGGGTTGCCCCAAACAGCTCCTGCAATCGATAACAAGAATAAAACCGCCATCAATCCTTTCATACTCACTACCTCCTTTTAATCTCGTCATATTTCTCATAGATTATTTTCAGGATGACCTGCCCCACCTTCTCGAGGCTCTCAGGTGAACATTTGTCCGGTGTGTCCTGCGATGTATGCCACCAAGGGTAATCGAAGTCGATTATGTCCACCGTCTTTATCCCCGCCTCGTTCAGTGGAAGATGGTCATCGATGATGTATTCGTCCATCTTCTTATTCTCAAATTCCTCTATCCCGAGCTCCTCAGCTGTCTTCCAGATAAGGTCCACCACATCCGATGCATACTTGAGTGAATACCTTTCCTTCTTTATAGAAAGGTCCTTATCGCCTACCATATCAAGCAAGATACCGAACCTTGCTCTGTATCCGCCGAGATTCCGAGCGAAGTAGCGCGAGCCAAGAAGGTAATTGTCGTAGTCACCCTCGTAACCATAGTCCTCAGCATCAAACAGGACAATGTCAACCCCAATAGGAGGAGGTTTTTTGTGCATAATCTCTGCCAAACGCATAAGTATTGCAACGCCGGAGGCACCATCGTTTGCTCCGGGAGTCGGTGTATCGACATTCGCCGAGTCAGGGTCGTTCTCTGACCTGGGACGGGTATCCCAGTGGGCGCAGAGAAGTATCCTATCCTTATCCTCCGGACGAAATGAAATGATAAAGTTCGTGCTTGGAAAGAACTGTCCATTATACCCCAGAAAAGAGAACCTCTGCAACTTTACATTCTTGCAATACTTCTGGAAAAACCCTCTAAAGAAATCTACTGCCTTTTCGTGTCCCTCGCTTCCTGGTTCCCTTGTCCCGAGCTCAACCTGGGCAGTAAGGTATTCATACGCTATATCCCCACCAAAGCTTGGAGCTTCTTTCTTTGCTTTTTTGCTGCACCCTGAAACAAGAAACACCGCTGATACAAAAATCAGCAGTCTCCTCATTCTTTGACCCACCTGGGAATTAATGTTGAAATATCTTGAAATTTCAATATATTAAATTGTTTTGATTTCGCAATACCAAAAAGAGCTTTTATGGGGAAATCTGTTTGCATATTGACATCAACACACCCAGCAACGGATGTGCGGGTTTTCTACCGGGAGGCGAGAACCTTAGCGAAACGGGGTTTCCAGGTCAGTGTATTCGCCGATTGGGATAGGGAGGAGAACAGAGATGGAGTGAGAATTTATCCTGTCAGGAAGCCGAAGAACCGTTTTGTCCGAATACTTTTGCTGTATCGCTTCCTTATAAAGGGGCTTTCTTACCCTGCTGATATCTATCATTTTCACGAACTGGAGCTTGTTCCGTTTATGATAATCCTGAGGATGCTCTCCAGGAAGCCTGTCATCTTCGACATTCACGAGGATTTTGAGGTGCAGTATAGAAAGGCTCGCTGGCTTGTTGGGCGACCGATGAGGTCCTTTCTTGTATCGACATCGAGACTGCTTCTCTTCATCTCCCGCGTATTTGATGGAACAGTTCTCGCTTTCGACTACCGAAAGAGATACCTCTTCGACGAGAAACCGCTCTGTGTACTTAGGAACTATCCAATAAAGGATATGTTCTCCCGCTTTCCGGCCTCTGAGGATGAAAAAGGCGATTATGTTCTTTATACGGGTAGCATCTCACGGCGCAGGGGGATAGAGGAGATGATAGAAGCGGTTCGCATAGCGAGCAAGGAGGTAGATGTAAAACTTCTCCTCCTTGGCAAGCCGATTGAAGCAGGAATACTTCCGCTTCTCGAAGCGAATAGAGATATTGTGGACTACAGAGGCTTCTTTGATTGGAAGAAAGCAGTGGAAATCTATCGTATAGCAAAAGCTGGATTGTACATCGTCCATCCGACTCCTGGACTCTCCGGGAACCTCCCGAATAAGGTATTCGAGTATATGGCTATGGGCATACCTATAATTGCATCTGGAGAAGAGAGCTGGAGACGGTACATAGAGGAGACAGATTCAGGTTTCATCATTGATGGCTTTGAACCGACTTGCTACGCGGAAAAAATTGTGTATCTTCTTAAGAACAAGGACGAAGCGAAACGGCTCGGCGCAAACGGGAGATATGCGTTTGAGACACGTTTCAACTGGGAGGTAGAATCGAAGAAGCTGCTGTCGCTCTACCACAGGATACTCAAAGGAGAAGGTGTATGACCAGAAGGTTTATAGTTGGTCTTCTTTTGCTTCTGATCTCTGTTGGAAGCGTCTTCTCAGAGGAAGAAGCAGGTCAGAATAGGGTGACAATTGCCCGCTTGAAGTACAGTGGCGGAGGAGACTGGTACTATGGTCCAACACAGCTTCCCAACCTAATTGATTTCATTCGTGAGAATAGCAACATCCCGGCGTACTATAACGGGAAATATGTTGAGCTCACCGACGACGACCTGTTTAACTATCCGATCCTATATATGACGGGACACGGTAGGATAAAGCTGAGTGACAAGGAGATAGAGCGCCTCCGGGAGTATCTCGAAGACGGAGGGTTCTTGCTTGCCAACGATGACTATGGACTTGACAAATCCTTCAGGGAAATGGTAAAAAGGCTGTTCCCGAATAAGGAACTGGTTGAGCTACCGTTCTCCCATGAGATATACCATTGCTTCTATGATTTTCCGAACGGTCTCCCAAAGATACACGAACATGACGGCAATCCCCCACAGGGATTTGGTGTTTTTTGTGGCGGAAGGCTTGTTATCTTCTACGACCACGAATCGGACATCGGCGACGGCTGGGAGGACCCGAATGTCTACAACGACCCGGAAGAGAAGCGTGAGGCAGCGTTGAAGATGGGGTTGAACATAGTATTTTACGCTCTAACACATTGATGCAAATGAAAATAACAGAAATACTTAAAGCGGGTCAAGAGAAAATTGCTATAGCAAATGCTATTTTCGGCACATCCCTGTTTTTAACCACTGTTACCTCTGGCTTCGTTCTCTTCATTATACTTAACTCCATTGTCTTCTTCTCAAAAACTGCAACATCTATATATTTCTTTCTGTGGATTGCGCTTTCCGCTGTCTCATTTCTCTTTTTCGTCGTTCTACCGCTTATCCGCAGGGTATCATTTCGGGAGGTTGCTATCCGCTTCGAGAGAGCCTTTCCGCATCTTAAGAACCGGCTCATCTCTGCTTGGGACCTTGTCTCGATGGACACAGAGTCGCTTGGATACTCGCAGGGGCTCATCGACCGTGTTGTCGAGGAAGCGGAGGCTCAGCTCCAATCCCTCGATCCAAGAAAACTTGTCTCCCTCCAGAGAATAGGGCAAGGTTTTATGCGGTTCTTTCTTTCGGTGCTCGTTATTCTCCTGGTATTTTTCGTATCGCCTCTCTCGTTTCATAACGGGGTTTTAAGGCTATTCCACCCGTTCGAAAGCGTCACAAAACCGCTCGCAACAACAGCCGTTGTCTCCCCAGGTGATACCACCGTCACCAAGTTCTCGAATCTGACGATACAGGTTAAGACATCCGGCAAGCTCCCGCGGAGGGTATCACTCTTCCGCAAGGTCGAAAGCGGGAAGCTCATCGAGTTCCTATTTCGGCAAACAGACGAAGGAAGGTTCCAGTATAGGTTCGAGCATATAAATACCCCGTTCACATATTTTGTCAGGGCGAACGACTATATATCCCCAGTCTATACTGTGAATGTGGTGGACAAACCGAGGGTGATAGACATAAAGCTCACGCTTCAACCTCCCGGATACACCGGCTTCCCGAGGGAGACCATCGACGAGAACGATGGAAATATAGATTGTATAAAGGGGACCTATGTTCGATTGGAGATACTGACCAGTAAGAATATCACGGATGGATGGCTCGTATTCGACAAGGGGGACAGCTTGTCTATGGCGGTATCAGGACGCACCGCTGATGCTTCCTTCAGGGTTATGAGTTCAGGTAGCTACTTCATCCATGTAGTAGATGAGGATGGAAACCACAACGAGGAACCGATCGTCTATTACATTCATGCCAGCACAGACGAACCCCCTCTTGTCTCGATAGAAAGACCAGGTGTTGATGTCGACATAACAGAGGATATGCTCCTTCCTATCACCATCCGTGGCACTGACGACTTCGGCTTTTCATCGTTCTACCTTTTCTGGAGTGTGAAAGGAGACACAGGCTATCAAAAGCTCCCGTTCAACCTGTTCGGTGAGAAGGAAGTGATGTTCGACTATGTCTGGAAACTTACCCCGCTCGGACTTCTGCCAAACGATGTCGCTACCTACTGGGTCACCGCATATGACAACGACAATGTCTCTGGTCCGAAGATGGCAGAGAGCAAGCATTTCTCTGTTAGGTTCCCGTCGCTTGAAGAGATAGCTGAAAATCTGGTAAAGGAGCAGGAGGAAATAGGAAAAACCGTTCAGGATGTCTCGAGCTCGGAAGAGGATATGATAGAAAAAATGAAGAACCTCACCAAGGAACTCCAGCAGGTGCAGGAGAAGACACCATGGGAGAAAAAGGAGGAGTTGCAAGATATTCTGAAGAAACAAGAAAAGGCAATCGAGAAGCTCGAAGAGGTGTCCCAAAAGATATCAGAGGTATCAGAGAAGATAGAGAAGAACAGGCTTGCAACCTTATCCATCCTTGAGAAGATGGCGGAGATCCGGCAGATACTCGAGGATATAGCAACCCCCGAGATGCGTGAGGCGATGCAGAAACTTCAGCAAGCTCTCGAGAGCATGTCTCCTGAGATGCTTCGTGATGCTATGAAAAGGTTTCAGATCTCGCAGGAGGAGATGCTCCGGAAACTTGACAGAACACTCTCACTGTTGAAAAGGATACAGATAGAGCAACGCTTAAAAAACCTGACAGAGCTTGCATCTCGTCTTGCCGAACAGCAGAAGAAGATAAACGATGAGCTGGCAAACTCGTCATTATCTGCCCTCGAGCGCCAGAGACTAAAACGGGAGGAAGAAAAGCTTAAGCAGGAGTTTGAAAGGGTAAAGGGTGAGGTGGAAAACCTCGCCGATATGATGAGTGAATTCCCTGATATGCCTTCGGAGGAACTGGACAAGCTTTCAAAGGAGCTCGATGCTGAGAACCTCTCTTGGCAGATGCAGGAGATGGCAAACCAGATTCCAGAATCTCCCAAGGGGGCTCGCAAGAGGGGAGCCGGTATACAGAAGGCTCTGGAGAAGCTTGCAGAGAAGCTGAAGGGAATACAGGATATGATGCAAAGTATGATGCTTGCCGCTCTGGACGCAGATATGAGGGAAGCAATCCTCTCACTGTTCTTACTCTCCAACAAGCAAGAGCAGGTATACACACAGCTTGCTGTTTTACCTCGGCAGGATGAAAAACTCCAGCAACTCGCCAGGGAAGAGGGAAAGATAGGAGAGATGCTGAAGCGCGTCACAGATGAGATTATGGAAATATCAGGGAAGACGGTATTCCTTACGAGCGGGGTCGCAAAAAGCCTTGGACTCGCCATCGAACGGGTGGAATCAGCCGCAAGGGAAACCGCTATGAACCGCAACCCGCGTGATGGTGCTAAAAACTCAGTGGAGGCACTTGCCTATATAAATCAGGCGATCGAGCTCTTAATGCGTTCGAGGGAAAAAATGGCGAACTCATCATCGGCGACAGGTGCCGAGCAGTTCTTCCAACAGATGCAGAGCCTGTGCAACAGACAGCAGGGATTGAACCAGAATATGATGATGCTATTCGGACCAAACGGTGCTCAGGGGCAACTCACTATGGAACAGCAGGCAGCTTTGCAAAGATTGGCTGCCGAGCAACGGGCAATAAAGGAGGCACTTGAAGAGCTGGAAAAAGAATACGGAGAGCGCGAAAATCTTTTGGGCGATCTCAGCGAGATTGCAAAGGAAATGCAGGAAGTTATTGAGAGGATGAAGAGTAAGAATGTTGACCAGCAGCTAATCGAGAAGCAGGAGCATATACTATCCCGAATGCTCGACGCGCAGCGCTCCATCCACAAGAAGGACTATACAGAAAAGAGAGAAGCTCGCACAGGTAAAGATATTGTCAGAAAAAGCCCCCCAGAAGTCAGCCTAACCGAGCAGGAAAATTGGATAAGAACCGAAATGATGAAAGCCCTAAGTTCCAAATATCCAAGAGAATACGAAGAGATTATAAAAGCTTACTTTAAAGCATTACTGGAATCGCGAGGAAAAGAATGAAAAAGATAATCTTTGCAGTTATCTTCCTCTCTTTCTCCTCTGCTTTCGCCGGCAGTTATGAGCACAATCTGGAGCTGGCAAGGCGCCTGCTCGCAATAAAGAAGTATGAAAAGGCAGAGGAGGTTCTGGATGGACTCCTACATGAGCGGCCAGACGACCCTGCTCTCGTTCCCATTATGAAGGAAGTATATACTAACCTCAAGCAGTACGATAAGTTAATAGGGGTTCTTCGCAAACAGCTTGATGCAAGTCCAAATAGCACATTGCTAAACATAGAACTTGGCGATGCTTACCTTGCCACGGGGAGGCTCGATTCGGCGAAGGCGTCCTTTTGGAGGGCGATAAAGCTTACCCCGGAAGACGATATGATATACCGAACGGTGTATCAAAAGTTCTCCACCCGTGGCTATGTGGACGAGGCGATAGAGATTATCGAGAGGGCGAGGAAGCGATCTCCTGACCCATCCGGTTTTTTGATTGACCTGGCGAACTGCTATGAGATAAAGGGAGATTACGATAAGGCGGTTGAACTGTATATCGATTATCTTTCCGAGCATCCCGACCAGGTTCGTGTTGTGGAGTCTCATCTGAATCTGCTTGGCCGCACTCGTGCAGATGTTGAAAAACTGGAGAAGGCTATAGCATCCGCTTTGAGGAGGAGGAAGAGCCTGTTTTTGTATAGTTTCCTTGTGAATGTTCTCGAGCGTGAGGCAAAGTATAGAGAGGCTTTTCAATGGGCAGTTAAGCTTTGGCGGGAAAAGGGCGGAAATGAACCGAGGATGTTGAGTATCGGCAGACTTGCTTACAATTCTGGCGATTATGAGACGGCTCTGGAGGTGTTCAGCTTTCTAAAGGAGAATGTCCCGCTGAACGCCTTGGGTTTTGAACCGCAGCTTTACTCTGCCCGCTCTCTTGCGGCTATTGGCAGGCTCGATGAGGCAAAAAGGGAGTATAATTCCCTTATGGAGAAGGGGGACAATGAAATCAAAGCGAAGGTTAGGTGCGACCTTGGGACGCTTGCCCTAAAACAGGGGAACCCTGGCGAGGCGCTGGAGGATTTTCAGCAGGCAACAGAGCTAACCAAGACTCCGGAGATCGTGGTCACATCAGCTGTTGGTTATGCTCATGCTCTTATGATGACAGGCAAGCTGAAACAGGCAAAAGAGTTTCTCGCTAAGTATCTTGAGCGCTATCCAAACTCTGACCGTATCGTGTACGAATACGGGCGACTGTTGTTCGTGGTGGGTGATTATGATAGCTGTACCGCTATATTCAAGGATTTCTTCACCAGATTCCCGACAAGCCTGTATGAAAACGATGCGATCCGGCTAAGGCTCATCGTAGCTGACTATAATGAAGACAAGGAGACCCTCAAAAAACTCTCCGCTACCGAGCTAAGCGAGCTCGCAGGGGACTACCGCTCTGCTCTTTCTGTTCTCTGTGAGATCAAGAACCCTGATGAGCAAATCCTGTTTATGAAGGCAGAACTCTTTTATTCTCTCGGCGATCTCCCTGAGGCTCTTGATACATACAGAAAGATAATTCAGGACTATCCGGAAGGGTTCTATGCACCGCTTGCGTGTGAGCGGATGGGGGATATCTATCTCAAGACGGGCGAGCTCCCTCTTGCAAGAGCAAGTTACGAGAAGCTTTTGACCGACTATCCAGATGCGCTCAACTCCCAGAGTGTCAGGGAGAAAATAGACAAGCTCGAAGGAAAGATTTGAGGATAGCAGAAGCCCTCTCCGCAGCAACAGAGAAACTCTCATCCGTAGACAGCCCGAGGCTCTCAGCAGAGATACTGCTTTCTTATGTACTCTCCTGCCCGAGGTACAAGCTTATAACCGAGCGAGACAAGGAGCTTTCACCTGAAGATGCAAAGAGATTCTTTCGGTTGGTGGAGAAAAGGGGCAACCATTTCCCGTTACAATATCTGACCGGAAAGACGGAGTTCTACGGGATTGAGCTCAGAATTAGAGAAGGGGTTTTTATCCCCAGAGCGGAGACCGAGCTTCTCGTGGAGGAGTTGATTAAGATACTAAACAAGGGAGATATCTTTCTCGACATAGGCACAGGTGCAGGTTGTATCCCGGTGGCTGTTCTTAGGAATAAACCTGCTGCTTTCTGCTTTGCAACAGACATAAACCCAACAGCGCTTCAGGTTGCCCGGGAGAATATCCGGATGTATGGACTGGAAGGAAGATGCCAACTTTTTGAGGCTGACATCTTTCCACCGGTGGATAAAAGGTTCGACATTATCGTTTCAAATCCACCCTACATAAAGAGATCCTTGATTCCCTCTCTCCAGGAGGAGGTCAGGTATGAGCCTCTCTCAGCCATCGATGGCGGAGAGACAGGACTCGATGTATATCGGAGGATACTCTCTGGTGCACCTATGTATCTTAGGGAAGAAGGTTATCTCCTCCTCGAGACAGACCCATCGGTTATGACTGGGTTACTGGAGCTTGCTGAAAGCTCGTTCAAGCCCTTGGGCATAAAAAGGGATATTCAAGGTCTGGAACGTGTAATCCTCCTCGAGTGCAAGGGCACTGGTGTCTGATTATGTTCCTCTCCTTCCACGCGTGCTTCCCCATCTGAACTTGTTCAGCTTTCTGTGTTCCCTTGCTATCTGTTTTGCCTTCAATCTGTCCCTGGCAACCTTCTTCAGCTGTTCCTCTCTTTTCTTCTCAAGAAAGTCAAGCTCCTCCTTGATTTTCTTCTTTTTCTCTTCATCTGTTGGCTGTTCATCCGCCATACTCTTACCTCCTTTTGCTCTTATCTTACCGACAAAGTGGTGTCCGATCTTTCGGCAAGGGTCCGCAGTATCGGCAGGTTGGTGTCATCCTCTCTTTTGTTCAACCGCTCCTCACTTTATAAATGTTACCTTCTCAGAAGCGGTTCTGTTTCCCAATGTTGCCTTGACAATATATACCCCCGATGGAACTGACTTCGCTGGTCTCCAAACAGCTTCTGTCCTGTTCAAACTCCACTGAACCTCCTGCAATTCTATCCTCTCGCCTTTTATGTTGAATATTTCAACATGGATTTCCCCGCGGGTTTGGTGGGGAGTATCGACCGAGATATAGCAGGCGGAGTTGAACGGGTTTGGGTACATCGAAATCGAGATTTGATCAGGGTGCAAGACCGCCGTCTCCTCCACCGGTGAGTGTCCCTCGATCGGGAGCCAGGCTACTACCCATTCACTCGTTACCTCAAGATCGTCCAGTAGGACCCACTCGTCTGGCTCACTCTCATACAGATTTGGTATATAGAAGAAACCGTTGCTTCCGTAGAAAAACTCCGCTGTTCCAAACCATGGTGTATCGTTACAGGCATCTCCTGTCATCATATACCAGAAGGGTCTGCGGTGCGATGAGCCAAACTCTGTTACATCCGAGACATCTGCCCTTGCCTGAATATCTTCCATAGTACCAAGCGAACCCGTGAACATTGTTGCTTGCAGGTATATAAATATCTCCGCCTCACCTCTGTCTCCATAGTAGAGTGAATCTCCTGTTATCTCGTTACAGATGCCGATGTAGAATGTGGTGAATGTTGAATCACGGAGCCATAGCGTGTCCTGCCTCATCGACTTGAATTCGTATACTGTACCTCTTCCACCCTCAGCTTTCCTCCTCAGATGATGAATTTCCCCATCTGGATAGAATACAGGAGCGGTATTGGCATAGTTTGGTGGGATGCTGCCGTATCCTGGTATCCCGGGGCGATACTCTCCGACCGTCCCGGGAACGATTGTGCAGTGATGCTCTCTGGCGAGGATTGATATCGTATCGAGAATCGCCGCTATTCTCTCCCCGTATTCCCCAACAGGAACCCAGGATACATCTCCCATAGCGCCGAAAAACTCGACATAGGTGGTGAAACTGTACCCTGCGTTGACCATAAGTCCAAACTCTGGGGCTATTACCATATCGCAGTCCGGATGTTCCATAAGAACTGCTTTTATCCGCTCAAATATACCGTCCATTGCTGGGTAACTCCCCATCCACCGAACGGATGCAATCTTCACACTACCAGGAAGGTTGACTGAATGGAGAGAGATAATGGCGAGCGACAGAACAGTTTCTATGATCTTATGCGTCATTCCCTTTCTGCCTCAACCAGATGCTCAAAAGTTTATCCCTACCTTCTTCGATTCTCTCCTTTGGACACCCTTTTGAAAGGAACTTTTCATAAGTAATGTTTTGCATCTCGAAATCCGAGCATATAAGGACGATGTTATGCCCTGCAACGACAGCAGACATTGCCGCCTCTGGCATATCGTCACGAACTGCGCCCATCATCAAATCATCGGTGAGTATCATCCCGGTATAATGCAACTCCTTACGCAGAAAGTCGATTATCCTGTATGAAAAGGTTACAGGAGAGCTATCCCATTCAGGGACGAGGAGATGTGAAGTCATAATGAACTCAACCCCAGATGAGATCGCCTCTCGAAAGGGTGGAATATTTTTGTCCAAAAACTCACTCAAAGGTAGGTTTATCTTTCCGAGGGTTTTGTGCGGGTCGAACTCTGCATCCCCCAACCCAGGGAAATGCTTGGCACAGGCAAGGATTCCAGATTTCTTCATACCCGATATCGCTTCCCTGACCGAACGGGTTACCACATCTGTTTTGCCGGAAAAAGACCTCTTGTATAAAATATTGTCCACAGTAACCACATCACAGACAGGAGCGAGGTTGACATCGATACCAAGTTTCACAAGCTCGGCAGATGAGCGAAAGTATGCGTCCTGTATCTCGACACCTTTCTCTTGCATCTCCCTGTTCGACGGATGTGTGTAGATCCCCTCCTTAATGCGGTTCTTCTCGCCACCTTCCTGGTCGATATAAACCAGAAAGGGCGGAGGAAGCTCCCTTCTTAGGAGGGCTATCAATTCCTTTAGGTCCTTTGTGTCCCTGAAATTATGAGGGAAAATTATCACTCCTCCGAGACCAATTCTCCTTCCAAAGCGGGTAAAATCATCGAGGGAGACGGTTCTATCGATTCCAAAGATGAAAAGATGCCCAAGCTTACCGCTCACAACATTTATAATATCAATTTCCGCTTTTTGTGTCAAGTTATAACTTGAAAAATAGATAATTCTTCTTATTTTAGGGTTTCCAGCATTAGGAGGGAGAGATATGGAGATAGTAACCAATAGCATAATGAGAGCACTCGATAGAAAAGCAATAGATGAAATAGGTATCCCTGGTGAGCAGTTGATGGAAGAAGCAGGTAAGGGTGTTGCCGATGTAGCAGATATGTTTCTCAAAGAGATAGGTGGTAAGAAGGTCGCCATCTTCTGCGGAAAAGGGAACAACGGTGGAGATGGGTTCGTTGCAGCGAGGCATCTTGGAGGGAAGGGGTATTCCGTTGATGTCTTCCTGGTTGCCAGGATGGACGAACTTAAAGGGGATGCAAGGCTGAACCTTGAAAGGGCAGTAAAGCTTGGAATACCGGTCCATGAGATAGATACCCCCCCTGTTAAGCTGGATTTTGAGATGATAATAGACGCTATGTTCGGTACGGGGTTTAAGGGTAAGGTAAAAAACCCTTACCGGAATATAATCGACAAGATAAACAATGCAAATATACCCGTTGTTTCTGTGGATATACCATCGGGTATCGACGGCGACACAGGGCAGGACGGAGGGACAAGCGTTTACGCCGATGCCACTGTGACATTTGCCTATCCCAAGCTGGGGCATATCTTCTACCCGGGAAGAGAAAGGACTGGCGAGCTTTATACTGTTGATATTGGAATCCCGCCAGAGCTTATTGAGGAGACCTCGCCCCGCTTCTTCGTCGACGAACCAGAGGAGGTAGCATGTCTTTTGCCTCGACGCTTCCCTGATATGCACAAGGGGGATGCGGGGAAGGTGCTTATTGTTGCTGGCTCAAAAGGTATGACGGGAGCGGCACATCTCTCTGCTATATCCTGTCTTCGTTCAGGTGCGGGGCTTGCTTATCTTGCTGTGCCGGAAGGGCTTGCTCCTGTGCTTGAAATGAAGGCGACGGAGGCTGTTAAGGTGTATCTGCCGAATATCAAAAATAAATTCACTATCTCGCTCCGCTCCCTCGGCGTGATATATGAATATCTCTCCTCTGTTGATGCCCTCATCATCGGACCTGGTCTCGGCAGGCACCATGAGACACGGGAGGTTGTGCTTCGCGTCGCGGAAAGGACAACAATACCAACATTATTCGATGCCGATGCACTATTTGCGCTGGCAAAAGAGAGAGGAATCTGGGAGAAGATCAAAGCTCCATACATTATAACCCCTCATTCGGGTGAGTTTGCACGGATCATTGATGTTCCAGTTGAGAAGGTATCTGCCAATCGACTAAGATCTGCACTCGAGTATAAAGATATGTTCGCTGGTGGTGTTCTACTTCTCAAGGGTAATCCAACAATAATCGCTCAAGGGGACAAGGTTTATCTCAATCCAACCGGCAACGATGGTATGGCTACTGCCGGAAGCGGAGATGTTCTATCGGGGCTTATTGGGGGATTTCTTGCTCAAGGGTGTTCACCACTTGATTCTGCCCGACTTGGGGCCTACATTCACGGGCTGGCAGGTGATATCGCCGCTGAGCGGTTAACCGCCCGCGCGATGATTGCAGGAGATATTGTGCTCGCCATATCGGATGCCTTCGCCAAGATTGAAGAGCTGGCATCAGAGGGATAAGCAAGTGATATAGCAGAGTTACTGCATTCACAAAGGTTTGAAGGCTTATGAACTTGCTCATCTTGCTCAATCTTCAGCTGGTTATATTACTGATAGTGAATAGGCAAAAACTCGACATTTCCTTTTTCGGTTGCTAATCGACTATTTTTGAATATATATAAACTATGTGCGGCAGTGGCTCAATGGATAGAGCGGCAGATTCCGGATCTGCAGGTTGGAGGTTCAAGTCCTCTCTGCCGCACATCCTTCCCCTTGTTGTTCTCCTTTTCTCTTGCTTTACGGTCTATGCCGGCAAACCTGAACCGGGCAAGATCGGTGTCATAGCGTACATCCTACCAAGACCGGACTATGACTCGCTTCAGGGGCAAACCCCATCCCGGATAATATCGCATCTTAAGCAACTTGCTTCATCCTCGCAGGCGCAGGTCATCAGCTTCCTCCAGCAAAGAAGTGAAGAGGTTGACACCTTTATCTCCTTATGGACGATAAATGCAATATACATTATGACCACACAGGATGTCGTCAGTGCGCTTGCCGAGAGAGAAGATATAGAGAAGATTGTGCCCGACCGTGAGCGGAGGCTTGGTGAGCCTATCTTGTCTGATGCGAAGGATGCCTGGGACAATATCGGTGCAATCCGGGCTGACGAGGTTCACTCGGAGCTCGGCATCGATGGCACGGGTGTTATAATCGGCAGTATGGATTCTGGCGTCGACGGCTTTCATCCGGATCTTGAGGGGAATTTTCTTGGTAATGTCGAGCCTGGAAGGGTTGCTTGGTTTGACCCGACAGATGAGTACCCGCTCTATCCACAGGACGGACACGGACACGGGACGCATACGATGGGGACGGTCTGTGGACAGGGTGGAACAGGTGTTGCTCCAGGCGCACTCTGGATGGCGGTGAAGATATTCAGGGACAACTCGACATCGAGGGACTTTATCATACATTCTGGCTTCCAGTTCATCGCTGACCCGGATGACAACGCCTATACGGATGATTTCCCGAGGCTTGTTAATAACTCTTGGGGCGAGCTCTTCTGCCGTGAAGGGATGCTATACTACGATGATGTCAGATTGTGGCGGCTCCTGGGTATAATACCCGTTTTTGCCATTGGGAATGATGGACCGGAGGCATCCTCGACAACTCCTCCAGGGAACTACCCGAATGTCATATCAACAGGAGCAACGGACGCTTCGAACAACATCGCATATTTCTCAAGCCGTGGACCTGCGCCTTCAGGCTCCCCATGGTTCGGAGCAACAAAACCGGACTTCTCAGCGCCGGGTGTTGGCATTCTATCAACTGAGGCTGGGACAGGTGGCTACACTCTGATGAGCGGAACGAGCATGGCATCCCCGCATATAGCGGGCACCATCGCACTTATGCTTTCTGCCAACCCGACACTCGATTACGATGATGTCTACCGTATCCTGTCGGAAACCTCAGTGGACATAGCCGATCCAGGAATGGATAATATCTCTGGCTATGGTCTGGTCGATGCGTACCGGGCGGTTCAACTTGCTATAGAAATGCGAGCACCGAGAATATACCATACTCCAATCACTGACAGAGAATCCGCCAATGTGACATTTGTGGCAACAGTTGTTTCACCAACATCGCCTCTGGATACATCGTCGGTTGCGCTTATTCTGACATTTAGCGGGATACCAGACACCATCCCGTTCATACCCTCAGGTGATTCGTTTTTCTGTGAGGTTTCGTTTCCTGGCGAGGGGGATGTCCAGTATTTTATACAGGCAGCAGACTCATTGGGTAGATTGGGTTGCCTCCCAAAATCTGCTCCTGATTCTGTCTTTTCGTTTCACATTGGAAGAGACTCAATCCCTCCTATCATAGAGTTCACGCCTATAGACTCCGTGCTATCCTATCTCATGTTTCCGCAGGACATCTCGGTTGAGGTAAGCGACAACGGGGAGATAGATAGTGTCTGGATTGAGCTGACAGATGAAGCGGGAACGAGAAGTATCCCTCTCGAGTACGACCCACTGTGGGGGGTATATTCTGGAGAGATTGATTTAGAGCCGATTGGTGAGTTTTTCTACAGGATTGTAGCTATGGACAGAGCCTCAAATCTGTCCAGCTATCCACCAGATTGGGACAGTCTCCGCGTTGAGGTAGTTGACGATGGCACAATTGATCTTCTGTGGAGCACAGTAACGGAGATACCCGATTTTATTCCACCGTATTATGATCAGGAGACATGGAGCGTATTGGAGGTTCCCTGGCACTGTCGGGTCGAGTCAGTAAAAACGAGGGTTCATCTTACTTATCCGAGGATGAGGAATATTGTGGCTGTACTCTACTCACCATCCGGCACAGAGGTATATCTCCACAACAGGGCATCACTTACCGACAGTGTGAACATCTGGTATCCGGACGACAGGAGCGAGGATGGTCCGGGCTCTCTTTCAGATTTTACTTACGAGGATGCAGCGGGTGTATGGTATCTATATGTCGCAGATAGAAACGAGATGTATCATGGCTACTATGGGACGCTTTTTGAGTGGGAGCTTATGCTGTTCTGCTCATCTATTGCAGAGGTGGAAGAAAAAAGTGCTCTGCCTGGGAGGTTTAAGCTTTCCGCCTATCCGAACCCGTTCAATTCGACAACCAAAATTTTATACAGCATACCTGAAACCGAGAAGAAGGCGGTTATTGAAATTTACAACATATTGGGAGAAAAGGTAGATAGCTTCTGCGCTGAACCAGGGCTGCACACCATCCTCTGGGATACAAAGAAACTTCCATCGGGAGTCTACCTCTGCCTGCTGAAGGGGAAGACTACCTCCGCATCTTTGAAGCTCTCACTTTTGAGGTGACCTTCCTTGTTGTATGTTTCGTTTTCCTTGATGGAACACCCTTCTTTCTTGTTCTGCTCTTCTTTTCTATGCGGTCGTTTATACCGTTCCTGTCTTTATCGATGAAGTAGTCGAATAACCTGATAGAGGAGCTGGGTTTCTTCTTTTCGACCTTCTCTTGCTCCACTTCCGTTGTATCCCTGTCGCCTTTTTGCTCGCCCGCCGATGCAGAAGCAAATAATAGCACAAGTGTACTCACCACGATCGGTATCAGATACCTTCTCATCTTATCTCCCTCTCCTTATCAGTTTCACACGGGTTGAACTTCCCCGAGCAGCTGTTGCTCTGAAGGAACCTTTGCTTGAGTATCCTATCGACGACCTCTTGGTGATAGGACCCTTTGAAGGGTTCTTGCTTTTGATCTTGGTGGATTTGACCTCTTTATCATCCTTCCTCAGAAAAAACAAATTCTGTCTTCCCTTTTCAGGAATTTTTTTCTCCTTGGAACGCTCCGTCAGGGATTTCTTATTTCTCTCCAAGCCGATTGGTGAGTTTTTTCTCCTTCTCAGTGTTGTCGAGTTATCCTTTTTATGTTTCTTCCTTGTGCTGTTTTCCGTGGAGGTTTTCTCTATTATCTTCGCTACGCTTCCTGTACTTTTGCTCTTTGGCAGTATCTTTCTACCACCGACGGCACTGGCGACCTGCGTTACAGAGGAAGCAACCCTGCTTCCTGTATATCTTTTGACTTCGGCACTTCTATATTTCGCTGGTAAAAGCGATGTCGATTCCCCCGGTTCCCTGAACAGCCCTCTTCTCCTCGTTATCCGGTATCCCGAGGTGGTGTAGCTGCCTCGATATCTGACCGGAGGTGGTTCATAGTAATAAGGGTAATAAGGATAATAATAGGGTGGGGAAGGGGGAGGCAGGTACCAGAGGAGAACTACCGGATGCCAGAAGCATCGGCAGTGCCAGCAGTAGGTGTCCAACCACCAATGGTCACAGCAAAGATGCCAACAACAGCAATCATCCCACCACCAGTCACAGCAGCAACAACAGCAGTCGTCAACAACAATGTCCGGTGGATCGGCAATGACCACACGGGAATGTGTTCTAAGCACTGTTTGGCAGCCGGAAAGTATGAGGGCAAAAACTACTACTGCACCGACCGCCATTATACCTTTATAATATCTCATTTTTGCCCTCCTTGTTATAAAGCTTTATCCTTTTATTTGTCCTTTCCCTCAGCTCCGGGTTGCCGGTGTCCGTCTGATAAGCCCACTCGAACTGAACATAATCCGGGGTAACTTCTATTATCCATATCTTGGCAAAATGGTTGTCGCAGGTCCAGATAACATATCCCCAGCCAGGGTGTATCTCAACCGTTGCCCCAGGTATATACCCATCTTCCGGTGCGTAGTCTATATCCTCGAACGAATATATCTGCCCGTAAACGAGAATATCCGTCATAGAGTTTGCACCGGAGAGCCAGTACATACCGTCGTAGTTGAAATATATATCAGCAGAGGGGTAATCCCACGGGACGAGCGAATACTCGGAGAAATCATACCCCGAATCATCCGGATAACGGTCCGCATCCCAGAGGATCGCAAAACCTTCGGGTCTCGGCGTGTCGAACACGAGGTCATCCGAGAGCTCCGATTCCACCCCAGACCACGAGACAGAAGAGACTGCATAATAGTATGTCTTACCGTTTTCGGCAGAGAAATCAATAAAGTAGCTCGACAAGGTCTCACCGATAAGATAGTAATATCCCGTCTCACTGTACCCGCGATAAACCCGGTAGCTCCAGGCTCCACAGGGGGTCCAGTAAAGATAGACCCGGTTGTCACCCGTCACCGAGTGCACATTCGTTGGAACAGGGGGAGGATAATCTCTACGAGCATGATAACAATAATCATCATAAACAACCACATCACACCCGAAGAATGCAAGGAGCGAGAGAAGAACATCTATGATGACTACCCTCTTCATTTTTCATCCCCTCTACAAACTTTGAAGCAAATAATATGCCATATAAGGCAACTCTTTACGTTTCAATCGGTTACGCGAGAAAACGAGGGAAAATATTCCACGAAATTGCACATTTCTCGTGCAATGAGAGCAGCAATTTTGTGCAAAACCGGTTGCGCAAGAAGATAATTCGGATTATATTTAAAACGGCAGGATGTAAAAATTAAGGAGGGGGAAATTTATCTTTTAACGGCAAAAGGTGGTTTCTCTGCTGCACATTGGGTAAGAGGGTACCCGGGGAAATGCTCTCACCTACACGGACATAACTGGCAGGTTCAGCTAACCGTTAGGGTAGATGAGCTGGATTCACTCGGTATGGGGATCGACTTCTCCGAGCTAAAGGGCATCCTGAAGGAGATAACCGACCTTTTAGACCACACCTGCTTGAACGAGCTTCCGTTTTTTTCGGAGACGAACCCGACAGCCGAGAACATCGCAAGGTTTCTATTCTACGAGGCAAAAAAGAGGCTCCCAAATGGTGTTAAACCCTATGAGCTGAAGCTCTGCGAGAGCGATAACAGCTGGATAACATACAGGGAGTAATGCTCATAAGCGAGATTTACAAGAGTATAAACGGTGAGGGAAGGTTCGCAGGCTTTCCAACCTCGATTGTGAGAGTAGCAGGTTGCAATCTTAGATGTTCCTGGTGCGATACAACCTATGCCTTAACAGGTGGAGAAAGGGTTTCTCTCGATGAAATAATGAGCAAGATACGGGAGTTCAACACCCGTCGTGTTCTCATAACCGGTGGTGAGCCTCTTCTACAAGAGGAAACCTATGAACTTGCAATGAGGCTACTTAAGGCAGGCTACCACACGCTTGTTGAGACAAACGGCTCGCTTCCGATAAACACACTCACCGAGGGGATTTTCCGGTGCGTCGATATAAAGACACCGTCATCGGGCGAGTCTGGAAAGAATCTGCTCGAGAATATAGAGTACCTCCTCCGTACCGACGATGTGAAGTTTGTTATAGCAGATAAGCACGATTTTGACTGGAGCCTCGATTTTACAAGAAGTTTCGACCTTACATCGAGGTGTGATGTACTCTTTTCTCCTGTCTGGGGCAAGCTCTCTCCTGATGTACTTGCCAGATGGATACTTGACTCCGGTATGGACATAAGGTTAAACCTCCAACTCCACAAACTCATCTGGAAGGACAGGGAGGAGGGGATAAGGTGAAGGCTATTATTCTTCTTTCTGGTGGGCTGGACAGCACAACGACGCTTGCTGTCGCAATTGACAGAGGATTCGAGATACTGCCGCTGCACTTAAACTATCGACACCGAGCGGAAAAGAAGGAGCTTGAGGCTTTCGATGCAATCCTCAACCACTACGGCATAGAAAGAAGGCTCGTCGTGGAGCTACCTTTCTTTTCCCGGTTTGAAAAGAGGGGGCTTGTCAACCCGGAGCTTGACCTGTCGGCTGAAAGCTATAACGATTCTCGCCTCTCATACCTCCCGTTCCGGAACGGTGTGATGCTCGCCATAGCTACAGCTGTTGCCGAGGAGGAAGAAGCGGAGGCAATATTTACAGGTGTTATGGAGGAGGATTCGTCCGGCTACCCCGACTGCCGTGAGAAGTTTATTCAAGACTTCCAGAAAGCGATAAGCTCAGGAACAAAAAAGGGAAACATAACGGTTATAACCCCTATCATTCACATGAAGAAGAGCGAGGTGGTGCTTCTGGGTAAAAGACTTGGTGTCCCGTTTCATCTTACCTGGTCCTGCTATGAGGGTGGTGAAAGCCCCTGTGGAAGGTGTGCAAGCTGTCTTCTGAGAAGGTCTGCATTTGAAGAGGCTGGCGTGAATGACCCGCTCATTTAATTTTGCCGTTTTGACAAAAATTTTGCCATTTTGACAAAAACCTTCGCACTGCAAAACTGTCAAATCCTGACAACCCTTTATAGCAAAGGGGTTACACTGGGTCTGGTTTTTTGGCATAAAATATGCTTTTACCTTCTTGCGATGCAGAAGAAGATACTTGTTGTCGACGATGACGCTTTGACACTCGAGACCATAGGCGAGTTCCTCTCATCCAAGGGGTATAAGCTATTTCTGGCAAGAACAGGTTCAAAGGCGGTGCAGATTGCGAGGAAGGAAAAGCTTGATGCGACGATACTCGATGTTAATCTCCCGGATATGGACGGGTTTGCTGTATTAGAAGAGATAAGAAGGTTGAGTGCTAATCTCCCGGCGATTATGATGTCGGCAAAGAACGAGAGTGAGTGTCGGGCTCGCTCGCTTGAGCTGGGAGCTAACTTTTTCCTACCAAAACCTGTAAAGCTTTCGCTCCTTGAATGGGAGCTGAGAGAAATATTCCAAGAGGGGGTGAACAGATGAGAAAGGCGTATCTATACATAGTTCCACTTATTGCTGGGGCGCTGCTTGGGCTCCTCGTGTCCGCACAGCTTAACATCACGAACAGATCCGACGCAGGGGAGAAGGTTGATGTCAAGGAGGTAGCTTCCAACAACTCTGGCGATGTCCTTGATATTGTCCCAACAGGGAGGGTGTTAAACGAGATAGCAAAGGGGGTAAAACCATCCGTTGTTTCCATCACCTCGGAGAGGATATACAGGCTCAGGACAACACCGTTCCCGTTTGAGGATGACTTCTTCCGTTTTTTCTTCAACTACCCTCCGACATTCGAGCGGGAGTTCAAGGAGTTCGGACTTGGCTCAGGTGTTATTGTAACCGAGGACGGATACATTCTGACAAACAACCATGTGGTCAGGGGTGCTGACAAGCTAACAGTGCGAGCTGGTGATAAGAAGTATAAGGCTGAGGTTGTTGGAATGGACGAGAAGACGGATATAGCAGTTGTGAAGATAGATCCAGGTGGCGAGAAGCTTCACCCAGCGAAGATAGGTGATTCGGATAAGCTCGTTGTCGGTGAGTGGGTTGTTGCCATCGGAAACCCGTTCAGGCTGGAGCAGACAGTGACTGCTGGCATTGTCAGTGCGACGGGACGCTCCAATATCGGGCTCACAGAATACGAGAACTTCATCCAGACTGACTGCGCAATAAACCCAGGAAATTCTGGCGGAGCACTTGTGAATCTGAAGGGGGAGCTTGTGGGGATAAACACAGCTATCATCTCGCGCTCGGGTGGTTCCGAAGGTATCGGGCTTGCCATACCTATCAACATCGCCAAATCGGTTATGCAGTCCATCATCACAAAAGGGTATGTATCACGTGGCTGGCTCGGTGTGTACATTCAGGACATAAATGAGAACCTGAAAAAGGCGTTCGGGCTCGACACAGATAAGGGCGTTCTCGTGTCAAGCGTTGTAGAGGGTTCCCCTGCAGAGGAGGCGGGAATAAAGCCCGGCGATGTCATCCTTAAAATAGACGGCAAGGAGATAGAGAACAGCTTGGAGCTGAGAACGAAGATAGCGTCCTCTTCTCCAGGAACCAAGGTCACCATTACTCTCCTGAGGGACGGCAAAAAGAAGAAAGTTGATGTTATTCTCGGCGAGATGGAGCACGAAGAGATAGCAGAGAATAAGACATCCGGAGAAAAGCTCGGGCTTGTTGTGGAGAACATAACCTCTAAGATAGCAAGAAGCCTTGATATTCCAGAGGGTACAGAGGGGGTCGTTGTCACCGATGTTGAGCCTGGCTCGAGAGCAGAGGATGCAGGACTGCAGAAGGGCGATATAATCAAAGAGGTCAACAGACATCCAATCACCAATGTTAGAGAGTTCACAAAAAGGATCAAAGAAGCGGATGGAGAAAATGTTATACTCCTTCTGATAGAAAGGGATGGGGCAGACTTTTTCGTTGCTATCCCAGAGGAGGAATGATATGGTCGAGGCAGTTTCTCTCGTCAAGCGGTTTGGTGAGGTCACAGCGGTTGACAATCTGAGCTTCCGCGTTGAGAAGAACGAAGTGCTCGGCTTCCTCGGACCGAACGGTGCAGGGAAGACAACCACGATGAGAATGCTGACAGGATACTTCACACCGACATCAGGGGAGGTGTATATAAACGGTATCAGTATGGTGGAGAACCCGAGAGAAGCCAAGCGGTTCATAGGCTACCTGCCGGAGCACCCTACCCTTTATCCTGATATGAGAGTGGAGGAATATCTGCGGTTTGTAGCGGAGCTTCACGGTGTGAAGAGGATGAAGGAGAGGCTCGACTATGTCCGGGAAGTCTGCTCGCTTTCGCCTGTGTGGAGCAGGCTTATCTCCCAGATTTCCAAGGGGTTCTGTCAGCGGGTAGGACTGGCGATGGCGATAGTGCATAATCCATCTGTGATTATCCTTGACGAGCCAACAATCGGGCTCGACCCGGAGCAGATTATAGAAACAAGAAACCTCATAAAAACCCTTGGTAAGGAGCATTCTGTCATACTCTCGACCCATATACTCTCAGAAGCGAATATGACCTGCGACCGTGTTATGATTATAAACAAAGGAAGGCTGGTTGGTGAAGGGACACCTGAAAGGCTTTCAGAGAACCTACGGAAGAAACGGAATATCAGTCTCGTCGTCGGCAGCGAAGTAGCTAAGACCCTCTTCTCCGGAATTCCAGTCGAAATTCAGAAGCAGGAAAAACTCGATGATAAGTTTAGGCTCGAGCTCTCGTTCCCAGCAGAGGAAGACCTCTGTCCCGAGCTCGTCAGGAGAATAACAGAAGCAGGAATAAGCCTCTATCAAATGCAAGAGAAGAAACCGACCCTCGAGGAGATATTCCTCTCCCTTGTTAAGGAGGCGTTATGAGAGGAATTGGACCAATATACAAGCGAGAGATTAACTCCTACTTTACATCACCCGTGGCTTATGTCATCATAACGGCGTTCCTCTTCATTGCCGGGTTCATCTTTTACAACCTGCTGTCGTATTTTGCCCTGCAGTGTATCCAGAGCGTTAGATATGCTCAGCTTTATCGTATGGTTCCGCCCCCAATGAACGTAAACAGCTGGGTTGTGACGCCCTTTTTGCAGAACCTTGCATTCATATTTCTCATAGTCATTCCGCTTTTGACAATGAGGCTATTTGCCGAGGAGAAGCGCCAGGGGACAATGGAAATGCTGCTTACCGCTCCAATCTCCAGCTGGGAGATAATTCTTGGCAAGTTCTTCGCCGCGACGACGGTCTTCCTTGTAATGCTCGCTCTGACATTCATTTACCAGATTATGCTTATCATTCATGGTGAGCCAGACATTCCTCCCGTTCTCAGCGGATACCTCGGAATATTCCTCTTCGGACTTACCTTTATCGCACTGGGGATGTTCATCTCATCCCTCACCAAAAACCAGATTGTGGCTGCCTTCGTCTCGATTGTTCTGTTTCTTTTCCTGTGGATTATCAACTGGTCATCCATATTTACGACGAAAACAGCCGTTCAGGATACCCTTAGTTATCTCTCCATCACCGAGCATCTCAGAGAGTTCATCAAGGGGGTAGTGGATACAAAAAGTCTTATCTTCTTCCTGTCGCTTACATTTTTGGGGCTTTTTCTAACGGACAAATCATTGCAAATCTGGCGATGGAAGGGGTGATATGAAAAGGATAGTTCCGCTTATAGGTGCGATCGGAGTCGTTCTCCTTATAGCCGGCATCGGGCTTGTCTACATCTCTGCTGGGATAGTGGCATACATTCTCACCGGAGCAGGTGGGGCAGCGCTTATTGCCTCTCTCGTCCTAAGGATTTTGGAGGTTGCCAGAATACATGAGGGAACTCGCCCAAGAAAGGAGAGGATGAGTCTTGTTCTTCTCATCGTGATAGTTCTGGTGATTGTGGGGATACTGAACTTCCTCGGGATAAGGCACAGCGCAAGGTTTGACCTCACAGCTAACAAAAAATACTCACTCGCTCCACAGACAGTAAAGGTCCTGCAAGGACTTGAAACTGATGTTACAATATCTGTCTTTGACAAGAAAGATTCGCCGCTTATCTCCAAGGCAAGGGAGCTTCTGAAAGGATACAGGCACTATTCGAGCAAGATAAAGGATGTTTACATCGACCCTGACAGGCAGCCGGATAAGGCGCGGGAGATGGGGGTGAGCGAGTACGGTACTGTAATCGTTCAATCAGGCAACAGAACAGAGAGGCTAAAGAAGCTCGAGGAAAACGAGATAACAAACGCTATTATCCGAGTAACAAGCGAACGGCAGAAGAGGATATACTTTTTAACCGGTCACGGTGAGCACAATATAAACGACGAAGAAGGGGCGGATGGATATGGGCTGGCGAGAAAGGAACTGGAAAACAGTAATCATACTGTAGACGAACTTATGCTACTTGCGGAGGTGGATATTCCCGATGACTGTGACCTGCTCGTTGTCGCAGGACCGAAAAGGGAGCTTCTAACACCTGAAAGGGAGAAGATAAAGGAGTTTCTCGATAAGGGAGGTTCACTCCTCTTTATGTGTAACCCGAGGGAAGCAGATTCAACTGTCGCTTGGCTCGAGAACACGCTCGGAATCGATATCGGTAATGACATCGTAGTGGATGTCAGTATGGTCGGCAAGATATTTGGAGCAAACGAGTTTATGCCCATAGCCTCCGAATATTCCAAAACCCATCCGATAACGGAGGAAATGGGGAACAACGCCACAGTTTTTCCACTCGCTCGATCTGTATCCGCCGATACCACAGGGTTTGAGGAGATTGTGAAGACACTTCCTCGCTCCTGGGGGGAGACAGATATTGATAACGAACAGTTCAAATTCGAGCCTGATAAAGATGTCCCGGGACCCGTTCCGCTCGCTATTGCAGGGACGATGAAATCGAGGGCGAGGGTTGCTGTCTTTGGTGACTCCGATTTTGCCTCCAATACATACATATCCTTTATGATGAACAAGGACCTCTTCCTTAACACCATCAGCTGGCTCGTCGAGGAGGAAAACAAGATAGCCATCCGCCCAAAGCAGGAGGAGGATAGGAGAATCACCCTCACCAGAGGGCAGAGCAGAACAATATTCTATATATCGGTCATTGCCCTGCCCCTTGTCGCATTGCTTGTAGGCACCGTCATCTGGTGGAGGAGAAGATGAAAAGGTTCGCCATACCGATCGTAATCCTCGTTTCGCTTACGGCGTTCCTATTCTTCTTTGAGATACCAAGGGGAAAGAAACAAGCGTTAGAACAGCATCTCATTCCAGAGCTTTGTCTTACCGAGGTTAACCAGTTCGAGATATCATCTCGAGAGGTGAACGCAAAGCTCGTAAAGGATACGCTCGGTATCTGGTGGATAAAGGACCCCATCGAGACAAGAGCGGACTCTGCCACGATCACTCGGATCCTCACGGCGCTTGATACAGCAAGGATTGAGGAGGTGATCGAGGCAACCGACAGACCGACGAAATTTGGGCTGGATGAGCAGAACCGAATAACCTTCGTCCATCAAAAGGATACACTGCTTGTCGGCAGAAGCAATCCAACAGGAAGATTGTGCTATGTTAAGAGCTCGAGAAAAGAGAATCTGTTGCTCGTTCCTGATGTTGTCAGACGAAGCCTCACCAAAACCCTATACGACCTAAGGGACAAATCGGTATTCCACTTCGACCCGAAGGATGCTGTCAAGCTTGAGATAGCAAGACCCTCCGATACAATCAGAGCAGAAAAATCCCCAGACGGCACCTGGAGAGTCGTTGAGCCAGAGAATTTCATCTGCGAGAAGGCACAGGTTATGCTCATCCTGAACGCAATTGCACATATGAAAGCGAAGAGCTTTGTGCGCGAGACGGCGGACTCGCTGGGAAGATACGGTCTCCTTAAACCAGATGTGAAAGCAGTGGTTCGGCTCAAGGATGGAGAGGAGAGGACCTTCCTGATCTCGAGCAAGCAATCAGAAGCAAAATACAATTACGCAGAAAACCCCGAGATGGGAAAGATTATCACGGTCAGCCCAATTGTTTTCAAAAGGTTAACGGTCGAACCTGACCAACTGCGGATAAAAACGCTTCTTACACTTTCCGATATCGATTCTATAAGGATCGAAGGAAAGCATACCCTTCTGATCAGGAACAGATTCGGCAGGTTTAGCATAGAAGGTCAAGCAAGGACAGATCAGGGTATTGTTCAATCTATGATAAGGAAATTCACAAACATAAAGGCAGACTCCCTCCTGCGAAATGTTATGTGCGAACGGACAGGCAAGAGAATAAGCTTCTTCTCGGGAAAAGAGTCCGAGCATTTCCTGCTCTGCGGTAAGAGGGGAAACCACATTCTCATTAAGAAGAAAAATGAGAAAATATTATATCTTATGCCAGCCTCGATGGCGGATTGGTTCGATAAATCAGCAGACGATTTCCTCGACAAGCGTTTCCTCACCTTCGATAAGGAAGAGATAAGTAAGGTCACACTGCTGGTGAACGACACCACATTCGAGGCTGTGAAAGGGGAAAAGGGTTGGCAACTAACTTTACCTCGTAAGAAGAAACTTAAGGATGACAGTGTGCGACACCTCGTCGACTATGTTGGCGAACTCAGCTGGAACGAGCTACTCCCCGACACTACAGAGATAGGGGAGATAAGTATCATTGCCCAAATAGCAAGCAAGAGTGGCGAAGAAATAACGATACAATTCACAGGGGCTGCTACCTCCAGTGCAATATTTGAGGGAAAGAAATATTCCGTCGACTACTATAAAATCGGAAGAGTAAGAAGTTGGTTCGAGGAGGAAATAAGATGAGATCGATTGTTCTGCTGGCACTTTTGTTGCTCTCACCGACGCTCGTTATTGCTCAACCGGATACAACACAGGTCACCACAGACAACCTAACCGTCTCATCCGAGGTGAACAAAACAGCCCTCCCGCAGAACGATACCCTCATCTTAACCGTTAGCTTCCGTGTCAGCGGAGATATTGACAACTACATCTTCCACGAGATAAAGCCACCCACCGTCTCTAATCTGAAGCTCTTCAAAACATCATCTGCAAACAGAACAGCCGAGGAGAGCGGAGAGCTTATCACATACAGGGAATACAGATTCTACTACCTCCCTGTTTCTGTAGGTATGGGCTATATTGACCCCGCTATCCTCTCATACGATTTCGTTCCCGCGGGAACAACTCGCAGACTTGCGACGGCAAGGATCGAGGTTGAGATAAAAGAGCCTGTAAAGGTTAAGAAAGGTGGCTTCCCCATCTGGATCCTCGCGGTAATAATAGCTGTGGTTCTGGCTATCGTATCGGCTTATATTATCATCCACAGGCGCAGGAAAACCCCGAAAGAAGAAGAAGAGATACAGGTTCCGCTTGAAGAAGAACTGCTGGAGAAGCTTAAGGAGACAAAACAGCTACAAAAGGAGGACCCAGATGAGTTTATCGCCAGGATATCAATGCTCACGAGAAGATACATAGCGAGGAAATACAATATCCCTGCTGAGATCGCCTCGAGAGAGGAATTGGTGCAGGCTTTGAGCGAGCTTGGAGCTCCGAGCTTCTCCAAGTTCGAATGGATACTTAACAGGCTTGACGAGATAAAGTTCGCCAGGCGTAAACTCCAGACCACCGAAACAGAAGAATTATATGGAAAGCTTGAAGCCATACTGGAAGAGAATCTTCCCAAAGGAGGGGATAATGAATGAGGAGATTGTAAAGCTGAACGCTGAAATTGAGAAGGAGAGCGAATTCATTGACAGGATTCGTGAGGCAATTCACAAGAGGATAATCGGTCAAGAGGTACTAATCGACAGGCTACTGATAGGACTTTTATCCGATGGGCACATCCTACTCGAGGGTGTGCCTGGGCTTGCTAAAACACTCGCTGTCAGAACCCTCTCAGATGTTATCAACACAAACTTCCAGAGGATTCAGTTCACACCAGACCTCCTTCCAGCGGACATAATCGGTACCCTTGTCTATAACCACCAAACAGGTGAGTTCATCACCAAAAAAGGACCGATATTCTCCAACATCATCCTTGCTGATGAGATAAACCGCGCACCAGCAAAGGTACAGTCAGCACTACTCGAGGCAATGCAGGAACGACAGGTAACCATCGGTGACGAGACTTTCAAGCTCGATTCGCCGTTCCTTGTTATGGCAACCCAAAACCCTATCGAACAGCAGGGAACATACCCGCTTCCTGAAGCACAGATCGACCGATTTATGCTGAAGGTGATCATAGATTATCCAAAGAGGGAAGAAGAGAAACAGATTATGAAACTTTACTCAGAGAAGAATTTTATCCCTCTCGAACCCGTAGTCGAGCCAAAGGAAATACTCGCCGCAAGAGAACTGGTCAAGAAGATATATGTAGATGAGAAGATAGATAACTACATTCTCGACATCGTATTTGCCACACGACATCCAGAGAAATACGGAATGGAAGAGTTATCCGACCTTATTGCCTGGGGGGCATCACCGAGAGCAAGTATATACCTCAAGAAGGTTGCTCGTGCCCATGCCTTCATCAAGCACAGGGGGTATGTCACGCCAGAGGATGTCAGAGCAATGCTCTTCGATGTATTGAGGCACAGGGTTATCGTCACTTATGAGGCGGAGGCAGAGGAGTTGACATCCGAGGATATTATCCGCAAGATAGTCAACAGGATAGAGGTTCCATAATATGATACCGAAGGAGATACTGAAGCGGATAAGGCGGATCGACCTCAAGACACGTCGACTCGTCAACGACATATTCTCCGGTGAATACCACAGCGTCTTCAAAGGCAGAGGTGTTGAATTCTCAGAGGTAAGGGAATACGCCGTTGGCGATGATATAAGAACGATAGACTGGAATGTCACTGCTCGGATGAACCGCCCGTATGTCAAGCTGTTCGAAGAGGAACGCGAGCTGACAGTTATGCTACTGTTCGACATAAGCTCATCCGGTGAGTTCGGCTCTGTCTCACGCCTGAAGCGAGACATCGCAGCGGAGATATGTGCCGTGCTTGCATTCTCCGCCATCCAGAACAACGACAAGGTTGGACTCATCCTCTTCACTGACACAATCGAGAAGTTCATCCCTCCAAAGAAAGGGAAAAGGCATATTCTCAGAATCCTGAGAGAACTTTTATACTATAAACCGCAGGACAAAAAGACCGATATTGCAGCCTCCCTTGAGTTTCTCCTTAGAGTGACACAGAAACGGACTATTTCTTTCCTCGTCTCAGATTTTATCGCAGAAGGATATGAAAAGCCGCTCGCTATAGCCAGCAAGAAGCATGACATAATCCCTGTGGTCATAACCGACCCAAGGGAAATAAGCCTCCCATCTATCGGGCTTATTGAGCTTGAGGATGCAGAGACAGGCGAGATGCTGCTGCTCGATACCAAGGATATGAGCATTATCAAACAGTTCTCGGAGAGCGCCGTTGCCTCGATAGAGAAGAGAAAAAATATCTTTAACTCCGTCGGGCTGGATACAATAGAAGTTTCAACCGACACCGACTACCTGCCAAAGCTTGTGAGCTTCTTCCGCAGGAGGGAAAGAAGGCTTTAAAAGGAGGAAAGATGGACAACAAACTTCTCAATATTGTTGCTATTGCTCTCCTCGTTCTAATATTCTTATTCTCCGTTCTAACCTGGGTCTCCGTAAGGGGGACCAAGGAAGAAAATTTATCTACTCTGATAAGCTATGCAAGTAGGCTCAGGGATTCGGGTCTGTATAAACAGGCTATCGAGACATACGAGAAGCTTCTGGAAAAGGGCAAGCTTAATAAAGAGAAAGCAGAGAACATAATCTACACGATCGGGGCGATTTATATGGATGACCTACGAGATTACTCCAACGCTCTTGCTCAATTCTTGAAATTGCGAGAGCTATACCCAAAATCTAACCTCTTATCCGATGCACAGAAGAGGATCGTTACCTGTCTGGAGCATATAGGAGAATCAGCGCAGGCGCAGAGAGAGCTTGAGAGAGCAACATCTGTGGGGAGGACAGAGGAGATCCGCCCAGGTGATATTGTTGTCGCTGAGATCGGTAAGAGAAGAATATCTCTCCGAGAGCTGGATAAGGCTTACAATAACCTCCCTGAACAGATGAAGAAGCAGTTTGCAGGAAAGGCAGGGAAGAAGCAGTTCTTGTCGAGCTATGTTGCCCAAGAGCTTGTATATGATGCTGCTGTTCGAGCCGGGCTCGATCAGGAACCAGAAATCGCAGAAACCATAGAAAACATCAAGAAGCAGATCCTTCTTCAGGAATACTATAAGAGAAATATAGGGAAGGAGATAAAACCGACGGAGTCCGACCTCCGGCTTTATTACGATGCACACAAGGATGAGTTCGAAGGGAAAGGCTTCAACGAGGTAAGAGAGACGGTGAAGCAGCGTTATACAGAGGAAAAGATAAAGGAGAAGGAACAGGAGCTTCTCTCAAAGATGCTCCAGTCACAGGATGTGAAGATATACCCTGATAGCGTAAGGTAAAGCGTATGAAAAGGGTTGCTCTCATACTGGCGATGGTTTTCACGGCATCGGCTCTCTACAGCGGGATCTCCGTATCGACCGAGGTAAGCAGGTCGGAGATAACTATCGGGGATACCATCACATATGTAGTCCATATAGAGTATGATACGACACTTTCAGTCGAGCCACCTTCAGCAGCCGAGAACCTCGGGCAGTTCGAGATACGAGACTTCAACATAAGCGAGCCAGAAACACTCGGCAGCAAGGTCAAGCAAGAGTTCGCATACATCATCTCCACATTCGACATAGGAGAGTTCGAGATACCACCTATCGGGGTACTCTACAAAACCACTGACGACACAACCCTCAAGGCTATTATGACCCAGCCTGTCAAGATAACCGTCAACAGAATATCACCTGAAAACGCGACAGAAATAAAGGATGTGAAAGACCCGGAAAGCTTGCCCTTCAACTACCGGAAGGTTATCATAATCTCCACCACCATCATTGTTGCTCTCCTTGTTGTTGGCTTTGTTCTCTACTACATAAAGCGGAAGAGAAAAAGGGTATCAATGCTTGGGTTCGCAGCTCCACATAGACCACCCGATGAGGTTGCACTCGAGCGTCTCCTCTCGCTCGATGAGTCAGAACTCCTTAAAAGAAAAGAATATAAGCAGTTCTTCACCCAGCTTTCGGATATACTCCGGGAGTATCTCGAAGCTCGCTTCGATGTTCCCGCCCTCGAGTCGACAACAAGCCAATTACTCCAACTTCTTGCTGACATTGATGAAATTGACAGAGATGTAATAGATAACATCACACAAATTCTGCAACTCTCTGATTTAGTTAAATTTGCAAAGTATATTCCTCTTGACGAAGAGGTTTCTGGGGTAATCGATGATGTTCGCTCGATAATCGAACAGACAAAAAGGGAAAAAGTAGTAGATGTCGCAGCTTGATTTCCAGAACCCGTATATACTGTTTCTGATTCCGCTGGCGGTGCTCCTTTTTTGGCTCCTGGGGAAGCGTCGTGGAGGAGCGATCCGGTTCTCCTCGCTTAGGTTCATTAGAACCGATGGGAGGAAACCAAGTAAAAGGGTTGTCCTATATCCGCTTCTGAACATCTTAAGGTTGATTATAATTCTTGTCATAATAGTTGCTCTTGCGAGACCCCGCTTTGGCAGGCAGGAGGAGAATGTCTACACGGAGGGGGTCGACATAATGCTCGTGTTTGATGTCTCCTCGAGTATGAAGGCAGAGGATTTCAAGCCCAAAAATAGGATAGAGGCTGCAAAGGTTGTTGCCGAGGAGTTTATCAAAGGTAGAACGAATGACCAGATTGGGCTCGTAGTATTCGCTGCAAAGAGCTTCACGCAATGCCCGCTCACGATCGACTACGGTATAGTGATTAATTTCCTCAGGCAGACATACATCGGTATGATAGAGGATGGAACCGCAATCGGGACGGCAATCGCCACCGCAGTCAACCGCTTGCGCCACTCGAAGGCAAAGAGCAAGGTGATAGTCCTTTTGACAGACGGAGTAAACAATCGTGGAGAGATCGACCCAATAACAGCAGCTAAGCTCGCAAAGGCAATGAATATAAAAATTTATACCATCGGGATGGGCAGGAAAGGGTATGCTCTTTATCCCGTGGAGGACCCGATATTCGGTAAGAGGTATGTAAAGATGCCGGTGGAAATAGATGAGGAAACACTTAGACAGGTTGCATCCATAACGGGTGGGCAGTATTTCCGAGCAACAGATGAAAACAAGCTCCGTGAGATTTATAAGCAGATAGACGAAATGGAAAAAACAAAGATCGAGGTTCAGAAATTCGTTCGATACAAGGAGCTGTTCCCATACCTTGTCGGTCTGTCGGCTATCCTCCTGGTTCTACTGCTCATACTTGAGAACACATATTTGAGGAAACTGCCATAGGGGAGGATAGATATGTTCAGGTTCGCGAACCAAGAGATGCTTTATCTACTTGTGCTGGTGGTGTGTTTGCCTTTTCTGTTTCACATCTTCGACAGACATGCGAAAAGGCTCCTTGAACGGTTCGCTACTGGCAAGGCACTATCGGTTATTATCGACAGCGTTAACTGGAGGTCGAGGAGAATAAAGCGGGTCCTCTTTACTGTGGGTCTTTTCTTCCTTGTTCTCGCTCTTGCTCGCCCACAGTTCGGGACAAAGATCGAGGAGGTGAAGCGAAAGGGAATGAACCTTATCGTTGTGCTCGATGTCTCGAACTCGATGCTGGCGGAGGATGTCAAACCGAACAGACTAACCCGCTCCAAGATGGAGGTCTCAAGCATAATAGACAAGCTCAAGGGAGATAGGATCGGTATTGTTCTGTTTGCAGGCGAGGCTTTCCCTTATTGCCCTCTGACGCTTGACTATGAGGCTGCCAAGATGTTGCTTGCTGGGGCAGACACAAGAAGCATCTCTGCTCAGGGAACGAACATAGCAGCAGGCATCAACAAGGCAATTGAGATGTTCCCGAAACGAGAAAAGAAACATCTTGCTATCCTTGTGATAACCGACGGCGAGAATCTGGAGGGTGACCCCGAGGAGGCTGCGAAGCGCGCCGCAGAACAAGGTGTAAAGATATTCACCGTCGGGATAGGTTCACCTGCCGGTGAGCCTATACCTATCTGGAGTAAGGACGGTAAGAAGATCGGCTACAAGCGGGACGAGAACGGTAGCATCGTTACATCCAAGCTGGACGAGACGACCCTGCAGAAGATTGCTCTCATCACCGACGGAAAGTACTATCGAGCAAGCCCAGGACAGGCTGAGCTGGACAAAATCTTCTCCGAGATAGAGAAGATAGAAACAGAAGAATTTGCATCGAAGAAGTTCACAACCTATGAGGACAGATATAGGTATCCTCTCACATTAAGCGGGCTACTTCTGCTCGCAAGTTTCCTGTTGAACGACAGAAAAAGAAGGAGAAAACAGTGGACTGGAGAGCAGTTTTAGCGGTTGCTCTTCTTCTTTGCCCGTTTTATGCTCTTTATGCCGATTCTCCGAGAAAAACAAACGAGGATGGAATAGAACTTTACAAGCAGGAAAGGTTTGACGAAGCTCTTGAACGGTTCCGTTCAGCTCAGCTGGACAAGCCAGAAAGCCCCATACTCCACCATAATGTTGGCGTCTCACTGTATAAGATGAAAAAGTATGACAAAGCAATAGAGGAGCTCAGCAAAGCTATACCTGAGGCGAAAGACTCTTTACTTACCTCAAAGATCTACTATAATATAGGAAACTGCTATTTCAAGATGGACAGCCTTATGAACAGCATATTCTTCTATCAGCAAGCACTGAAACTGAACCCGAATGACGAGGACGCAAAATATAACCTTGAACTTGCGCTGTCACTTCTGAAGCAGAGCTCCAAAAAGAAGCAGATACAAGGTCAGCAACAACAACAGCAACAACAGCAGCAACAACAGCAACAACAGCAACAACAGCAGCAAGGGCAAAAGGGACAGCAGGGAGAACAGGAGAAAAAAGAGGGCGAGATATCAAGGGAGGAGGCAGAGCGGATCCTTGACGCCCTGGAAGAGCAGGAAAAAGAGACGCAAAAGGAACAGGTAAGGCAACTCCCGGGGAGAGGGATACCTGGTAAGGACTGGTAAGATGAAAAATCTCGGAATAAGGATTGCTGTTCTTTTGATGCTTCTGCCGGTATCACTCTTATCAGGGGATATAAGCTTCACTGCCTATGTATCGCAGAAGCAGATTTCTCTCGGAGAGGCTATCCAGCTGACACTCTCCCTCCAAGGAGACCTACCATCGAGGCTACCTCAGCCTGAAATACCTGATCTGGAAAATGAGTTCTCAATTCTCGGCTCATCGTCGTCAACATCAAGCAGCATAAGTATCATCAACGGCAAAGTCACAAGCACAAAAACAAAAAACTTCATCTACTATATCCAGCCAAAGCATGAAGGGAAATTGACCATACCATCCGCAAGAATAAATATCAAGGGGCGGACCTACAAAACAGAGCCGATAACTGTCACTGTGTCCAAAGGGGCAGCCGCTCCCAAGACAACAGGTCAGGGTGCCTCTCCACCTACACATCCCACGCCGAGGGCATCAGGCAAGGATATCTTCGTCTCCGCTTATGCCGACAAAAAGACCGCTTATGTCGGTGAGCAGATAACCGTCTACTTCACGCTCTACACCAGGCTGTCAGTTGCAAGGCTATCTGTTGATACTGAACCGAGATTCGAGAACTGTTGGACAAAGGATATCTTCCAGGCAGAGAAGCTCAGCTACAGGACAGAGGTTGTTGACGGTATTAGATATAATGCAGCCCTACTAAGAAAGACTGCGGTTTTTCCGATAACCGATGGGACTATAACGATAACCCCGATGCAGCTTGTCGGAGAGGTATATACTCGCTCGAGGGGGTTCTTTGACTTCTTTGGAACAACCCGCAGTGTATCCATCGTCGGAAACCCGTTGAAGATTAAGGTATTGCCGTTACCAAGTGAGGGGAAACCATCCAGTTTTTCGGGTGGCGTCGGGCAGTTCTCTATATCCAGCTCGCTCGACAACCCAAATGTAAAAACAAATGAGGCTTTCACGCTTCGGGTTAGAGTAAGGGGAACGGGAAATATACATTCAATACCGCCACCAAAGGTCAATTTGCCACCAGACCTTGAGCTATTCGATACACAGACCAAGGATAACATAAAAATCGAGGGGAACAAACTCACAGGTAGTAAGCTATTCGAGTTTATCATAATTCCGCGTTCGGAGGGTGAGTTCGAAATTCCACCTGTTCTGTTCTCCTATTTCGACCCCAAGAGTAAAAGCTACAGAACAATAAAGACACGCTCTCTCACGGTGATGGTAGAGAAGGGAGAGAAGATAGCGCAGGGGGAGAGGATATTCCTTCCAACAAAATCAGGTGTCAAGACCCTCGGGAAGGATATCGAGTTTATCAAACCAGACAAGGAAAAACTGACATCCTATCCTCTTTACCCACGGTATACCGACCTGATTTTCGTTGCCGTTGCCGAGGTCGCCTTGCTCTTGCTTTCCTTTTTCATTGCCAGAAGGAGGAGACGACTCCTTGAGGATGAGGTTTATGCGAAGCTATCTCGGGCGTACTCGAGGGCAAGAAAGGGGCTGAAAAAGGCGCAGGAACTTGCCAGAAAAAGGGAAATTGATGCTGCGTACGGGCTCATCTCCGAGACCCTCGAGAAATACATATCTGAGAGATTACTCATCCCTTGGACGAATTTCAATGAGGTTGCCAGCCGTATGGAGGAACAAGGGTTCACGAGAGAGGAGACAGAGAGGCTCAGGCATATTATAGACGGCTGCTATGCCTCCAGGTTCTCGCCAGGTGCATCGGATGAGGCAAAACTCGACCAACTCATCAAGTCCGCTAAACAACTCATAAATTGTATCGAGAAGCGAGCATGAGTATGAAGAGAGTAGTTCTGTCAGTGGTTTCCCTTTTGATAGCTGTTCCTGTATTTGGTGAATCTGCTGTTGAGAAGTACAACCACGGCAACGCCATGTATCGTCAGGGAAACTATAAAGAAGCAGTGAGGTTATACGAGGAAGCTCTTGCATCAGGGGTGCATAGTCCTGAGCTTTACTTCAATCTCGGCAACGCTTACTTCCGGTCAAAGAACCTTGGAAAGGCAATTCTCAGCTATCGCCGGGGGCTAGTATTCTCACCCAGAGACAAGGAGCTCCGCTACAATCTTCAGTTCGCCACCGCTTACACAAAGGACAAGATACCATCCATATATGAAGGATTCTTGGGCAGGATGTATCGTAAGATAATAGAGTTTGCCAGCTTTGCCGAGCTGTTCAAGCTTCTCATACTGGTGTCTGTCATTCTGACCGTCAGCGCCATCCTGTATATCTTCCGTCGCAAGGGGATAGCCCCTGTGATTTGCTTCGGGATAATTTTCCTTCTGGTTGCTGCTGTTTTCCTCCTCAAGATGTCAGACAAATGGGAGACACAGGCTGCCGTCGTCCTCAGCCCAAAGCTCGATTGTTTCTCCGCTCCGACCACAACCTCTGAAATACTATTCACAATCCATGAGGGAACAACTGTTGCACTGGAGGAGTCACGAGGAGACTGGTTCAAAATTTCGCTCACCGACAATCGTGTAGCCTGGGTCCCACAGGATTCAGTTGAAGCAGTAATACCCAAGAACAGCCAGTTTTCAACTCCCTGAAAGGTTAACCACGCACGCAGGGGAGAGGAAAGCTTTTCAAGCTGCGAAGTAATTTAACATAATATATCTTATCGGACATTAAACAGCCGGAACGCCTCACCAACTGTATAGTGAGAGCCTGTCACAAGAAGCCTTTCAAAGCGTGAGACTGCATAACTTAAAGCAGACGATACATCCTCGATAACGAGGCTTTCCTTTCGTGGAATTGATGAGAGAACCTGTGGCTTAACGGCTCGTGGCGTGTTTGGGCGAACGAAGATAAAGCGGTCTGCTACCGGCTCAAGACGGCGAATCACCCCTCTATGATCTTTATCTCGCATCATCCCGAGAACTATTGTCATCGGTTTTCCAACAAGTGTCCAAAGGTTACGGGCGAGGTTGGCGGCACTTGCTGGATTGTGAGCAACATCGAGAATAACGAGCGGAGAGCTTGATATAACCTGAAAGCGCCCTGGCCAGTCAGTTTTTCTTATCCCCTCGAGAAAATCTGCATCGGAGATTGAATATCCATATTTATCGAGAACCTGTTTTGATAGGAGGCAAATCTTCAACAGATTTCTTATATGAAATCCAGTAAGTTGGGTATCCACAGTCAGATTTGCTATTTGGTGCTTGCTGCCGCTTAGATTCATTGAAATAGTCTTTGAGCGTAACTTACCAGCATTCAGGGCAATTACATTGTTTTTATGGAAGAAATCCTCGAACGATTTTATCAACTTCCCGCTAACTCCGGAAATTATCAGTTCTTTTCCGTGTCTTACAATGCCAAGTTTGTCATCAAGTATTTGTTTAAGTGTTCTTCCCAATCTTTCGGTATGGTCGAGTGATACACCAGTTATCACGGAGAACAAGGGTTCAACGACATTGGTAGCATCGTATCTTCCGCCCAGACCAACCTCCAAGATTGCAATATCTATCTTTTCGTTTGCAAACCAGTTGAGTGCGAGCCCTGTGGATGTCTCGAAGAAGCTCATCTTCTCGGTTTCAATGAACTTCTGATTCTCTTTAAGGAAATTCGCTATGTATTTGTTGTCTATGAAGTTATCCCTTCCGGTTCTTATTCTCTCGTTGAAGCGAACGAGATGTGGCGATGTAAACAGACCGACCTTATATCCTGCTTCCTGAAGGATTGATGTCAAGAAGGCGGCGGTTGTACCCTTTCCGTTTGTGCCGCCGACAAGAACGGTCGCAAACTGTTTTTGTGGATTCCCAAGGTAAGTGAGGAATCTTCTTGTCCGCTCCAGTCCTGGTTTTATCCCGAACTTGTGTAGTGAGAAGAGGAAATCAATATACCTGTTCACCATTTTCTACGGCGGCTCGAACAGTTCTCTGTCGGGTTCCAGAGTCCCCTGCCGTTCTCTTCTGCCTCACCTTCAGCCGAGCGAAGGAGTTCCTCATAGTCAGGGCGAATGGGGTATTCGTCATACACCATGCTCCACCCGGCACGGACTATCTCCACATTCAGGCAGGTGGAATCAGGGAGGATATGAACGAAGGCAAGTGTTCTACCGTAGCGGTCGAGGGAATCACCAACAGAAGTATTGTAGACAAGGTAGCAATCCTTTCCACCTGCAAGCGAGTCAACGAATGCAGTTGCTTCTGGTGCGCAGAGTTCGGGTTGCCCGGACGGATAGTTCATCTCAGGCGTATTGACGCCGACAAGACGGATGTACTCATCGCCGTCAAGCACAACGGTGTCACCATCCACAACCCGTTTCACATGTCTAACGATCCTGCTGTCAGGGATAACAGGGGGGATATTCCTTTCACAACTGAGCACAGCAAGGATAACGGCAAAAAGCACTAACCGCTTCATTTCGCCTCCGATTTCCTGAAGTAAAACGGCTCGAGAGCCACCAAATCATCCCCTCCCTGCCTGGAAAATTTCTCCATCCCGAGCTTCGCAACAACAATAGGGTCGGGAATGTTATCTTTGGCAATGTTCGATGGGAACTCTGTGTGAAGGAGATGCGCATCGTAACCTGTAATTACAAAAGCTTCGCGGCTGAATCTTGAAATCTCACTGACCAACTCCTCAAATCCGTACAACCTTTTGGGGAACAGCTCCTCTCTTGTCCCGTATTTATACCCGGCGGCGAAAAGCTCACTCTTCTTTGCGTCGATAACAGGAACAACAAGCTTTGCTTTTCCCCTATGCGGATAGCAATAGACCTCAAATGTATCGACGGAGACAACTGGGGTAGTAAGTGCAAAGGAGAGTGCCTTGGCAAATGTGACTCCGACCCTCAATCCTGTGAACGAGCCTGGTCCACGGGAAACAGCGATGAGTTTGATGTCACTCTTTTTGATACCTGTGTGTGCAAGAAGCTCATCGACGATCGCCGGCAGGAGCGTGGAATGCTGTTCAGTGCCTCTTGGGGCTATAGAGTGTCGGATAGATTTCCCGTCATAAAGGGCAACTCCGGTAACCTGTGTGGATGTCTCTATACCAAGTGTTATCATTCTACTGTAACGGATTTCGCAAGGTTTCTCGGCTGGTCTATGCTGCACCCTCTCAACACTGCGGTATAATAAGCGAAGAGCTGCATAGGGATGACAGTCAGAAGCGGCGATAGGAGATAATCGGTCTCAGGAATGTACACAACATCGTCGGCGTACCTTCTGATTTCCTCGTTTCCCAGTGTTGCAATAGCAATCACTTTCCCTTTCCTGCTCCTTACCTCCTCGATATTGCTTACCACTTTTTTGTACATCAGGTCATCGATAGCGATGAAAAATACCGGCATATTCTCATCGATGAGCGCTATTGGACCATGCTTCATTTCCGCTGCCGGATACCCCTCGGCGTGGATGTAAGAGATCTCCTTCAGTTTCAGTGCCCCTTCCAGCGCAACAGGGAAGTTTATCCCCCTGCCAAGGAAGAGGGCATTGTTTTTCTTATGGTACTTCTCGGCAATCTTTTTTATGTTCGCTGTCTGGCTGTCGAGTATCCATTTAATCTTCTCAGGTATCTTGGCAAGATGTGAGGCAAGCTCATATCCTCTTTCGGTGCTCACTATTCCTCTCCTCCTACCAAGCATAAGGGCAGTGAGGGCAAGCACTGTAATCTGAGAGGTAAAAGCCTTTGTTGATGCGACGCCTATCTCGGGACCTGCGTGGATATAAACGCCTGCGTCCGTTTCACGGGCAATTGTCGAGCCTACCACATTCACTATACCGAACACGCTAACCCCTTGATTATGCGCCTCTCTCAGTGCGGCAAGTGTATCTGCCGTCTCGCCCGATTGGGAAATAACAAACACGGCTGTTCCATCATCGAGCACGGGTGAGCGGTAGCGGAACTCCGAAGCATACTCCACCTCGACAGGTATTCTGGCAAGTTCCTCAATAAGGTACTCACCGATGAGTGCTGCATGCCAGGATGTCCCGCAAGCGGTTATCACTATCCTTTTGAGTTTTTCAATTACATCGAGGTGGCTTTTAAGTCCGTTCAAGCGGGCGGTTCCCATCTCCAGGTTCAACCGACCCCGGAAGGAGTTCCTCACAGTAGCCGGTTGTTCGAATATCTCCTTGAGCATAAAGTGAGGATACCCTCCCTTCTCCAGCTCCTGCAGCGTCATCGTTAGCTTCTGGACCTCGGGCTTTACCCTATCCTTTCTCAGTGTGAATATTTCAAACCCATCATCCGTGACCTCTGCCACCTCGCCCTCGTTTAGGTATATTACCCTATTGGTGTACCGTATGATTGCTGCTGCGTCGGAGGCAACAAAGTTTTCTTTCTCCCCCTTTCCGATTATCACGGGGGAACCGTGCCTTGCTGCATAGAGCTTGTTTGGCTCGTCAGCATTGAGGATTGCCAAACCGTATGTCCCCTCTATCTGGAGCAGCGCGGATGTCAGAGCATCGATAAACGGAATATCCTTCTTGTAATATTCCTCTATCAGGTGGGCAATAACCTCTGTGTCGGTCTCCGTTGTGAAGCGGTGTCCCTGTTTCTGAAGATATTTTCGCAGGGCACGGTAGTTCTCGACGATTCCATTGTGAACAACGGCAATACGACCTGTGCAGTCGAGATGTGGGTGAGCATTCTTTTCGTTTGGTTCACCGTGGGTTGCCCATCTTGTGTGGGCGACACCGATGTGACTTTCAGCGTCGACATCCTGAAGCTGTTGCTCAAGTCGAGCAATCTTACCCATTGACTTCACCGCAACGATCTCTCCGTCCCTGATGTAGGCCAGACCGGCTGAATCGTATCCCCTATACTCCATCCGCTTCAGCCCATCAATGAGAACAGGAACTACCTTCCTCTTCCCGATATATCCTATTATACCACACACTATTTATTCCTCCTGCGACTGGATCTTGATAAACTCAACTGGAATTCCTGCTTCTCTCAACATCTTTTCTGCCAGCGTATCTGGGTATCTTTCGACAACAACAATCCGAACAATCCCGGCGTTTATCAGCATCTTTGAGCATGTGATGCACGGTTGAGTGGTGCAGTAGAGTGTTGCTCCAACGGTCGATACGCCAAAGCGGGCAGCCTGGATTATTGCATTCTGCTCCGCGTGGAGCCCTCGGCATATCTCTTGCCTTTCACCCGATGGAATACCGAGCTGGTCGCGCAGACACCCGACCTCAAGACAATGCTTAATGCCTGTTGGTGCGCCGTTGTATCCGGTCGATATTATCCGTCTGTCACGAACGAGAATCGCACCGACCTTTCGGCGAAGGCAAGTCGAGCGTGTGGATACAAGGTAAGCCAGGTGCATAAAATACTCATCCCAGCTCGGACGCTTGTACCCATCATTTTCCATTTGACAATCCCTTCTGTTTAGCTAAATTTATAAAAAATTCCGAAATGCGAAAGGGGAAAAATGAAAAAATCTCTTGAAATCATCCTCATCATCATCTACGGGTTGATACCTGCACTTCTGACTGTCGTCTGTGGGTTCTCGATACAAACTATGGTAATAATGTATTTCATATTTGCCGTAGGGATAACAGCTTTCTACTCCTATCAGTATAAGAACTACATAAAGAAAAAAGAGGAATTATAGCAACCTCTCCGCTATCTGAATAGCGTTCAGGGCTGCTCCTTTCCTCAAGTTGTCTGCCACTATCCATAGAAGAACAATCCTGTCCGAGAACATAGCTTTCCTTATTCTACCCACGAATACATCATCTTTACCGTCTGCATCCCTCGGTGTTGGGATATTATCGGTAACGGAGATACCTGGGGCATCGCCCAGGATGTTGCGAATCTCCTCTATTGATACCTCATTCTCGAATTCGACTGTTACCACCTCGCTGTGGGCGTTCCTAACGGGAACACGAACGGTTGTCGCAAGTAGCTTCAGTTCCGGCTCACCGAGTATCTTTCTTGACTCGAATATTATCTTTCGTTCCTCCTCACAGAAACCATCAAGGGAAAATTCCCCTATCTGTGGAATCAGGTTCTCGAATATATCCTTCTGGAAGGGCGACTGTGAGTAGCCCTCGATAAACATTGCAGATAACCCTCTTCTCCCTGCACCTGATGTTGCCTGCATGGTTACGACATCGACCCGAACCAGAGGGGAAAGCTTCCTCAGGTAGTGAAGGACAAGCACCAGCTGTATGGTCGAGCAGTTCGGATTGGCAATCAATCTGTCCGATTTCCTAATCACATCGATATTCACCTCAGGGACCACCAGAGGAATATCCTTTTCCATGCGGAATGCAGAAGAATTATCAATAACAATGGCTCCATTTTTGACGAAAAGCGGCGCAAGCCTACGGCTCACTTCGCTTCCAGCAGAGAAAAGCGCAATGTCAAGATAAGGGATATTATCCTCCTCGATCGGTTCAACAGGGATATTCTCCCCTTTAAAAACAAGCTCCCTGCGCCCTTTAACCGTTCCACTGGCAAACAGGTATAGTTCATCGACAGAGAACCCCCTCTCCTCTAATATGGATAACATAGTCCTACCAACAAGCCCTGTTGCACCGACAATTCCTACCTTCATTTAACTAACCTCTCATGAAGTTTTCTGGCAAGTTCTTCTGCGAATCCCTTTTCAACAAGCAGTGTTATAGATGTATGTGTTGTCCTAACCCGCTCGACTGGAAAACCTCTTGCGATCTTCATCACATCGGAGACAAGCTCTACTCTCCAAGATATGTTATGTCCGACGATGGCGACAAGTGAGAGGTCATCTCTAACTTCCGGATTGAATCTGGGGAGCAAGCGCAGGAGATGCTCCTTTCTCTCGTCTGGAACCCAGAAACAGAGGGAATACCTGCCCCTACCGAGGTGAAGCATATCGACCTCGTCGAGGTTTATGCGCTCCTTCTCAAATATTCTAAACAGTTCATCTGCTTCATTATCAAGCAGAACATTGAAATATGTAATGTTATTTCTTATACTTACACCTGTAATGTTCGGCGTCTCCATTGGTTGCACCTCTTGAATTACGGTTTCTTGTCCATTGTCGGTGGATGAGCGAACGATAATCTTTATGTTGTGTGCCCATGCGAGTTCCACTGCCCTTGGATGCACTATATCCGCTCCGAAGTAAGCGTAGTCGAGCATTTGCTCGAACGGTATAGTGAAATGAGGTTTTGCCCCATCGACTATTGATGGGTCAGCGGTGAACACTCCGGGAACATTTTTATACATCTCGCAGACATCGGCACCGATAGCTGTTGCCAGAGCGACCGCAGTCGTGTCTGAGCCGCCTCTGCCGAGTGTTGTTACCTCCCTGCCTGCCGATACACCTTGAAACCCGGCGACTATGACCACTTTCCCTTTCTCCAGCTCACCTATTATCCGCTCTGGTTTTATCTCGACAATCCTCGCTCTCGTGTGGCAGTTGTCGGTTATGATACCGCTCTGGCTACCGGTGAACGAGATAGCATCCACGCCCAGTTTCCGCAGTGCAATGGATAGAAGCGCCATAGAAATGCGCTCGCCGGCGGTTAAGAGCATATCGAGCTCACGCTCAGGCGGGTTATCCGATATGGAATGGGCAAGCGAAAGCAATTCGTCGGTCGTGTGCATCATAGCCGAAACAACGACCACAAGTTTATCCCCTTTCAGAACACGCTCTTTTATCTGCGAGGCAACCGACTCAATCCGCTCTGGCGTGCCAACTGATGTCCCACCATATTTCTGAACCACCAACGCCATTACTCCCTCATCAGGATAAATGTGAGGATTATAGCTCCGAAAACCACGGGAAGAAATCCGACTATCGTCATAATCCACCCGAGGTAATCCAGTTTAACTCCTTTTTTATTATAGACTAAAGCGATTATCGAGCTGGCAAATGCACCGAGGTAAAATGCTATCGTAATGTATAGAGCGGCTGCACAATGTAGAAAACTATAGGTAAAAAGCCCGAGCATAATCAGCACCAGCGATATGTATGGAAGCCAATTCCTCTTCAATCTGCGCTCCTGACACATCGAAAGCCGATGTAGTGCTTCCGCCTGTCGGGGTCCTTGTAGTAGCGTTTGGAAGTCCTGAAGTAGAATCCTGAGAGGTCTGGATAGGAATATTTTATCCAGCTTCCGCCACGCTCTACCTTTGAGTCGGTTGTTGGATTACCGACAGGACCCTGTGGATTATCTACTGGGCTTTCCTGATAGTAGGTGTTGCTATACCAGTCATAGCACCATTCTTCAACATTTCCTGCCATATCGGATACACCGTAAGGGGAATCACCGGTTGGGAATGAGCCGACCGGGGATGTCTGCTCATATGTGTCGGAATGCCCACCATCTGAGCCGTTGAAGTTACAATGAACGGTCTGTCCCTCTATTTCCTGAAAGAACTCGTTTCCCCAGGGCCATATATTCCCTTCCGTTCCCTTGGCAGCAAGCTCCCATTCTGCTTCGGTGGGCAGCCTCTTGCCTGCCCATGCGCAGTACGCTTCCGCCTCATACCAGCTAACACCAACGACGGGGTAGTCAGGGTAGGATGGACCGCTGTTATACTCCCCGCTCTCCCAGTATTCGGGAAAACTTACCTCCTCATCCTGTTTCCATTCCCAGCCATCATCGCTCCAATACTCTCGCGTGGTGTATCCGCCATCGTCTATAAACTGCTCGAAGAGAGCATTTGTAACCTCATATTTATCAATGTAATATGGGTCAAGGTGAACAATGTGAAGCGGTGCCTCATCGTTTGTGCCAAGCCCGGAGTCATCACCCATCTCAAACTCCCCACCCGGGATATACACCATCTCTGCTCCATCGCCTCCTGTCGATGTGTCGGTCTCGACCTGAACCTCATTGCTGTAAGCTATACCACCGGATACCCCAAATGTTGCAAGCCTGAAATAGTATGTTGCCCCGGAGGAAAGAGATGAAACTGTGTATGATGTATCGTCCCGATTTGTGACACTGCAGGCAAGAGTTGATGTTGTATCCACTCCCGGCTCATCGGAATAGTATAGGTTGTATAATGCAAACCCTGCGTCGGTATTTCTTGTCCATACCAGAGATACCGAGTGACTGCCGACCTCAGCAACGGACAACGCAGCCGATGACACTTCTCTCTTAAACACCGTTATCGAATCACAAGCAAAGTTCTCATCGAGGTCGTAAGCGCAGGCTTTCACTGTATGGGCACCCAGTTCCAGCGAGTCAAAGGGTTCCAGAACAGGCAATACACCATCATAGGGGGAAGCAGAGTCCGCCAGCTCGAGGTGAGCGTCAAGATAGAATTCAACATAAAAGACAGCTTCGTTATCCTCAGCCTCGCAGGAAACCTCAAATGTAGATGTAAAGGAAGAGGAATCAGGGGGAGATGTTATCTCGATCGTCGGTGGGTCGGTGTCTTTATGAGGTGTCAGTCCCCCTTTTTTCTCACTGCAGGAGAAAAGCAAAAGAAGGAACATTAAAAGAACCGCTCGCTTCATCTATTACTCCTTTGTTATTTTTGCTACCTTGGTCAATTTCTCTGTTTTACCTCGCTTCGCATAGACTATATATACACCATCCGCTACAGGATTGCCAGAGCCGTTTTTACCATCCCATATAAAGAAGTAGCTGTCGGTGATTTCCCTATCGAGGATAAGTTGCCCGGATGAGGAGTAGACAAGCACGAGGAGCGGAGGTGCGGTCTCGGTTGTATCGAGCTCGGATAGCACAATCAGGGAATCGGAAAACGGGTTCGGGTAGACGAGTATCTGGTCCGCAATCCGCACCATCCCAAAACTCAATTGTTCTCTCACACCAGGTGATATCCCGAACCCCCTCTCTTCCACCCTGTATCCTGGTATATTGACGCGGGCTGTGTATTCGCCATCCGGGAGTGGCATCGCCGCCATACCATCTGCATTCACAGAGAGGAAAATCGTGGTGTCGGATGATGTTATCTGCACGGCAGCATCCTGTATCGGGTATCCTGTCCCCTGCTCGAAAACCCTAACATACACTCCTCCCATAATGCCAGCAGCGACAGGTGCTATAACCTTACCCCAGCCGTATGAGAAATTGGGTGACGAGAACCTGTCGGATGTCGAGTGCAAGCTTTCCATAATATCCGCAGGTGATAGGCTCGGGTTCTCCTGTAGCATCAGAGCGACGACACCTGCGACGAGTGGTGCAGCGAGCGATGTCCCCGAAGCAGCTCCGACCTCATCGATTGTTCCAGCCATAGCACAGGCGACATTTACCCCTGGAGCGGAAACATCAGGCTTGATTCGGTAGTCGGCTGTCGGTCCAGTGGAGGAAAAAGAGGCTATTTCATCATTCTCATCGAGGGCACCGACGGTAACGACAGAGTCCCCGTCGCCAGGAGCGATAATGCATCCCCAGGCAGAATCGGACGGGTTCTCAGGGTTATGAATGTATTCCCCCCACACATCTGGGAGCTCCCTGTAATTTGGTGGGACATTCTCGTTTCCTGCGGAGTTGACAACGACAATCCCTCTCGATGCCGCTATATCGGCTGCAATGCTGACAATCGTTCTGTTTCCGTCCATATCGAAATATGTATATCCTGTGCCGTCATCCCAGGTGTAGTATCCGAGCGAGCTTGAAACAACCCGACATCCAAGCGATTCTGCCCACTCTATTCCGCTTACCCAATTGTCCTCCTCTATCTCTATCTCCTGGTCGACGAGCTCGGTTTTGGCGAGTGCAAGCGTCGCCTCATAAGCCACGCCAACAAGCCTCCCGGGAAGATAGCCGGCAAGAGCCGACAGCGTCGCTGTCCCATGAGAATGCTGCTCGGGGCTTTCGCCCTCCTCATTATCGACTATCGTATCGTTATGAATAAAATCATAGGTGGCAAGAATATTAAGCGCCCGGAAAGCGCTATGCTGTGTATCGAACCCGGTGTCAAGTATTCCGACGAGCACTCCCCTGCCTGTCAGACCGCTTCTGTGAGCCTCTGGAACGAATATCCGCGCAAGATGAGCGTATGACGCCCCGTAGAGCGTGTCCTCGAAGGCGGATTTCGGAACGGGATTAACAGGCTCCCTTCCCCTGACGAGGTGTCCAACGGGCTTTATCGCTCTCACAAATGGGAAACGGAGGATTAGCTCCTTCACACCAGCGGGGATATAGCAGGAGACAGCATTCAGATATCTGCTGACAGAATGAACCCGGCAGCCAAGAGAAACGAGGCTGTCGATATATTCCTTTGCAACGGGGATATCGTATTGGTCGAACCCGATGCCGAGCCGCGCCCGCCTGTCGATATTCCTCTGTGGGAAGGTTACAACCTTCCCTGCCGATGGCAGCTTATCCGTGAAGAATACCCAGTATCTGCCGCTGTTCGCCGAGCAGAGAACGGGCAGGAGTATCAAAAAGATTATAACAATTCCCTTCTTCAATCTTCCTCTCGCCGTGTCCCGCTTATTCAAGGGGTAATTTCCGCGGTTTTTCTGATTCTCGGATTTCACGCTTTGCTCGTTTCAGTGTTGCGCTTGTGTCTGGCAGGTCAGGACGAATGCCTTTGAAATAATCCTCGACTGTAAAGATTTGGATTTTTGGATATGTTCGAGAAACTTCGGGCATTTGATAGCGACCAGCAGAAGCCGCTTCGGCAATAGTCTGCTTCGATGGATTTTCGAGCGCAAGCAAGATACCCATTTCTGCGTTTTCGCGTTCCATAACCCCTTTCAAATCTCGCACAGCACCAGGACCATAACTACCACCTTTTACCGAAATAATTATTGAATGAGATTTGCCGTTTATGTCTCTGAAATACATAAAGCCATCGATTCCCGTATCGCCACCGCCGGACGATTTGAACGGCTGACCGCCGAGTGCCGTAATAAACCATTGCTCGAAGAGGAATTTCCCCTGTCGAGTAGATGCCATCTTTCTCGCGCTATTAACATCTG
>JAGGUN010000034.1 GCA_021158465.1 bacterium
AGAGAATAATGTTAGTCTTAATCAATATATAACTTCCATCCTATCGAGTGTGCGCTCTGAGGTGCAGATTCCTCGAAAGGAGTGGTTCCCAAGGGTTAAGTCCAGCCGAACCGTTAGTGGGAAAGAAGAAGGAGAATTAAGTGCAGCATAAGATAACTCCAAAGGAGTACAATAGAATTCTCGAGGGGCTTCAGCCGGTAATCGTGAGTTTGGAATCCCTTTCTGCTTGGGTCGATAGAGAAAATGCTTTCGAAATGGGCACTAGACCGAGTGCTGGATGTAAGGATGCGACTTTTGTCCAGGGTGGGGAGAATGTGGTTGTAATTGCATCTTATCGATGTAGAGTAAGAAAGGGGCGGAAGGTTATTCTGAAAATTGACGCTACATACAGGGTCGAATTTTCTTCAGAGGAGCCATTTTCTGACGAGTTCTTCGATACTTACAAGGAAAGCTCTCTCCAGCTTCTCCTGTGGCCCTTTTTCCGGGAGCTGGTTTATGATATAACCTCGAAGATGTATATTCCGCCGCTTGTTTTGCCGTTCCAGATCGTCTATCAGCCCCCGAAGGAGTGAGGGCGACAGCCAGACTGCTTGTGAGTGGGGAGAAAATTTAGTTGTAAGCTCTGGAACTGGCTTTTTCAGGCTGGCAAGAAGCAGAAGGGAGCACATAAAATAGGATAGGAAATCTTATCTGTCAAGTTTTTCCGGTATGTTCCCCTGTTATCGTTTCAAGAGCCATCGGGATGAGAACGAGATATGCTGGCAGGAACTTTGCCAGTTCCCACAAAAGACCCTTGAGCAGGAAGAGTAAGAGGTAGATACCAAGCGAGACGAACGCAAGCTTAAAAAATCTATTTGTTTTCCTCCAGGAGGCAATAGCCAGAACAACAAACCCGAATACCACAGGCAACCAGATAGCTGTTATTTTGTTGCTAAAGTTATCCCAATTAAGATTGCTCTTTAGATGATGAAGCACGGTGAAGCGGCTCGGCATAAAACCGAGTATGAATCTCAAGCCGAGAAATACTGCTCCCCAGGCAAGAAGGCTTGCTACCACCGTTAGGACAGTTTTCTTATCCCGAAGCTGGTTTATGCTTGCCTTATAAAGGATATAAAAAACAAGTAGAAACAGCATCTGTTCCCTGTTAAATGTTCCAAGGAGAATGATGAGCGGGATTGCCCAGTCCTTTTCTTTGTGGAAGCACCAGAACCCGAGGATGAAGAGGAGAAGTGTGAGAAAATCTCCCTCCATAAGGTAGCCTGTCACAGAGACGGGGATGACAACAGCGAGAAGTAGTACCCCCAAAAGTGAGCTGTTTTCCGTAAGATACAGTCGGAGCAACTGGTGGAAAAGATAATAGATGAGAAAGAAAACAGGGGAAAATGTGGCAGTGAATCCGAAGAGATGCTGGCTTCTTATGGAGGAAGAGGGACACAGGTTAGCGATATTATCTTCGAGAAATGGGACAAGCAGCCTGTATCGGTAAGGGGGGTCTGACTGGTTTGAGAGAACATCGGAGATGAACCTCATTCGGGTAGCTGCGTGCGGTGTGACAAGGTAGTTGCGTAGATATGCCACCGAGATGGCGGCGAGCACAAGGAAGAGTGTCACTCTTCCAGTCTTCTGGCTCATACAGATTTCCCCCGCCTGCCGAATATGAGCGTTCCGATGCGGACGATGTTTGCACCCTCCTGAACCGCTATCCTGTATGAGTTTGTCATACCCATAGAGAGGTAGCGCATCTCGACATTGGGGATATCGAGCTTGCCGATTTTATCGAACAATCTTCTTGTCTCGACGAAATACGGGCGAGCATCCTCAGGGTCGCCTGTCCTTGGTCCCATCGTCATAAGCCCGAGGATTTTTATATTCTCCAGTGTGGCAATTTCCCTTATGCCGTTCTCTGCTTCCTCTGGCAGGAAACCGAACTTCTGTGGTTCCCTTCCGGAGTTTATCTCGATTAGGACGGGCATCTGTTTGCCGAGCTTATCGCACCTTTTATCGATTTCCCGTGCGAGTGAGACAGAATCGACCGATTCTATCATATCGAAGTTCGGAACGACATATTTTACCTTGTTTTTTTGCAGGTGCCCGATGAAGTGCCATTCAGCCTTATTCTTTACCGCCCGAATTACAGCGAGCGCCTCCTGGACATAGTTCTCGCCGATGAGCCTAACCCCTGCCTCGATCGCCTCGTCTATCTCCTCGGCTGTTCTCGATTTCGCTGCAGCAACAAGTAGGACATGCTCAGGAAGTTCATCGAGTAACCTCTTTACATTTTCTGTTATATTTGTTTTCATCTGGTGTCTTCCTGTTTAATCTAACCTGGATAGCGGCGGGGTCAAATGAATTTTTTACCCTCGTATCATTGTTGAGCCGCATTTTGGGCATTTTTGAGTTGTGCAGGGAACACCTCGAGTGTGTGGGAGCTTTGCTCCGCATCTTGGACATACACAGAAGCCAGATGGACCCATTCCTCTGCCCCCACCTCTACCTCTCCCCATACCGTATCGGGGAGCTGGAGGGTAAGTTCCGCTGCCGACGGTCGGTGCAACACCCGATTCTGCTATGGATATTGCTCCCTCGGGGCATTCATTCACGCAGATACCACAGCCGATGCATTTCGGTTCGTCTACCTCTGCCTTTCCATCGGCTATTCCTATTGCATCCACCGGGCAGACCGATACACAGTCACCGCAACCGGTGCATTTCGCTTTGTCTATCTTCGCTTTGATACTTCTCATCTTCTTGCTTCTTTTGTTTTGGAGAGGGGGGTCTCCCCCCCCTTCTTCAGCTGGACTTCTCGAGCTCGGATATCCTCTTCTCGATGGCTTCGAGTTCCTTCTTGAGGCTGGTAGCTATATTCTCCAGCATACTCTTTTCATCCGATGGATTGACCGCCGGGTTATACATAGGAGCGCCGTAGAATGGCCACCACAACCTGCCGGGGATACCTGTCGCATAGTATCTCCACCTGTAGCCCCAGCCTCCTCTGCCAAATCCTATACCGAATCTGCCGCCGTATGGATTAGCATAACCTGGGACGGGATAACCGGCGCAGTATCCAGCAGCTCTTCCTGTCATCGGTCCCATTCCAGCAGGACCTGTTCTGTCACCCCATGGCATATCACACCTCCTTTTGTTTTATGGTTCAAAATCTCTTCTGCCTCTTCTTCTGCATCTGCCCCGGTTCGGCGGTGGGCAGCTATCGCAGGGAAGATTTCCCCTCTGGATGCTTCCACCTACTACCTCGATGGGGCGGTTCTGTATCAGTGCTGAGGCGAGCTTCTTGTGAGCTGATGATATTATCCTGCCAAAGGTTGCGCGGGATACCATCATAAGCGTTCCCGCCTCCTCCTGAGAAAGGTTCTCTATATCCGCAAGACGCATCGCCTCTAACTCATCAAAGCCGAGAACGATGGGAGGACCTACTTCACCATCCACAGGGACAAAAAACCTCCTCCCAGGACAGAAAGCTATATACCTCCTCTTTACCCTTCTCGGCATAGATTTACCTCGTTATGAGCATATGCTCATAATTATTTAACAAATATTCTTTGGTTTGTCAAGTTATTTTTCAGGAATTTTTTCAGTGGTCTACTCTTTTTCGTGGAACTTCACAACCTGGAATGTATATATTTCGATATCTGGGTCTTTGTAGCAATCTGGTGGCATGCCTGCTTTCTGGTAGCAGAGCTGAGAGAGAAACTCCTCCTTTGTCCAGCCTGTCTCATCTGCCACCTGCGGCAAGAACACCCCTGAGCGGTATCCTTTTCTGATGTAGACGCCATCTCTTCCGAGAACAATATCCTCCCAGGATGGGACGGATTTGAGAGGGGTCAGAATAGAGATTTCGATGTTGATATCGTCGAGCTCTTCTGGTTTGACAGGAGGGAATCTGTAGTCGTGTGCGGCGGCGGAGACTGACATATCGATAACAGCCTTGTACAAAGCCTCCTGTGCGACCATCTGCCCGATGCAACCCCGCAGCTGCCCTTTTTTGTTCAGGGTTACGAAGACGGCGAGCTTCTTTTTCAAAATCTCGTCTTCCGGTGGCGCTATGGACATCTTTTCCCCTGTCTTCAGATAATACGATATGGACCGCCTTGCAAGGTGGAGAAGATACTCTTTTTGCTTGTTGGTGATATTCAGGAACGGTTTTTCCTTCTCGTCTTTGTTATCCTCTTTTTTCTCATTTCCTGCTGTATAGACAGCGGAGAGGTAGCCTACTACCCTTGAGCTGTCTCCGTATCGGACATCGCCGGAGTTTGCACGGTTGAGAACCACAGGGTTGTTCCAGCCGGCGGAGAGGGCAAGCTTCATGAGGGTGAGCACTGCCATGTATCCGCACATCTCCACCTCATGGGACTCGAGGGCGCTGAGCATACGGTCTATCTCTCCCGACACAAGGATTTCGGCAAGCAGGGAGTCTTTTCTGTTGCATTCACTGTAAGAGTGGTAGTGCGACAGGTCTGAGCTTGCGATGAACACCACATTTGTGTCGCTTGCAAAGGGAAGAAGCGCCTTATATACCGCCTCTATCTCCTCCATTCCTCCCGAGCCAAAGAGAACGGGGACTATCTTGAGGTCGGAATCGAGGGCTACCTGCAAAAAAGGCAGTTGCGACTCGATAGAATGCTCCTTTTTGTGCATCGATGGCTTGTAATCTATCAGGGGAGAGGAATTGATTATCTTGCGGGCGCGCTCCTCATCGATAGGGATATCACCCAGCGGGGTTCCGTATACACCTTCTGCAAATACGGATACACCGGAGAATGAGACATAGTGCGATGGTCCCATTATAACGAATGTTTTGCCCCGATAAGATGCTTTCTGATTTTCGAGCAGCTTGTATCCATAAGCCGCAACAGGACCTGAGAAGATGAACCCTGCATGAGGGGAGATAATTCCTCGGATGCTACCTTTGACATCCTTTGGGTGGGTTTGACTGAGGAACCCTTTGACGAATTTGAAGAGCGTATCCTTGTCCGCAGGATACCACATTCCAGCCACCGCAGGCTGCCTTACGACCATTTCCTTTTCCCCCTTCCTTGTTTCCACTCTCTTGCAGAAGAGGAGGAGAGGCAGAACAAGCAGGATAGCAATTCTCCTTATCATACCACAATCATAATAAGGAATTTTTCAAGAAAGTCAAAAAGTTTTGCAAATGGTGAGCGTGTCGAGTATATTAGAAAGTCAAGTGAAAGATCAAGGAGAGGGTATGAGGTATTTTAGGTATTTCTTGCTTGCAGGATTCCTTTTGACCTCGGTTGGCTCTTTATCGTCGAGGGTGCTTGTCTCGGCGTTGCCGGATGTTAAGCTGACCGTCGGAGACTCGGCTACCAGTCACTACATTCTCAAGGGGACATTCGGTGTCGGAACAAATGCCCCCGAGCTACCGCTTTTGTTCGATTTCCCTGATCCTGTCAGCCGATGCCGCTCGTATTTTAACCTCAAACTCGATGGAACGCTGTATTCACTTTCTCCCTTTGTTCCCGCCGATGAATGTATAGGTGATTATGTCGAGGGAGGGACGCCGTTCGTATCTGGTCCATCCATCGTAACATCCTGGGCTGTGCCCGACACAGATGGGTTGAGGATAACCCAGACCCTTGTGCCAGAGCGGCTCGGTAGCGGGAGGGGGGTAGTGCGTTTCTGCTGGGAATTTGTGAACAATTCCTCCGAGAGCCATACTGTTGGTCTTCTGCTCGTTTTCGACCTGCTCATATCCGGTCCTATTGGTGATGATGCACCGACAAGTATCGGTGGGGTATATTCGGAGAACGAGCGTGTATTCGAGGGCGATATCCCCACCGACTATCTTGCCTTCAGCTCCACACCTACTGATACGAGCGTGGTCGTTGCGAGGGGGATACTCTACGGCTACAATGCAACCATACCCGATATATTCGGCGTGCTGGATGCATCGAGGCGGTATCCTCTCCTCTGGGATTACGATTTCGACCCACTCTGGCGATACTCCGACTGTATGGTTTTCTACCGCTGGAACGAGCAGGAGATGCTACCGGGTGACACACTTATTATTGAGACATTCTTTGGACCGTCCGATATGGTAACATCGTCGGGTGAGATGACGATTGGAATCCCGGAGATAGAGATAACGAGCACCGGCTGCCGGTTCGACCCTGACAGTATCTTCATCCGTGGTTTTGTCCAGAACAAGCTGCGCATCCCGACGACGCTGTTCGATGTTCAGCTCTGCATACACCTCCCCGATGGGTTCTATTTCCCCTGCTCACCGGAGACGAGGGATTCCTGCCGGCTCGTCGACCCATCGACGCTTCTACCCGATTCCGTCGGCTTCACATCCTGGTGGGTCTGGCTCGATGAGGCGGAGTTCCCAGAACCGGGAACGGTGTTTGTCTCATTCACCGCAACAACAACGACAGCGGGCGTCTTGCCATCTTCCATCGATGTCCCCACTGCTATCCCGTATCTTATCAGTATGGACTATGAGGTGATGCCTGTCTCTCCTGACACAGCGATTATGTTTTTCTCCTGCCCATCGACAGATTTTGTCTACATAATATCGGGTGATATATCTGCCGTGGATACATCCTCGGCTCAGTTCCTCTTCGAGGGTGAGATATTCGACTGCTCATCGGGCAGGATTGAGTTTGTGGACTCGCTTATTATCTTCCATCCGGACGGGTTTGTTCACGGAGAGGAGGTTTCAGCTTGCATTGTTTCCCTGTATGACACATCGGGCTGCTCCGTATTGAGGAGACCTGGTGGCTGGAATTTTACCGTTGACCTCGAGCCACCATCCGTTGAGTTCGTCTCGCCGGGCGAGGATACGGTTGTCGCATCACTGTTCGAGCCTGTTGTAATCCATATCGAAGACCCATCGGGAATTGTGGTGGATTCTATTTTGCTTTTGCTCAATGGTGAGCCTGTCTCTCCCGACGAGATAGTCTGGAACCCCGATGATGCTCTGCTGACATATGTTCCAGCGGATGGTTTCCCCGACTCAACGGATATTACCGTCTGCATATCGAATGTTCAGGACATAGCTGAGGGATGTGGAGCGAACATCCTTGTTGATACCCTGTGCAGGCATTTCCGTGTCGAGACATCGGGAATCAACGAGACACTCCCTCTCTCACTTGCGATAAAGAGCGTCCAACCAAATCCGTTCAACGCGTCCTGCAGGATAACGCTCGATATTCCACGGGGGATAGCCTATCCTGCTTCGCTTGAGATTTACAATATAGCAGGCGAGCTTGTCGATAATATGGCGATTTTACCTATTCCCGGGGAGAAGGGCGTTATCTGGAATGCAAACAATCTCCCATCGGGGATATACATCCTTTCGCTCGAGGCAGGCTCAGAAAAGGTTATCAGGAAGCTTGTTCTTATCCGTTAGGGAATATCCCCTCGATAAAATCATCTGCTGAGAACGGTGCAATATTCTCAATCTTTTCCCCTGTGCCAACGAAGAGCACCGGGATATTTAGCTCCTTCTTGATAGCGATGACCACGCCGCCCTTCGATGAGCTGTCCAGCTTGGCGAGTATGATGCCTGTAATATCTATCGCCTCGTCGAACATCTTTGCCTGTTGAATGCTGTTCTGTCCGATGGTTGCATCGAGGACAAGCCATCTTTCCTGTGGTGCGCCGGGGAGACGCTTCGAGACAACGCGGCACACCTTCTTCAACTCCTCCATAAGATTTTTCTTCGTGTGAAGCCTGCCCGCTGTATCGATTATGAGAACATCATATCCCCTACTTATAGCCTTGGTTGTTGCGTCGAATGCGACGGATGCCGGGTCTGCTCCCTCTATCCCCTTGACTATATCGGCACCTGCTCGCTCTGCCCAGATATCCAGCTGCTCGTTTGCTGCGGTTCGGAATGTATCACATCCCGCGAGAAGAACACTCTTCCCATCCTGCTTGAAGATGTATGCGAGCTTGCCGATAGTCGTTGTCTTGCCTGTCCCGTTGACGCCGGCAACAAGGATAACGAGGGGATGTACATCAGGCGGCTGCCAGATTTTGGTTTCGCCGAGTATCCTGGTTATCTCATCCCGCAGGAGGCTCAAGACCTCATCGCTCTCCTTGAGCCTCTTTTCCCTCCAAAGATGCCTGATGTCGTTTATTATTTCCTCCGTTGCCTTAACGCCGACATCCGAGCCGATTAGGAGCTCCTCCAGCTCATCGAGCATCTCTTCATCGAAGAGCCTGTGCCGTAGGATAAGCCCTGATAGCTTACCAGATAGCCTTACCCTCGTTCTGGAAAGCGAACGGGCAATCCCTTTGAGGAAATTAGCCAAGGTTTTACCTCCGATAAGAAAAGAATGGAGCTGAAGGGAGTCGAACCCTCGACCTTCGGAGTGCGATTCCGACGCTCTCCCAACTGAGCTACAGCCCCATTATCGATTATAACTTATGAGGATAGTGGGTTTTGTCAAGTTGTTTTACGAAGTATGTATGAGCCGCTAACGGCACGGGTAGCAGAAACCGCTTGGTAGTAGGATATGCATTACCCATCCGCTTCGTGAGTTAGCGGTCTTTTGACCAGTATTTTCAATGCACTGGTTACCACAATACCTGCCAACAAAAGCAGCACGGAACCCACTATGCCCAACAAGGTTTTGCCTTGAGGGAAGAAGTGGAAAAGCTCCCAGATTAGGGCTGCTATAGTAGTGAACAGCATAAAGATACCAGGGATTAAACAATACCAAATATTTTTTCTGATGGTTACCAGATAGGTGCTCACCACCAGCAGGACTAAGGCTGCGACAAGTTGGTTAGCTGCTCCGAAGACGGGCCATATTGCCTGCCAGGAACCCAGGGCAAGGTAGAGAGCAAATCCAACAACCACTGCTGTATTGAGATACGGATTGCGCATCGGTTTGATTCGGAGCCTCTCGCCGAACAGTTCGTCTCCGATATATCTGGTAATTCGTGTGGCACTGTCCAGGGTGGTCAGGATAAAAGTCTTTAACATAGTTATCCCTATTAGCATCCCAAGGGTGCCGAATATCGGCTTTGTGATCTGGCCGTAGCCCTTGCCGAAGGTGGCTATCCAGTTTCCTCCTTTCATAAGATCCGGATATACCAGCCCAGCAGGTCCTCTCTTCCAGTAGAGACCAGCAGTGACGGAGATGAGGGCGAGAACGGCTAATGCAGCCTCGGTAATCATTCCGCCATAGCCGATTCTTTTTGCATCCCTCTCATTGGGCAACTGCTTTGAGGTAGTTCCCCCAGAGACCAGTGAGTGAAACCCGGAGATGGCTCCACAGGCGATAATGACGCACATCATCGGCCACAGCGGTCCTTCTGTCCCGGAAAAGCTGACAAACAATGGGGTATGCATAGCAGGATGTGTGAGCAGTAGTCCGATGTAGCCCACTAATAGTCCGAAGAAAAGAACAAAAGCAGCCAGATAGTCCCGTGGCTGCAGAAGGATATTTACCGGCAACACCGAGGCTATGAAGGCATAGGCAAAAAGTACATACAGCCAGAAATGGAACGAGGCATTGATGGGATAATAATACCCCAGAGCAATCAGACCAAAGAGCAACCCTATTCCTACTGCTGTAGAGAGCGCCAGATTGAGCTTCAGCTTGTAAACCATAGCTCCCACCAGGATAGCGACCAGGATCAAGCCGAAAGTGGGTATCACTACCTGTGGTGTGGTAGAAAGTGTCTTGGCAGCGGAGGCAGCAAACACAGCCACCACCAGTACAAGAACAATCCAGATCAGGAAAGAGAAGATAAGCC
>JAGGUN010000048.1 GCA_021158465.1 bacterium
TAAGTATTGCTGGTGAGACCGAGGACGAGTTTGCAAAGATTATGGATGCTCTTTCCCCTTATGAGGGTAGTTTCGATGCTTATGAGCTCAATGTTTCCTGCCCCAATGTCTCGAGAGGTGGGATGGCATTTGGCACGAGCGCGGCACTGACCCGTTCTCTTGTAGCCAGGGTTCGCCTATGCACGGACAAGCCTTTGATCGTTAAGCTTACCCCGAATGTTACGGACATTGTCGAGGTGGCACAGTCTGCCTGTGATGCAGGAGCCGATGCAATATCTCTTATTAACACTATCGTTGGTATGGTAATTGACATTGAGCATAGGAAGCCGCTTCTGGGGAACAAGTTTGGTGGGCTGTCAGGCCCTGCTGTAAAGCCTGTTGCCGTTGCCTGTGTATATAAGGTAGCTTCAGCTGTTTCTGTCCCGGTAATAGGTGGGGGAGGTATCTCTTCCTGGCGGGATGTGGTAGAGTTTCTGATGGCTGGAGCAGATGCTGTTTTTGTTGGCTCTGCTGTCTTTGCGAACCCCACGGTCATAAACGACCTAACAGACGGTCTCTCATCCTTCATTGATAGAGGGGAGTTCTCCTCTATTCGGGATATTATAGGAGTTGCCAGGGGTTAGCGTATGAACAGGGTAGCATTTTTGTTTTTGCTTCTTATTTGTGGTTGTTCAACCTCTCCCAGATACACAAAGCCTGTTATAATCTTTCCTACCGGGTATGTTCAAAAGGGGATAGCCTCGTATTATTCGGAAGAGTTTCACGGCAGGAAGACCTCCTCTGGTGAGATATTCGATATGAACGGTCTAACCTGTGCCCATAGGATGCTGCCTCTTGGGACTATTATTCGGGTTGTCAACCTTGAGAACGGCAGGAGTATTGTTCTTCGTGTTAACGACAGGGGTCCGTTCAAGCGTGGGAGGATATTGGATGTCTCTCGTGAGGGGGCTCGTCGTCTCGGTTTCCTTGAGAAGGGGACGGCACTTGTCTCTATTGAGGTTCTGAGGTATCCTGAGGGTTATTAGTGCTGATAGTCAGGCTTACTGAGCTTCCAGCGTATGTTCTTGTTCCTGGTTCGGGGCTTTGGCGGTATACGGTTTGTGGCTCAACGGCAACGGTGAAATGATACTTGATCCTTCCTATTTTAAGCCTGTTCTTCTTGGCAAGCTCTTTTGCCTCGTCTATCGATAGACCGAGAAATGTTGGAGTGGTTACATATGCTCGGCTTCCACTGCTTACATATAGGGTTACTTTCCCACCGATCGGAATATTTTCCCCCCCAGGTGGCTCGGTTTTCACGACATTTCCCTCAGGTATGTTTTTATCTTCTATGAATATTGTATCCCCGATTGTGAGCTTTTTCTCCTCGATAATGAATTTTGCCTGCCGGAGAGAGTAGCCTTTGAGTTCTGGCACGGTTATATTCTGGCTGCCGAGGCTCACTGTGAGTTTTACCTCTTTTTCTCTCTTTACCATTAGGTTCCCTCTCGGTACCTGGAACATCACTGTTCCTTCAGGGAAATCAGAGCTGTATTCTTCTCTGTATCTTCTCACCCTAAGTTTTTTCTCTTCGAGAACCTTTTTTGCCTCCTCGAACTCCATTCCAACCACCTTGGGGACGAGTATATCGGCATTGTGCCGAACGACAACCCTCATCACCACCCTATCGAACACAAGAAACCCGAGTGCAATTCCTAAGATTCCGGTCGCAATGTAGATGAGAGGGTTGAAAAACCGCCTATTCATACGAGATTTCTCCCGAGAATAGCTGCTTCTTCCCGTCTTCGTCGACGATGATAAGCGTTCCTGTCTCGCTTATATCGTGGAATAGAGAAACCGTTTTTTCTTTTCCTATCTTGGAATAGATAACATCATGCCATCTTGGGCAGAGCGAGAGCCATCTATCTCTAAAGTATAGAAACCCCTTGTTCTTGTAAATGGTAAGGTTTTTGTCAATTCCCTGGATAAGGTTGAGCAGGGCATCGGTTAGATCAAGTTTCTTACCTGTCTCTATGAAGACCGAGGTTGCTTTTTCTCTTAGCTCCTCAGGGAGGGCAGTCTGTTCCGTGTTGATGTTCACTCCGATGCCACAGATAAGGTTATCGCCCACTAGCTCTGCCAGTACTCCGCCTATCTTTTTACCGTTGATAAGGATATCGTTGGGCCACTTGAGGCTTGGTTTAATCCCTGTAAGGTAGTGAATGGTATTTGCCACAGAGTAAGCTACTACAAGTGTTAGGGGAGTAATGTCTCTTTTGAACCGCTTGATGAGGAAGGAGAAATAGATCCCGCCTCTCGGGGATACCCATTCCCTTTTGAACCTACCGTATCCCTTTGTTTGGATGTTTGCTACTGCCACTGCTCCCGATGAAACTTCGCCTCTTGTTAGAGCGTCCTTCAGAAAACTGCTTGTGGATTCTACCACTTCGTGGATTATGATATTCCTCCCGATGAGTCGTGCCTTCTGTGACTTGAGTATCCTCCTTGTGTCGTAGGTATTGCTACTCATATACCCTCTCCACCTCCAGTGACATATCCAACCCGTTTGCACTGTGGGTTAATGCTCCAACTGATATATACTCGATACCCGTTCTGGCAAATTCCTCTATATTCTCGAGCTTCACCCCTCCAGATAACTCGAACTCTACATCGACATCCATTTCTTCTCTCATTCTTATCGCCTCTCTAACCATATGAGGGGTGAAGTTATCGAGCATGATCCTGTCGAACCTACATGGAAGCACCTTTTTGAGCTCGTCAAGGGTTGACACCTCTATCTCAACCTTCGTGTTAATGGATCTCCTTTTACTCTTCAAGATCTTCAGAATGTTGTCTATTCCACCGGCTGTTTTTATGTGGTTATCCTTTATGAGCATCATATCGAATAGCCCCATTCTATGGTTTTCCGCTCCACCGTCTCTTGTTGCTTTCTTCTCCGATTCTCGCATACCAGGCGTGGTTTTCCTCGTATCCAGTATCTTTGTCTTTGTTCCTTTTACCTTTTCGATGAACTTAGATGTCAGGGTAGCTACCCCTGATAGATGGGAGAGTATATTCAGTATGGTTCTCTCACAGGCAAGGATAGCTCTTGCATCACCTGTTATTCGGCAGATGACTTCTTGTGGTTTGACCCTCTCAGCATTCTCTTTGAAAAAGGTTATATTGGGTTTTTGGTAATGTTTTTCTGGGTAGATTTCTATGAGTCTTTCGAATGTTTTCTCTATGGTTTCAACTCCGGACAATACCCCCTCTTCCTTCGCTATGATAACTGCGTCTATTATCCTTTTGTCGATGAATGTATCGCTTGTGATATCTCCTTTTTCTCTTAGGTCTTCTGCAAGGGCGGCTGTTATAAAGTCGAGATGTTTTACCATCTCATAAGTCCCAGTATCTTGACCCTTGTCTCCATCGCCTTATACGATACATCGAACCTGTCTGCGAGGATAGAGATACGATATTGTGGGTTGGTTTCGTACTGTTTCCAGAGTTTCTTGACAGTGACGATCGGCATAAGGAGCTCCGATGCGAATGCATTTGCAGCTCTTTCCATCTTTCGATTCTTCCCGTGGAAGTATACACCTTGTGAGCGGTGTGGCATGACGATATGTCCAAGTTCGTGTGCTATGGTGAACCGTTTCTGCCTGTCTGAGAGATGGGTCGAGACGACGATGAGTTTGTATTCCCGGGACTTGAAGGTTATTCCGTCCATCCCGATAAAGTCATCCTCCTTAATCTCGACACCCAGCTTATCACAGAGCTTGTAAATGTCTATCGGAGGATTGTCAAGGTCGATGTATTTATACAGGCTTCTGGCATAGTCGACTGGTCTCAACTCTTCTTCTCCCTCATCTTCTTGAAGTATTTTGCCCAGTAAAGGACCTTCTTCCTGTCGGTGGTTGAGAGCTTATTCTTCCGGAAGAACAGATAAATGTCCTTTTCAAGGGGTTCAAAAGAGTTTTTATCTTTTGCCATCGCTTATCTTGCCAGAATTATTGTTCCGTTGCAAACTACCTTATCCTGCACCTCGAGGACATAGATATATATCCCTGATGGGACCTTTTTGCCAGACATATCTTTTCCATCCCAGGAGCGCAGATTGAACTGCCTGAAGTCGGATATAGGAGGCAGCGTTTTCTGATATATGAGAGTATTGCGGATGTCGAATATCGAGAGGGTTGCCTCCTCGCTGAACATAAACGGGTAATCGAAGACAGTGATGTCATTATAGCCGTCGGAGTTTGGGGTAAATGGGTTTGGATGCACATAGCAAGAGATATCAGGCTCGACCCAGAAGAACCAGTTGAACTCTCCTGTGTTTGGCTCGCAGTAGTCTGGACTGTCTTTAGCCTGTAAGGAGATAAACACTGTGTCTCCCTGGAGAAATTCACCGCCAAACGCTTCTGGCGAGAAGATGAGTTCACCACCGTTTCCGTTTGGAATGTACTCCAGTCCATCGGAGAGGCGGTATTCTGTTCCAGAGATGCCGAATATGATACCTTCTGGGTTGACGCCTGACAGATTGTCATCGAGGGTTATACGGATACTTGCTTCTCGATTTCTTATCATTGAACCGTTTTCCGGTGCTGTCAGGACTGCTGTTGGTGGTTCCGTATCAACCGCAAACTGCCAGGTGACGGGCGTTCTCATCGGGTTGCCGAGATTATCGTGCGCCGATGTAAGTGCGACATTTACCGTCTGGTTGTTTGTGAAGATAGGCTCTGCTGGTGTGAAGAAGAGAGTATCGTTTCTAAATTCAAGCTGCGTAGAATCGATTGTGTAAGCTCTCCCTTCGACCTCGAGTGTTATCGTCGCCGGGTTTACCCCCTCGGGGTCTGTGATGAGCATTATTATTCGCTGGTCGTCGCAGGCTGTTATTGTATTTGGTAGTGGCTCGACTATTGTTGCCACAGGTCCTGTCAGTATCCGGACCGATGAATCGGTGAAAGACGAGGTCATATCAGAACAGTTGACAAAATCTATATCGGCGTCCCTTGCTATCACTCGATAGACGAAGTTTGAGCCTTCAGGCTGGGCAGGTATCGGGTTCTCCGTGCGAAAGCGAGTAGTTGTCAGAACTGACTCGGATACGAGCTTGCTGGTCTTTTCTGCTCTTGCTGTTGTCAGAGGTCTCATATTGACGATCCCTGAGAAATCCTCTGGTCCGACCGTTCCGTCGTTATCCCAGATGAGATATACAACAGAGTCCGGGCAGAACCCTCCTGTGAAGATGTCCGATGTGTCGGCTATATCGCATTCGATGTAGAACGCCGAGTCGTTGGACCAGAAGCCTGGCGAGAAATTGGAGATTGCAGGTCCTATTGTGTCGTCATCGAGGATTGTGAAGCTAAATGAATTCGGCAACTGTATCGGGTTTGGCTCGCAGTAGTCTGGTTCGTTGTCGGTGGCAAACACCCGGACGGTGATTGTTGCGAACTCGGGGAAGTATATCCCTGATGTGAGTTCTGGCTCCGTTATCGGGTCGTATTCTATACCGAGGCTTGACTCGTCGACGAGCTCCGGATGGAATGCAAGCGTCTCTCCGTCCCATTCGAACACAGGTGACATGATGTCGAGTCGAACGGTTCCCGATGCCTTGTAGACTCCGTCAATCTCGATGTATATGCTCGATGAATCGACTCCGAGGATGTTATCCGTAAGCGTCAACGATAGTGTCGGCTGCCAGCTATGGATATCCCCTGTTGGTGAGAAATCGTCTGCCACAGGTCCAGATAGGTCGAGGATAAATACCCATTCGACAGGTGCTCTCTCTAACGGATTGCCAAGCATATCATCTGCACGGATGAGCGCGATATGGACCGTATCGTTGTCGCTCCAGTATCCCACAGGCGGCGTGAATACCAATGTGTCCCTGATAAATGTAAGCTCATCGTCGGCAACGCTGAATGTATCGGAGTTTATGACGAGCCGAATGCTCGTTCCGTTGACCCCATTGGAATCTGTGATGCTCATTATAATCCTCTGGTCATCGCAGGCGGATATGGTTGAGTCGAGCGGCTCGATGATGACTGCTTCCGGTCCGCCTGTCGCGATGAAGAAACTCCAGCAGGTATCAAGTATATTGGGTGGACAGTAGTCAGGCGAATCCTGCCCGCTCACGCATACTTCTATCTCATCTCCGCCGTGGAAATGATACCCTGCTGCCTCCATATCGAGTGAGAAACCTCTGCCATCCCAGGCAACATGCGGTGATGTTATATCGTAGACATCAGCCCCGTTCACCGTCAGAGTGACCGTTGTCTCGTCGAGCCCGGAGAGAACATCGTATATATCGAACGATATTGTCGGATGCACATCCTCGATGGTTGTCCCCGGAGCAGGGAGCGGGTCTTCAAGCACAGGAGGCGACAGGTCGATGAAGAACAGCCAGCTTACTGGAGCGTCTATCGGATTGTGGAGCATATCCTCTGCATTAACGAGCGTCACAGTGACCTCCAAACCATCGGTGAAATATTCGCTCGGCAGTGGTGTCCAGATAAGCTCACAGGTTGACGCATCGTATGTCAGCTCGGTGTCGGAGATTGTGTATTCTACCCCGTTCACATCGAGTATTATCGATGTTGTGTCAACGCCGTTCCTGTCGGTTACAGTCAGGATGATGCGTTGGTCTTCGCAGGCTGAATATGTCGATTCAAGCGGCTCTATAATCTCAACAATCGGTCCTCCTCTCGATATGGCGAACTCCCAGCAGCTGTCGAGCACATTCGGACCGCAGGTGTCGGGCATATCCGAAACCGTCAGGCAGACCTCGATCGTATCTCCACCTGACCATTCTATTCCGAGCGACTCCGGCACAAACTCGAGCGTCGTCCCGTCCCAGAAAAGCCCTGCCGACGAGGTGTCGTATGCTACTCCATCCACCGTTAGACTTATGGATGCTGGGTCAACACCGCTTGTTGCATCGCTTATATCCATCGAGATGGTCGGTGTTGTTATATCCACTTCACCGCCGGCGGCTGGTGTAACGGCACTAACAACAGGCGGTGAGTAGTCGAATGTTACCGAGAAAGCAACAGGTGCTGTAAGCGGGTTGCATAAAATATCATCTGCTCTATCAAGCAGGAATGAGACAGTTGAACCATCGGCAAAGAACCCCACAGGTGGTGAGAAAAGCAGGGTATCGTCGTCGTAAGTCAGATATGTCGAATCAATTGTGTATTCCACGCCACCTGCAACAAAATGGATGGTCGCATCGTCAACACCGTTCGAGTCAGTCAACAAGATAACTATCTCCTGTGGGTCGCAGGCGGATATCACACCGTCCCGCGGTGATATGAGTGAGGCAACAGGTCCACCTGTCTCGATTGTGTAAATCCAGCAGCTGTCGAGTATATTCGGTGGACAGTAGTCGGGCATATCCCCTGCTGTGAGGCAGACGAAGAGCGTGTCCCCGCCACAGAATGAGAGTCCTGCCTCGTCGGACGAGAAGACAAGATGCCCATCCGACCAGCTTACGCCTGCGGAGGTCAAACTGTATTCTGCTCCGTTCACAGTCAGTATAACGCTTGCCTCATCGAGACCGGATAACCTATCGGACAGGTCGAATTCGAATGTTGGTGTTCTCGTTGCAAAGATGTAACCCTCAGGCGGTGTTAGTCCTGATATCTCGGGTGGCGTCAAATCGACCGTGAAGCTCCAAACGACAAGGGAATCGAGGCAGTTTGACAGCATATCGCAAACAGATGTTAGCCTGACCGTTACTATTTCTCCGTCGGTGAAGTATTCTGTCGGAAGCGGCGTCCAGATAAGTTCACCTGTTGATAGGTCATAACTCAATTCCGTATCGTCAGTGGTGAATTCTGTCCCGTTCACCTCAAGCGTTATGCTTGACGGGTTGACGCCATCGATGTCCGTTATATTCATTATTATCGATTGGTCTTCGCAGGCGGTATATGTCTCCGGTAGCGGCTCGATTATGACAGGCGCCGGCGGTCCCACAGGGATTGTGAATGTCCAGCAGGTATCGAGAAGATTCACATCACACATATCGGGTGTATCCTCTGCCCTCACGCAGACTCGAACGACCGTTCCACCGGAGAAGCTCATCCCTGCCCCGTCGGTATCGAATGTAACGGTCGAATCCGTTATGGTAAGATACCCCGTGCTTCCAACGAGTATCCAGCTTGTATCTGTTGGAATAGTATCGACAGCAACAAGTATGTTCGAGAGGTTCACACCCGCCATATTATCGGTTATATCGAATGTGATAGTTGGTCGTGAGTCGGCAACCTCCGTACCTGCTGGTGGGAATTCGCTGTATATGTGTGGTGCCTCCCTGTCAACATAGAACACAAACTCCATATCGGCACTCTTCGGATTGCCGAGTGAATCCTCTGCCGCCAGGAGATTGATTCTTACCGTGTCGTTGTTATCAAACTCCTCGAACGATATATGTGTGAGCAGGGTATCTCCTGCCCAGTCTATCCCCACAGGAATAACCTCGAAAGGTTCTCCGTTGATTGTCCCGGCAAACTGGGCAAACCTAACACCATGGGAAGCAGGTATATGGTCGAATACCGGTATGGTGAAGAATGTGTCATAGCAAGAGACGATTATCCCATCGAACGGAGCGGTAGCACTTGGACCGATTATATCGATATAGAACTCCCATGAGGTTTCGCCTGTGTTCGGGTCGCATAGCGTAGGGGAGTCTCCGGCGGATACGCTTACGAGGACGGTCTCGGCATGCGAGAAGACTACGCCGGCAGATTCAGGGTAGAAGTAGAGCATCCCCTCGGATATATCCGATAATGTATCGGGCAACCAAACGACGCCTGGGTCTCCTATGTGGTATGTAACCCCGTTTATGGTCAGCAGGACGAGCGATATATCAATTCCCGATACGGAGTCGGCAATGTGAACAGAGATAACAGGGACAGAATCCGCCACCCAGGAGAGATTGTAAGGCGTTTCCTCACTGAATACTGGCGGTGATATATCGACGATAAAGCTCCAATCGAGCGGCGTAGTCAGTTCATTTCCGAGCGAATCATCGGCAGATATAAGCTCGATATGGACGGTTGAGCCGTCTGGCCAGGGGATAGAATCTGCTGGAATGAAATACAGCGTGTCGTTGCGGAAGATAACCTGCGGGTCAGACACAGAATAGGGCGTTCCGTTTATCCTAAGCTCGATTGTTGCATCGTTCACACCCTGCTCATCGGTGATTGTCATAGCGATTATCTGTGGTCTGCAGCTGGAGATGTCCCCATCCATTGGTGTTACGATATTGGCATACGGTCCAAGCAGACTGATGACAAAGCTCCAGCACTCGTGCGAATGGTTCGGGTCACAGTAGTCGGGTCTGTCCTCCGCATCGATGCAGACTGTCAGTGTCTCACCATCGGCAAAGACAAATCCTGCAAGGGCGGTGTTTATCTCAAAATGCTCACCATCGAATGATACCCCGAGGCTCTCCACACCGTAAGAGATCGTATCGTTGATTGTAACGACAATCGATGTCGGCTCCACACCGGACATATCATCGAATATATCGAATGAGATGACAGGGGATGCCGTTGCCACAAGCGAATCTGATGCTGGCAGCATATTCTCAAAATACGGTGGTGAGAAGTCGGTGTAGAATGACCATTCGAGCGGTGCATCTGTCAGCGGGTTGCCGTTTATATCGAACGCAGAATCAAGCGAAACATAAACCGTTTCATTATCCGCCCAGAACCCTGCTCCAGGTGAGAAAACAAGTATAGAATCCCTCGGATTGTAGTTCAGAGCCGGGTCGGATGTGCTGTATCCTGCCTCGTTTATCACGAGATATATCCTGTCGCTATTTACCCCCTCCTCGTCGAAGAGGTGGATAATAATCGATTGGTCTTCGCAGGCGGTGTATGTTTCTGGCAAGGGTTGAACAATCTCCGCGACAGGTCCTGTTAAATCGACATAGAATATGAAGCAGGTTGTGTCGATCACATTCGGTGCGCAGTAATCCGGAGTATCGTAGATATTGTAGAAGCAAACGGTAACTGTTTCATTGTCGGCGAACGCCAGCCTTGCCTCTTCCGGGTGAAACTCGAACTCTCCTGTAAGCGTATCGTAGTGGACGCCTGGGGCGTCGTATCCGTAATAGACCCCATTTATCTCGATCCCGATAGATGTCGGATCAACTCCGCTCATGGAATCGTATATCGTGGCGGAGATGACTGGTGTAGGCGTGGTGACCGTCGTATCCTCTGGGAAAAAGTCGGATAGCACTGGAGGCGAGAAGTCGGTATAGAATGTCCAGCTTATAGGTGCCCCTTGGAGCGGATTACCGTAAATGTCGTCGAAGGTCAGGAGTGAGACATTCACGGTTTCCGCATCTGCCCAGAAGCTGTCGGGCGGTGTAAAGTAGAGCGTATCGTTCGAGTATGTCAGGTACGGGCTTCTCGAATTGTACACCACCCCATTAATCTCAAGCTGAACGGTGGAGAAATCCGCCCCGCTCGAGTCGAATACCGTCATAATAATCCTCTGGTCCTCGCATGCGGTGTATGTTTCAGGCAACGGCTCGATAATCTCCGCCTCCGGTCCTGTAATGTCGATTATCACAACGAACCACCAGCAATATGGCTCCTCGAGATGGTTCGGCTCGCAGTAGTCGTAGGTTGGGGAATCTGCAACATCTAACAGACATATGTATACAGAATCCAGGTTCTCGAATACCATTCCATCAAAATGTAGTGTCGTGCCATCCCAGGATATCGTGTACATTGATGGGTCCAAGGTCACACCATTGACCTGAACACTCACAACAATAGTCGATGGGTCGATCCCCGAGATGTCATCGGCGATGTTCACCGATATTGTCGGGTCGGCCACATAAACAAAGTGGGAGTCTGGCTGCTCGTTGTATGCCCATGGTGGTCCTGTATCCACCTGAAAGTTGCAATGAACTGTATCACCGTAACATCCGATATTGTCGGCGACAGGACCGGTTGAGAACTCGACCCATATACCGCTTGGCCAGGGTGTGCTTGGATGCCAGGTGAGATACGGCGGTGTCCAGTCAAGCTCGGGGTCGCTGATAAAGTAATCGACTCCGTTGACCGTTAGCCTGAA
>JAGGUN010000003.1 GCA_021158465.1 bacterium
GCGGATTAAATTAAGGTTGATTGAAAAGTAAAAATATAGGAGAAGTGAGATGAGAAAGGGTGTGTTTGTTGTCTTTGTGCTGTTTCTTTTTGCCGGTGCTGTATTTGCCCAGCCGACTATTCAGTGGCAGAAATGCCTCGGCGGAAGTGGTTATGATTATGCGTATTCCATTCAACAGACCGACGATGGCGGGTTCATCGTCGCGGGATATTCCAACTCCAATGATGGCGATGTCAGCGGAAACCACGGCGAGCGGGATTATTGGGTAGTGAAGTTGAATTCTGCGGGGGATCTCGTCTGGCAGAAATCACTCGGCGGAAGTTCTTGGGATGAGGCATGGTCCATTCAACAGACATCCGATGGCGGGTTCATCGTTGCGGGATATTCCGAGTCCAATGATGGCGATGTCAGCGGACACCACGGCGGGTATGATTATTGGGTAGTGAAGTTGGATTCTGCGGGCGATATCGTCTGGCAGAAATGCCTCGGCGGAAGTTATTGGGATTATGCGTATTCCATTCAACAGACCTTCGATGGCGGATACATCGTCGCGGGAGAATCCAGGTCCAATAATGGCGATGTCAGTGGAAACCACGGCTGGGGTGATTATTGGGTAGTGAAGTTGTCGCCGGAGGATGGGATAAGCGAGAATGCTCTGCCCGAGCGGTTCGCAATAAATGTTTCCCCCAATCCATTCAATTCGTCAGTCGCCATCACCGCGCCTGCTGGAGCGGAAATAGAGATATACGATTTGCGGGGGAATTGTGTATGGAGCAAAACCATCCCCCGGTCAGCTCCAGCAAATCTGGTCTGGAAACCGGAGGAATCCATCGCCAGCGGTGTCTATCTCATCCGTGCAACGGCTGGCAACAGGTCAGCAACAAAGCGGATAATATATCTGAAATGAATGAGCGTCGGGAGGAACGATATGCCAGAATTTACGGTTAAGGTCTATGTCAGGAGGAAAGAGGGCGTTCTCGACCCGGAGGGGAATACCATCGCAGGGGCGATTGCCTCCATCGGATACAAAGGAATTAGCTCGGTTCGCACCGGGAAGATATTCATAATAAGGCTCGAGGCACCATCCGCCGATTCCGCAAGAAAGGATATGGAGAAGGTGGCAGACAAGCTCCTATCCAATCCCATCATAGAGGATTACACTGTGACGGTGGAGCAGGTATGAAAGCGGCAGTAGTAGTTTTTCCCGGCAGCAACTGCGACAGGGATTGCTACTGGGCATCACACAATATCGCCGGCATCGATACGGTATTCCTCTGGCACAAGGAGAGATATATCCCGCCTGTTGACCTTGTTATCCTTCCGGGAGGTTTTTCCTACGGCGACTATCTTCGTGCAGGTGCAATAGCGCGTGTTTCCCCGATAATGGGAGCAATTCGAGATTTTGCTGCATCCGGCGGTCTTGTCCTCGGTATCTGCAACGGCTTCCAGATACTGACAGAATCTGGACTTCTGCCCGGGGTGCTTGTGAGGAACAAGAGCTTATCGTTTCTGTGTCAGTATGTCTATATCCGTGTGGAGAGGAACGATACGCCGTTCACAAGAGGATATAATGTTGGTGATGTTCTGAGGCTGCCGATTGCCCACAACGAGGGCAATTTCTTTGCACCACCGGATATGCTGGATGAGATAGAGAGAAAAAAACTTGTTCTCTTTCGCTACTGCGATAGCAATGGTAACATAACCGAGGAATCGAATCCAAACGGCTCTATGAATAGCATCGCAGGGATTATAAACGAGAACGGGAATATCCTCGGGATGATGCCGCACCCTGAGAGGGCATCGGAGCTGATTCTGGGCAGCAGGGATGGTCTCGGAATATTTGAATCCTTGAAGGAAGGGTATGCGTAAAGAACGCTTCTGGATGCTCCTTCTTACTATCATTATCGCTATTGTATCTGGAGCACTTGTCGGACAGCTTGTAGAGTTCTTCTTTCCAACAGGTGTGGTTAAGCTCTTTTTCACGAAAGGGGTCGACTTTGGGATAGAGACGGTAACGGTCGACCTGGTTGCCCTGAAATTGACATTCGGCTTGATGCTCAAATTCAATGTTATAAGCCTTATATTCACGGTTATGGTTATTTACTATTTCAAGTGGTGGGTGCGTTGAATTCCGTAGAAGTTGGGTTAATATCTTGATATGCAAGACATTATCGGTTTTTATCTAATGCTTGACATAAGAAATTTTGCAGATTTTAAAGGAAATCATAGAAATGCGAAAAAAATCCTTGACATTTAGTTCTTTTTATTCTATTTTGTTTTCGAAATAGTGGAGAGGAGTGATATGGTTTCTTCTTTTTTAACAAGGAGGTTGAGATGAAAAGGTTGGTGTTTTCTCTTGCATTGTTCGTTGTGCTGCTTTTTGTTGGCGGCTTGTATGCGGAGGTTCTGGTGAACGGTTACATAAACATTCTCCGCTTGAACTCCGACCTTCGTGTGGAGGCTGTTGATACATTTGACTATGAGGCTGACAGTGACCAGACATTTGGTGTCTGGGTAGTGCTTTCGAGCTTATCCCCGACAGATTGCAATGATGTAGTGGTGGAACTTAGCGCAGATTACTATACTGTTTCTCCTTCGGTTGATACGCTCTCTGTTCTTCGTTCGGGGCAGATTGACTCGGTATATTTTAGTGTTGCTGGGCATCCACTCAGAGGTGTCAAGCTGTTTTCCCCTCACAAGGATTCTCTTTACGCTCACATTATAGGCGGCACCGACGGTGATGGCGACCTCGTTGTGGAGCACATAACGGACAACGACCTCTTGATAAAGATTGAGGCTCCTGCTCATCTGGTTTTCCAATCCACGGAGTTTGTTGCTGGTGATGTGCCAAACTCTCCCGATGTAACTGAGGGTGAGCGTTTCAGGCTGATGGCGGAGGTTCGCAACACTGGTGATGATGCAATAGATTCTGTTGCTATCTGCATTCGCAACAGTACCCTTAATCCGGTTCCATCCGTTCTTATTGACACGATGTTTATCTTAAGGGATTTTGCGGGTGGTTCGGATACAACTCTTTTCTTCCTGATAGAGGCTGCGCCGAATCAGGATGCGACAGGGGCATTGGAGGAGCAGTTCGTTGTCGATATGTCCTGGGGGGTTGCGAACAACACAGGCACAGCCCCAGATGTGGACTATGTGGACAACACGGAGGATATGAACATTCAGTATCCGCCGGAGTTTGACCTCTTCGATATGCACACGGATGTTCCATGGTTAAACAAATCTGATACGCTCCGTTTGACATCTATTCTGGGGAATTTAGCCGGTGATTATGCCACAGCTGATTCTCTTACATCGTACAGCCACTATCTTGAGCTTTATATTCCCTCCACGACAACGGAGATAACGGGTGTTGGTGGTCTTGGTGCCCCGACGACTGCCTTTCAGGACAGAATAGAGGCGGGCGACTTCGGGCAGTTTGATTTCTCACTTTACAATGAGGGGGCTTCGCATCAGGGGTTGGTGGATGTAAGAGAAATAGTTTATTTCCATGACGAGAACTATCCATCGCAGGGAGAGCCTCTTACCTCTCCTGATACGATACTGGCTTTCGGGGTGTTTGGGATAGATACCGAGGACCCCAGCACAGAGATAACCAATCTCAATACTGGCTGGATGAACGATGTGAACTGGCCCGATAGTGTATATGGTAAGATATTCGATGCCACGAGCGGTCCTGATTCTGTTTATTACGCCGTCGAGAATGATACTGGATGTTTCTGGAATGGTGGAACTGATTGGGTAGTGGATACGGTCTGGTTTGAGGCAGAGCTGTATGATGACACCCTGTGGGTGGGAGAGCTGCCCGAGCCCGGCATTGCATACACGATATATGCCTGGGGTGTCGATGTTGCGGGCAACCATGAGGAAACGCCCGATATTGTCAGTATTATATTTGACAACACATCACCTATGGTGGAGGTTATCTATCCTGATGCAGGTATTTATCCTCCCTCCGGCTGGGGAGACACAATCTCTGTTATCGCCAGCGATGACTCCTCTGGTATCGGTGAGGTGTATGTGGCGATATACGATTCGCTGACTGGCAAATACTGGGATGATTCGACATCGACCTGGGGTGCGCTTCGCCGCTGGAATCCTGCTACTCATACGATTGGTGACCATTACCTGTATGATTTTGTTCCCGGTGGGGAGACGAGGATTTTCAAGATATATGCTCTTGCTTATGACCGTGCCCTGAATCACAGTGAGATAGATTCTGTCTGGTGGCTTTACTACGACAGGACTCGTCCTCATTCCGAGGTAACGAATATCGATACCACATTCTACAATGCGGCGAGCTGGGTTGCGAACGGTGAGGCAATTGAAGGATGGAGCACCGACAGTCAGTTCACATATGTTGATTCCACCAGGCTTATGATTTATAACAGGGATAAACATCTCTGGTGGAACGGGACGGAGTGGGTAGGTGTTGGCTCCTGGGTGCTCGCTGGTGTGAATGTTCTCGAGGATGACACATTGTACTGGTCGTATCCGATGCCTCTGGATGATATGCTCGACGGTCAGTATGAGCTTTACACCAGAGCCTACGACCATCTTGGCAACATTGAGGTGCCCGAGCTTGAGGACACATTCGATCTCGACAGAACAGCACCTGTTATAACCCCTGTATATCCGCTTCCCGAGTCGATTTACAATGCTGCCGAGTGGCTTGACACGGTGAAGGTTCATGTCGTGGATACATCTGTCAGTTATGTTGACAGCGTTCTGTTTGCCTTTTACAGCGAAGAGCTTGGAGCTTATTGGAACTGGTCGAGCTCGGACTGGAGTTCACCCGTTGCGGATTGGAATGTAGCAAATCAGGCGGGAGACTACTACTGGTGGCCTATCACCTGTTTTGCCGATGGAGAGTATGAGCTCAAGGTCCGTGCTGTCGACGGCAGGGGTAATGATACGACAAGAGTGATTCGCTATTACATAAACAACTATGGCACCTATCTTGTCATAGAGGGACCGGAGTATGGTTTTGTTGGAGTTCCTTTTGATATGACTATAACAGCCTGCCGCAGCGATGAGAGCATCGATTCGTCTTACTCTTATCCTCTGGAGGTTCTTGCTAACAAGGACTCATCGCTTGTTGATTTTCCGTCGTCTCCTTTCTATCTCACGCACGGGACGATAACGGTTTCGTTCACCGTTAATGCTCCTATGGTTGGATTGAGGATAACCGTTCGGTCGCTCGATGGTCCACCCTTGATGGATGTCTCCGACCCCATATCGATAATCGAGGTGCTTGACCTGCCGGACTTTGTCTATATCTACGATAATCCATCCGACCAAGGGGATACGCTTGTGCTCGTTTCCGACCTCTCGGAGAACGACCCTTATAGTCCTGGTTTTGTTCCCGGCGGTGTCGAGGTAACGGAGTATATCTTCTACCGTGATGTGGACCTTTCTGCAGATACCCTCTGGGTTCCGATAGATACGATAATGCCCGCTGCTCGTGATTCCATTATGTTCAAGTTCACCTGTGGCGGCTCGTTCGACACTTACGACTACAGCTACATCATAACTGCCAATGCACCTTCCCGCCTGCTTTCTGCTGAGGATTTTGTCCTGACATCTGGCAGAATACCTATCGGTTCCTATGCCCCTGAGGACAATATTCCTCCTGATGGTGTAACTGGAATAGATATTGCTCCTTACGGTGCAAACTACTGGCAGTTGAGCTGGGATGCTGTAACGGTTGGTGAAGATGGGACACCTGAGATAAACCCGAGTATTAATATCGAATATGAGGTGTATCGTCTGACAGAGCCTTACGGCGGACTTGGTGATGCAACGCTCATCGGCACGACGGGGCTGACGTCGTTTATCGATGATGATATAGGTGGTGCCGATGTCAGGGGAGATGCGGATAACAACTACTTCTACTTTGTTCGAGCAAAGGATACTGGTCCGAACTATGGAGACATTTCTGGCACAGTTGGCGAGTTTGATTTTGCGCTTGGAACGGGTTTCACCTCGGTTGGCAAGGCGCTTGTTATGCCTTCTCTTGATAGTGCCCATGCCTTCCCGGCGATTACACCGAACTTCGAGGCGGTTTCGAGGTATGTAGCAGGTTCCGGCTGGGAGCAGTGGGTAACTGGGACGCCCATATTCGATTTCCCCGTTACCGATGGTATGGCGGTCTGGCTTGCCACCTCCGACGATGGTGTGCTGACGCTTTATGGAACGCCTCCAGGTGCAACGGATATATACTTCGACCTTATCAGAACAACGACATCTTGCTGGAATGCGATCACCGTTCCGCTCCCTATAACATATATTGAGGATGCGGAGGACCTTTATACGGATATTCCGAACTGCGATGCGGTTGCAAGATGGGTTCCCGGTGGAGGCTGGGAGCAGTGGGTAGTTGGAACATCGATATTTAACTTCGATGTATATCGTGGTTATCCGTATATGGTTAGTGTGACGGAAAACGGGACCTGGCCATCCTATTCGCTTCGCAAGCTGTCAACCGATATTGTCGATGGCAGTGAATATGCCTGGGGACCGAAGCTTGTCTGGACGGAAACAGAAGGGACATCCTTCCGAGCATACATCGTCGGGCGTGAAGATGAGGTCCTGACGGAGAGCTCGTTCGGTTGTGCGTTGGAGCAGAATATCCTTGCCGTTCAGGTTGGCAACTTCCCGACGCATTGGAAGGTTGGCGATATTCTCCATATAGACATCCTTGATGGAGATAGGGTTTTGGCTTCTTATGATTGTGAGCTCGATTACTTGCCTGTGACGAGGCTCGAGAAGCCTGGAATTTCTGCTATTCCGAATAGTTTCCGACTCGGCAGTGCCTATCCTAATCCGTTCAATACGGCGACAGCGGTTACATTTGACCTTCCAAAGGAAGAGTTTGTCACCATCGATGTGATAAACCTGCTTGGTGAGAATGTGAAGACGCTTGTCAGCGATACGAAGCCTGCCGGTTCTTACACCGCTATCTGGGATGGAACGGACGAGAGCGGGAATGTGGTATCTGCTGGTATCTACTTTTACAGAATGCAGGCTGGCAGTTTCACATCCGTCGGGAAAATGGTGTTTGTTAAGTAAATATGCTATTTAAGGGGCAGGGGAGCTCCTCTGCCCCGACAACAACAAGGGAGTGTTATGAGAAGAACACTTATCTTGGTAATCTTGCTTTTGATGTTTGCTATGCCGGTATCGGCACAGATAAGCCACAATGTCACGGGGACGCTCGTCAGAAGCGATGGGGTAACCATTCCCCCTACGGAGTGCATTGTATTTGTTGCCTGGCTGAACGATAACCGCTCCGATACGCTTACTCAAGACTCCCCCGGTTGTGGATATTGGGGGGAATATGCCTGCTGGGTTGTCAACACAGGGAATTTTGCCTCTCCTTGGCATAGCGGCGATATACTTCATATATATTTTTATGACAGTTGTGTGGGTGAAGAGTATAACTTTTCCTGTGTTCTGAACGATGAGCCGACCCAGGATGTCGGGCAGGTAACCCTGCCTGTTGAGGAAGAAGGAAGCACCGAGACTATCTTTTCCCTCTATCCGAACCCAGCGGATGGATATGTGTCTCTCACACTGCCGGAGGATGCTCTCGGCGTTTCGGTCTACAATATAACAGGAAAGAAAATATTATATGTAGAAAACAGAAAATATATCGAGGTGTCAGCTCTTCCTCCCGGGGTATATTTTGTCAGGGTATCCTCCGGGGGCAGGGACAAGGTAAGGAAGATAATAGTAAAATGAAACCAAGGAGGCAGAGATGAAAAGGATGGCTCTGTTGGTGATACTGGGGCTATTTTTGCTTCAGGGTGCGGTTTTTGCCCAGGGAGTGAGCCACAATGTTATAGGGCAGATTGTCCGCTCCGATGGGATGACCGTTCCCCCTGATGGCTGCATTCAGTTTCGTGCCAGCATTGTCGGGCGTGATTATGAGGTCTTGACGGAGGCTGACTCCGGCTGCACCTATTCTGGTGGAGTGTGGGTTGTCAATGTTGGTAACTTCCCATCTGGCTGGCATGAGGGCGATGTTATGCACATATCGTTCATCGATACCTGTGGGCACGAGGTCGGTGAGGATATTGGTTCTCTTACATCCGCTCCTTATGACAATTTCGGGCTTACCACACTTACCGCCGCTGTTGGTCCTGTTCTATCCGGTGGTGATGTTTCCCCCGACACAGGTTATGCCTCCACAGATTTCAGTTACTCGGTTATGTATCAGCATCCTTTCGGGGCGCCGCCCGATTATATTGCGGTGGTGATACTTGACCCGGACACATCGTTCGAGATACTTATGACCCGCACCGATACCACTTGCTCATACACAGCAGGCTGCGAATATTCTGCCACTTATACCGGTCTTCGCAAGCATCTAATCCACCAGTTCCACTTTGTCTCCTACGACACCAGCGGCAATATCGCAACAGGGGATGTCGGATACCATATCGGACCTGTGGTGCTGAATTCCCTTCCTGTTGTGACGA
>JAGGUN010000036.1 GCA_021158465.1 bacterium
GGTTTACAAATAAAACCTATAACCTATGAACAAACTCCAGAGATATACAGATGGAAGGAATGGCTTGGCAGGACACATAAGAAATTTGAGGAAAATTTCGGTGGAAAAGTGTTTATTGTATTTTCAACCCAAAGGGACAATAAAAAGGAAATCTATAACCTGGAAGTAGTTGAACAAATAAAGGAGGAAATAGAAAGGCTTGAAGGAGGCAAGTAAAATGGTGCTTCGGGCAATTCTCCGCTTCGTTTCGGTGCTTTTGCACTCGGACAACTGGAAGATATTGGTCTTTATCCTTGGACTGGTATTTATCTTTCTTGCTTGCTCGAAGGAGACGACACCGCCCGAGGAACCGACAGCACCCTCCGCTCCACAGAACCTAACAGTAAGCGAAGGGGACCTCTATGTCACGCTCTCCTGGGAACCCTCAGGGAGCGAAGGTGAAGAGAACTTCGCAGGCTACTTCATTTTCATGGCAAACCGTTCTATCGCTGAGTTCTCCGGCTTCTCGGAGCTTCTGCCATACCTTGTAAACGACACACCTATCGACAGCACATCTTACAGGATAGAGAATCTTATCGAGGATTCGACCTACTTTGTGCATATAAGGGCAGCCCTCAACGAGGGAGGAAGTTATCTCCTGTCCAGCCCAACGGAAGAGTGTTCATTCACAGCAAGGATATTGCTACCTGCTCCAGAAGGTATCGATTTCGAGGCAGGTGAAGGGGAAATAACGGTTTCCTGGGAGCGTTGCTTGAAGGACACACTCCACGACTTCGCAGGTTACTTCCTATACCTTTCCACACGCTCATTTGAACTAATCGATGAGGATTCACTCACTTCATTGAGGTATAATCCAGCTCCCACCCCGGATACAACTGTCCTTGTAGCGGAGCTTTCCGAGGGGGTGATATACTATTTTGCTGTGTCCTCGGCTCGGAATAAAAACGGGGAGTACAGAGAAAGTGAGCTATCGGAGGAGGTTGATGCGGCAGTTGTCCGACTGGGAGATGGAACAATCTATGAGTATTTCTCAGGCGGCGAATCAGGCTTCGACTTCTCGGATGGGATGCCCTTTTTGATGACATCGGAGAACGCAAACTTCGTTGATATATATCTTGGAACAGTCGCCGAGAACGACTCGGCTGGACTCCTTTGCCTAAAGAGTCCGCATCTTGTCTTCGACCCGTCTCCTGTCTGGAATTCTGTTATCTCCCGCATCAAGGTTCTGGGTGATGGTGCATTCTCAGACTACACAGAGACGGACGATTCCGGCTGGAACACCGAAGAGATGGAGGTTGTATTATCCGGAAGAACCTACTGCGTGAAGACGCCTGATAACCATTTTGTCAAGCTCGCTGTCACGGGAACCTATGGGATCTTCCCGGAGCGATACATAACATTTAGATACTCATATCAACCGGTGATCAACTATGGGAAATTTTAAGTCGAGGAAAAGGGAAAAGCTCGTTGATTTCAAGAATGTATTCATTCCTCTTATCATCTCCTATCCGTTCTTTCTGTATATCTTTATTCCGCCCTTCGACAAGATACTTTTGCCATTTCATTTTGTTGTATTCTACCTGACGATACTTTTGAGCAGGTTCTACGGGCTGCTGGCTGCTCTTGTTCTGCCGATTCTGTGCAACATTATGTATAACCTCCCGATGACCAATCTCCTCATTCCGCTTATTGTCGAGCTTGTCGGGATATCACTCTGGTCAGAGAGGATATTCTCAGATTCGAGGAAGGACATAGAGGGTGGTTTTGTCGCAGCTGCTCTCTCGATTATGTTCGGGCGGGTTAGCTATGCCATCCTGACATACACACTGAAAGGAACACCTGTTGGGATAAGGGAGGAGCCTGGACAGTTCATCATGAAAAGTTTCTACTACTCGCTTCCCGGGATTACCATATTCATACTACTTGGAGCGCTCCTCCTACCGAGGGTGTACAGATGGTATCATACAGAGGAAGAAGGAGGAGTGGTGATATGAAGCAATCTCTCGATAGGATCTTCAAGGCTTATGACATCCGAGGGATCTATCCAGATGAACTGGACGAGGATATCGCATACAGGATAGGGTATGCAACAGCCAAACAGCTTGGTGGGGAGATACTTGTTGGGCGCGATATGAGGTTATCCTCGGATAAGCTATTCTCCGCCCTAACCCGTGGGATAATTGATTCTGGAAGTGATGCGATAGACTGTGGGCTTGTCTCCACCGATGCGCTATATTTCGGTGTTGGGAGGTTCAGCCTCCCTGGAGGGGTGATGATAACAGCTTCGCACAACCCTCCGGAGTATAACGGGTTCAAGATATGCGGTCGGGAAGCAACCCCTATGTCCGGTGCAAGCGGTCTGCCGGAGATAAAACAGATGGTCTCAAAAGGAGGGTTTCCGAAATCAAAACATCCAGGGAAGATACGCCAGATTGATCTGTTGGCTCCATATATAGAGCATATCCTTTCATTCATCGAGAGGGAAAAGATCGCCCCTTTGAGGATCTTAGTCGATGCGGGGAACGGCATGGCAGGGAAGGTTGTTCCGCTCCTGTTCGAGCATCTACCTTGCAGGCTAACCGGTATGTACTTTGAGCTTGACGGTTCGTTCCCACATCATCTTGCCAACCCGATAGCCTCCGAGAATACAGCTGAGCTCCGCCGCCGGGTTGTCGAGGAAAGGTTTGACCTCGGTGCTGCCTTCGATGGAGACGCTGACAGGGTCTTCCTTGTAGATGAGCGCGGCGAACTCGTCGGTGGCGATATGCTACTCGCGCTTATCCTCAAAGGGATACTCCAGAAGAACCCCGGTGCAACGGTTGTCTATAACCTCATATGCTCAAGGGTAGTGCCTGAGCTCATTGAAAAGTACGGTGGTGTTCCGATCCGCTCTCGTGTGGGGCACGCATTTATCAAGCCGCTTATGAGAAAACATAACGCAATCATCGGTGGCGAGCACTCAGGGCACTTCTATTTCAGAAACAACTACTTCGCTGACTCGGGGCTTATTGCACTCGCAGTTGCCCTCGAGGTAATATCGAAGGAGAAAAAACCCTTGTCGGAACTCATATCCGAATTCAAAAGATACTACCGAAGCGGTGAGATAAACAGCCGTGTCTCCGACCAGAGGGGGAAGATGAAGGAAGTAGAACAGGAGTTTCTCAAAAAGGGGTTCAAGGTTGAGAAGCTGGACGGAGTGTCAGTCATCGGCAACGATGTCTGGTTCAACCTCCGCCCGTCTAACACGGAGCCGCTCCTGAGGCTCAATGTCGAAGGGAAAACGAAGGAGTTAGTCGATAGAACAACCGAAGAGGTGATACGCATCCTAAAGAGGTAGAGGGTGATAGCAAGGATTGTTGGACTTCGCCGCTGCGGAAAATCTACACTGTTTAATCTGCTCTCGGGTAGAGAGGAAACAGGGGGAAGATTTGGTGAAAAGAGGCTCACCGTTTGCAGGATAGCAGACAAGAGGGTGAGTCAGCTCGCCGAGGTGTACTCCTCCCAAAAAACAACATTCCCCGAGATAAAGATAGAGGAAATACCAGAACTCTCCTCCCGTATGCTACCTGATATAAAGGATGCAGACGCACTTATCGTTCCTGTCAGGCTATTCGACGACCCGGTAACAAGGGAAAAACCCTCCCCCAAGAAGGATATAAAGGAAATAGATTCAGAACTTATCCTGAATGATGTGAAGGCAATTGAGACACGGCTCGGCACAATTGAAAGATACATCAAAAAAGGGGCATCAACACAGGAACGAGAGGAATTGGAGCGTGAAAGGGCACTCCTTACGAGACTCGAAGGCTCTCTCGAATCCGGCATCCCAGTGCGGCAGATACCGTTGGACAAGAAAGAGGTAGAGAAAACGAGGAACTATTCATTCGCATCCGGGATACCCATTCTCTATCTTCTCAACCATAACGACGACTACAAAGAGACGGCAGAAGCCTTAGCAGATAGGCTTTCTTCCCTTGCTGGCACAGATACACTTCCTATGAATGTAAAACTTGAGCTCGAGCTGGCATCTCTACCCGATGATGAGCGAAGGGAGCTTATCGATGAGTTCGAGCTTGAACCCGTTGGTGCGGACTTCTTGATAAAAAAGGTGTATAATCTCCTCGGTCTTATCTCGTTCCTAACGGCAAACGAGCATGAGGCTCGCGCCTGGACAGTCAAAGCTGGAACAGACGCGCTTCATGCAGCAGGCACCGTCCACAAAGATATACAAAAGGGGTTCATACGGGCAGAGGTAATATCGTTCAACGAGTTGGCATCCGTCAACTTCGATACAAATCTCGCGAAGAAAAAGGGGTTGCTGCGGCTCGAGGGAAAAGACTACATTGTCAAGGATGGAGATGTTATCCTATTTAGGTTCAATGTGTAAATACATCGTCACATCCCTTATCTTGTTAACTCTTTCCGGATGCTCGACCTCTCCGACCACGCCCAGCTTATTCGAAGGTAAAATCTCTGTCTCCGGATTTGTCGCAAAGCGTCCGGCAGGTAATACCCTCATCAGGTTGACTGTCGAGTATGAAGGATGCAAGGATACAACCGCCTATGTGTATATAAATAGCCACTCCGTGCCGTATCAGCCACATTTTGGCGTCTACGAGGCGGAGATACCCGATGCAGGTTACTCAACCCCTATGGAACTACTTGTTGTATCACATCAGGAGAGCTTGTCCCTCTCTCGAACCATCCCTGGAGGGGTTTCTGTCATATCACCTACGCCGACAACATACCACCCAGCGGGGAACGAGCTTGTCGTCCAGTGGAGCAGGACAGCTCTTGCCGATGGCTCATTCATTCATCTCCGGACCATGTGGGTAGATACGACATTCATAGGTGGAATAGAGTCTTTTGTGGTTCCAGGGAGCTATTTTCAGGAGACAGGCTCCGCAACGGTCTCCGTCGGGCTGTTCAACGGGGAAATACAGCAATCCTCCAACGAGTTCGGATATGTCGGCTTTGCCGCCGTTTCCTGGTCGGAGGAGATAACATTTAACATACAGGGGAGGTAGACTATGCTCAATGGTTGTATCGTTGCACTTGCCACACCTTTCACCAAGGATGACAAACTCGACATCGAGGCTTTGAAAAGGCTTGTTCGGTTCCACCTTGACAACAATACCGACGGCATTCTTGTTGCCGGCTGTACAGGTGAATCGTTTACCCTGACAGATGAGGAGCGAGATAAGCTCCTTTCGACTGTTTTGGAGGCTGTTGGTGGCAAGCTTCCTGTTCTTGCTGGATGCGGTGCTCCAAGCCTATGGAAGGCAAAACAGTTAGCAACAAGGGCAAAGAAGCTTGGCGCAGACTATGCCCTCGTCATAACACCCTACGGGAACAAGCCGTCACAGGAGGGGATGTATCGCTATTTCTCCGAGGTAGCAGAAGTCGCCTCGCCGGTTGTGCTTTACAATGTTCCATCGCGCACGGGAAGGTCGCTCGACCCAGAGACAGTTATCAGATTGTCCTCCCATCCAAATATCGTCGGGATAAAGGAGGCAAGCGGAAACCTCGACAATGTCTCAAAGATTGTGAAAGGATGCAACATCTCCGTCCTATCTGGTGACGATTCACTTACTCTGCCGATGCTAACAGTTGGAGCAGTTGGCGTCATATCAACAGTGGCGAACATCACCCCTCACCTGATGCATAATATGATAGAGGCTTTCGAGAACGGCGATATCGAATCTGCGAGGAAACTGCATCTAAGGATGTTTAATCTCATCAAGGCGCTCTTCATCGAGTCCAACCCTCAACCGCTCAAGTACGCTCTATCGGTTATGGGGCTTTGCGAGGGGAATCTTCGACCACCACTCGCTCCGATAAGCGAAACGACTGCAAACAGAGTCAAAGAGGCAATGCGCGAGGCAGGAGTGGCAATATAACACCTTTTCAACCGACAGCCTCGAAATCTGCCTTACTTTCTTGTTGATTATAACCCGTTTATCTTTAAATTTCCTAATATGTATGATCAGTTTTGAACTCGTTGCCAAGGACAGCAAAACCTCTGCCAGAGCGGGTATCCTTCATACACCGCACGGGGATATCCCTACACCTGTTTTCATGCCTGTCGGGACCCAGGGAACGGTCAAGACGCTCCCTGTGTGGGAACTAAAGGAACTCGGCGTGAAGATTATTCTGAATAACATTTATCATCTTTATCTCAGACCGGGGATTGAGAAGATAGTGAGGCTTGGTGGATTGCACAGCTTCCAAAGCTGGGATGGTGCAATCCTAACCGATAGTGGCGGCTTTCAGCTGTTTTCCCTTCCGGATCTGAGGAAGGTCAACGATGAGGGAGCAGTTTTCCAATCGCATTTCGATGGCTCATACCATTTCATAACCCCCGAGAAGGCAACAGAGATCCAGTTTGCAGCTGGCGCGGACATTATTATGGCGTTCGACGACTGCATAAGCCTGCCAGCAAGCAGGGATAAACTTGAGGAAGCAGTCAACAGGACAACCAACTGGGCGAAAAGATGCAAAGGGAAGTATATCCAACTTATTGAGGACTTGAATGTTGCAAATCCGCCATCCCTCTTCGGGATATATCAAGGTGGAACGGACATCAATCTGAGGAAGAAGAGCTTAGTTGAGATACTCGATATCGATTTCCCAGGCATTGCTATAGGTGGGTTATCCGTCGGTGAGGCAAAAGACGATATGCTCTCTGTCTTAGAGGAGACCGTTCCGATCATCCCCGAGGATAAGCCGAGGTATCTTATGGGCGTAGGCAAGCCGACTGATATAATGGATGCTGTGGTGATGGGAATCGATATGTTCGATTGCGCCTTGCCGACAAGGAACGCCAGAAACGGCTCGGTCTATACATGGAAAGGGAAGCTCATTGTCAAAGCAGGTGCTTACGCTACCGATGAAACGCCCATCGACCCGGACTGCTCCTGCAAGGTCTGCAAGAGATATTCAAAGGCTTACATAAGGCATCTGTTCAATGTGGGCGAACTGCTCGCCCCACATCTTGCAACATATCATACTATGCATTTTTACCTCGAGTTTATGGAGAAAATGAGGAAGGCGATCATCGATGGGAATTTTAGCAAGTTTTGTAAGGAGTTCCGTTCGAACTTCAGCGAGAAGCCTGATACTCCTTCTGGTGCTTGTTAGCCCTGCACTTGCTGGGGGGAACCTGCTCTTCTATATTACCGATGAGGCAAACAATCCTCTCGAGTTCGTCGCCGTGTCGCTTGAAGGGAAGTATGGCGGATATACAAACGCCGACGGTGTGTTTCTTTTTTCAAACATACCAAAAGGTGAATATGAAGCAGACATAACGATTATCGGCTATAGGGATACGAGCATCAGTGTGGAGGTCCTGGAGGGCAAAACGGAAAGGTATTCAGTAGCACTCTCTTCCGAGGTGCTGAAGGCGGAGGTCGCGGAGAAGACACCTGAATGGGAGCTGTTCCGTCAGGAGGTAACCATTGGACAGAACAGGTTCTCAGAAGGCGAGTTCGCTTCTCTTCCAGTTATTGAGAAGGTAGACCCACTGAGGTCTGTTATCCGGCTCCCTGGCACAACTGTCTACAACGACCTTTTCTGCCAGATGAATGTCCGTGGACTGGGAGCTGAGTATCAGAAGGTTGTCGTGGGCGGTGCAAGCGTATACAATCCATATCATATAGCAGGACTATTATCCATATTTTCAGGGGAGAATGTGCGGTCGCTCACGCTGTATAAGGGTGCTCTCCCACCCAGATTCGGTGGTAGAATCGGCTCTGTTCTCGAGATAACACCAAAGGTAGGAGATTACGAGAACTTCTCTGGAGGTGCGGACATCAACTTGCTCTTTTTCGGGGGAGGTGTATCTGTCCCCCTGAAGAAAGGGAACATTGTCATCTCTGGCAGGAAGAGCCTTCTTATCGACTTTTATGACATAACAGCGAGGGGAAGGTTCGGCACATCTCCGACGGGTAGAGTTGACTTCTTCCTGCTTAACTCCAACGATGAACTGACCGGCGATTCAACGGCATACTTCAATAGTGGCAATCTGCTTATTCAGGGAGGGGTTCAAACGGTTCTTCTGGGGAAGTATCTTACCCGCGGCTCGGGCTACTTCTCATCATTCGAGATGACAGTGGATGACGATTCGGACACGAGCCGTTTTGACAACAGCATAGAAGAGGGAGGCGGTCTAATAAGAATAACATCGTTCCTCGGCGACCATATAACGGATTTCGGGCTTACAACGGCTACCACAAAGATATTCTATCTCGGCACCGCATCGGGCGATACGAACTTCAACGACACGCACAATATCTCGAGCTTCAGGCTATTTATTCAGGACAAGTGGTATGCATCGGAGAAGCTTATCCTTCAATACGGCACAGGCTTTACCTACTTCCACCCAGATGGGTATTCGATGCTCGAGCCGAGGATAAGGGGCAAGTTTTTTATAAACGAAGAGCTGGCAGTTTCATCCGCTTTTGGTATCTCAAGCCAGTATATTCGCAGCATAGCAGACGAGACAAGCGACTTCCCTTTCGATGTGTTCTTCCCGAGCGATAAAGCGGAGCCTGCAAAGAGCACAAATATATCGGTTGGCGTCCAGAAATGGCTCGGAAAGGAGTATACGCTCACAGGTGAGCTTTTCTACTCGAAATTCTCCAATATATCGATGTATAAGGATTCACTTGCACGCTGGAACGACTTTTTCTGGATAGGAGAGGGCAGTTCTTACGGGCTCGAGGCTCTGTTCGGGAAGACCGGAGCCAGAATGACAGGACATATCGGATATACACTCCTCTTCTCCAACAGGAAATTTGCCGGAGAGAGCTTCTCACCAAGTATTGCAAGGAGACATACCGTTACTGCTGTGTTATCCCTATCTTATGGGAAATGGACACTGGGAACAGCCGGAGAACTGGCATCGGGAAATCCATACACACCAAACGGCAAAGAGAGAAACTCAAGGGAAACAGAACCGTATTTCAGGTTAGACATATCGGGAAGTAGAGCCATCGGAGAGAAGGTCGTTATAACACCTTATTTGTCTATCATCAACATAACGAACCACAAAAACATCTTCGACTATTCGGCAGATGAAACAGCCAAGAAAGGACTGCCTCTTATACCATTTGTCGGGATTAGGGGCAGCTTTTAGATTCGGCAAGAAAATTCTTGATTATTGATATAAGAAGTAATATAATATATAATGGAAGCTTGGAGTAAACCGATAATCTAAAGAGGAAATACATATGAAAAAAGGCTTGAGCTTTTTTACAATACTTTTTGTCCTTTCCGTATCGGCGGGGGTTTTTGCCTCCGATGGGCTTCTTGTAAAGTCCTGGTCAATAGTAGGTGGTGGGTATGCCAGGACGATGGTTCCCGACGACCATGGTTTTGAGCTTGTAGTCGGCTGTCGAACTGACACCGGTGCTGTGGACATCGCCTTTGTGATAGACACGACCGGCAGTATGTATGACGATATTGCCGATGTTCGAGACAACCTTTACGATTTCACGGATGAGCTTGACGCTGCTGGATACGACTATCAACTTGGCATGTGCACATTTGGCGACGGTGTGAACGCATCGCATGGTGGCTGGGGTTTCACATCGAACCCTGTTACATTCCACTCCTGGATAGCTGCGCTCTCATCCGGTGGGGGTGCCGACTGGGAGGAGACATCTCTCGACGCCATCGCCGACGCAATAAGGAACTTCCCCTGGCGAGCGGGTGCATTGCACATTGTCATTATGGTAACCGATGCACCTTACTGCGTCACAAATTATTCTCCCAATCCCGGCGGATGTTGCTGCGAGACAAACACAGATGAGACTGACTCGGGGGTGTATTCTCTCGTTCTTTCAACAGGCACTGTGCTGTTCATCGTTAGTCCGTCCTCGTCCGGCTCGCCATCCATTCCTGCTTACTGCTATAACTGGTATCACGATACAGCCCACGATTCTGGTGGGAATTGGTATCTGCTCGGGACCTCCTTCTCCGTTATATTCTCCGATATCGCTGATATGATAAGCGAATTTCAAGTAATAAACATCGAGATAGAGAATGTTTCCGGTGTGACGCTTTCTCCCGTCTATGCTCAGCTTCTTCCTCGTTCTTGCGTAACGATAACCTACGGTTCCAACCCGCAGGTGTGGCCGAGTGCTCCTCCTGGTGGGATAATGGATTTCAGCTGGCGGGTCAATGTCTCCTGCTCCGGCAGCGAGGACTGCTTCCAGATCGTCGTATGGAGCGGTTCTTACGCCGACACAATAATGGGATGTATGCATCTCGGCGAGGATTGCGAATGCTATGGACCTGTGGCAACGGTTTCTGAGCCTATCCCCTGTGGGGTAATCTCTGCCTGCGACTATCAGTCTCTCGGATACCAGCTGACCGATGATGATTCACCTATTAACGCATCGACAATCTCGCTCGAGGTCGATGGTCATACATACATATATCCGGAGAATATGACATTTTCAGCCAGTGGATTGACAGGGACGGTTACATATACGCCTGCTGTTGCCTGGACGCATGGGCAGGTGGTTCACTTCAATATATGGACTGCTGAGGATGGCAACGGTTGTCCTCTGCAAAACCACCCGGAGTGCAGCTTCACAATCGACCTTCTGCCGCCCGATATGAGCGACTTCTCCATTCCCTGCGGCTCGATTATCACCGACTCATTCCTGACGATAAGCGTTGACCTACAGGACTACCCTGCTGGAATCGACATAGATAATCTATATTTTGTGATAAACGGTGATAACTATCCGCTCCGCTCGGGCTTTGTAACCTATGTTGGCGATGAGCATACAGGAACGGTAACATTCTCACGGAGGCTCGAGGATATGGGTATCGAGCCTGAGGACACGATACTTGTTTGTCTTCACAGGCAGGATCTGGTATCGCCGGAATTCTGCGGTCCGAACGAGGCTGATTCCTGCTGTGAGTATTATGTCAATGTGGGACCGACAGCGTATATCGTCCATCCGATGCCCGATTCCATCACCGCCTGCGACCCGGAGCAGATTATCATCCATATCTACGATGCTCACGGGATTGACCCGACATCCATCCAGCTACTCGTCGACACGACAATCTATACAATGGAAACGAGTCGCTGGCTGCAGCTGATCGATGACACACTTATCGTATTCTCTCCACCTGCCGGGTTCTATCACACCTGGGATACAGTTCATGTTGAGCTTATCTCTGCCAACGACAGCTGGGGTGCTCCGCTTCAGGATACACTCATCTGGGATTTCTATGTCGACTATGCACCGCCTGTGTTCTACAATATGACACCGCCCGAGTCGACAATCATCTTCCTCCCGACAACGGACATCTATATAAATGTGTTCGATTCCATCGCTGGGGTTGACTCCTCCAGCCTCGTTATGACAGTAAACGGTGAGGAGGTTGAGCCGGAAATTATACTCGACAGGGACGGCAGCTGGCGTCTTCACTATCTACCGACCGACCCGCTATGCCCTCCTGACAGCGGTGGATGCACAGTCGAGGTATGCGTTTATGCTGGAGACCTGCCCGACTACTGCGGTCCGAACGATACCACATTCTGCTGGACATTCGACATTATACTTTCAGGTCCTGTTCCAGAGATTGTTACCCCTCAGCCCGAGTCGACTACTGCCTGCCTTGACCAACCTATCATTATGTATCTGCATCCGACGGTTCAGCCTGTCGACCCGAACTCAATCCATATTACAATCGATGGAATCGGATATACTGTGGATAGCACATATCTGACATTTACAGATGATTCTGTCCTTACCTTCCAGCCACCTGCCGGTTTCTGGGACGATTTCGACACCGTTCTTGTATCTCTGGACTCTCTCAGGGATATTGTCGGGACACCTGCCGATTCGCTCCCTGTTGAGTGGGTGTTCTACACGGATTTCTCTCCACCCATTTATTTAGACGAGTTCCCTCCCGATGGGGCAACTGTTGCATCCGCCACACCGACTATTGCTGTAACCATATTCGACTCGATAACGGGACTCGATACCACAAGCTTTGTCGTTGTGATAAACGATACACTTGAATTTGTTATAGGTGATACGGGCGTATACTGGGATTCAGGCAGGATTGAGATCTCCTCGAGGACAGCAGGGTTTGAGTTTTCAGACAGCGAGTATGTCGAGGTGTGCATTCGCCATGCCTGGGACAGACCCGACTACTGCGAGCCGAACAGCTCCGATTTCTGCTGGGATTTCTTTGTCTCACTATCTGGACCCGACCCTGAGATTATCTCCTATCTGCCATACACCTATGTCGCCTGCGACGAGGACAGCCAGTATATCGAGATGACAATCATAGACCCCGATACCGTTGACCCTGCATCCGTCGTTATATCCGTCGAGGGTGAGAGATACACGCTCGACTATCCCGGGCTGACATACGAGAACGATACCCTCGTCTTCCGTCCACCGGAGGCTTGGGAGAACAACCAGATTGTTGATGTCTGCCTGCTCGAGGCTGTGGACCTGCTCGGCAATCCTATGCCCGATACACTCTGCTGGTCGTTTATTATGGACCTCGAGCCACCTGTTCCGACAGGCGAGACACCTGCAGATGTTATCCTGAACGATTCGCTCGCCGCATTCTCCATTCTACTTTACGATACTCTGAGCGGAATAGACGATTCGAGCATCGTTGTGTATATCGATTCTATCCCCTACACGCTTGACTCTGCTGGTATCCACTGGGATGGTGAGACGCTTTCGTTCTCGCCCGAGGAGGCAGGGATATTCTGGTCCGACTGGGACACAGTGAACATCTGCATTTCTGTCGAGGACCTGCCGGACTACTGCGGTCCGAACGACACGACATACTGCTGGCGGTTCTTTGTCCATCTCCGCGGTCCTGTTGCGGAGATTGTAACCCCTATGCCCGGGCAGATTGCAGCATGCGACAGTCAGGAGATTGTGATACATATAACCGACGACGATACGCTCATCGACCCGACGACCATTCTTCTCGTTGTCGAGGGTGATACATTCAGCGTCGACGGGAGGATACTCGTCTTCGATGGGGAGAACCTTACCTTTTACCCGCTCGAGGCAGGAACCCCGTGGTATAACGAGCAGGAAGTGAACATAGAGCTTATCTCTGCCGATGATATGCTCGGAAATCATTTGCAGACACCTCTCTCCTGGAGTTTTCTTGTCGACCTCGAGCCACCTATTGTTATCGATGTTGACCCGACGGTAGGTGATACGGTTTCCACAATAGCACCCGTTGTTCGCTTCCATCTGACCGATAACCTCTCGGGCGTGGATATATTCAGCTTGCACATCTTGGCGGATACGATTATGCTTTCTCCGACTATCAGTTCTCCTGATGAGGAGATACTGGTTGACCCGGTGGAGCTTGGCATCGTTCTACACGGAGGCGATTCGCTTATTGTCTGTGTTTCCGTGGATGATTCACCTGACATCTGCCTGCCAGCGAACCATCTTGACACCTGCTGGACGATATATATCGAGCCGGGCGGACCGGTGGCTGAGATTATCCGCCCGTTCGATGGGGCATATTCTGCTTGCCAGGATACGGAGCACATCGAGATGACGATTACCGATGAAAACGGTGTGAACCCATCGACGATACTGTTCCAGATTGTGCGAACCGACTTCCCCGACGATACACTCATCCTCACAGTTGATTCCGCTGGCGTCTCATACGACGGGACGAATTTCTTCTACTACCCCGAGCTTCCTTTCTCCGATGGTGAGGAGGTATTCCCCTGTCTGCTTGGAGCATCCGATATGCTCGGCAACCCGATGGATTCCGTTCCGATATGCTGGCATTTCATTATGGATCTGTCTCCGCCTGTTGTTCACTCTGTTTCGCCAACGCCGGGTGATACGGTGGCGACAAGGCTTCCCGTTATCTCGTTCTATCTGAACGACTACATAACAGCGGTCGACTTGGGCGAGTTCTACCTCACGATAAACGGTGTCGAGTATATGGTTGGCGATTCCGGGCTCGTCTATTCGGGTGATACGGTATTCAGCTGGTATCCCGAGTCTCTGGGGATTATCTTCTCCGGCGGGGATTCTATCGTTGTTTGCCTGCATGCACAGGATAATCCCGACTACTGCGACCCGAATATGCTCGACACCTGCTGGACGATATACATCGAGCCGGGTGGACCTATTGCCGAGATCCTCCGCCCGTTCGATGGTGCACATTCATCCTGCGAGGATGAGCATATTGTAATCTCACTGACCGATTCAAACGGTGTCAACGATTCGACAATAATCCTTGTTGTCAACGGCGATAGCATCGACATATTTGACCCGAGGTTGACCTATTCGGAGGATACTCTGATATTCATCCCTGCCCCATATTTTGGTGATACTGAGACGGTCTATGTTGAGCTTATAGCTGCCGATGACATCCTTGCAAATCCGCTCGAGACACCGCTTTCCTGGATGTTTATAATGGACAGAATCCCACCTGCAATAGAGGTTATCTCTCCAGCCGACGGCGAGGTCGTTCCATCGACACATCCAACGATAAGAGCAACTATCGATGAGGAAATCTCCTGGCTCAACTACGATTCACTCACTATTACGGTGAACGGCATAACATACACCCTCGGTTCGGCAGGGGTGACATTTACAGGTGATACACTCATCTTCAGTTCGCTCGATGCAGGGGTATCATTCACTGGCGGAGATACCGTCGATGTTTGCATAACCGCCTACGATTCGCTTGATTACTGTGACCCGAACGATTCGACTCTCTGTTGGGAATTCTATATCTCGCCGGGTGGTCCTGTCGGGCATCTTGTCCGTCCGATACCCGATGTTTATTCCGCCTGCGTCGATGAGCATATCGAGATGACGATAACCGACGAGGATTCAGTCGTTGATGAGACGATAAGGCTACTCGTTGCGAGATATGGCTGCACAGACACGGTCATCTATGATATTTCCGACCCACAGCTCGACTTCAGCTATCCGAACCTGATATTTACCCCTGACCCGCCTTTTGCCGATGCCGAGACTATCTGCGTCACCCTTATAGAGGCTGATGATACTCTCGGCAACCACCTCACAGCGCCTGTTTCAACGGTATTCTATATCGACCTGACACCACCCGTAATAACATCCCAGACACCTTATCCTGGAATATATGTCGATGATATAACGCCTGAGATATGTGTCGGTATAGCGGATTATCTGTCCGGGCTCGACCCTGCGACTATCTTTATAACAATCGATGGAACAGGATACAGCGTAACCGATGAGCCTGTCAGTTTCGATGGTGAACTGCTCTGCTTCGACCCGACCACCGCTGGACTCGAGTGGCACGGTGGAGACACTGTTTCTGTCTGCGTTCACGCCGAGGACTCACCATACTACTGCGACCCGAATGTCCTGGACTCCTGCTGGCAGTTCTATATCTCACCTGGCGGTCCTATCGGGATAATCGTTCGACCACAGCCGGATATATTCTCTGCCTGCATCGATGAGCATATTATTATGACCATAACCGATACCAACGGTGTCGACGAATCGACTATCAGGCTCGTTGTCGAGGGGGTCGAATACTCTGTTGATGATGTTATCACAACATTCCGCAACGATACGCTCTATCATACACCACCGACACTGCCTACCTTTGCTGATGCCGAGACTGTTGATGTCTGTCTGACAAGGGCGGATGATATGCTCGGCAACCCGCTCTCCGGTGCGCCTATCTGCTGGAGCTTTGTTATGGACCTATCTGCCCCTTATGTCTCAGGTGTTTATCCTGCTATCGGCAACTATGTCGCCACTCGCCAGCCAGAGATACATTTCGGCTTGTTCGATGATATAACCGGTGTCTCCGACACATCGATTATCGTCACGGTCGACGGTATCGAATATCGGACAGACGACCCTGCACTCAGCTTCTCGAACGATACTATCTACTTCGACCCGGTTATTGCAGGGAGAATCTGGTCAGGAGGTGATTCGATCGTTGTCTGCGTTCATGCACATGACCGACCGACACCGGGCTACTGCGACCCGAACGAGCTTGATACCTGCTGGGTCTTCTACATATCACCGGGTGGACCTGTGGCAGAGATCGTCCGACCGTTCGATGGAGCCTTTTCCGCCTGTGAGGATGAGCATATCGTTATGACCATCCGCGATGCTGACGGTGTCGATGTTCCGACGATTCGGCTTGTCGTCGAGGGGATAGAATACTCTGTCGATGGTGTGCAGACGATATATCAGAACGACACGCTTTACTTCTTCCCTGAGCCACCTTTCGCAAACGGACAGGTGGTTGATGTCTGCCTGACGAGGGCGGATGATATGCTCGGCAATCCACTGACCTGTGCACCTGTCTGCTGGAGCTTCACGATGGACCTTACCCCGCCTTTTATCCAGCTTCGTGAGCCAGAAAACGGGATTATGACACGCAGCACAACGCAGAGAATACATCTCTTCATTCAGGATACAATATCCGGGCTTAATGTATCAGGGATTGAACTCGAGCTGAACGGTGAGGAGTACGATTTCGGCGACCTTTCACCCATTCCAAATGCCGATTCCAGCGGGTTTGTGCTTACATTCGAGCCTGCCTCATTCGGAGTTGAGTTCGGCTTTGGTGATACCATCCGCTTCACACTATCAGGGTTCGACACGCCCGATTACTGTGCCCCGAACGACACATCGTCTTCCTGGTGGTTCTGGGTCGAGCCACAGGTCTCCTGCCTCGTTTTCCCGAACCCGTTCACACCGAACGGTGATGGCTACAACGAGATGGCTGTATTCAACTATCCGTTTATGTTCTCCGAGGAGGCACACATCTCAGTTTATACCGTTCGGAATCTGCTTGTCTGGGAGAAGGATGTCCCGCCATTGACCGATTTTGGGGATTATCTCTCACGAGCCTGGAACGGGTGCGACTTATCCGGCAAGCCGCTCCCGGAAGGGCTGTATATCTATGTCGTTCAGGTGAACGATGAGGTCGTCTGCAACGGAACGGTCGTCATAGCAAGATAGGACGGATTACACCCATATGAGAAAAAGGAGCAGATATGCTGTATGTTGAGGCATTGGCGTTGGCTATCATTGTGTGGCTCATTATTGTATGTGTGTTTTGCGTCATAGCCACCGTGCGGAAGCCTCCTTTGAAGAAGCCTCAACGATACATAAAATCGTTTGAAACCACACTTCGCACCGATGAGGTTATGAAATCAATCGTCAATTTTGCAATCAGAACTGGTTACAGGATTGAGAATTTCGACGAAAAAGAGGGGCAGAGTATCCTAAGTGATGGCATAACCCTCACGAGCTGGGGATTCTTTTATCCTATCTTTATATCGAAGAGTGATTCAGGTTCAACGGTTGTCGAGGTAGGAGTGAGGGGGAAGGCATCTATCGTTGGAACGATTGCCTTTCGCTGCCAGGAGCGGGTCCTGAACGGGATAAAGGGTTACATATTTGCAAGAGGCTAAAACCTTATCTTATCACTCTTCTCCCGCCGACGAAGCGCCTTTTGTAGTAAGGCAATTCGAGTGTGTCTTTTCTGACACCGTGGGTTGACGCATGGACAAACTGGCTATTGTCTATGTATATCCCGACATGGTCGACTCCGCGGAAGCGGCTCTGAAAGAAAACCAGATCACCTGTTGCAAGCTCATAGCTTGAGACAAACCTACCACATTTGAACATCTCCTTTGATGTCCTCGGTAGAGTTATCCCGTAGGTTCTTTTGTAGACATATCTGACAAACCCGGAGCAGTCGAACCCGCTTGGTGTTGTGCCACCCCACTTATAAGGTGTTCCGAGAAGCGGATTTATCTCCCCTATGAGCCGCTGCTTTCGAATATCTATCCTCTCCTTTTGTGGTGGTCTTGTTGTCTTCTTTCTCTCTGCTCTCTTCACTATCTCCTCGTCGGGAGAGTGGTATTTCTCCTCCGGCTCGATACGGATAGCCCTTATCGGGCGGTATCTCGGATAGGAAACGAACGGGGCACAACCGCCGACCGCGAGAAGAAAGACGGCAAGCATCGTTCCGAGAGAACCTTTCAGGTGCAAAAGCAGTCTCTTGGCGACTGAGAGTGGAATCCCAGATTTCTTCGATATCGCCTCGGGTGAACTCTCCTTTATCTCATCGAGTGAGGAAAACTCTGCTAAGAGCCTATTTGCACGTAGCTTCCCTATGCCGGGGACATCTGTCAGAATACTCGAAAAGCTTCCCCTTTTCCGCAGCTTCCTATGGTAAGTTATCGCAAATCTGTGAGCCTCATCCCTTATTCTTTGCAGGAGCTTAAGTGATGGTGAGCTTTTAGGGATGTTCTGTGGATCCGGGATACCCGGCAGGTACACCTCCTCCAGCCTCTTGGCAAGCGATACAATAGGGAGCTTCTCTTCCAATCCAAGGTTCTTCAGCGCTTCATAGGCAGCGGTTAACTGCCCCTTGCCACCATCGATTAAGACGAGGTCGGGCAGAGGTTTTCCCTCATCGAGCAATCTTTTGTATCTTCGATACACCACCTCGTTCATCTTGGCGAAATCATCCTGAACATCGGGCGTCTCTTTTATCCTGAAATGCCGATAATTGCTCTTCAACGGTCGCCCGTTCTTGAACTGCACCATAGAGCCGACCGATGCCTTCTCTCCTATGTTTGATATATCGAACCCCTCGATGACGACAGGAATACGAGGTAGATGCAGCTCCTTCTGGAGTGAGAGCAAAACACCTGAAATCTTTGACCTCTCCCTTTCGATTATGTACTGGTTGAGGAGATACTCCGCGTTCTTTGTCGCCATATCGAGCAGCTTTTTGTGAAATCCTCTCTCCGGGGTGATAATCTTTACGGACCGCCCGAGGTTCTTCGATATGCTTTTCTCGAATACTTCTTTCTCTTCGATGTTGCATCCGATATAGACAAGGTGTGGCGGGTCATCACCTTCTGAATAATACTGTTCCAAGAACGATGACAAGACCTCCCTACCCTCCGTATTCGGTGGGAAATTCAAAAGGAAACTTTCCCTACCAACTGCGTTACCTTCACGGATGAGGAATACCGTCACATATGCCTTATCACCGATGTAGAACAGCCCGACATAATCCCTATCGTCGAAATCTTCAATTTCGAGCTTCTGGGATTCTGTCGCCTTCTCGATTGCCCGTATCTCATCTCGTATGGCTGCGGCAGTTTCAAAATCGAGCCTATCCGATGCCTCCTTCATCTGCCTCCAAAGGGAGTTCAATATATCCTTTCTTCTTCCTCGTAGGAATCTGACAGCCTGCTTCACCTGCTGGTTGTATTCTTCCTCGCTTATCTTCCCTACGCAAGGAGCAGAACACAGTCCGATGTCATACTCAACGCATGGACGGGCAAGACGCCTCTTCCGAAGATTAAGTTTGCAGCTTCTTATCTGGAACAACTGGCGGACAAGCTTTATCATTCTGCGCATACTTTTTGCGCTGGTATATGCCCCAAAATACAGCGAGCCGTCCTGTTTCCTCCTCCGTGCGACCTCGATCCTCGGGAACGGTTCACCTGTTATGTGGATGTAGGGGTAATGCTTGTCATCCGTCAAGCGGACATTATACCGAGGTCTATGTTTCCTAATGAGGTTTGCCTCGAGTATGAGAGCCTCTGCCTCTGAGTCGGTCAGGATATAGTCGAAATCGGCTATCCGAGCGATAAGTGCCTCGGTCTTCGGGGAACGCTCACCAGTCTGGAAATAGGACGATACCCTTGCTCTCAGCGAACGAGCCTTCCCGATGTATATTATCCTCCCCTTCGCATCCTTCATAAGGTAAACGCCGGGGAGGTCAGGCAACAGTCCGACCTTCTCCTTCAACCTGTTCATCACTTAAGAAGTATGCACCGTCTTATCTCTATCCAGTCTCTGGTCTTTACCTTGACAAGATACAGTCCTGTCGGGTACCCACTGCCATCCCAGGTATAGCGAGAGACCCCGTTCGAAACAGAGCCTACTGGAAGAACCGCAACCTTCTCACCAAGTAGGTTTGATATCTCAACTGCTGCATCCTCCGAGCCGACAAGGATATTTACCGTCTCATTGAACGGGTTCGGGAAGATCCGCACTTTTCCAACCTCTTCCGGAACGGATCCACGCTCATACTCTCCAGGCGGCGCTGGTGGCACTGCATCAACGAACGCAGCTATCGGCTTGAGCAGCCCACCACTTCCGGGGACAGATATTGTGGTATCACCAGTGGCAAGCACCCAGTATCCTTTCCCTGACTCGAGGGCGACCGCTCTGTAGTATGCCCTTGCCAGCGGGTCATACCCCCAGACAGGAAGCGCGAAGAAATCGGTTGGGCTGTCGGACAACGGGGCACCAAGGATATTCCAGCCAGCAGAAACTACCCTCTGAAACTCCGATACCTTCATCCCAGCAATAAGAACGGTAGTATCCACCTCCGACAGGAGCCAGTAACCCTTCCCTGCTGTAATATAATCTGCTATATCATATCTCCTCGCGACAGGGTCATACTCATAGATGGTTCCAACATCGGCGAACAGCTCATCTCTAACGGGCAGAACAGGAAAGGAGATAAGGTTCCAACCTGGGGAAAGATGCAGATGAAATACCGCAAGTGATGGTCTGTCCCAGACAATCGTAAGTGTGTCCTCGCTGAACTCCCAACTGGTTGTGTGAAGCATATCGACAGTATTGTTTATGCGGAACTCTCCTGGAGGCAGAACAGACGGGTTCCAGGAAACGGTATACCTCTCCTGGTCCTCGACCGTGAGCCTCCATTCGACCGGGAACGGACCGTTTGCCCTTATATCCCGGTGGAGTCGGGGATAGTGCAGGTCAGAGACCGTCAGGTAGCCATCGGTAACAGATGGTATAGGCGGCAGGTATATGATGTCAACCCCTGGGTCAAACCCCGCTGTTGCTATGGGCGATGCACCGATGGTAACAACCTCCTCCGTCCTGTCTGGGACAGTCCCATCAACTGTTATATCGAGCATCCAGGAGACATCCTGCCAGTTGATGACCAGGGCTCCGTTGCCAGGAATAGCCACAGGAACACCGGAATTGAACCGCGCATCCAGGAATACAAGCGGGAAGAAATCGCCTTCACCAGCCGCCTGCGAGACAGCAACAACTATCCAGACAAGCACACCATCACCTGCCAGCGGAATATCTCCAGACGATTCGATATGCAGGGCACCCGATAGGCTATCTACCCCCCAGGACAGCTCCGTCCAGAGGCAGATGGTCGAATCGAGCACAACATCGATTACATCGAGTATATCTAAAGGAAGCCCGATGTCGAATCCCCAGGAAACTATATTCCCTTCATCTGTCTCATCACACAGAACGGGTATAGATACCGTATCACCCGCCGATGCGAATATCTCCGGCAGCCAAACGGGGAGCTCCATATAGAAGTGGGTAAACGAGAAGCAGGTATCAAGCAGGTTCGGAGGACACAGGTCTGGGGTATCCTGCGCTCGTACGCAGACAACGACAGTATCCCCAGGAGCGATGGGGGTCTCAAACGGACAGGATATATCTACACCAGAACCGGTCATGCTCATCTCAAACGAGAGAGGCTCTCCATCGACGCTGACCGTTATGGATGCTGTGTCAACACCGGAGATGGAATCGTAAAGGTGGAACGACACGGTTGGCAGCGGGTCATCGATGACAGTATCAGGCGGCGGGAACAGACCTGTTATCACGGGTGGTGTGAGGTCTACATAGAACTGCCAGCAGACAGGTAGCTCGAGCATTCCACCGCAGGAATCAACGGCAGACACAAGACAGACAGAGACCGTATCACCATTCTCAAAGCTGTCGGGAGCAACAGGAACAAAGCTCAAGAAACCACCGTCAGTGAGTGTAACTTCTGTATCGGAGGCGGAGTAGAATATCCCGTTGACGGTAAGCTGGATAGAATCAGGGACGATACCACAGGTCGCCTGGTACCAGACATAGACCATAAAATCGACCCCCGCAACGACAGAATGCAAATCGCACCCGTGGATTTCAAGCGTATCCTCACCGCTATGGAGCAGTTCTGTTATATCTATATGGTCCATTGTCCTCCAGTCGCCGGATGTCGAGCCTGCGAGCGTCCCGTTTACGGATATATCCCCCTGGTCATCGATGTATGTCTCTATATAAGCCGAATCCACCGTTGCTCCCTCAGGTATATTCACAAACGCCCTGAAGTCGACACATTCATAAGGGGAGAAATGGTCATCCCACACCCACTCGGTTCCAGGGATTATCCTCGAGCCCCATCGGCTCGGGTCAGGAGCATAGGTTGGAACCCATTCGGAGCCGTTCCAGTATTCCACTGTCGATGTGGAGCTACCGAGCGTATAGAGAGCTGATATAGGATAACTCATTAATCTCATCATTATCGGCTGGTCTGAACAGGCAGTTATCTGTTCTGGCTGAGGGGTAATAATCTCCGCCTCAAGCGGGCTTCTCCTTATTCCACGACCACGGACAACGACATACATAATCGGGTAGCAGGGCGTGTTAGAATAGATCTGGAGTGTATCGCAGAAATCACCTGTATCGGGAGGGGTAAAGCGAACATCATATTCGACCCGCGAGCCTGCAAGTATGTATCCTGCCCGTGGATAGACATGAAAGATATCGATGTCGGTATTTAGTATGTAAGTTATCCTGAGCGTATCCTCACCTGTGTTTTCCATACCAAGCGGAAGGTGTGCAGTATCGCCAACCAGCACCTCTCCGAAGTCGAGCTCGCCCGTATCGATAACAAGGTTTGGTATGAGGGAATCTCCGTTCCAGCCTGGCTCGACGACAAGGAAGAGCGGTGGCGGATTGCCATCGAAGCCGTCGGATGGCTCCTCCCAGACATCGTAGGCAAACATCGTGTCGCAGACAACAGCCATTCTTATCCTGGAAGCTATCCCTGCCCGGGAGTCGTATGTCTTCAGCCTAACGGAATCTGGGAACTCATCATATGTGACGAAGTTCGCCGAGGCATAGTCACGTGTGCAGCATCCGTAGATATGCATCCTCAAAGCACCGTCGAGATACCCCCAGGCTTCTGTGGCGGTGTTGGAACCACCTGTCATCCTGATGGCGCTTCTCACAGGATTAAGGTAGCCTATACGAAATCCTCTCTGCTGCGTTCCTGTGCAAACGCCCATCGAATCGGTGCAAAGGATACACCATCGGCGATTCGCCTCAAATATGGTTCGGGCAGATGGTCCCTCGATAACAGGTCTCCCAGAATACCAGCAACTGCCCGCAAATGTTCCATCTCCGTGCCTGTGGATAGCCGCAGAGTAAAGCATAATAACCCTCTGACCAAGATTGTTCTTCAGACCGAAGTTGAGCATATTGAACCCGTAGAGATATGCAGCAGAATACACCCCTGGCGGGTCATGGCAGAGCCTATCACGAAGGATCGGTAGCTCACCGGAGATGATGTAGCCGTCATCTGTAATGCGCTCATATTCATAGTGCAGAAAAACCGCCAGAAGGTTCTGGCTGTAGTCGAGACGAATATATTCACCCGTCATAACATCCGTCTCCTCGAGCGGTCTCTCCCAGGTTGCAACAGGACCGAGACTGCCCTTGACGAGCATAACAAGCGCCTTCGAGGTGTCAGGGTCGTATACGCCGATATACATCCTCCCAAGCGTATCTATTGCAAGCTTGAACCTCAGCGAATCCGAGAAGCCATCCCAGGTATGCCCAGGGTGGCAGGTGTAGTCGAACCAGCAGGAGTCCGCACGGAAATAGTCGATGCTCCGCATCCAGACAGCGTAATCGCCTATACGCTCGGCAGAGTAGTCCGGGTCAGAGATAATCCCTTCAAGGTCCACCTCGGCACACAGGCTCACCCGCTCGACAAGATACATATCAGAGGTTATCTCGTCTATCGTCTGCGAGAAAAGAGGCACGGAGATAAGCAAAAGCAAAAAAGCCCCAAAAAGCCTCTTCATACCACCTCCTTAGTTTCTACTGGAGAGATAATACAAAATTGCTTATTTTGCTGTCCCAGGAAAGGGCTACCACAACCCGCAACAGATACCACCACCTTCTTTCTTGCGGTGCGTGACACCAACGGATATTGTGGCTGATGTGTGCGTTCTGTCAGCAAACACAGCTGTGAAGCGGGCATCAAGGATGAGCCGGAAATCGTATGTCTGGAACGCCACAATACCACCACCAACGGTTATCGAGGGACCATCATCGAGCTTCGGCTCGTAGTCTATCCAGTAGCTTGTATCGGAATCGTAGACAGAGAAGATAGTATCTTCTGCCGTTTCGTAGCTTATCCAGTGCATACCAAGCCCAGCAACAACAAATGGAGAGAAATCACCTGTTCTGAAGGCGTAGATAAGCGAAAATTCCACGGGAAAATCATATGCGAATTCACCTTCGTCAGCGTCGATGTTCACTCGGTAGCCTGAATGTGCCTCCACAAAGAAATGTTGCATCTCATATAGCCCAACGGCGTCGAAGCAGACGAGCCTTTTGGCATTGCCAAATGATTTACCAAACGGGAACATATAACCGATTTTCCCACCGTATGTGTAGAAGTTCTTCCGTCGCGTAGGTTCTCTCGCCTCATGCTTTGTCACCGCTTCCTTCGTTACAACCTTCTCCGCTGGTCTACCTGATATGACGCTTTCTGCAACTCGTTTCATAACAGGGTCAAGGTCCTCGAGGCTCTCCGCTGTCATCCTGTCAGAGAGAATAAGCTCCCTTGTGGATGTATCAAACACCCTATATCTTACAACGATATTCTCCCCAAGCTCCCCAAGCGACACGAGAACTACCCTGTCGGCTCCAACCGCCCTACCGTACGGAACAGCACAATCCTCGGAATAGCATCTGTAGAACGAATCCTCGACAGCAGAGACAACAGTCGTAGTCTCACTATCAGCGATATAGTCACGAAGTAGTGCCTCCGCCGTCCTCACTGCGTTCTCATCTATCCCAGCTGCATCGAAATCAAATACAAAATACTCACTGGCAGACGCTCCATTGAGCATAAAAAAGATGACCACTATCAACGGGAAAAATCTCTCCATAGTTTCGCTCCCTCCTAATAAGATATTAGCTATGTTTTTATATACCCTATTTTCCGCGGAAATCAAGCAAATTTTTTCTTTGAAAAGACGGGAAAACCTTGTATCTTAACCTCAATATGGGTAGGATCGGTAGGCTACTTTCGGTCCTCGCTATCGTGTGGTGGGGGGCATCGCTTGCGATGCTCTATCGGGCGACTCATACCATCCAGGAAAGGGTTATTCGGGATGCTAATATCGTCTCCACAGGGGATATCGAGCGTGAGAACTACATCGGTATCTACTATGGCGGTGAGAAGATAGGCTACTCATCCAAGGTGGTCCGTCGTGGTAAGACGGGGCTTCTGGTGAGCGAGGTATCCTATATGAAGCTTCCGCTTGGCGGTATTAACCAGGAGGTGCTCTCAGAGATGCTCGCATCCGTTGGAAGCGATTTCTCCCTCCTCAACTTCGACTTTAGCCTCTCTTCCGGCGGATATGAGAGCAGAGGTAGCGGGTTCACCACTGACGAGAAGCTTATCCTCAAGCTAAATGTCTCAGGGCAACCGACAAGAAGAGAGTTCCCGATAGGGGGAAGGATTTACCTACCCTCGCTTATACCAGAGATGTATGTATCATCCGGCATGCCGGAAAGGCTCGAAGTTCCCACGGTGAACCCACTGACGCTCTCTTATGGAAACTACCTTGTTAAAAGAATTGGCATAGAGGATGGAAAGAAGTTCAATATTAACGGGGATGTGTATCACCTGTTCGTATCGACAGGCGAGCTCTACACTGAGATGTGGGTAGACAGTAAGGGGAACCTCATTATGGAACGCTCACCTGGCGGATTCGTCTCATATATGGAACCAAAAGAGAAAGCACTATCATTCCCATCCAATCCAGCAGTCAAAACAGACCTCCTGTCCACATTTTCCATCCCTGTGCAGACAGCACCGGACGATCCAAGGGATGTAAGCTATCTTCGCACCACAACGGTTGGACTCGACCCGGCGATATTCGAACTCACCGACTTCAATCAGAGGTATACAAAGAAGGGGGATTCGCTTGTAATCGAGGTATTCCGTGAACCTATACAGAATATTCCCCCGATTACTCCATCCGATACCGCCTCGACAGAGTTCATACAGGCATCCGACAGGCGAATAAAGAAGGCAGCAAAAAAGATTATAGGGGACGAGACAGACACACTCAAGATGCTCCTTGCAATAAACAGTTGGCTTTATGAGAACATCAAGAAAAGGCATCGGGCAACGATTCCGAACGCCCTTGCTGTTCTGAGGCGTCGTGAGGGTGACTGTAACGAGCATTCGACCCTGTTCTGTGCGCTCGCCAGGTCACTCGGCATCCCAACGAGGATTATGGTAGGGGTTGTCCTCCTGGACGACGCCTTCTTCTACCACACCTGGGTGGCATCCTATGCAGAAGGAAACTGGCACTCATTCGACCCAACGCTTGGAGTTGCACCAGCAGATGCAGCGAGAATCAAACTGCTCTCAGGTGAATTGGAGAGCCAGATACAACTGCTTCGGATAGAGAGACTCTACATAAGAATTGACGACTACGAGAAGGACAAAGATGCCTATACTCAAGTTCGATAATGTTTCCAAGTTCTTTGGAACAACCGTTGCGGTATATCAGCTGAACCTCGAGATAGAAGAGGGGGAGTTCTTCGGTTTTCTGGGACCAAACGGCGCAGGCAAGACCACAACAATCAAGATGGCAACAGGGCTCCTTCATCCAACCGAAGGAAGGATAACAATAGGTGGTTTCGACATTCAGAAGTATCCTGAAGCGGCAAAAAGGTTGATAGGATACATCCCGGACTCGCCATTTATCTATGAGAAGTTAACAGGGAGGGAATTCCTGTACTTTGTTGGTGGTCTCTACGGGATGAGCGAAAGGAGCATCCGTAACCGAGTAGAATGGCTCTTCGATCTGTTCAAGATAGGCGACTGGGGTGATGAGCTTGCTGGGAGCTATTCCCACGGGATGAAACAGAAGATAGTCTTTTCGTCGGCACTTTTGCACAACCCGAAGCTCATCATAATCGACGAGCCGTTAGTGGGGCTCGACCCACAGAGCCAGAAGCTCGTTAAGGATGTCCTCTCACAGCTCGTGTCAATGAACCACACCGTCTTTATGTCCACCCACACCCTACCGGTGGCAGAGGAGCTATGCACAAGAATAGGGATAATCCATGAGGGGAAGCTGCTCCAAACCGGTACACTCGACGAACTGAAGGAACAGGCACACACAAAGGGGACATCGCTCGAGTCGCTTTTCCTCGACTTAACTGGGGGAAGACTCGAGGTCTGGTTCCCGCAGGAATGAGGATGAGAGTATGTACTCGTTCCTATTTAAGAAAAAGATAAAACTGCTTCTCAGGGCTCTCTTCAGGGCGCAGGAAAAGAGCACAGCCAAATTCATCGCTGGAGTTGTTGTTCTCTCTATATTCTTCCTGGGGGCATACTATCTCTTCTTTCGGACATTCAACTATCTGGTTACTGTTCAGGACATAGGGGTAATGCTCATCGACAAGGTAATATCCATAGGGTTTCTTGCTCTGGGGATACTCCTTATTGTCAGCAACATTATAACCTCCATATCCACACTCTATCGCTCGGATGAGACCTCATTTCTCTTCTCTTCACCACTTTCCTATAACGAGGTTTTCTTTGCTCGCTTTATAGATAACCTTTTTTTCAGCTCCTGGGCAACGCTCGTTATCGGTATCCCCCTCTTCCTTGCCTATGCTAAGGTGCATTCCTTCCCGATGCATTTCTATGTTATTGCAGCTCCCATCATCTTCATCCCGTTCGTTCTTATACCTGCATATATCGGGGTGGCACTGAGTATGCTCTTCTTCCTGGCCACAAAGAGGTTCGGGGTAAAGAAGGTTTTAATCTTCCTCGGTGCAGTCGCCGCCCTTGCCGTTTTCTTCATACTTCGCTACGGTTCAGCAGCAAGCCTCCTACTGAATATTGAGGGTGATATCGTTTCGTTGAACTATTTTCTAAAGAACCTCGGGACAACCACACATCCGTTCTTGCCGAACAACTGGATAGTCGAGGTTCTCCGTGGCTTTCGGTATGGAAATACAGATAGTATCCTCTTGCATTCCTCGCTTCTTCTGAGCAGTTCTGCCGCATTGTGGGTCCTGCTATCCGGCTTTGTCAGCCATCTGTATTACCCTTCCTATCTTGCCGCCTTAGAGGTAATGGGGAAGCAACGCCGCAAAAGGTCGACCTCAATGAAGGAGAAAGGGGTTCTCTGGAACCTTTTATCGGTATTCCCGAGTGATATGCGCGTTTTCATCATCAAGGACCTGAAGCTCTTTGTCCGGGACACAAAGCAGTGGTCACAGTTCACCATACTTATTGTTCTGCTCCTGCTTTACCTCATAAATCTGCGCAGTGTTCCGTTGAATGTCACCGGCAAGTTCTGGCAAACGCTTATCACATTCGGTAACTTCGCATTCACAGGGTATATCCTTGCAACACTATCTGTGCGGTTCGTCTATCCGTCAATAAGTATGGAGGGAAAAAGCTTCTGGGCGATAATATCGACACCGTTCCCAGCGAGAAGGCTTTTCTGGGCAAAGTTCTGGCAGGCGTTTATTGTATTCTTCATCATAGCGGAGATTGTTGTCGTTATCTCAAGCGGGATGCTCGCACAGACAGGGACAATGATTTTCCTAACAAGTATTGGCACGCTTCTTATGAGCATCTCCCTCGTTTCGCTCTCGATCGGTCTGGGGATACTGTTTCCATCGTTCGAGGAGCCGAACCCAGCAAAGATTGCATCCTCATCCGGCGGAATGATAACCGCTCTCGTCTCACTCGTATATGTCGGACTTATGGTCATCGTTATGGCTGTTCCAACCCACAGAATGATGCTCTATTTCGCATCCAGAGGAAATTTCCCATCAAAAACCATCATCTTCTCGGTAATATTCATTGTCCTTTTGAACATAGTCGCAACCGTAGTCCCGATTAAACTTGGGCTAAAGGTTATAAAGGAGCGAGATTTCCGATGAGGAGGGGATTGTGCAGTCAATCGAGGTAAACACGCATTCGAGGAACGAGCTCATCGACATAACATCGGAGGTGAGAAAGGCTGTTCGTTCAACAGGTGTGACGGATGGGGTTTTGGTCCTCTATGTTCCCCACACAACAGCGGGGATCGTTATAGACGAGGTGTTCGACCCATCTGTGGCAGAGGATATATCGAGGACACTCTCGCGTCTTGTTCCAGCAGGAGCAGGGTATTCTCATCTCGAGGGAAACGCCGACTCGCATATAAAGTCAAGCATCGTTGGGGTATCACATACACTTATCATCGAGAACGGAGAGCTCGTCCTCGGCAGATGGCAGGGGATACTCTTCGCCGAGTTCGACGGTCCCAGAAGAAGAAAGGTCTATCTGAAGGTTATCAAGGGATGAGAAGATTCATACTCCTAACGGTCTTCCTTCTTACACTGGCGGCAAGAGCGGACGCTGTGCTTCAGATTTACAATCCGCTTTACCGCGAGAGGATAGAAGAGGGGCTTTCTCTCATCTATTCGGACAGGTTCGATGAGGCGAAGGACTATTTTGCGGAGGTCATCGAGGATGATGTCACCGACCCGACAGGATACTTCTTCTCTGCCCTCTCGGACTATCTAAGGATGTGTGACCTCGAGGAGCCAGCTCTCATCGATTCCGTTCGTGAGGGGTTTGAACGGGTAATCGACCTCGCCGAATTCTCAGCAGATAGAGGAGAAATCGAGTGGGGGAATTATATAGTCGGGACGAGCCATTTCATTCTCTCGATGGCGGAGTCGCAATACGGCTCAAAATCGAAGAGCATCTCGGAGGGAAGAGCAGGGTTCCTTGCCTGCAAGACGGCACTCGACCTATCGCCGGAGAACAATGACCTGAAACTTGCCGTCGGGAGCTACTACTTCTGGTCGGGGAGGAAACTCTCCTGGCTGCCTATCGTCATCGACAAAAGCGAACTCGGGCTTTCATACCTTATCGATGTGGCGACGAAGAGCCGATACACAAGGCTTCTCGGATATCAGGTGCTCGTCTATGCCCTTCAGGAGTCGGGGGAGAAGGACAAGGCTCTATCTTATGCCAGAAGATTTTCCGAGGAGTTCCCGCGGTCTCGTGCCGCACTCTGGACACTTGCCAAGGCTCTCCTCGATGCGGGAAAGACAGATGAGGCAATATCCATTTTCGATACACTCCTTGCCCACTACCGGAAATCCCCTGGAAACTGGTTCAATGTCACCCAGATAAGATACTTCCGACTGAAGATATTCCTCTTGAAAGGGGATAAGCCTTCTGCCTGTTATGAGGCAAAGAAGATTCTTTCTCTTCCGCTCTCCGATGCTGTGAGAGAGCGTCTTGAGAAGGAACTCAAAGAAGTAGAAGCTGTTATCAAGGAATGCAATTAAGGTACCGTTCGGCAGCCGCTCTCGTTGAACAGGGAATCGAGTGTCACGACAACGCTGTCACCGTCTGCTCCGGGGAAACTCACAATTCCAAGCGTGTCCCCGACAAAATGCAGATATGGGCTCACCGGGGCAATAGAAAAGCTCGAATCGGCTCCCGTTTCCCTGTTTATCACATGAACGGTGAAATAGACCCGCATAGTGTCAATATTTGCTCCCGTCGTGTCCCGAAAGAAAAACCTCACCTCCTGAGATACACAGGATGAGAACTCATTGGAGGATGTCGGGCAGTCGAGCCTCGTGATAAACTCCGTGCAGTATCTTATCTGAAATGTGCAGGTATCACGGGTTATGTTACAGAAGGAATCCCTTACCACCACGACAAGAGTACAGAGCCTGTTCTCATATGGGGCTGTCCAGTTAAAGAATGTGTCGCCCACCTCGTAACCCTCCCCACAGATATAGAGAGAACAGGGAGCATCCCCGAGGAACATATCTGTTATCCCCCATTCGAGGTGCACCATCTCCCCACCCGATACCGTATCGGGGCAAAAGAAGGATATATCCGGTGCACGGGTGTCGACAGGGAAGCTGTCACTCGATGCGGAGTCCTCACCGACGGCTACTACCTTCAGCATAAATGAAGCACTCTCAACACCTGGCAGGTCATCACTCACCAGCCAACCGAAGCAGTGAATTCCGGGAAGGATGTTTGCTCCTATGTGCCCTGCTGGAGCAATCAGCGTCGACGGAATAATACCCCAGCTCACGCCAGCATCATCGCTTGCCTCGATATAGACAATATCAGCCGTGTCGCCCGATAGAGCATAGCATATTGTCACAATGTTCGAGTCGTTGCAGTCCGTCTCGACATCCACCCAGACGGAATCTATCACCACCGGCTGCCTGATGGTGAAGCTATAGCAGGAATCGGAGATGTTAGGTCCGCAGGTATCTGGGCAGATGTCCACCGAATGGATGCAGACATTTATCTCTCCTGTTCCCCAGCTTCCGCCGAATTCATCGGGGTCAACGGTTAGATAATCGGAGGCATACGAGCATCCAAGCGATTCCGGCGTGAAATACCTACCGTTTACCGTTACGGAAATCTCGAGCGAATCACAGAAATCGTCATAGACCATCGCTACAATGGGAATGGTGCTATCATCGACAGCAGCCCCCGGCGCAGGAACAACTGCCTCGATATGCGGGGAGGAGTAATCCTCATAGAAAAAGATGCATACCGACGAGTCGAGCGTGTGTCCCAGCCCACTCGATGCTGAATCGAGGCAAACGGTAACCGTCTCGACCTCATCCCAGGCAGGAGACGGTGTAAATGTCAGGACAGAATCTATGTATGTCAACCTCGGGTCCGTAATATCGATTGTATCACCGTTGACAGAGACCCTGAAGGATAGGGTATCGACACCATATAGGTCCCGCCTCCCAAGCCAGTCAAACAGGTTTCTCGCAAACTGCAGATGGTCCGGGTCATCAATTCCCTCGAGTATAAGCGGGTAAGGGTAGGGACCGTTGATGAAGGCAAGCTCATCAAAGTAACAGGCGACCCTACCGCTGCCATAATTCCGCACCGCAAGCCCGCAATATGTTGTAAAAAGATATGAGTAATCCCCTATGCAGGAAGCAGGCGAGGAGGTCGAGATTTCTGTTACTCCGTTCCCTGTTATATCCGATACCCCAGCGGTCACAGGATGAGAAGAGAGGCTGAGGGTGAACGCAAAGTCGATAGCTCCTATCAGCGATATCCCGTATGCGCTTAATATCGCATTATACCTTGTCCTGTCTGTTCCATATTCCGTTATAACAAAAAGTCCACCACCATCCGAGACAAAACCCTCCAAAGCTGTCCGCTCAGCCGCTGTCAGGTCACGAGGAAGATTGAAGCCCAGAACAATTATGTCATATTCCCCACAGAGGGAATCGGTTATCGTGTCGCTCGATACGGTCGTATAATCGGATGAAAACCCACGCCCTGAAAGCGTATCCTTGAGCGTCGAATAACCGTAGACACCCGTCGAGAGTATCGGCACATCTATCCAGAGTATCTTCTGCGTGCTGTCGGAAAAATATACCTGGAAGCGAACAGGAAGCTCCGGACAGGCAGAGACAACAGAATCGTCAGGCGAGAGCCTCTCTGCAACAAGCGCCCCGGAAGGTGCAGCATCAACACGGAAAGATGCCCCAAAAAGCATAAACCCAAGTAGAACAATTCGCCATCTCACAGAATTCCCCCTCAGATGAAAACCCCAACAAATAATAAGACTTTAACATTTGACAAATATTTTTATCAATATAGCAATGAAACATCGTTATAGCAAGAAAGATATTCCTTCGAAAAAATAAAAAATGCAAAAATAGCTTGACAAAACATAAAAAATATGGTTATATATTAGAAATTAAGTTAAGAATTTGAGGAAACCTGTCGATAAATAATATATTAAGATGAGATATTAGCAAGGAGTGGAAGATGAGAGCAAATACTGGAGGGAGTGGTATTTTTTTTGCTATCTTCATTCTGGTTTTCGCTGTTTCTACCCTGATACCCGCAGAAGATGCAACTGCTGCCCCTACGGCTGTTCCCAGTCATATAGATACGGTGTGGGTTGAGTCCTCGGGTTATCCTGCCTGGCTCGGAGACCAGATAAGGGAGATTTTTTTCTATGTTCGGGACAGTACTGGACAGCACAACTGGAGGGTTATTGCCACGGGAACGGATACAACAGGTGTGCCAGTGAATATGGATTTCACTGTTTCCGGTGAGAGTGGGATAAGGTGGCTTTATGACCACTATGATTCTCTGAGTGCTCTTTACCCCGATAATATATGGCATTATGCCTGGGATGTTGATATAATTGCCACCGACACGAGCGGAGTGGCTGATACTGTTAGCTTCGCCTCGACACATATCCCCGGATGGCTCTCCACCAAGCTTGACACGATATGGGAGACGGAATCCGCTAACAGAGAACAGTTAATCGACATACTTTCTTCACATTATATACAGATTCGGCTTGTCGATGATGCTTCTCCTCCGGACACATTATTCCCGATAGATATTATGCTCGGTATGTTGCCCGATTCATTCTATGAGGAGCTTATCGACTCGATGTCCGACTCGCTCCTGCATGCGCTCATCGACTCTCTGTCCGACTCGACATTCCGCTGGATACTGGATTTTATGCCCGATTCGGTGGTGCTCGAGCTTATAGATGCTGTGTCCGATTCGACACTCAGGAAGCTGGTAAATTCCATCTCGGATTCGGAGCTTGCCGAGTTTGTGGATAGTCTTCCCGATTCTACGATACTTAACATTGTTCGCGACCTTCCCGGTTCTGTTGTGCGGACCATTCTGAGCAATATTCCCTGCTCCGACCTTGCAAATGCCGCAAGAGGGCTCGATGATGCGACTCTCGAAAGCATCCTACCGCCACCATGGACACCTTCTCTCTTCCGTGCCGCAGACGATGCTACAATATGTAGTGTAATAATGCACGACTGCTCCGATTCTGACCTTGAGACACTTGCCGATGCTCTGGTTGACTCCGACCCGAACCTGATACTGGATGCAGTAAGGGGTATGTCGGATAGCGACATTCGGGACATCGTTGATAGTATTCCCGATTCTGACCTACGGCAGATGGTCGACACTGCCACGGATGATGAGCTCCTCGCAATGATGGATGCCGTCCCCGACTCGACATTGAGGGAGTTCATAGCCGATGTTCCCACAGGCGGTCTGCAGCTTCTCATATCCACCCTCCCTCACGAGGTTATACTGCTTATCGCAGGTATGGTTCTCCCGCTGGAAACAATCGAGGCAATCGTGGAGGAACTGCAGGATTCGGTGTTTGAGAATATGCTGTTCGCGGTAGCTGACAGCCTGCCTGACAACGCTCTGGGACTGTCCTGGCAGCTGATGATTACCTCGCAGGATACATCTTTGAATGTGGATACAACCATCTTCGAGATATCAGATTTACCGGATTGGATAAGAGATGGTATCGCAAAGGTTAAAAACCTGGGAAAGGATATTGCCCTGCATCGTTCCTGGGATATACAGGCAGCATATCTCGACACAGCCACCGGAGCCTGGGATACAATATTTGTCTCCCCACACGGTATCTGGGGCTGGTATGGACTTTTTGTGGCTCGGGATTCCTTGCGTGCCCTTATCCCTCATAGACCGCAGACATACCCTTGGGAGATAACAGCCATTGGAACCCATAACTCAACCGGGGTATCTGACACCATCGAGTTCTCGTACTCGGGGATAACCAACTGGCTTGCCACCGTGATCGATACATACATAACAGAATATCGTTTCCCGGATACGCTGGGTGTCTATTATGTTGAGGGGACGATAGTTGTTCGGGACGACATTGCGGACACACTCGTCGATTCTGTGTATTTTGAGATACCAGCCGGCACCAACTCTGCCGGGGTGCTGAACATATTGGATTCGGTCTACACGCTTATGCAATCTTCCTATATCGATTACCATTGGAGGATAACCGTTCAATATTTTGTTCCACCGCCGAATGTTCTTCCTGTGCTCGACTTCGACACGCTTAGTATCCCGCTGGGCAGCTCGTTCGGTGCGATAGAGCTTGACAGCTGTGTTACCGACCCGGATGACCCGGATTCTATCTTAAGCTACACAGTCTCCGGAGGAACTAATATTAGTTTTACTCTTGTTGGACACAGGCTTCTGGTTACCGTGGATTCACTTAGTTGGACAGGGCTGGATAGCCTGCTCGTTATAGTGGAGGACTGGCGTGGTTGGGGAGCAGACACTGCCTGGGCTTACTTCGAGGTTTATAGACCAACTTATGACATCTGGATAAGCATCGTCGGTGGAGATGTCAGGCTCGACTGGTCGAAATATCCAAATGCAGACGAGTATAAGGTATATCGCTCCACCAACGACCCGTATTTTAGCCCATCAGCTCCACCGTTGACAACGACCACCGACACATTCTTTACGGATGCAGCAAGCCACACCGGAGACACATTGAACCAGTCTTACTACATAGTCGAGGCAATTGAATCCGGTTCCGTAGTCCATACTTACGGGACAGTTGGTGAGTTCGACTATCCTCTATACGAGGGGGCTGGATTTGCCACGGATGCTAACTGGGTTGGGCTTGTGCTGTTTAACGATGATATCCTGATGGCATCACAGCTGGGTTCTGATATCCCTTTCTGCACCGCTGTCAGTCTGTGGGATGTGAATGAGCAGACATTTGTCAACTCCTGTGTCAGGTTAGGGCTCTTCTGGATAGGAGACTATACCCTGAACATCGGCTACCCATATCAGGTAAATGTTCCAACGGATGAGATATACACTCTTGTCGGCAAGGTCCCACCGTCCTGGCAGGTTCACATCTATCCGAGCACAGGCACCGACCAGAATGTTATAGTTCTTCCACTCGATGCAACCGTTACCACGGCTGCGGAACTTGGAGCAAGTATTACTGGCTGCACTGCGGTTTCTGTCTGGGACCCCGTGACTCAGCAGGTCGGGAGAAGCTGTGTATATATCGCAGGACTCGGCTTCTGGATAGGGAATTTCTCCGTCCATCCAGGAGGAGTGTATCTTATTAACGCAACAGAAGAGGTCATCTGGCCATAGTGGTCAAGGAGGAGAAAGATGAAGCAGGTTATAATATCGTTCGGTATCTTGCTTGTAATGATATTCCCTCTTTTTGCACAGGGGGTTGCGCACTCGGTCATCACTCCCGTTATCTTTCCCGGTAATGGTGCCCCTCCTGAAGGGACAGTTACCTTCTGGAGCTTCTTGAAAGACTCGTCAAGTTCCTGGGCGGTATCGGATACGATAATCGATGGGGACACGATACCTCCCAATATGTATAAAATCTACTATGACCCGCCAACCATACCGGACACATTCGCCGTTGTATGGGTCGAGTGCACTTCATTCCACCGTTTCTCCTGGGACCCGGGTGATTCCTTCTTCGTTTATGTGGTAACCACAGCTTCCCCAGGGGATACATTCTTTACCTCCTGCATACTGAATACGGCTAATCCGCAGGTTCTCGATACGCTCGAGCTCGATGTAAATGAGGCAAGAACATATCCGGGAATGTTCTATCTCACCTCCAACTATCCGAACCCGTTTAATCCAGCTACTTCTATCTCCTTCGGTATAGGAGGGAATACTCCTGTCTCCGTGAGGCTCGATATTTACAATCTGCTCGGCGATAAGATAAAGACGGTTATGGATGAGGAGCTTCCACCGGGCTCATACGAGGTTACCTGGGATGGTATGGATAAATATGGAAATCCTGTGGCAAGTGGTGTCTATTTCTATCGTCTGAAGGCGGGGGGAAATCTGCTCTCACGCAAGATGCTCCTTCTGAGATAATTAAAGACGGTTCTCTCCTGCAGGAGAAGCACTGAACAAAGCTGCAACCGAGTCTACATAATCTTCGAACGGAAAAAGATAATCATCGATATTGTATATCGTCTTACCTGTTTTGCGGTCGATTGCAAAACTGATTGGGGTTGTCTTTATCCCTAAATTGGGAAGCAGTTCAGGATTTCCGCCCCAGTATAGTTTTCCCTCCATCTGGCAGCCCCGTTTGTAGTAGTTGACCTCTTCTTTGTGTTGGTCAAACAGGATATTGAGAACTAAAACCCCTTTTACCCCATGGGACAAGAGAGATGAGTATAGGGAGTCGTAACCCCTTGGAACCACATCCTCCTGGGTGAAAATGCTGACGATGATATTGGAATACCCCTTTACTTCCTTGAGCACCGTCGTGGACGAGCCCAGGCTATCAAGCGGTTCAATTGGGAGGTTGAGAATGTCATCAAGGAGAGAATCCAACGGCCTTTCAGGCAGCTCGGGATGACAGTGACAGTTATCCCTTTCAGGGAGTAGCTCATACAGATTGATAACGAGCGTGTCGTCTGATGACAGCGTCTGCTCCAGACTATATGTCCATAACCTGCAATTTTCATCGAGTGAAAGAGGGACATCCTGCAAAACGAGGCTTCCGATATATGAAAGCTCCTTTATGTTGTAAAAGTCAAGAAAGCAAGGAGGCTTAATATTCCGGAAGACAACGGCTATCTCATCTGTTAAAGCGTATACATGGGATTGATAACTTATGTTGAAGGAGTCGCTCTCCATTACAGAGTCCCGCTCCGGTTTCTCTGTTCCGAGAAGCAGTTTCCGCATATCAGGATATTCACGGAAATCAGGCAACAAAACATCTGTTTCTTCCATTTCGTTCCTGCTGATATTGTATCTAAACACTCTTGGGAAGAAGGTATAAACCCCGAAAAGGAGTGTGTCAGAAACGAAATCAAACAGAAGATACCGATGCGACCTGCCTATACCCCCTGATTTCTGGTTGATTTGAGAATAAACTTCAAGGTTCATTGGCACAAGCTCCCGAATGTATTTGAAGCTTGTCGTGTCCAATTGCGAAACGGCGTATTGCTTCCCTCCCCTATCCGGATAGAATTCCGTGGTATAGAGATAGAAGTATCCCTCTCTGGCGGTTGCGTATGTGCACCACCTGTGTGGTTGAGGAATGGGAAAGGACTGCCAGTTCCCATTCCGGTCAAAGATAAATATCCTACGGTTCGCATCAACTATGAGCACTCTTCCGTCATCTGCCCTTGAGAAATGAGTTTCTAATTGAAGTTCCTCATACTCTCCTATCCGGTTTCCAGTGAACTGGCGGATCACAGAGCCTGTGCTATCATAAATAGTTATGATTTGCCATGCCTCTGTTTGAGCAGGGTCGCAGGATAGCCGCCTCAGAATAAAATTATTGTTTGGAAAAGCCTCGAGTGAGAGAGGCTGAAGTATCATCCGCCATTTCCGGAGAAACCGTTTTCCGCGCGGCTCGATGGGGATATGCCAATCCCGTATGAATTCAATTTTGTAGCCGGAGTCGGGAACATGCTCCAACTTCCTAACAGACTTTTGCTTTCCGCAGGAGAGGCAGAGAAAAAATATAAGCAGTAGATATTTGATAAATTTCACTACTATCCTTTAACACACAACAAACACTCCCCCTTTAACCGAGGAACTCACACCAAACCAGGAATCTCCCGAGTATCGGTGAACTTTTAATATTTCTAATATATATACCGAGATGTCAAGAAAAAAATATTGGTATAATCCTGCATTCGAAATTGGGAAGCTTTTGCCGAACTCCTCTTGACTTGTCCACCAAAATCGATAAATTGGTTCTCAACTATGGAGAGAAACGGCAGGATAATAGCCATTCGGGGACCCGTTGTTGATGTTCAGTTCCCGCAGGGGTTTGTCCCAACAGTGAAGAACGCCCTTGTCGTTCACAAGGACAGGAAAGAGCTTGTTCTCGAGGTTGAAGCGGAGATAGGAGATGGTGTTGTCCGTGCAATTGCACTTGGACCGACGGAGGGGTTTGCCAGAGGCGATGCCGTCGAGGATATGATGAAACCGATTTCTGTTCCTGTCGGCAGGGCGACACTCGGCAGGATGGTTGATGTTCTCGGCAAGCCGCTCGACGGTCTTGGAGAGATAAAAACGCTCGAGCGAGCATCGATATATCGGCTTGCACCGTCCATAGAGGAACAGGATACGGATATCAAGCTACTCGAAACAGGGATAAAGGCGGTGGACCTCATTGCACCCTATATGCGAGGTGGAAAGACGGGGCTTTTCGGTGGTGCAGGCGTCGGTAAAACGATGCTCATTATGGAGCTTATCCGGAATGTAATCAAGTTCCACGGTGGCTACTCTGTGTTTGCAGGGATCGGAGAGCGTTCAAGGGAAGGGAACGAGCTTTACCGTGAGATGAAAGAATCGGGCGTCCTCTCCAAGTGCATTTTGGTCTTCGGGCAGATGAACGAGACTCCAGCTGTCAGGATGCTTGTCGGATTCACAGCCCTGACGATGGCAGAATATTTCAGGGATGAGGAACAGGAGGATGTTCTGCTCTTCATCGACAACATCTTCCGATTCTCACAGGCAGGAAGCGAGGTATCAGCTCTTTTGGGCAGGATCCCGTCTGCTGTCGGGTATCAGCCGACACTCGCAACAGAAATGGGACAGCTACAGGAGAGGATAACCTCGACCCACAGGGGATCTATCACGGCGATCGAGGCAATCTATGTCCCTGCTGACGACTTCACGGACCCAGCCCCTGCTCATACATTCAGCCACCTTGATGCAACCACTGTCCTCTCACGTGAGCTTGTGGAACAGGGGATATACCCGGCTATTGACCCCCTCGAGTCGACATCAAAGATACTCGACCCGGCGATCGTCGGAGAGGAGCATTATAACACTGCAAGGCGTGTGCAGGAATTCCTTCAGAGATACAACGAGCTCAAGGACATAATAGCGATTCTTGGTATCGAGGAGCTTTCGGAAGAGGACAAACTGATAGTCTCAAGGGCACGAAAGATACAGAAGTTCCTCTCACAGCCGTTTTTTGTCGCCGAGCCGTTCACCGGGAAACCTGGCAAATACCTGCATGTCAAGGAAACGGTCGCAGGGTTCAAGGCGATAATCGACGGGAAATACGACTCCTACCCCGAGGACCGCTTCTATATGATAGGCACCATTGACGAGGTGGAAGGTTAATTTAGTTTGACATTCCGCAGAAATTCAATTTATTATCCCAAAATTCCCTAACCAAAAACCAAAGGAGGAGAGTATGCCTGTCCCTCTTTTAGATGTTACAAGGGAATACAAAGATTTGAAGGATAGCATCGATTCTGCTATCGCTCGCGTTTTTGAGCACGGCAGGTTTATCCTCGGGCCTGAGGTAAAGGAGTTCGAGCAGGCGGTAGCAGAATACTCCGGGACAAAGTATGCTGTTGGTGTTGCCTCCGGAACAGATGCCCTGCTTCTCTCCCTCCGAGCCTGTGGTGTTAAACCCGGTGATGAGGTTATAACTACACCATACACATTCTTCGCCACAGTGGGGGTTATCTCTCGCCTCGGAGCAACGCCTGTTTTCGTTGACATAGAGCCGGATACATACAACATCGACCCTGGGAAGATAGAAGATGCGATAACGGAGAAAACAAAGGCAATAATACCTGTGCATCTTTATGGTCAGATGGCAGATATGACGAGGATAATGGAGATTGCTGGAAAGTATTCCGTTCGTGTTGTTGAGGACGCAGCTCAGGCAATCGGCTCCCGGCACAAAGGAAAACGGGCAGGAAGTATAGGGGATCTCGGTTGCTTTTCGTTCTTCCCGAGCAAGAACTTAGGCGGCATCGGCGATGGTGGGATGGTTGTTACAAATGATGAAGAGCTGGCAGAAACGGTAAGGACCCTTCGTGTTCACGGGAGCAAGCCGAAGTATTTCCACTCTATCGTCGGATACAACAGCCGTCTCGACACACTCCAAGCAGCAGTGCTTCTGCAGAAACTCCCACAACTGGACAGATGGCATGAGAGAAGGCGAGCGAACGCTGTATACTACAACAAGCGGTTCGCAGGATACCCGATAGTAACCCCCGTCGAGAAGGAAGAGAACTACCATATCTACAATCAATATACGATAAGAGTTGAGAACAGGGATGAACTATTCTCATTCTTGAAAGAGCGCAAGATAGGATGCGCACTCTACTATCCGCTTCCGCTTCATCTGCAGAAATGCTATGAGTATCTCGGGTATCAGGAAGGTGATTTCCCTGTCGCCGAGGAGGCATCGCGCAGGACAATCTCTATCCCTATTTTCCCGTACCTTCACAAGAACGAGCGAGAAGAGGTGGCAGAGGCAATAATCGAGTTTGTAAAGAGATGAAGATAATCTCCATCGTCGGAGCAAGACCACAGTTCATCAAGCTCGCAGGTCTTCTACACTCGCTCGAGGAAAACTTTTCACACCTTGTTATCCACACAGGACAGCACTACGACGATAATATGTCTTGTGTGTTCTTTGATGAGCTTTGGATTCCCCCACCTGCTTATAATCTCGGTGTGGGAAGCGATACCCATTCTAAGCAGACAGCGGCGATGATGGTCAGGTTGGAAGAGGCACTGGAACACGAGTCTCCCGATGGTGTTCTGGTGTACGGTGATACGAACTCGACACTTGCTGGCGCACTCACGGCGTCCAAGATGCACATACCGGTTGCTCACATCGAGTCTGGGCTACGGAGCTTCAACCGGAAGATGCCCGAGGAAATAAACCGTATTGTCGCCGACCATGTCTCGGACCTACTTTTTGCCCCCACCCCTACTGCGATGAAAAACCTCAAGCGAGAAGGGTTGCTGAGGAAGTCATTTCTCATCGGTGATGTAATGATGGAAGGGCTAAGGAAATTTTCGCCACAGGCAGAGCTACATAAGTGCAAGCTCCTTGCAAGCCTCGGAGTAGAGGAGAAGCAGTTTGCTCTTGCAACAATCCACCGAGCGGAGAATACCGACTATCCAGAAATCCTGGCTGATATACTCGACGGGTTGTCATCAATAGATTACCCTATTGTCTTTCCAATGCATCCGAGAACGCGGAAGCGGATTGATGAGTTCTCTCTTGAGAATAGAGTGGGCAGAAACATACAGATTATCGAGCCTGTTGGATACATCGAGATGTTTGCTCTTGAGGCAAGTGCATCGGTCATACTTACAGACTCAGGCGGTGTTCAGAAGGAATCCTGGGCGCTGAATACCCCCTGTGTTACAATCAGGGATGAAACGGAGTGGGTTGAGACGGTGGAATCAGGGGCAAACAAACTATCCGGCAGAACCCCTGAAGGGATAAAAGAGGCTTTTCTATCTATGCTTGGAAAGAGACTCCCACCGCTTCCCGACTTCTTTATGCTCAATCCCTCGGAACTGATACCAGGAATAGTCAAACGGTTATGGGGATAGCGGCTGAATCGAGGTCTGTTGGAAGGGCAGTTTCCGATTCCATCAAATATGTGACAGGACAGATCTTCCCTGCACTCATCAATTTCGTCGGGGTAATGGTCTACACAAGGATATTCACCCCGAAGGATTACGGGAACTACGCATTAGCATTGTCGCTTGTAGTTATGAGCTTTGCGTTCACAATCGAGTGGATACGCAACAGCTCCATCCGCTTCTACCCAACATACAGGAAAAGGGGAAATGTAAAAGGATACTTCTCCACGCTTGCTGTTGTTGTGGTGGTTTCCGTTGGGATAGTTGCTCTCATTGGGACTGCATTGTTTCTATCCTTCAGAGAAAACCTTGACCCTGGTTTCTCTCGAATGATACCCTTCGCTATCGTCTACTTTGTGGCGTTCTCGCTATTTGCCACATCGAACGCACTGCTTGTTGCCTCGTTTCGGGGCTGGCTCTTCACATTCAGCCTAACCACAAACGCCGCCTCAAAACTGCTGTTTGCTGTTCTGCTGCACCACTTCCTTGGAACGGGTGCAGAAGGGATATTTGTCGGTGTGAGCTTATCCTGCATACTCCTGATCCCCTTCATCCTCAAGCGTGTGGGGTTCTCTTTCTCATTCAAGAACTTCTCCAGGAAGACTGCAGGTGAGATAACACGCTTTGGCACACCGCTTATACTTATGCTCATCTCCAACTGGGCTTTCCTGCACATAAACCGGCTGATTATCAAGCTACTCGGTTCAAGTGAGCTTGTGGGGTATTATACTGTAGGGTTCCAATTCTCCCAGAATGCGCTCTCACTTGCCCTATCAGGTTTCTATATCGCTTCATATCCTGTCATATTCCACGCGTACGAAGAGAACCAGGACATAGGCAGGATCATATACGGGCTCACCAAGCGGTTTATCCTCCTCGCTTTTCCCTTCATCTCTTTCGTTGCGGTCTTCTCAAAAGAGCTAATCAGGTTGTTTGCTGGAAAGGAATTCTTCTCAGGGTGGGAGGTGATGCCGTTCTTAGCATCTGCTGTTCTCTTTCACGGTTCGAGCCAGTATCTCGTCAAAGGGTTTGAGGCAGTTCGTCGCTCCAAGGAACTCGGAGGAATCTACCTCTTCTCTGCCACCACCTTTGCACTCCTCTCGGTGATACTAACATCCCACTATGGGATAAAAGGTGCAGCGGCAGCAGCCCTTATCGGATACATTATACTCTATACCAGCCTGTTTCTGCGGCTCAAACAACGAGCACATCTCATCTTCCCGGCAATTCCCATACTGAAGGGAGCGGTATATTCTGGCGTCTCGCTTGTTCCGATTTACTTTATGATGAAAGCGGTTAGACCGCTACCATACCTGATACTCGCTGGTCTACTTTTCCTGACACTCTATTTCGGGATACTCATTATAACCGGTGAGTTCCGCCTCAGAACATTTATATCCTTCGTAAGGAAGAAGCTACTCCGACGAGGGAAATAACTAATCCCAGAGCTCCCACTCGAGCCCGCATCTCAATGTCCTCCCCGGCAGAGGATAACCACGCCGTAGCTCGTAGCTCTTGTCCGTTATGTTCTCAACAACACCAAAAAGGTCTATATCAACAAGCCTTATTCGCCCCTTGAGGTTCAGAAGAACAACATCTGCCATCTTCTCACCGGCAGAATCTTCCATACCAGATGTCACATCCGCCTCAAACCTTATGCTCCCGCCAAGAAGCTCCCGAAAGAAGCAATGTGACAACTCAACAAAGGCAAAGGAATGAACCAGAGGAGAGTACGGAATAACCTTACCGTCCTTATCCTTTGACGAGGCAACAGATAGGTTACCAAAAAGCCTCAAGAAATTGAGCGGTTTTACATCAAGGAACAGCTCTCCACCGTAAACCTTTGCCTCATCAAAGTTGACAGGCATCCACCAGTCACGCATAGCATCGGGGACCGTATCCTGCCAACAGATAAGATTGCTAATATCCGAGTAGAACAGATCAAATCCAATAGATTCATCATAGAACCCCCCACCGACATCCACAGTGTGCGAGAGCTCACTCACAAGCTCCGGGTTCCCTGATGTTCCGTAATCGATGTCACCATCTGTATCCCAGTCATATTCCTCCCTGTTCCAATAAAGCTCATTCATAGTCGGGGAACGCTTGCCACCCGAGTAATACGCGTGAAGCTCACATCCGCCAATCTCCTTCTCTACTCCGAGGAAGCCGGAGACAAGCAGTTCCTCGTTCAACGACCTGTCCACACGAACGAACGGCGAAACGGCGTATCCCGAAAATGTGAATATCTTGCCAACACCTCCACCGAACCGATTATACCGTTTGTTCTCCGACTTGGTCGAGTGCACCGTTCCTATCTCGCCATCCAGCTTGACAAAAAGTGAAAGCTCGGGCGACCAGATATCCACTCTCGATGTATATATCTCACCATCGTAGCTGTCGGATGTGAAGCAATCGGAGTATTTCTCCTCATACCGATTGACCGACGCCCCAGCCGATGCAACAAACTGCTTGAAGCGATGGGTGAGCTTCAGATAAGAGAACACAAGATTGTCCGTCCGATGACCAGCTACAGGGAAGGTCTGAGAGCCAGGCGTGTCAAGGGAAAGCCTCGTCTTCGTAGCAAAAAGGTTCACTCCAAGGTTCCTTGCTGGCTCAAAGTAGATGGAGGAGACCACATTCTCAGAGCGGCTCTTCTCATTCTCGCGGAAGCCGGAGCTTTTTCCCCTACTGACAGATAGATTGTATGATAACCTACCGAAAGCCACTGACCCGATCGACGCACTAACATCCTCATATCCCCGCTCACCCGCACCATAATGTATCCTGGACACAGGATGCTCAGCCAGAAATATCTTCGGCATTATGTTCACAGCTCCCGATAACCCACCAGGAGAGAAATACCAGCTACTCCCGCCTTTTATCATCTCAATCCTGTCGGCAAAGGAAGTAGGAATAAGTGATAGGTCTATTGTGCCGAGATGAGGATTGACAAGAGGAAATCCATCGATCAGAATCTGAGTTCCCTCTGAGCTACCACGCCTCGTTGAGGCGAGCGTCAACTGCCCGATATCACCATACCGGACAACAGTCACCGGCTCGAATAATGAAAGAACATCACCAAATCCCTTAGGAAACAAGCCTCGCACATCATCCGCATCTATCACCCTCGATATACCAAGGTCACCTCCCGGAGAGAGCCTCTTCCCATATATAACAAGCGTATCCTCCATAATGTATGTCTTAAGCGTATCATCGGCAATGCATGGAATAGCAAGCAGAACAACAAGCAGAATGACGGCTATCCTTCGCATTTTTCCTCCTTTGTTATCAGTCGCACTTTGAGTATCCACAAGAGAGACAGCGGAGACACCCCTCCTGATACACCAGTGTCCCACCACACTCAGGACAAACAGTGGTCCTGACAACCTTCGCCTTATGTCCTCTTTTGGGCTCAGGTTTCCTCTCCTTCATCTTCATATACCTCTCCAGAGCCTTCCCGATTGCATCTGGACAAGAGAGGACAACCTCTCCTTCCTCCCAGGTAGGGTTATTACAACCTATTCCTTTAAGCTGCTTGATGATAGCTTCCGGCTTCACACCACTCCTCATAGCGAGGGATATCAGCCTACTTATCGCCTCTCCCTGAGCAGCAGCGCATCCACCGGATTTACCGAGCGTTGCAAACAGCTCAATCGGACCAAACTCATCCTCATTTATCGTGATATACAGGTTCTCGCACCCAGTCGGAACCTTGAAGGTCATTCCTTTTGTTACCTTCGGTCTTGAACGCGGAGAGGTATAGGTGAACCTCTTGGGAGCCTCCTTTTTCTCCTCACCGGCTCCAAATGTTATAACCTGCCCCTCGCGGCAACCGTCCCTGTAAACAGTAATACCCTTGAGACCAAGTTTATACGCGAGAAGATACGCTTTCCTTACATCCTCCTTGGTTGCTGAGCTGGGGAAATTGATGGTTTTGGATACAGCGTTGTCGGTGAACTCCTGAAACGCCGCCTGTATCCTTAAGTGCCACTCTGGGGAGACCTCATGGGCTGTTACGAACAGCCTTTTCACATCCTCGGGGATGCCCGATATATTGGCAAGTGTTCCATCCTCCGAGACACGCTTTACAAGCCTATCCGAGTAGAAACCTCGCTTCTTTGCCACATCCTCAAACAGCGGGTTTACCTCAACAAGACGCTGGTCGCCAAGAACATTCCGGACAAATGCGATGGCAAACAGAGGCTCTATCCCAGGGGAGGTGTCAGCGATTATGCTTATCGTCCCGGTCGGTGCAATTGTTGTTACTGTGGCATTCCTGACAGCAGGCGCTCCCGGCTTATCATATATGCTCCCTTTGAAAGCAGGGAAAGGTCCACGGAGCCTCGCAAGCTCGATACTCTCCTCTCTCCCCTTTTCTGTTACGAACTTCATAAGCCTCCTGGCAAAGGCTTCCCCTTCTGAGGAATTGTAGACTATCCCCAGTTTGATAAGCATATTGGCGAACCCCATAACACCAAGCCCTATCTTCCGCGTCTTCTTTGTCATCTCCGCTATCTGCGGGATAGGGAACCTGTTCGCATCTATCACATTGTCAAGGAAATGCACAGCAAGCTTGACTGTCCTTTCGAGCTTCTCCCAGTCGACCCTGCCATCTGGTCCTACCATATTCTCAAGGTTCACAGAGCCGAGATTGCAGGATTCATACGGCAGTAGAGGCTGCTCACCGCATGGATTGGTGGATTCTATTGCTCCAAGCTGTGGCGTAGGATTATTCGCATTTATCCTATCTATGAATACCATCCCTGGCTCACCGGACTCCCAAGCAGATGTAACTATCCGTTCAAACACCTCTTCGGCAGAAAGCGAGCCGACTACCTCCTTGTTCCTCGGATTTATCAGGTCATATGATCCCCCATTCTCAAGAGCCTTCATAAACTCATCGGTAACAGCCACCGATATGTTGAAATTGGTCAGTTTCTTCCTGTCCCTCTTAACATCTATAAACTCCAGGATGTCAGGATGGTCAACCCGAAGTATTCCCATATTTGCGCCCCTGCGGGTTCCACCCTGCTTTACCATCTCGGTTGCCCTGTCATACACCTGCATAAACGAGATCGGACCCGAAGATACTCCTCTCGTTGAATGAACAACATCGTTCTTCGGGCGCAGCCTCGAGAAAGAGAACCCTGTCCCCCCACCGGACTTGTGTATCAGAGCAGCTTGTTTAAGCGTCTCAAATATCCCTTCCATCGAGTCCTCCACAGGCAGAACAAAGCAGGCGGATAACTGCCCAAGATGCCTCCCCGCATTCATAAGCGTCGGTGAATTAGGAAGAAAATCCCTATCTACCATCATGTTATAAAACCTAAGAGCTAAAGCATCTATGTCTGCATCAGGATTATAGTCCTTCTCTACCTCGGCAACCGCATATGCAACACGCTTGAACATATCCTCCGGCTCCTCAACCACATTCCCCCCTAAATCCCGCTTGAGATACCTCTTCCTAAGAACGGTCAAGGCGTTCTTGCTAAAATTCCCCTTCTTGAACATCTCGCTCTCCTTCTCAAATTATCCTTGAAAATTTTTCCAAGCGAGAATATAAAAAGCAAGAGCTATCTTGTCAAGTGGAAAACACAATATATTGTATAATTTTTTCAATCACCATACTACAAATTGTGCATAACCTGTTGATAGGACACAAAAAAAGCCAGCGCGCGGGCTCGAACCGCGGACCTGCGCATTACGAATGCGCTGCTCTACCAACTGAGCTACGCTGGCAGGTTCTTTATCTTCGCAAACAGTCGATTTTTATAAAAATATATTAGCATTTACCTTAGTTGTCAAGTCTATATCTTAGTCGTGAATATGTTCATTGATCCTGATATAGGCTTTCTCGAGAAAGGCATCCCTGTATAGAGCTGTTCCCTCCTTCGGTGTAACCTCTATCTGGTCGAAAAACAGCTTTCCAAAACCTGTCCAGTATATTCTCGATGAGAGTATTGCCCTTCCTTTGTTGTCATCCCAGCAAGAAAGCATATCGTCCTTTGCAAGTGGGAGTGAGAGCGATATGGTTGTGTATGCGGTATCCTTTTCGGAAATATCCCGGAATTTAATGGTTCTTTTCCCTCTCTCGATGTAGTTTGCCTCTTTGAGGTGGCAATCCGTCATAATCCCGACATCCCATATGAAGATTGTCGTTGTATCGGGTAGAGGCTCACCGAACATATCCGGATGGCATCTGAAATATAGTTTTAATTCTAAATCTATTGAGTCTGCTTTATCCCATCCAAAAGCGGTAGGATAGACGGGGAATGTTCCTTCCCTGGAGGGCAGGCGGTTTATCCTCGCTCCGTTTATAATATATCCAGCCCTATCGTATTTAGACGATACATAAAACGCACAACCACCATTGGCTGTTGCTGATGTGTCATTGTTGGCAGAACTATATACCGTATCATGTGCAAAATAGGCAAAGCCTGAGCCCACGACACCGGGCATCTGCTGATTATACCAATCTCCCTTATCATCAATCTGGAGAAATATCCTCGATATATCCGGCACCTCGGCAGCAAGACAAATCGGGACTAAGAGCAA
>JAGGUN010000024.1 GCA_021158465.1 bacterium
CATTCGATATCGGATTTGTCGAGGTGGGAACAACGGACAGCGTCGAGATAATAATCTCCAACACGGGAGGAGCTGACCTTGTAATAACCAGTGCCACCGTTTCTGCTCCTTTCTCCTGCACATACTCTGGAACAATCGCTCCAGGTGAGAGTGACACAACCTACGGCTATTTCTCACCAACATCCACAGGAGATTATTCCGAGGAACTTACATTCAATATCGACGGAGCATTCACCGGCGACAACAGCTGCCAGCTCGAGGGATACGGCTACCCGGCGGGTGCTCTATTCGAGAGTTTCGAGAATGAGACCTTCCCACCAGAGGGTTGGAGCACCGCAACGGATGTCCCCGGCAAGGAGTGGGAGAGGTCAACTTCTTATTCCTATCACGAGGACGCCTCTGCAAAGGCTCCCTGGAGCTCAAGCGGGGTGACAGCCGACCTGACCACACCTCAGATTCTGCCCGAAGTCGACGACTCCATCTCCTTCTATCTCAGAGGAAACAGTTATTCTTCCTGCACCTTGAGGGTTATCGCAGATGACATTACCGATGGAACAACAGACACGCTTGATAAGATTTGCACTGGCTTCGGAACAGACTGGACACGGTTTGCATACGACCTTTCTACTTATGATGGGGATGTAGTAACCATAACATTCTCTCAGGAGGACCACGACGGCTTCTATGTCTATCTTGACTGTGTTACGGGTCCTATGATCTATGTTCCACCGATTGATGTATCACCTACCGACCTGTTCTTCAGTAGCCCTCCCATGACAGGAGAAGATGTTGATGTCAGCCTCGAGGTGGTAAATATCGGCACGGATGTCCCCGACTCCATCATCATCGAATTTGGTAAAGGGGCATCCGTATATCTTATCGATACCTTGGTGGGCGTATTTGCAACACCCGATACCGACACCGTCGCCTTTACCCACAGCTGGACAGTCAGCGATAGTTTCCTGAACGACTACTGGGCTATGGCAACGGCATACTATCCTGTGGATGAGAATGTGGGCAACGATACCCTCACCAGCTCGGTGTTTGTCCTTCCAACAGGAATTGTTATGTACGAGGATTTCGAGGACGACTGGTCAGACACGGCAGGAATAGCTCCACCGGGACCGTGGGAGATATACCCTGGCTGGAATGTCTGGGATTATGGTGATGCCGCCGATGCCTGGAACGGTAATGACTGGCATAGGCTCTCCCCTACAAAGAGCGAGGTTACAAACGGGACAAATGTCGCAAGCGTCTGGTACTCTCCTGTCGAGAATCAGGACGAATGGCTTGTTTCCCCGTCTATCGAAGGCAATGCTCATACGACCTGGCTTGTTGGTTTATGGATGAACTATGATGACTTCGGCTTGTCTGATTCTGATACAGGTTTTGTCGATATTACAACCGATGGCGGCACAAGCTGGAGCAATATCGCCACATTCACAGAGGATATATTGGATACGGACACCTCATTCGATATATCGAGCTTGGTCGCCTACCATTGGTTCCAGATAAGGTTCAGATATGTGGGTGATAATGCCTGGGGCTGGCAGGTCGACAATGTGATGATAAGAGGCTTTGGACCCGCCGAGGTCGGTGAGGAAAATGCCGTTGTCAAACAGTTCTCACTTGGTAACGCATATCCGAACCCGTTCAACCCGACTGTCACAATATCCTACGCTCTTAAGGGATGCTCATCCGATATATACAAGGTTGAGCTCGATGTGTATAACCTACTTGGTAAGAAGGTAAGGACACTCGTGTCCTGCGAACAGTCGGGTGGTCGATACAGGATCATCTGGGATGGAAAGGATGAGGTCGGCAACACGGTTCCATCGGGTGTGTATCTTTACAGGCTCAAAGCTGGTGATTTTGTCTCCACAAAGAAGATGATGATGCTAAAATAACGCACCGAAACTACCGCACAGAGGATAAGGAGACCCTTTCCACTGGGTCCCCTTTTTACTTCAAACAGATTTTCATTGAATTTTCCAGATTTTGCACTATTATTACAAAACTATAATATCAAACGGAGGAGATGTTGCCCTATGAAGTCCGCTCTACTGGGACTATTTTTAATCGCTCTGCTCGCATCCTTCCTTCTTGCCGAGCCAACAAAGACAAAAGAAGAGGCTATCGACGAGGCTCTCGCCTATCTCAAAATGACAAGGGGTGATCTGACATTCCATATCACCGGCGCAAATCAGGACAGCTTCCGCCTGAGTATTGTTAATTATCTAATGAACCACATAGACGAGACCGCTGACACGGTCCTTTCATTTGGGAAACAGCTGAATGAGAACTCACCGTTTGAGGGAGCGATGCAGCTCTACTCGCTCTTCGGGTACCATCTGGAGAAACCGGTTATAAAATCTTCAGGTGAATCATACCCATGGAAGGGACATACCGGGATTCCACCAAGGGTTCAGGAAGCACTTACCATTTTATATGACTCGATACGCGAGGCGAATCTAAAGGTAAAAGAGTCCCTATGGGGAATTGATTCATCTGCTGTCGAGACGCTTTTTACCTATCCCGAGGAGATTATCCGACACCAAGATGACCTCCAGGAGAATGTGTCGCTCGAGGAGCGATACAGAAAATCCCGTGAGTTCAAAAGCCTGGAGAGTCGGTTTTTTGATATATCAACGGAGGTGAACAAAGAGAAGCTTGCAGAAGCTGTCCTTCTCGTATTATGGGCTGCATCCTACGCTGATTCTGCTCTTGCCTCCTTCAATGGGAACAGTTACTCATATCCGAGCGGAGATAGCATTCCTGCGGAAGCCGCCAGCGGTGATGTTATATTCTTCGCTGAAACAGGGATCGGCGATGTGGTCGTCGGCGGGCCAGGGAAAACATATTACAAAAAGCCTTTCGCCGTGATAATAGACATAGGCGGTGATGATGAGTATAGCTTCGACACTCCTTCCTCACCTGGGAAATCATCCGTTATTGTAGATATCTCTGGCAACGACATTTACCGTGCAAACTCTCCCTTCTCGCTCGCCGGTGGACTTCTTTCCGTGTCCATTCTCGTGGATATTCAAGGCAATGACACCTATCGGACGGGCAACTTCTCACTCGGCTGTGGTATTCTGGGCGGCGGAATTCTCATTGATAACGCTGGCGACGACATATATGTTGGTAGTGGTTTCACTCAGGGAGCAGGTTGTCTCGGAGTGGGAATGTTGTACGATTTCTCTGGCAATGACCATTTTCGCGCAGGGATAATGGCGCAAGGGTTTGGCTTTACAGGCGGGGCTGGCATTCTATCCGACAGGGTTGGCTTCGATGTGTACGAGGTTGAGCCGACATATCGGGACAGGAGCTTTTTTGACAAGCATTATATAAGCCTCTCGCAGGGATTTGCTCTCGGCGTGAAAGGGAAGTATTCCGGCGGGATCGGGCTTCTTATCGATGGCGGAGGTGATGACCTATACCGTGCGGACATACTGGCACAGGGGGGAGCGTATTATTATTCCCTCGGCGGATTGGTTGATCTCGCTGGAAACGATAGGTACATCGGCTTCCAATGGTGCCAGGCATCTGCAAACCATATGACCGTCTCTTCCCTTGTGGATATGGAAGGCGATGACGGATATTTCTCGCACCGGTTCTCACAGGGGTATGGAAATGATTACGCAGCAGGGTATCTCTGGGACATATCCGGGAACGACAACTATTCTGTCTGGGATATCTCGCAGGCAGCAGGCTCCAGAAGGGGGTTCGGATTCCTTGTGGATGAAAACGGAGACGATTCTTATCTGCTCAAGTCCTCGGACTCTTCTGCCTCCTTTGGCGAGGTGGAGCAGCAACTCGATGGCATCGGGATATTCGTCGATATAGCAGGGGATGACTCATTCGCCGAGGGGTGGAGAAAAGAGGGGGTCTTCTCCTCCGGCAATATGAATATCGGTATAGATTTCGATGAATAGGATAGTTACAACAGTCATTTCCCTGATTTTGCTTGCATCCTGTGTGACTGCGGATGAGAACAAACTTCTTCACGCGTTCCTTGTGGCATCCTCCGATGATGCAGAACTCTCCCCTTTTCGGAGGAAGGCGATAGCAGAGCTCATAGATGGTGGCGAGAAAACTGTTGACATGCTGGTGGGTTTCCTTGCGACAGAGGATGAGCGTGAGCGCGAGGCTATAAAGGAGGTTTTCCGGTGCATCAGTAAAGATGCGGAGGGTACTCTGCTTCGCCTCCTCGCTGACAAAGACCGAAAGAAGGTAGCTTTTGTCGTGGAGCTTCTCGGTGAGATCAAGGCGGAGCAATCAGTTATACCGCTTATCCTCCTTCTGAACGACCCCGCGACATGTATTCGAGCGGCAGCAGCAGCCTCCCTTGGAAAGATAGGTGACCCAGTCGCAGCTGATGCCCTCCTGGAGGCTTTGTCTGACAGCGCATACCTTGTGCGGGAAAACGCCGCATATTCCCTTGGAATGCTCCAGAGAAACGAGGCAGTGCCATACCTCATTACTGCCCTTTCCGATTCGTGTTTCGCTGTAAGATACGCTGCCTCCTGGGCGCTTGCGAGGCTTGATAGCCAAGAGGCGCTCGATTCCCTCAATGCGCTTCTTGATGTAGAGGATGAACTCACCAAGGCTTACATAGTTGAGACGATAGGAGCGATGCGGGATACAAGCGAGCTTCCGCTTATCTTTTCCCTGCTTGAAAACCCGTCCTCCAGAACCCGAGGGTTTGCCTGCGATGCACTTTCATACTTCCGTGGAAACTGGCGAGTAGCAAACAGATTGAAACAAGCCCTCCATGACCCGTCACCCTTCGTGCGGATGAAGGCTAACCAGGCTCTTGCGAAAATGTCCAATGAGAACTACTAATATCATCACTTCTTTTCTCCTGCTTTTTCTTATAACATCCAGCGGATCTTCCTTTGTGTTAGAACCTTCTTTCTCCCACAGGGAACGGACAGGGTTCTTGAATGAGATAAGACATTCAGGTAAGAGGATAGCCCTTGTCCTCTCTGGAGGTGGTGCTCGAGGGCTTGCGCATATCGGAGTCCTGAGAGCTCTCGACGAACAGGGTATAAAGCCCGACCTAATTGTCGGAACAAGTATGGGGGCGGTCATCGGCGGGCTGTATGCTGCCGGATATTCCCCCGAGCAGATGAAAGAACTTGCCCATTCACTGGACTGGAGAGAGGTTTTCAAGTCTTCTCCAAAACGCTCTGATGTATATCTTACCCAGAGACTTGAGACGGAAAGGTATATTCTGTCACTTCGATTTCGTGGAATATCACCCGAGCTTCCAAAGGCACTCTCCCCCCTCCAACAAGTGTTCGACATCTTAAGCTCCCTGACCAGCACAGCCAACTGGATAGCGGATGGAAATTTCGATAACCTTGCTGTTCCATTCCGGGCAGTAGCGGTGGATATACTCTCTGGGCGGGTTATCGTGTTTGATTCAGGCAACCTTGCCGAGGCGATAAGGGCTTCCATATCCTTGCCTGTCTACTTTTCGCCTGTTTCTCTCGACACTCTCTACCTCGTGGATGGTGGTCTACTCGCCCCGATACCAACGGAGGTAGCGGAATCCATAGGGGCTGAGATCATCATAGCATCCGATGTTGCAACCAGAAAGGTCTCCCAGAAGGAGCTTTCAAACCCCGTTGATATACTCACCAGAAGCCTCGATATTATGAGCGAGGGGACAAAAAGAGATGAACGAAAGCTCGCCGACATCCTTATTACACCAGACCTCGACAAATACCCACCAAGCAACTTTGACAACTGCGATTCCCTAATAGAGGCAGGACACAGGTGCGCCGACTCTGTCCTGAGAGATAATCGCCACATCTTCTACCATCACAATGAGAAGAAATACTATGTTAAATCTATACCGGACAAGAATCCGCCACCGCTTGTATCACAAGGGGAATGGGCTACCCTATCCGATATTCAGGAGGGGCTGAACAGCCTCTACAAAACGGGCAAATTCAGCAAACTCTGTGCGAACATCAACACATTCTCCGATACAATGAGGATTGTATATCACCTTGTCCCGCTCGATACGCTCCGCAGGATAAAGATAACCGGGGTAACAGTCCTTGACACAGTCCAGCTCCACCCGCTGATAGACTCCCTAATCGGAAAGGAGGCAAATCTTGTTTCTCTGCAATCGCTTGTTGACAGTTTGATCTCCATCTACCACAAGCAGGGGTTCACACTGGCAAGGGTCAGTCAAGCGGAACTTTCCAACGGAACTGCCTATATCGGCATCGATGAGGGAACAATTGAGGCAGTCGAGTTTCTGGGGAACGAACATACAAGATCCTGGACGCTTGAGAAGCTCCTCCCGTTTCATGTAGGAGAGGTTTATAACGAGAATAAGGTGAAGCGCGGGGTAGGAGCGCTCTACGGGACAGAGCTGTTCGACAATATCTACTATTACCCCGAAAAGGGAGAAAGTGGGGTCGTGCTGAAAATCCGTGTGGTGGAAAAGCCTCACAATATGCTGAAGCTCGCCGTCCGATACGATGATGTGTCCAGAGAGGAGATCGCTCTTGAGTTCCTGAACGAGGATTTCCTTGCCGCTATGCTTCGGTTTCGGCTTGGTGGAAAGTACGGTGTTAGGGACAGATGGTGTTTCTGCGGGGTCACATCCGACCGCATAGGAAGATTGCCGTTATACAACTCCCTGGAGGTTGGGGTTCGTGAAAAGCGATGCGACCTCTTCCATATGGACAGAATCGAACGGCATTCAACAACGAGAGAGTATCTTTCGCTCCGCCTTGGAAGCCAGGTACACCGACTCGGCACACTCTACGGGGAGTTCAACCTCTCATTTGTTACACTGAAGAAAGGTGAGCATAAGGAGCATTTTCGCCGCTTCCAGAGCATCGGCATCCGCTCCATCGTTGACACCTACAACGACATACGCTTCCCCACGAAAGGACGATACCATACCTGGTATTTCAAAGCCGTCTATGGACTACCGGAGGGCGATTACAACTTTACACAATCATATCTATACCTCTCATCCTATTACACATTCCTCAAACGCCTGACTGCAAGACCGATTATCGAGGTAGGAATCACAAGGGGATTTCCGCCCTTCTACGAGTGCTTTTCCATTGGAGAACCTGATCCGTTCTGGGGATACCGGTTCGACTATGTCCGAGCTGAAAATATCGTAAAGTTTGGGCTTGACTTAAGACTAAATCTTCCGTATAATATCTGTCTCCTTTTGGGAACCATAATAGGGGATTGTTATTCGAAAGAAGGGAAGCCTGACTGGAACAACCTTCGATTTGGAGTCGGTGCAGGAGTTGGGGTTTCTACGCTCGTAGGACCCATCAAGCTCATGTGGGGCAAGGCAAACGATAATAAGGAAAGGTTCTACATTTCCGCAGGATACGATTTCTAAGGAGATACGATGAATAAACTGATCATCTTAATCATTCTATTCCCATCTCTGGTTTTGAGCTTTACACTTCTTGCCCAAGATGGAGCACCTGTTTCGAAAGCGTGCTCTCCGGGGATCTTCTCACAGCTACTGCTCGATACAACAGGGGTTAGCGCATCATTTGGACTGCCCTTCGTCTGGCGATATGAGGAATTCTCCGTCCCAGAGTATGACGAGTTCTCCGACAGGATAGCAGACAATGTCTATTATGGAGACGGGAACCTGTTCTACAACTTCTCGTTCGAAGGACACTATACCCTCCCATTCAGGGTTAAGCCATCGTTCCATCTTTATTATCGTCCCCTCTCCGACAGGAGAACCGAACGGAAGCTCGATGTCGTCGGGGCGCATGGCTCCACACAGGGTGAGAGAGTCGGAAGCACATATTTCAACTATGGCGAGAACCTGAACGCCCTGACAGCCTCTTTTTCTTTCAAACCACTCAGGTTCATAGGAATCGCTGCGGGATACTCACTCCTCCTGGGGAAGGTTGTCAACAGGGTAAAGCTCGAGGTTCGGGGAGCTTTTCCTGTGGATTCCCTCGGAGAATACAGATATAACAACTCTTCTGCGTCTATTGGAGCAAGGGTTGATATAAGCGACTTCTTCTCGCTTGGTGGGACATATCAGTTGCTTCTCGCGGACGATGCGGCAAGGAGAATCCTCTCCAGAGAATTCCTGTTCCCAGAGAAGGGGATTACAGTCGGTATCTTGCTCCACCCTGGCAGAAGGCTTTTCGACTCCGTCGAGATGAATGCCACCTACAACGGCTATCCCCCAGATTCCGTCAAGTATGTGGATACCATTGACCTTATGTTCAAAATATCCCAGAGGCTTGGCAAGGTTCCTGTTTTCTGGGGATTTGTTTACCAACCTGCTCCGAGGCAGGAGCTTGGAGACAAACTCGGGATATATCTGGGATCAACAAGAAGGCTCAACGGATTTACCCTCGGATTCAAGATGAGTTACTCCCGGTGGACGGAGGAGCTTCCGGAAGGCAACTCCGGCAATCTGTACAACGCCTTCGAGCCTTATGGAGGTTTTGAATATTCTGGAGAGCAGACCCGCTCTTACTCTGATCTCGAACTGCTACTCACCATCGGCTTTGCAAGATAACCGTATGAAGCGATGCCTCATTGCATCCATCCTTATCCTCTTTCTGGCGAAAATAGCTTTCTGTTCCTGGGTTGCTGAGAGCGCTGGATTCGCCTGCACCTTCGCCGTGACCCTTGCCCTCGATGAGCAGATAAACGAGGTTGTCCGGAGAAATCCAGGAGCAGAAGACTTCTTCGATGCCGTGAGCTACTATGGCGATGAGCGCTTCGTTCTTGGAGCTATATCGGCTGTCGCACTGTCCGATATCATCCTGAACAAGGAAGAGATAAACTACACCAAAGACGGAGCAATTGGAGTCGCCGTCAGCTGGGTTACCACAGGAGTTCTCAAATCGTCCTTCGGTCGGGCACGACCATGGGCAAATAAAGGAGCATACAGCTTCTCCCCCTTCTCAACAAAACAGGAGAACCTCTCTCTCCCTTCTGGACATACAACAGCCGCATTCGCGCTCTCAACCCTCCTGTCTCGCCGATACGGAATGCCAGGACTCTTCTTCTCCATCGCCACACTGACAGCAGTGTCGAGGGTATACCTCGGCGAGCACTGGACATCCGATGCAGTAGCTGGAGCTGCCATCGGACAACTCGGAACCAAACTGATGTACCACCTCCTCGAAAAGGACCCACCTATAACCTTCGGCTTCTCCCCAAAGGATAACCTCCTCCTCGTCGAGTACCGCTTCTGAAAAATATTTGAAAAGGGTCAAAAAATTGTTGCATTTTTTCGATAAATCTATATATTTATCAATCGATTTTCAAGTTGACAAAAAATAAGTGGTAACTCCCTGATATATAAGAAGTTAAGCAGAAAGGAGGTGCAAAGATGAAGTTAAAACCGCTTGGAGACAGGGTAATACTCAAGCCTCTTAAGGAGGAGGAGAAGGTAAAGGGTGGAATTATCATTCCTGACACTGCCAAGGATAAACCCCAGAGGGGGAAGGTTGTTGCGGTCGGTCCTGGCAAGCTGGACGAGTCAGGGAAGAGGATTCCGATTGATGTTAAGGTTGGAGACAGCGTGATATACAGCAAGTATGCAGGTTCTGAGGTAAAGATTGATGATGAGGAGTATCTTATTCTGCACGACAGTGACATCCTGGCAATTATCCAATAAAGGAGGTGTAAGATGGCAGCCAAGGAGATAAAGTACAACGAGCAGGCAAGGGAGGCTCTGAGGAAAGGTGTCGAGAAACTGGCGAAGGCTGTAAAGGTGACTCTCGGTCCAAAGGGTAGAAATGTGGTTTTGGAGAAGAAGTTTGGGAGCCCGACTATCACCAAGGATGGGGTAACGGTAGCAAAGGAGATAGAGCTCGAGGATAAGTTCGAGAACATGGGTGCACAGCTTGTCAGGGAGGTTGCATCAAAGACATCGGATATCGCAGGTGATGGAACAACAACAGCAACGGTGCTTGCCGAGTCGATATTTCTTCTCGGATTAAAGAATGTTATCGCCGGTGCCAATCCGATGGCGATAAGGCGGGGACTTGACAAAGCAATGGAGGTATTCAGGGATGAGCTGAAGAAACTCTCGATTGAGGTATCCGACAACAACCAGATTGCACAAGTTGGAGCAATATCTGCCAACAACGACACACAGATAGGGAAGCTCATCGCTGATGCGATGGATAAGGTCGGTAAGGACGGCGTTATCACCGTCGAAGAAGCAAAAGGGATGGAAACCACACTCGATGTAGTCGAGGGGATGCAGTTCGACAGAGGATACCTTTCACCGTACTTCGTAACCAACCCGGAGAATATGGAGGCTGTGCTTGAGGATGCCTATGTGCTTATACACGACAAGAAGATTAGTGCAATGAAGGACCTCTTGCCTATTTTAGAAAAGATTGCACAAACAGGCAAGCCACTGTTGATAATAGCCGAGGACATCGAAGGCGAGGCTTTAGCCACACTTGTTGTCAACAAGCTCCGTGGAACCTTAAAAGTCTGCGCAGTCAAGGCCCCCGGCTTTGGGGACAGAAGGAAGGAGATGCTCAAGGATATCGCCGTGCTTACCGGTGGACAGGTAATATCCGAGGAGCTCGGATTCAAGCTCGAGAACGCAAGGATCGACGACCTTGGCAGGGCAAAGAAGATTACCGTCGATAAGGAAAACACCACGATCGTGGAGGGGGCTGGTGACCCCGAGCAGATCAAGGGTAGGATAAACGAGATAAAGGTTCAGATCGAGAAGAGTACATCCGATTATGACAAGGAGAAGCTCCAAGAGAGGCTTGCGAAGCTGGCAGGTGGAGTCGCGGTGATAAAGGTTGGTGCTGCGACCGAGACGGAGATGAAGGAGAAAAAAGCACGTGTCGAAGACGCCCTCCACGCGACCAGAGCCGCTGTCGAGGAAGGGATTGTGCCTGGAGGAGGAGTAACTCTTTTACGCATCATCCCGGCAATTGAATCTATGGAGCTTGAGGGTGATGAGAAGCTTGCTGCAACTATCCTTACCAAAGCGTTTGAGGAACCGCTCCGTCAAATAGCTAATAATGCAGGAGTTGAAGGTTCCGTTGTTGTCAACCGCGTGAAGGAAGGGAAGGGAGCATTCGGCTTCAACGCAGAGACAGATAAGTTCGAGGACCTGATGAAAGCTGGTGTCATCGACCCGACTAAGGTGACGAGAATAGCGGTAGAGAACGCTGTCTCAATCGCAAGTTTGCTTCTCACGACGGAGGCAGGGGTCGTTGAAATCCCCGAGAAGGAGAAGCCAGCTCCTGGTGGACCGCCAAATATGAGCGGAATGTATTGATCTCCAGCTCATCTCCGGTAAGATGTGCCCCCGATAGGAAGATGTCGGGGGTATCTCATCTTAAAACCCAAAACTTGACAAACAAACGCCGGAATTTATCTTAAAAGAAGGTTGGTATCTGACAAGTTTTAAGCAGATTGCCGGCGTGGCGAAACTGGTAGACGCACTGGACTCAAAATCCAGCGGATGTCAAATCCGTGTCGGTTCGACTCCGACCGCCGGCAGAAAAATGAGGTAAGCTCATATGAAGATATTTATTGCTTTATCGACAACTATTCTGGTTTTTTCCCTGCCGTTGTACTCCGCCTGGGAGCCTGTTGGCTCGGTGCATCGGACATCACGCCACCTCGTGCTCTCCAACTCCGATGAGAACATACTCGCTGTCTGCACGACAGACACCATCTTCATATCTCGTGACAGAGGAGAAAGCTTCTCACCGCTCGGGCATTTCAACCACGCCGCCTTCTATCCGAACAGCTCCGATACGATTGTTGCATTGTTCGGTTGGGGAACGCGTTCTGATGCAGTGTATCTTTCAACCGATGGCGGGCGCTCATTCGAGTTCCTCGACTGGGTTCGCTACCCGAAGTTTATCGCAATAAATCCTGACACACCTTCTATATGGTATATCGCCTCCGAGCAAGGAATAGTGAAGACAACGAATGCGGGAGCTGATTTCTACCCGACAAACGAGGGCATACCAGATGGGGAAAGGGAACTATTCCATATTGATATTTCGCCAGCAGCCACCTCGACCATCTGGGCAGTTGGGTATCTTGTATACGGATCAACAGACGGCGGGGCAAGATGGGGAAGGTTCGAAGAACCTTTTGCTCTCGAGTATTATTCCCCTTTATCCATCACATCATCGCCAACAGACCCCGAGGTCGCCTATGTAGCTACATGGGGAGGTGTGGTAAGAACAACGAACTCTGGCAGCGATTGGATTACACCAACAACACAGTTAGTTGATACAAGAAAGGTCGTCATCTCCACCGACGAGCCAGAGATTCTATACGCTTGCTCTGGTGCAATCGGTGTTTTCCGCTCGACCGATGCAGGAGAGAGCTGGAGCGAGTTCAACGATAGCCTGACAGAGACGGAGATTGTCGATATCGCTATCCAGA
>JAGGUN010000023.1 GCA_021158465.1 bacterium
CTTCGTCAGGCTGGAAAGGAGCTTTATATTGGTGATGTTAGTCCAGCTCAAACTAAGCTCCCGCAGGTCGGTAAGGCTCGAAAGAGCTGAGAAATCGGTTATCTTCTTGCAATCCCAAAGCGACAGCTTCTCCAGCTTCGTCAGGCTGGAAAGTGAGCTTATGTCGGCGATTTTAGTCCAGCTCAAATCAAGCTCCCGCAGGTTGGTCAGGCTGGCAAGCACGCTTATGTTGGTGATGTTAGCCCCGCGCAAATCAAGCTTCCGCAGGTTCGTCAGGCTCGAAAGAACGGAGAAATCGGTTATATTCTTGCAAACGCCAAGCGACAGCGACTGAAGACCCTTCAACTCGGTTAACGGTAAAAGCTCCTTTACAGGCGTTCCCCAAAGGTCAAGGTAAGTCAAATCCTTCAGTCCCATCAACTGGGAGAGGTCTTTTATGTTGCTTCCGGAGAGGTCCAGGATTTCGAGCTCGGGAAGCCCCTTGATAGAATGAATGGAACTTGTCTTCGACCCGGAGAACGAGAGTGCCGAGAACTCAGGGAGCTCGAGAAGCCTCCTAACAACCTCGTCATCGATATATTCAAGATGAATAAATCTGATATCCTTCAGCGACTCCGTTGCTCCGAGAAAGAATTTTCTGTTGTCGGGCTCGCTTATATCCAGACCGACGAGAGATGCCTTGCCGCTCCTGTCCTTGAGGTATGCTCTATCCTCCTTCATATCGAAGCTGAGCGTATCGCCGCCTTTGTATTTCCATGTAATTTTTAGTCTATCCTTTTTTTCGATTGTAACCACATCACCAGGCGAAAGCTCGCACTCCAGAGGTGTTTCCCCCGCATAGAAAAAATTAACATACACCTCTGCTCCGGTAGGTTCCGTCTCTATAATGGAAATCCTGAAATTCATTTTGGTTCCTCCTTGAAAATATTACTGTCCTCCATCTATTAGCCTGCGTTCAGGCGAGCAGGAAAAGCCCCGTTCTGTCATCGAGCTTTCTTATGAACTCACCCTCACGGGGGAAGAGGAATATCTCCGCTGTCGCAGACACCTTGCCCGAGAAGAGATGACCACATCTCGCATTGTAGTCCACATCGCCTATCACAATATGCGTATGAATCACCAGCTCGCCTGTCTCGAACTTCACCGATATGTTTCCCGAGAGGGTTGCTATCTCATAATCACCGGGAAACTCACGCTTTCTATACCTTTTCTCTGCCACATCGAAATAGCCGAGGGTCGGAGATGCTATCGAACCGATGCCAAAAAAGAAGCCAGATCTTATCCCGTTCTCCTTTGCAAACTGCTCAATCTTCTCGTTTATATCCTCCCCTGCCTCGATATGGAGAAGATAACCATCGTCAAACTTCCTTGCCAGCATCGGTTACTCCTTCCTTTTCTCTGGTTCTTACACTCCGAATGAGCAGAACAAAGCAAGCGGTTACAATTCCAAGCAGAAGGCACACTACAACCTTACTTGGCTCGATTCGATATATACCGTAATGCGTTAGATTAAAAGGTGAGAGCACAACAGCTACATTCAAGGCGATAATACCGAGTGAAATCCAGAGGAATCTGTTATTCCTCCAGATACTCCTTGCCACCCGCTTCACACTCGAGCCATAAAGCGGGAATATCGAGAACCCCGATGCAAAAATAGCGAGGACGAACGCAAGGGTTCTCGACTGGTTAAGGTAGCCCGTCCCTTTGAGGTTCCACAGGAAGAGAAAGAACACCTCAAGGGCAAATAGGGCACCAAGAAGCAGTCCATCGGTGAACGGATGGAATTCCCAGAGCGGCTTCTCATCGTAGGAGGATTCCAACGAAAGAAAGGTTGCCAAAGGGAGGATTACGAACAGTCCGAGCCAGACCATATGGTATGGGGAAAGTATCGGATACGGTATGGAGAAAAGCGACAACCCAAGCATAGAGCCAGTTAAACCGAGCGAGACGAAGAAAAGATACAGGAGCAACTTCTCCACCCGATACAACGAGAACTCCGCGTCCTTTAACAGAGGAAACGAAGAAGGCTTGTTTTCTACCTTCACATCGGCTATCTCTCCCGCGATACACAAGCCTCTGTCGTAATCCGCAATGGAGATATCAGATATCCGCATCGGCTCGAAGTCGGAGATACCAGTCCCCACATAAGCAAGCCTGTAACCCGACTCCTTCAGCATAGCAACAACCCTGAGCCTACCCCTTTCCCCGAGGTCAGGAAGAAAAAGAATATCGGTATCCTCTATCCTATCCACAACAGTGTCCAGCTCCTCCTTCTCCACTACCGCCACCGCTTCAGGGAGCTTCGGGACAAACCCAGCCTCCTGAAAAAGAACAACCTTCTTCCCGCCCTTTACAAACTGTTCGATACTACTATATATTTGCGGGTTTAGCGCATACCTTATCCCAAGAACTCCCACAAATATCAAACCTTTTTCCTCCGTATCCTGTGGATGAGTGATCCGGTATGCGAACCCAATCTTCTCTACACCTGCCGATGAAATATTGGTGATCTTCTCATGGAGCTTATCCCTCAGCGTTATATCAAGCCTGTAGACATCCCGATTGAGATAAGCATACTCACACAAGTTAAGAAGCCTTTTTGCATCTCCCTTTAAGACCGAGATCGTATCCTGTCCTGCTTTGAAATCCGCCCGGATACCTCTTACATCATTCACTCTCTCAAGTAGAAGAAGCTCAAGCCCACCGATAAGCTCCTTTCGCATACCCGTTTTCTTAATAAGTTCAAATATTCCAATCTCCTTCCTCGAGCCCCAAATAATGCCATCCTTCGAATAGATAAGGTTCGATAGCGACGCCATCTTAAGAAGCAGTCCCAGAGAATCCCTTGTGTAGTCGTCAAATATCTCACCATCGACGGTGAACAACTCATCCAGTTCAACCTTCTTGGGGTCAACGGTTATCTTCTTCCCGTTGGCAACAGCAGAGACAACCCCTTCAGCTCCCTTCAGGAGGAAATTGTCTGAATCGATACAGATGCAGTCGATGCTATCCATTTTGCACAGGAGCTCAGGGTAGCGCATATAAAACCCCCTCCTCCCTGCTCTGACAAATGAGGAAAGAATAGCAAAAAAGGCAGGCACAGGAAAGATTATACCAAATGTTGCAGCAAGGAGACAGGCAAGATTACCGACGATGTTCTCAATATCTACACCCTTTACCCAACCGGCAAAAAAGGTGACAAGGATGACAAACATAACAGAATAATAGACCTTCGGTGGTATAGGAAAGATAGTCGAGAAAGCCTTTGGCTTCTCGTATTGATACTGAGGGAGATGACCAAGCATCGTGTTCTCACCGGTTGCAACCACAATCCCGAGAGCCCTCCCAGACTTCACCTGTGTACCAGCAAAGAGCATATTCCTCTGCTGTCCAGGAGGGGTATCTTCCGCCAACGGCTCAGGAGATTTGAAAACCTCTGCCTTCCCCTCGAACAGATTACTCTCATCCACAGTGAGCAAAAACGAGCAGAATATCCTGACATTAGCCGGAACCCTGTCCCCCGAGAGTAGCTCGAGTACATCCCCAACAACAATATCCGTTACCGGAACAGAAACAAATCCACCGTCACGGAGGACACTCGCCCTTGGCAGAAAGCGTTCCTTGAGGGAAAGAAAAAGATAAGTGATCTCGGTAAAGTAAAACCGAAAGACAGGATAGAGAACCCCTCCAACAAAAAAGATAACAGAAAGTGTGGGTTTTTTATCGATATAAAATAGGATGGAAATAAATATAGGTAAGATGGAATGCAGCACCTCCTTAACGAATCTTCTTCTCGGGAACTGCCACTCCTCAGGCGATATGTTCTCCCCCTGATGAACAAGCCTCTTCTTCGCCTCCTCCTTGGATAAACCGAACGCTATATTTGTCTGGAGAAACCGCTCTATCTCCTCCACAGTGAAGGAGTGCCATGGGATATCCCAGTTCATCTACCCCCTATGTCGATATTCCAGTTTTTCATATCGCTCAAAAACTTATAATCGGTCATATCGAGGTGAAGCGGCGTAATTGCAACATAACCCTCCTTCAAGGCAGTATAATCACCATAGGAAGCTGAATCCGAGCATATCATCTCGCCATCCATCCAGTAATATGTTCTCCCCTTCGGGTCTTTACGCCTCTGAAACCAGTCGTTAAAATAACTTTTTCCCTGCTTAATATATTTAACACCTTTTATCTCCTCGAACGGTAGGTCGGGGATATTCACATTTATCAACACATCGTCGGGAATACCGTTTTCCAACACATACCTTGCCACAGCCAAAGCGACCTTTTTAGCCGTCTTAAGATTATCCTCTCTAACACTGTCGAGGGAAAAGGCAATAGATGGGATGGATAGAAGTGTTCCCTCGGTTGCGGCAGAAACGGTCCCGGAGTAGATGATAGCTGCGCCTGTGTTGGCACCGAAATTTATCCCCGAAAGAACAAGACGAGGAGGCTGATCGATTATCTCCCTTACTGCAAGTTTAACACAATCGGCAGGGGTACCGTTCACAGCATACCCAAAGAGCTTCCCGTTCCTTTTTATCTCCGTTATCCTCAAAGGGACAGTCAGGGTTATCGCATGACCGATCGCACTCTGCTCCCTATCCGGTGCCACAATCAGAACATCGTCGAGCACAGAAACCGCCTCCGCAAGAGCAGAGATACCAGAAGAATATATGCCGTCGTCGTTGGTCACGAGTATACCCATATATTTTCAATTTACCTATAGCAAGGGAAAATGCAAAGGATTTTTCAAACTATCAAATCGAGATAGAATATACCGTTGCTAGCCGAAGCCATCCTTTTATTGCAGGTTTGCTCTTCGGATAAGCTCCGCTTCAATCTCGGCTTTCTTGCGTGCAAACCTTTTCTCGCTCGCTTCGACCCTGTCCAGGCGCTCCGCCAGAGCGAACATCTCATCAAGCTCAGCAGGCTCCTGGGCATAAAACTCGAGGTTGCCCCGATTCCAGCGAAGGAAAGCAAGCCTGAAGACAGTATCCTCGTAGGTATAAGATAGTGCAAAATCGGAGTAGTTCCTATACTCCGACACCACCTCGGAGATTAGCTCAATCCTGGCATTCTCTGAGGGTAAAAACAGACCCATATCGAAATAAAATATAAAATATCGCAGACAAGTCAACAGCAGATTTCACTTCAGCAGAATAATATCCCTTGCAAATTCCAGCATCTTCTCGCAAAGTGCGTTGAATATCTCCACCGATGCCACCTTGCCCTTACCTTTTTTGACCTCTGTCGTGATAGACGAATTAGGACAAGTGGGAGGATGAGAGATTGACAATATTTATCGCCTCCTCCGACACCACCGTCTCACAGAGGGAAATTGAATCCAAGTTCCAGCTATCGCTGCTCATCGAAAGGGAGGTCGAGATAGTTGGAGCATCTCTTACTGGATTATCTTCATTATCTCATCGAATAAATCTTCAGGTGCAACAATCTTGCCCAGATCGGCTACCTCGCCCAAAATCGCTTTAGTTTCGTTGTGCGACTCCCTTGGTGCAACGAACAACACCGGAATATTGTGCGTTCGGCAGGCGAAGAGAATATCCGAGGGTGAACTGACAACACCAGGAATCGGCATCAGCTTGTGGACATAAGCGACTACCACATCAGCTTCCCCCTTGCCGATGTGATTAATATATTTGCCGTGTCCGTCAAACCCGTTTGAGACAGGCATTGTGTTAATCCCTTTTACTGCCAACCGTGTCAGAACACCAGGGTCAGTCCCTTCGAAATACGCTACCGTTGCCATATCTCTCCTCCTTTAGCTATTACTAAATTATACCCATCCGCGCAGCTTCATCGCCTCAACAACCCTTTTGACCGACACGAGGTACGCTGCCAAGCGCGTATAGACCTTTTTCTCTTCGTGCATCTTATGAACAGCCCAAAACGCTGAGGTCATCTTGTCGTCTAGACGTTTCTGAACCTCCTCAAGGTCCCAATAGAAATTGTATGTTCCCTGAACCTGCTCGAAGTAAGAAACAGTTACACCACCAGCATTGGCAAGAAAGTCTGGGATAACATAGATGCCCCTTTCTTGCAAGACCCTATCGGCTTCGGTCGTTGTAGGACCATTGGCAGCCTCGGCAATGAGCTTAACCCTGGGAGATATTCTGTTGACAGTATCAGCGTTTATCTGACCTTCAAGAGCAGCAGGAATAAGAACATCAACATCCTTGCTAATCCAGGCGTCGCCCGGCTCCACAATATACCCCAGCGCCTCTGCCTTCTCCTTGTCGATTGTACCATATTGGTCGGTGATAGTCTGCAGAAGCTCAGCATCAACACCATCTGGATGGCTGTATGTATATGCGGTTTTGTCTTTATAGTCCCAGCACGAAACGCATGCCACATTTCCCCCAAGAAATTTCTTGAAACCGATAGCAGCATACTGCCCTACATTCCCGAAGCCTTGGATAGCTGCCACACAATCCGCCGACCTCATATTCAGCGCCTTCATAGCCTCACGAATAGTGAATATAACGCCGAACCCTGTTGCTTCCGTGCGCCCCTGCGAACCGCAAGCACCAACAGGTTTCCCTGTGATAACATTGGGAACAAACCTGCCTGCAAGTCTACAATATTCATCCATCATCCAACCCATCATCTGCTTGGTTGTCCCAACATCAGGGGCAGGCACATCCGCCAACGGTCCAATGTTTTTCCAGATACGGTCAACCCAACCGCGACAGAGCCGCTCCTTCTCACCCTCGGAAAGCTGGGCGGGGTCAACCACACACCCACCCTTACCACCACCAAGCGGGATGTCGACAACAGCACATTTCCATGTCATCCACATAGCAAGCGCTCTCACAGTATCAATTGTCTCATTCGCTGCAAATCTTATCCCACCCTTGCACGGACCACGCGCATCATTATGCTGAACACGGAAACCGTGGAACACCTTCACTTTCCCATCGTCCATACGGACAGGGATAGTGAACCAGAACTCCCTCATAGGCCAGCGGAGTATCTCATGCGTTGCCTCATCAAGCCCCAAATACTTCGCTGCCTCGTCCAGCTGCGCCTGGGCAATCTGGAAAGGATTAAGAACCTTTGCCATCTCTCGCCTCCTTCAATTAAAAGGTTAAATAGCGATATACAGGTTGAAGAATTCTAATCTGCAAAAACAGTTTGTCAAGAGAAACCAAACCTGTTTAATCAAATTTTTTTAATCTCGTTTATAGTTGATTTTTTTACTTATGCTGTTAAATTTGTGATATGAGATATTCCATAATAACACTGCTTGCAATCGGCGTTCTGCTCCTGACTTATTCTTCCATCTACTCGTTTGAGCTGCGTCGGTTCGGCTCTGCGGATGTCGAGTGCGCCCTCCCGGACGTCATCGGGAACCCGGCAGCCGTGGCAAATATCGAAAACATCGGTATTATCTTCTCATACGAAAACAACTTTTCCTTGAAAGAGCTTGGAGAAAACTTCCTCGAACTTGCCGTTCCGAACAGGTTCCTGCCTTTCTATACAAGCTTCTCGCTGCTTGGCAAATCGAAATATTTCCAGAGGATAGAAGCAGAGCTCTTGGTCGGGAAAATGATAACAGAGAGCCTGCTGGTGGGATGCGGACTCGGATACGGTATCTTTTCTTACCCCGAAGGATTTGAAACGATAAAAAAGGAAGGCGTAAATCTTGGGGCTCAGTTCAGCCCGGTAAATTTCCTCACCCTGGGAACAAAAATAGAGTATGTCTCAGTGAACGAAGAAAAAAGGTACCCTATTAAGGTTGGCTTTACGATATCCCCTGTGAACTGGCTGATGGTGGGATGCGATGTAGGTTGGGTATCTGGAACAGATAGCCCCGACTTCCGGGTAGCAGAAAGGGTAAACATAGGTGAGTGGCTTGTATTGAGGTTTGGCATCGCGTCGCCACCAACGAGAATATCATTCGGAGGTGAAACCGGATACCGTCATATGCTCTTTTTCTGGGGATACGGGTTTCACCCTGACCTCGGCTCATCATACGCTGCTGGTATCGGTGTAAGGATAGAAAAACCTTGACTTCTCTTCTTTGGAAAATAGGATACCAATGAACCGAAATAACATAAAAAGGAGGTATCAAAATGGCAAGGGTTCTGGTATGCGATAGGACCAGCGAGGATGCGCTGGCAAAGATAAGCAACGCTGGACACCAGGTAGTAAAAAAATATGGGATGACACCCGAGGAGCTTATCTCCACCGTTCCAGACTTTGACTGTATGGTTGTTCGGAGTGCAACAAAGGTTCGCGTACCAGTCATTGATGCAGCAAAGAAGCTTAAACTCATCGTGAGAGGCGGCGTCGGCATCGACAATATTGATGTTGAATACGCAAGGAGCAAGGGGATCGAGGTAAGAAATACACCATCGGCAAGCTCTGCATCTGTCGCTGAGCTCGCTATCGCTCATATGTTTTCACTTTATCGCTTCGTTGGGGCGTCCAATGTGACGATGAGAAAAGGCGAGTGGAACAAGAAACAGTATAGAGGAAAGGAGCTCGACGGGAAGATACTCGGCATCATCGGGCTCGGACGGATTGGACGGCATCTCGCCAGAAGAGCAAAGGGGCTTTTTATGCATCCAATCGCATATGACCCGTTCATCAAGGAGAAGGAAATAGAAGGAGTTCCTTTGGTGAGCTTAGATGAGTTACTCGCAAAATCGGACATCGTCTCCCTGCATATCCCGAAGCAGGAGAAGCCGATACTCGGCAGAGAGGAAATAGCAAAGATGAAAGACGGTGCAGTCCTCATAAACACTGCCCGTGGTGGTCTTGTAGACGAGGTCGCCGTTAAGGAGGCTCTCGATTCTGGCAAACTCTGGGGCTATGGCGTTGATGTATATCCAAAGGAGCCACCTGAAGAGTTCTCATTCTATGACCACCCGAGGATATCCTGCACTCCACACCTCGGCGCAACCACAGAAGAAGGACAAGCAAGGGTCGGCGAAGAGGTAGCAAAGATTATCATCGACTTCTTCAAATAAACATCCAAGCTTAACAGTGGGTTGGTGGCAGCATATACCTGAACATATAAACCCGGTTATCTTCGGAATCGGTCCACTGAAGCTTCGCTGGTACGGGTTGATGTACCTCGTGGCTTTCTTTGTCGTCTGGCGACTCTCTGTCTGGAGGATAAACAAAGGCGAAATCTCTATCAAGAAAGATGAGCTGGAACAACTTATCCTCTGGGAATTCCTCGGAGTTGTCATCGGTGGAAGGCTCGGATATGCCCTGTTCTATGACCTGCCGTTCTTCATCAAACACCCGCTTAGCATATTCTTGCCAACCTTAACAAACAAAGGGCTCGGACTGGCAGGTATGAGCTACCACGGAGGGGTCATTGGCGCAATTGCTGCCCTCGTTATCTTCACAAGAAAAAGGAGAATAAATATCTGGCATCTCGCAGACGGAATAATCCCTGCTGTCCCTCTGGGGTTCACATTCGGCAGAATCGGGAACTTCATAAACGGCGAGCTGTACGGAAGAGAGACCTCATCCCCCATCGGTATGTACTTCCCAGCGGACCCGTACGGCTTGCTCCGTCATCCATCACAGCTGTATGAAGCCTTCTTCGAGGGGATTGTCTTATTCGCAATCCTCTGGTCCATCAGGAACAAAGACAAGTTTCCCGGATTTCTGCTCGCCATATACTTCATTGGATACGGAGCCTTCAGGTTCTTCATCGAGTTCTTCCGCCAGCCTGATCCACAGCTGGGGTTCGTGCTCTTCGGACTAACAATGGGACAGCTGCTCTGCTCGGCGATGATACTCACAGGGGTAATTGTAATACTTATTCAACGCAGGGCTAAAGTTTCCTTCACCTCCTCCGAGGAATAGTCTTAAGGAGGAAAGAGGGTTTGCAGTGATCACCTCCGTGGTCTGAACTACTCTCAAGCATGTTTATATTTTCCGCCGGTATCCTCTTGATATTTTCTTCCCTTGCACTATATTTATACTAATATGTGGCAAACAATCCTTACCTTTATAATTCTCGCCTCCGCGGAGAGAACAGCAACGGATTATCCCGTTATCACTGTGTTATACGACAACACAGTCTATAAGGAGGACTCTCTGGTAGCTGACTGGGGCTTCTCCTGCCTAATTGAGGGGTATGAAAAAAATATCCTCTTCGACACAGGGGGAAACGGTGAGATTTTGCTCTCGAATATGCAGCATCTCGGCGTCGACCCGAAGGAGATCGACATTATCTTCCTGTCACACAGGCACTGGGACCATGTAGGCGGACTGGAGAGGTTCCTCGCAGAGAACAGTGATGTAGATGTATATATACTCCCCTCGCTTCCAGATGAGATAAAGAGTACGGTTCGCAGGGCAGGTGCAAAACTTGTCGAGTCGAAGGAACCAAAGGAGATCATTCCGGGAGTTTTCTCAACAGGAAAGATGGGTGAATTTATCCCGGAGCAGTCGCTCGTGCTGTCAACCCCGTCCGGGAACATAGTGATAACAGGCTGTGCACATCCGGGCGTTGTCAATATCACAGAGAAGGCAAAAGAGAACTTTGGAGAAATCCTATTCGTTATGGGTGGATTCCATCTTATGAGCAAAACAGAAGGGCAACTGGTAAAGATTATTAAGCAGATGAAGGAACTCGGTGTGCAATATGTGGCCCCATCGCACTGCTCAGGTGCATCCGCTGAGAGGCTCTTTGAAAGAGATTTCGGCAAAAAATTCATACGGCTCGGCGTCGGGAGGAAAATCGATACAAAGAATCTGGCGGAGTGATGAGATTCGAGTTTGAACCCATCGGTGTGCTGCATTCGAGCACAAAAAGACTGGACGATGTTCCCCCGCAGTGCGCCGAATCGGTCGAAGAAGGCATAATCGAGGTATTCGAGCCGTTCGCAGATGGACTTCTGGGAATAGAGAAAAACAAACAAATCCTCGTGGTATTCGTCTTCGACAGGTTCCTTGGTGAGAAAGCAAGCCTCATCCAGATGGGAAGAAAAAGCTCCGCTCCGCGGGGTGTGTTCTCCTTATGCTCACCACACAGACCCAACCCGCTCGGCGTGTCGGTGGTCACACTTTTAAGGGTCGATGGGAGAAATCTGTATGTCAGAAATATCGATATGCTGGACGGAACACCGATACTCGACATAAAACCGTTCGTCCTCGCAGCGAGGGATAGATGCCGATAATCGAGGCAAGAAATGTCGTGAAGCGGTTCGATGGGAAAGCGATACTGAACGGCGTGAACCTCACCGTGGAGAAGGGAGAAATTGCGAGCATAACAGGAGCATCAGGAAGCGGCAAGACAACACTTTTGCGCCTCCTGAACCGCCTCGATGACCCCGACTCCGGCAGGATATTTTTCAACAGAAAATCCATCCTTGAATATGACCCGCTCGAGCTCCGCCGAAGGATAGGCATGGTGTTCCAGCTCCCGGCAATATTCGACGGAACGGTGCTCGACAACCTGACCTTCGCCTTCCGTATAAGAAAAGAGAAGATCGATATGGAAAAGGTAAAATCGGTTCTCGAGGAGGCAGGACTCCCCACAGAATACCTAAGAAAGGATGCATCGGAACTATCGGTGGGAGAGAAACAAAGACTTACCATCGCACGAGCCATACTCAACAATTCCGAGGTATTGCTAATGGACGAGCCGACATCAGCCCTTGATATGAGAAATACGCTGGGGATAGAATCGCTGATTAAAAAATTAAACAGGCTCGAACAGATCACATTCATAATTGTCACGCATAACCTCGAACAGGCAAATCGCCTCGGCGGGAAGCAATTCCTGCTAAAAGATGGAAAACTAACAGGAGAAAACTGATGCTGGAAGAGTATCTACCAAAGGTTATAGCATCGCTTGTTCTGATTGCGTTTGCAATGCTCTTCTCAATGTTGAACCGGCTCAGGCTCGGCAAAGATATCCTCGGTGCAAGCCTCCGCGCTATCGTGCAGATGTCGATACTATCACTCGTAATCGGGTTTATATTCTCACTCAAGGGGCTGTTTTACACCTTTCTGCTGCTATGTTTTATGTCTATTGCTGGAGCGTTCATATCGAGGCGTCGTGCAAGAGGACTGCCGGGGGCGCTATCCGTATCTCTTCTCGGAATATTTCTCGGTGCGTTCCCTGTGCTTATCTTTATGGTTGCCTCGACAGCTCTCGAGGCTAAGCCGATGGTCGTTCTGCCACTCGGAGGTATGGCTATCGGAAACTCTATGAACGCAATCTCTCTCGGACTCAACAGACTGAGAGGCGAGGTAAAGAAATCGAAAGATACGATAGAGGCGATACTATCACTCGGGTTACCCCCATCTGTTGCGATAGAAACCGCTGCAAAGGAAAGCATCCGTGCCGCAATGATACCACGGCTCGACAATATTCGCTCGCTCGGGCTCGTCTGGATACCCGGACTTATGGCAGGAAGCTTGCTCGGCGGTCAGTCACCCATAAGGGCAGCAGTGTATCAGCTGCTCATAATGTTCATCATCCTCGCATCATCGATAATTGCATCATCCGTTGCCGTGAAGATAGAATCCAGAAGGCTTTTCACAGAGGCAGCTCAACTAAGGACGATAAAATATGAATAATCCTTATATGATAGATTGGGCAATTACGAATAGATGCAACCTCGACTGTTTGCATTGCAGAGGGATGGCAGAGAAAGAACTCGACGATGAAACCGTCCTGGGAATAGCTCGCGAGATAACATCACTCGAACCGCGGTGGGTTATCATCGAGGGCGGAGAACCGCTCTTACGCAGGAATCTATTTGAACTCCTCGAAATAATGCACAGGGACAAAATCAAAACCTATCTCATCACCAACGGGATGTTATTCGATGAAGAGATAGCCAGAAAATTTGCAGAACTAAATATAAAGCTTATGATAAGCATAGATGGAGCAGATAAAAAGAGCTATGAGAGGATAAGGAGAGGGGCGAGTTTTGAGCAGCTAAAAAAATCTGTGGCAATTGCAAATGACTACGGCATCCTCGATTCCTGCCCTATAACCATCGGAAAACATAACCAGCACCAGATCGATAGATTGTTTAAGTTTGCAGAAGAGATAGGATATAGTAAAATTACATTCCTGGGATTGAAGCCGTGCAAGGATTACGAAAAATATGTTCTAAATGCAGAAGAGTATGAAGAGGTTTTCTTTTCCGTTATTGAGAATCAAAGAAAATACAAAATGGATATATATTTCGACGAGCCGTTTTTCAAGCCTTTCTTGAAGGAGCATAACATCGATTATTCACCGGATCCAGAGAACGGTATTATAGTTCCAGATGTCTCTCGCTGCATCTTCGGCGAATATATGTTCATCGAAACAAACGGTGATGTAAAGCCCTGCACATTTGCCCCCGTTGTAATGGGCAATGCAGGTAGAAAATCTCTCGGCAAGATATGGAGTGATATGCAGAATTCAGAATTGATTAAAAAGATAAAGGATTTTGGGGGAAGAGAAAGCCCATGCAGAGAATGCAAGTATCTATATGAATGTGGCGGTTGCCGGTCAAGGACATTCGGCTTAACCAAAAGCTGGACAGCATCGGACCCTTCCTGCCCATTGAATAGGAAAGGAATATGAGAGTTGTTGGAATAGACCCCGGAACACACAGCTTTGACCTTTTCGGAATGGAAGATAACAAAGATGTCATTATAGATGAATCGATAAAATCAGAGGATATACTCAAAAAGCCTTACATTCTCATCAGGAAACTTGAGGCACTAACGCAACTAAATATTATCGTCGGTCCATCAGGATACGGTATCCCATTAAAAAGCATAGAGGATATAACAGAAACCGATATCGGGAAGATGATTCCCTTAGATACGCAGGTGGCTGTGAATGAAGGGATAAAAAATATTCTCTTGAAGATGAAGCAGAAGAAGATGCCTGTTCATTTCACCCCTGGGGTTATCCATCTCGCTACCGTTCCATCGTATAGAAAATGGAACAAGTTCGATATGGGGACAGCGGATAAGGTATGCTGTGTCGCCCTGGGTGTGAAAGACCAATCAGAGCGGTTGGAAATCCCGTTTAATGAAACATCCTTTGTCTATGTGGAGGTAGGATATGGTTTCACAGCCGTGATAGCCGTCGAGAACGGGAAAATTGTCGATGGGATAGGCGGAACGAACGGGAGCCTGGGGTTTCTCGGTGGTGGCGGAATGGATGCCGAGATTGCAATCAGATTAAAACCACCCTTGACCCAGGAGATTGTCTTCAGAAAAGGATTAAAGGATTTTGTAGGGAAGGATATCGAGCCCAGAGACCTGATAAAATTCAAAGAAGCTGTGACCCTTTTAGGAGAAAGCATAGAAAAGGATGTTGCGGCAATGCTGGTCTCTGTTCGCCATCCAAAAGAGATTATCATCTCCGGCAGATTGACAAACTATGATTTCATAAGAAATGAACTAACAAGCAGGCTAAACAAATACGCTCCTGTCGCAAAAGTTAGGAAAATATCAAAGATTGCAAAAGAGGCTGCTTGCGGTGCCTATATTATCGGTGAAGGATTGCTTGGCGGGAAATATCGCAAGCTTGTAGAGAATATGAGGATTACCGATACCGAAAGCAGAACTTAAAATCAAACAGTCGCTGAGGAAAGAAGTAAAGGGGAATTATGGCGAAGCTGCTTATAACAGGCGGAGCAGGCTTCCTCGGCATAAACCTCATAAGATACCTGCTTGAAAGGGGATATGAGATTGTATCGCTCGACATCGCCGAGTTCGACTATCCAGATGCAAAGGACAAAATAGAGATAATCCGTGGAGACATAAGGGATAAGGAAGCTGTCGAGCGAGCAATGAACGGGGTGGACTCTGTCGTTCACTGTGCGGCGGCACTGCCGCTTTACCCACCGGATGACATCTTCACAACGAATATCGACGGGACAAAGCTCCTGCTTCAATCTGCCCTCAAACACAACATCGAGCGGTTTGTCCACATATCGACGACAGCCGTCTACGGTGTGCCAGACCATCACCCGATATATGAGACGGATAAGCTCGACGGCGTCGGACCATACGGTATATCCAAGGTGGAGGCGGAGAATATATGCGAGGAGTATAGAGAAAAGGGGATGTGCATACCGATTATTCGCCCGAAGTCGTTTGTCGGACCCGAGAGGCTCGGAGTGTTCGCGATCTTCTACGAGTGGGCTTACGAAGGGCACAATTTCCCGATACTCGGCAGGGGAAACAACCGATACCAGCTCCTCGATGTGGAGGACCTCTGCGAGGCGATATATCTAACACTCACACTACCGGAGGATACCGTCAACGATACATTCAACATCGGGGCAACACAGTTCACCACGATGCGTGAGGACTACCAGGCGGTGCTTGACTATGCCGGACACGGAAAGAAGATAATACCGATACCAGCCGCTCCTGCGGTGGCAATCCTCAAGATACTCGAGTTCTTCCATCTGTCACCGTTATACAAGTGGGTCTACGGGACAGCCTCGAAGGAATCGTTCGTTGCAGTGGATAAGGCAGCAAAGCTGCTCGGCTTCAGTCCGAAGTACTCGAATAAGGACGCACTACTGAGAAACTACAGATGGTATATCGAGCACAGGGAGGAATACAAGGATAGAACCGGCGTCTCGCACCGTGTCCCGTGGAAAGAGGGAGTCCTGAAACTGGCAAAGATATTCTTCTGAAGCTGTAAAAATAGCCAAGAAAAACCGCACTATTTCAGATACAGCATACGCCTTACCTGATCTTCTCCCCTAAAGCTCAACTTGTAGTAGTAGATACCGGATGGTGCAGTCTCACCTGTCGATAGCCTGCCATCCCAGATAACGGCGTGCTCACCTGCGAGAAGCTCACCATCAACAAGGGTAGCCACCCTCTCCCCGAGCAGATTGTAGATGCCAAGTGTCACATAACCTTTATCCGGTATGGAGAACTTTATCTGTGTGCTTGAGTTAAACGGATTGGGAATATTCTGCCCAAGCGAAAATCCGAGAGGATGAGTATACTGGATGAGCATCTTCTCACCTGCAAAGCTACGGATATCGAGCGAGCGGATACCAACTGTGCCGTTACCGCTATATCTCACCACAATAAGCGTTCCAGAGGATTTCGTGAAGGGAGAACTCTCAGATAGTCTCGCAAAGGATACCTCGTTCCCCTCGACAAGAACAACAGGACTGGCTTTATAGGAAAGAAGCTCCCCTGCCTCGACGGATGTAATCTCAACCCCTGACGGGATATCGAGCAGGATGTGTCCCATACCAACGCAGGATGCCGAGCGAAGATAAAGAGTCATCTCACCAGGAGAGTTCTCAACAGCAAGCACAGGAGAAGCGGGAACCTCCCGGAGGATGGTATGCGAGAAATGCCACCAGTTCCACATCCTTGTGAAGACGAACAGGTCTTCATAGTTGACCGCACCATCAGGGGAAGGCAGAAGGCGAGGCACTGTGCCAGTCGCAGGTCCCACATCACCCGACTCATCGTTTACCGGTTGCCAGTATGTCGAGAGCAGGACAAAGTCGCGCAGGTCTATATCGCCATCACAGTCGAAATCGCATAGCATACAGCCCTCATGGTCGGTGCCATCACCAACCAGCCTTATATAACCGGTATATCCCGGAACAGTATCAACCGGCTCATCATCCATCGTGCGAAGGTCAATTGTGCTGAACTCGAGCTCACTCGTCGGGTCATCGGCAATCGTTGCGAATCTGAGTGTGGCAAGCACACCGTAACCGCTGACACCTGAATCCTCCGCGCGACGAGCCATAGCAAGGTCAACCTGCCCCGAAAAATATGTCGGAATAAAGCTCGGTGGCTCGGGAGCAGCCCTTCCGAGAAATTCACCTACCTCCGCAGAAACCAGGGCAACCTTTGATGTGTCATAATCAACCACAATATGAGCCATACCAAACTGCGGAAGAGAGATACCGTATATATCAACCCTGAATGTGTCGCCGTTAAATGTGAATGTCGTCTCCGGGTCGAAGAACAGTCCAGCCTCTCCGACACGATATGTCCCCTCATCGGAACCCGTCAGCCCCTCATACTCCGCCTCGACCAGAACATAGCGAAGCCTGCCATCGGGAACAGGATTGTGCGTGGTATAGGTTATGATATATTGAGTGGAGAGCAAATCACCTATCATATCGATGATGGACGAGAAATCCTCTCCGATGTCAAACCAGAAGCCACCGGTGGCATCCGCAATGTTATGATAACCAGCGATATCGGGTCCGACAACGCTGACAATCGCACCGAACGACTCACAATCCTCGATAACCTCATCCAGCGTTCGAGAGGTTACCGCATCATCCTCGTGATAGCCAGCATCGGTTATAACAACAAATATCTTCTGTGCGAAGGGACGATAAGAGAGGTCGAACGCTCGTTCTATTGCATCGAGCTGGTTCTCTGGACTGTCTCCACCACCTGTCGCAGCCAATCCCTCAATCCAGGTCTTGAACTCGTCTGCATCGGAGGTGAACTCGTAGAAACCTCGTATCTCATCTCCGTATGTGATAAGCGCGAGTTGGTAGTCGAGTCCGCGGGATTCGAGCGTGTCGGCAAAAGCCTTCGCCCTCTCCTTCAAGCCTGTGATGTAAGGTCCCATACTGCCTGTTACATCGAAGACAAAGACGATATCAGCAGCGCCACCCGAGCCTGTCGTCATACGCCCGACAGTGATAGGCTCCTCCAAAGTACCGTCCTCGTGAACAGTGAAATTGTCCTCATCGAGACCGTTTATCGAGCGGTGAGAGGTCGGGTCATACACCATACAGTAAGCGCGAATTACAGGAAAATCGGATGGGTCGACGGTTGTAACAACAACATTGAGAGATTCCGGGGTGAACGCCGCCTCAGGGATATATATCCGGCGCGTAACATAGTTCGAATCGGTCGTGGAGGAACGAACAATCACAGTAAATTCAAATGTATCGGAAACAGTAGGAGGAGTTGCCAGCACACTCCAGGAAGCAGAACCTATTTCACCGGGTTCAAGACTATCCGGGTCGAGTGCCTGAACAGTCGAACCGCCGACAACACTCAAAACAGACGGTAAAACAATTTCTACCTCACAGTTCTCGGCAACCTCACCCGTATTGTTGGTGACGAGAACATTTATATCGAAAGGATTGGGTGTAAGATTGCCAAGAGTGTCAACCGTAAGCTCCAGCGGAGCTGTGACATTAAGAGAAAGGTCACCGGTCACAACGGAGCCAGCTCCGAGGCCATAAAATGTCGATACCTCACGAGAACCACCCGGGGGAATACTAACAGGATACCACCACAGGAGAACCGCACTGTCATCATAAGGGTCACCGGATATCTCGTAATCCCACTCAACACCGGTGTAAGTCCACCAGGGACCAAGACAGAACCTATCGGGCACAACGGCTCCAGAACCTACAAGCGTCCCCTGAGCAACAAGGAGTGAGTCCGGCTGTGTCGGAGATTCCTCAAAAGCCTGCCAGTAGTCGGGAATATCCGGATAGAAAAACTCCTGCTCAACACCGGCATACCCAAAACTTGTGGATATCGGTGCAGCATCATTGTGGTTGATCATTGTATCCATCTCAAGGAGCAATCCCACGGAAACAGAAGATGAACCCCTGTTGCGAATAATGTATCTTATCCATATCGTATCGTCGTTGCCTGTGGTGGAGCCGCGGGTTATCTGCGTTACCTGTGTGATGTCGATATCAGAGTAGCTGTATGTAAAATAGACAGCATCGCCATCGATATGAGCCTCGTCGGTCAGAGTTCCTCCAGAGCCAAACCGATAAACCTCCTCGCCTATCTTGACATTCGTATGCGATGTCGACCCCTCCGACGGGAAACCGTAAAGCAGACGCCTGCCATCCGCCGTCCCTATGGTAAAACGACCATCCGAGTTGCTCACAGCAACGGATATATAATCGTTTGAAAGTGTTACCTTGCCGGTATCCCAGCCCCTCTGAGCAACGAGCGCCTTCCTGTCAGACGCAGAAAGGGAAACAGAAAGCACCAGCAAAAATATTATCCCGAAAAACACAATCCTTTTCATCTCTCTCACCTCCCGGAAGAAATGGTTATATTTCCACTCTCCGTCTCGACATCGGGAATAAGCTCCGCCGAACTGTTGTAAAGCCCGAGGTCGGAATCGGAGGCGTTGTCAACAGAAAGGAGAAGCTCAGCCGTCCCAGGAGAAAGGGCGCGGAAAGTTATCTTCCCTATGCCTCTCGCATTCCCAGACATATCCGAAACGGAAGCAGAAGCAGGAAGTATCCCAAGGACAAGCTTTACATACCCCTCATCATTGTCGCTGGTGAATGTCAACTGGTTTACTGCACCAGAGTTAGATGTCAGGAAATCATCCTCCCGACCAAGCTCTACCACCTCAAGCTTCTCGCTGTCAAAATTGAGCCGAACTCCAACTCCAACAAGATCCTCAACATACCTCAACGCAATCTCAATATCAAATACCTCACCAACGACCGCAGAGTAAGAGGAGGGAGATATAAGAACTGCCGGGCTATTCTCCTCAGGTTCTGCGCTCTTCTTGCTACAAGAGACAACTATTAGCCCAAGAACAATAAACAGCAAAACTAATTTCCTCACAATAACCTCCTTGGTTTGGGGTCCTTGTAAACTTTACTTTCCTTGAAATTTAACTATAATCCTATAAATGTCAATACAAATATTAAACAAATATTAAGTTGACTTAAACCCACTTTTGGGTAATTTTAAAGCCTATGATACTGATGCTCGCCTATAATATGCTTATAACCATTCTTCTGCTCATAATAGGTCCTGTACTCCTGTTATACGCTATCATTTTCAGGGATAATATATCGGAGAGGATAGTCTCCTACAGGTATTCTTTTCCACGCTCCATCTGGATACACTCGGCATCCATCGGTGAGGCGAGGGAAGCAAAAATTGTCTATGAAAGGATGAAAATACGCTTCCCGCGGGTGCGGTTCGTTCTAACTGCCGTGACCCGTAGCGGGGTTAAGATACTCAAAGAATGCGTGCAACCACCGGATGTTGCACTATTTGCACCGCTCGAGCATCCTGCTTTTCTACTACGCTTTCTGAGAATGTTCAACCCACGCCTCCTCCTTATCATAGAAACAGAGATATGGAGTAATATGATATACCTTTCATCAAAGCATGGAACAAAACTCGTGCTTGTAAGCGGGAAGCTAACAAAAAAAGGAGAGAAAAGGCTCCGCCCAGTCAGGTTCTTTATCAGGAGATTGTTCTCAATGTATCATATGTTCCTTATGAAATCAAGCGAGGACGCAAAAAGGATAATCCGTCTCGGCGCACCTATGAGCAAGGTGAAGGTGCTAACGAGCATAAAGTTCGCATCCGCCAGAGCAAACAGCGAAATCGAACCGATCAAACACAAAAAAAGGGTTATCGTTGCAGGAAGCCTGAGAAAGGGAGAGTTTAAACCGATAATCGAAGCATTCAAGAAAATCACCTTAAGCCATCCGAATCTACTACTCATAGTAGCACCAAGGCATATAAAGAATAAGCTGGAGATAAGATTCCTGTGCGAGCGGTATGGATTGCTATACGCATTCGATTCAAGAGGTGAATTCCGTGAAGACATTGATGTGTATATTGTGGACACATACGGCAGACTCAATCTCTTCTACGCAATAGCAGATGTAGCATTTGTTGGTGGAAGCTTACGGGACTTCGGCGGACACAATCCACTGGAGCCAGCGAGCTTCGGCGTTCCCGTCATATTCGGACCATATATGAGACAGGACGCAGCACCTCCTCTGATAGAATGCGGTGGAGCAAAAATGATAGAAACTGATGAGGAGCTCCCAGATGAATTGATAAGAATATTAGACAATCCAGAGGTTGCGAGAAGGATGGGAGAAGCATCGAAGAGAATGCTCGCAGAGATGACAAAGAAAGTCGACAAGTATTTCGAAATCCTCAGCGAGCTCGTAAGGAATAACTATGGAACGTATTGAATTTGCCAAGATTGTCGCACGAGCTGCAGGCGCAATCCTCAAGGAGGGATACTACTCTGTTAAAAAAATTAAGCATAAGGCTGGAAAAGAACTGGTCACTCAGTATGACATCGCCTCCGAAGATATAATAAAAGAGATGATTATGCTCCGTTTCCCGAAGGACACTATAATAGCTGAGGAAACAGAATCAACCTCTCGCATCGGGGAGCATGTCTGGATCGTTGACCCGCTTGATGGGACGAATAATTTCGCACACGGATTTCCATTCTTTTGCGTCTCAATCGGGATTGCAAATAGGGGAACCGTGGTTGCCGGGGTGGTTTATGACCCTCTCCGGGATGAGATGTTTTGGGCAGACAAGAACAGTGCGTATCTCGGGAATGTTAGGCTTCATACGAGCGAAACGGATGATATATCATCTGCTCTGCTTGCCACGGGCTTCCCATATGATATACAAGCGAGCGAGGAGGACAATCTGAATCATTTTGCACATTTCTCGAAGGCTGCTCTTGGGATAAGGCGCGCCGGCTCGGCGGCACTGGACCTCGCATATGTAGCAGCAGGAAGACTTGACGGCTTCTGGGAACTAAAACTGAAGATGTGGGATATGGCGGCAGGAAGCGTCATCGTGGAGATGGCAGGCGGACAGACAACCACATTCACGGGGGAAAAATGGAGCATTACATCGGACAGGATTGTTGCATCCAATGGGAAGATACACAAGGCTATGCTGAAGATAATACAAGGAGGGTTATGATAAGAAAGGGTGATAAAGTGATATTCAAGCTGGAGAAGCTGGTGTATAAGGGGTATGCTGCCGGGCATATACTCGGACAGTTCACACTCACAAGAGGCGGATACCCTGGCGAGGTAGTTCTGGCGACGGTAACCAGGAAGAAAAAAGATTTCCTCGAATGCAGCGTCAACAGGATTCTTATCCCGTCAGAGAAAAGGGTTGAGCCAAGATGCCAGCATTTTGGAACCTGTGGTGGATGCTCTTGGCAGGACTTAGACTACAATGAGCAGATCCTGTGGAAGGATAGGATTGTTCGCGAGAGTTTGAGAAGGCTTGGTGGGCTTTCGCTACCGGAGGAAACATTCCTGCCTATCATACCGTCGCCAAAGATATTTGAGTACAGGAACAAGATCGAACTTCAGTTCGCTCAAAGCCCGAACGGAGAGACAATCGTCGGTATGCACCCCCGTGGAAGATTTAACTCGGTCTTCAAGCTCCACGAATGCAGGCTCGTCTCCCCGAAGATGACTGAAGTAGCAACAGTAGTATCAAATATCGCAAACGAGCTTCGTCTCCCTGTCTATAACGAAAGAGAACAACAGGGACTTCTGCGGTATCTAACAATAAGAGAAGGCACAAACGGGTTTATGGTGAATATCACCGTTTTTAGGATGGAAAAAGAGCTGCTAACCACGCTGGCAAGAGAAGTTGTAAGTAACATCAATGAGGTCAGAGTAGTCAACTACATCTTGAACAATACACCATCCAGCACAGCATACGGAACGGAATCAGGATACCTTGCTGGAGACTCCGACCTCATCCTTGAGATACTTGACAAGAGGTTCATCGTGTCGCCACAATCATTTTTTCAGACAAATACCGGTGGGACAGCCGTGCTGTACCGGAAACTCTCAGAGATGCTCGAGCTGAAGGGAAACGAGTTCCTCGTCGACCTGTTCAGCGGAACAGGAACAATCGGGATAATCCTCTCGGACAAGGTAGAAAAGGTGGTTGCAATCGAGAACAATCCAGATGCGGTGAAGGATGCCAAGAGAAACGCCAAGATAAACGGAGTAAACAATATTCAGTTTATCCTTGCTGACGCGAGGAAAGCTCTGTCGAAACTTATCGCCGAGAGGGAGAAACCTGACCTGATTGTACTCGACCCACCAAGGGACGGCCTGTCCAAGAAGATAATCTTACGGATAGTTGAGCTTGCCCCAAGTAAGATCGCCTATGTCTCCTGCAACCCGACAACAGTTGCAAGAGATCTGAAAACCCTCTCGGAAAAATACAGAATCTTATCCATACAACCCATTGACATGTTCCCACACACATACCATATCGAGACGATAACCGTTATGGAGAAAATTATGACTTGACAAACAAGAGGTTCACTTTTAACATAGAAACAGTGAAAAACTTAACAAAAGGAAAGGAAAATATGAAAAAGGTTTTGATATCAGTTTTTGTGGTTTTTCTGTTCTCGAGCCTTCTTTACGGATTTAGTCTTCGTTATGTCTCGACGATTGTCGGGAATAGACCAGGTGATATGTTCGGGCTGGTAGTCTCCTCTGGAGGTGACATAAACCGGGACGGTCACCCAGAGATATTGGTCAGTGCTATGGATGGAGGGCTTGGTGGCAAGCAACCGGGGGTTGTTTACATCTTCCGTGGCAGGACAATATCTACTGGAAAACCTTACACCTCAATCAGTCAGGACGAGCCAGCAGACCGCTTCGGCTCAGCTATGTGCCCCCTCGGGGATATAAACGGTGATGGTTACGATGATTTTGCTGTTGCTGCTGACCGGTCAGATGCCACGGGAACAGACGCAGGAGCAGTGTATATCTATCTCGGCGGGGAGGAGGACCCAATTTTATATAAGAAGCTATCTGGTGAGAGAGCAAACGATTGGTTCGGGACATCCGTTGCAGGCGGAGCCGATATTACGGGGGATGGAAAATCTGACCTCGTTGTTGGAGCAAGCTACGGTGGAGACAATTACTCCGGGGCAGTGTATATATTCTCAGGCGCACAGGAGTTCGAGGAACCAGTAGTACTCGAAAAAGGCGAACCAGGAAGCCTGTTTGGACACCGTGTCCGCATTGTCGGAGACATAACAGGAGACGGAATAAACGACCTCGCCATCGGAGCATACTATACTACACACTCCGGCAGGAAATACTGCGGAGCAGTCTATATATTCGCTGGCGGGGAAAAGATATCCTCAGCACCTTTTGCAACCTTCTTCGGCAGGCAGGAGAAAGATTGGTTCGGATTCGATGTCGTCGGGCTGGGAGATGTTAACAAGGATGGGTTCGCAGACTTTGCCGTCGGAGCACCAAGAGCCGGAAAGAAAAGGGAAGGAAGAGTGTACTTATACTACGGTGGAAAGAGCATTCCGGATAAGCCCGCTATCGTCTTCGGTGGGAAAGAAACAGGTGATATGTTTGGCTACTCGCTGAGTGCTGGGGACATCGACGGAGACAAACTACCCGAGCTTATATGCGGTGCACCAGGATACGACACAGGGAACTACCGCTCGGGCAGGGCTTTTATATTCTCACTTTCCTATCCTCTCGATGCAATAAGTGATCACCACATAAACGGCGAGGCGGCAGACGACGAGTGTGGAAAATTCATCAGCTTCATCGACGGTGTCTTTGGCAAAGGGAAAGGCGCACTCTTTCTGAGCGCACCCGGGGTCGAGGGGCGCAAGGAGGTCATCTCCAAGCTGTTCATCTATAGATGAACCCGTACAACATTATAAGAAAGAAAAGGGATGGGAAAAAGCTATCGGCGGATGAGCTTGCCTGCATAGTTGAGGGGTACATTAGCGGCAGTGTGCCAGATTATCAGATGTCCGCATTCCTGATGGCTGTTCTCTTCCGTGGGCTCGATTTCGAGGAGACAGCCGAGCTAACGAGAATCTATCTTGCTTCCGGTGAACAGGCAGACTTCTCCGATATACCCGCACAGAAGATAGACAAGCATTCAACAGGCGGTGTGGGAGATAAGGTCTCGCTCATCTTGGCACCACTTGTGGCATCCTGTGGAGTGTATGTTCCGATGATATCCGGGAGGGGGCTCGGACATACAGGTGGAACACTCGATAAACTCGAGAGCATTCCTGGGTATCGAACAAACCTTACACTCACGGAGTTCACAAAGCAGGTGAGGGAGATTGGAGTAGCAATAACAGGTCAAACCGAGACACTCGTTCCCGCGGACAAAAAGATATATGCCCTCCGCGATGTCACAGCAACGGTTGAATCCAAGCCGCTCATATGCGCAAGTATTATGAGCAAGAAGCTCGCAGAGGGAATAGACGGGCTCGTCCTCGATGTTAAGGTCGGCTCCGGGGCATTCACAAAAACAGTCGAGGATGCTCTCAAGCTTGCAGAACTGTTAGTCCAAGTCGGAAAACAGCACAACAAGAAGATGGTGGCGCTTTTGACAAATATGAACCAACCGTTGGGAAGGTTCGTTGGAAACGCACTCGAGACAGCAGAGGCAAGAGATTTCCTGGAAACAGGCAGGGCAGCTCAGGACCTCTACGATGTGACACTCGCTCTATCATCCTGGGCGCTTATACTGAGCGGAATCGCCAAATCATATCCGGAGGCAAAGAAGATCCTGAAACAGAAACTCGCCAACGGCACAGCATACAGGAAGTTCATCGAAATGGTCAAGGCACAAGGAGGTGATGCAAAGAAACTGGAAAAACTCGAAGAGGTACACCAAGCAAGATATATCATAGAGGTTAACTCACCGAGGAGCGGATTCGTCAAGTACATTGATACAGAGCTCATAGGGATGCTTGGAGTCGAGCTCGGTGCCGGTCGGAAACGGCTCGAGGACAAAATCGACCCTGCCGTAGGATTCCAAATACTGAAGAAGATAGGCGATTACACAAAAACAGGTGAACCGCTTCTGCTCATCTATGCAAACGATAAAGCTAAAGGAGAAGAGATCAGAGATAAGATAAGATGCGCCTATACCATATCAAACACCAGGCAAAAAGCACCCGATACCATATTTTATATCGTAAACGAGAAGGGAAGAACCAGATGGGAAGAAGAGTAGCTGTCATAATTGCCTTTTCTGTTGCTGTTGTTCTTGCCTCCTGTTCCAAGGGCAAAGAGGAGGTAACGGGGAAAGAAAGCACCTCTGGGATTAAGGAAGCAAGCCTCTTAGAACAAGGGATGCAGTCGGTCAGAAGCGGCGAACTCGAAGAAGCAGAGAAATATTTCAGACAGGCGCTCGAACTCAACCCGAACTACATCGAGGCGTTGAACAATCTTGGAGCGGTGCTCACACAGCTTGAGCGCTACGAGGAGGCAGATTCTATCCTAAGGCGAGCTATCGAACTCGATTCTACATACGCCATCGGCTACTTCAATCTTGGTAAGAACTGCTTCGAGTGGAAAAAATATGATGACGGAATAGAAGCACTGAACACGGGACTTGCCATAAAGGAGGACCCTGGAGCATACCTCCTGCTCGGCGATTGCCTCGACAGAAAGCATAAGTTCAAAGAATCGCTCGAGGCATACCTAAAATCAGCTGAGATGGATTCCACCAACCCGAGGGTACACTACAGCATCGGGAATTCGCTCGTCTCACAAGGAAAATATAAAGACGCTATTCCCTACTACAAAAAAGCAATCGAGCTTTACCCCAAATACGCCGATGCATACAACAACCTCGGCGTGGCGTACGCCGCACTGGAAGAATACAAAGAAGCAGAGAATGCAATAAAGAAGGCGATCGAACTAAAACCTGACTACCCCGCAGCATATATGAACCTCGCATTGTGCTACGAGAACCAAGGATATCACTCAAAAGCGGCAGAAGAGATGGAAAAATACCTGAAATATGCACCAGAGGACGCACCCGATAGGGAATTTGTCAAGGGGAAGATAGAAGAGCTAAGAACAAAAACAGAAGAATGAATGTGGCAATAATAGCAGCGGCCGGAAGCGCAACAAGGATGGGAGTGCAAAAAATCTTCCTTGAAATCCTTGGAAAACCTGTTATCGCACACTGTCTCGAAAGATTCGAACAGACAAAAAACCTTGACGCGATCATCCTCGTCGTCAGAGAGGATATGATAAAACGGGCAAAGGCAATCTGCCAGAGGTTCAATATCTCGAAGGTAAAACACATTACCCCAGGGGGTAAAAGAAGGTCGGATTCCGTCTGGGAAGGGCTAAAGCTCTTGCCCGATGATACGGAAATCGTTGCCGTTCACGACGGAGCAAGACCAAACCCATCCATCAGGCTTATCGAGCGATGTATCGAATGTGCAAAACTGCACAACGGATGTGTACCAGGCATCCAACCAACGGATACGGTAAAACTGATTAAAGGAGGCTCAATAGAAAGGACAGTCCCTCGGGAGAAGTTAATACTTACCCAAACACCGCAGTGCTTCAAATTCAAACCCCTCCTCGAATCCTACAGAAGGGCAAAGAAGGAACAGCTCGACTTCACAGATGATGCCGGGTTTGTCGAACACTACTTTGGGGATGTTATGTTCATCCCAGGAGAAGAAAGAAATATAAAACTGACCACCCTGTTGGACATCGAACTTGTAAGGTCTGTCCTATCCAGTGAGGACTAATTTCCCACTCGCTTGAGGTTCCTAAGATACCAGCGGATAGCTTCCGACTCAGCTTTCTTGTCCCTCATCGCATACAACAAAGCCTTGTAGGACAAGAACTGCCGATATTCTCGCTCACTCACTTTTCCCCTCATAGCAATGCCACCTTCCATAAGATATTATCGGATAAGGAAAGCGGAATTTAAGTTTGTTTTTTTTCTGAGGAAGAAGAATATTCGATATATCTCAAGCCGGATAACGACAAACACGAGAAGCAAGTAAAAAGCAAGCAGAACAGCCGTCAAAGGCAGATTGTAGCGCATCCTGAAGAAGACATCGCCGGACGGAACAGATGGGACCGGAAACGGATAGCGAGGGAATTTGTAGTTCTCGATAAGTGATGGAACATCAGAAAGGTTAAGAACCGGCACACCAGAGGTGAGAAACCGAACCATAACACCACGAACAGGGAAATTGAAATCGGGAATCACACGGGTAATGCCAAACGGAAAGACGGTGAGATTCTCCTCTGCTCCGATGCTTGCAACCCCACCTCCTATGTTGATGTAGAGGGCATACTCCTTTCCAAGGGGAAGGGATCTGCGGTATATCCTCATCCTTTCATCTATGGATGACTGGAGGGTCGGCTCGTATACCAGGCGAACACCGTTTCGCTTGATCGCAGAGAGGATAAGCTCTCTCCCCTCCTCAGTTATGTTCGCACCGTTGTCGTATCTTCCACCAATGGACGCAGCAGTTGACCTGAACCTCAATACCTCTTTCTCTGCAAGGTAGCTCTCCATATCGAGCCAGGTGAAATCAGGGTCGGTCGCTCCCCACATAGACGAGCCTACAGATGTTATAATAATAGGAACAACCCCAAGAACCTGACAGGCAGCAAGAACAGCAATATTTAGAGCAGGATATGATCCTGTCATTCCGATAGCAACATAATCTCCGCTCTTTACACCAGCCGACTTCAGCTGGTCAACTACAGCTGCCGCTATGTTTGGGTTGACCGTTGAGAGCTTTGCCCCAAGGTCACCACGGCTTGTCGTTATCGGAGTGAACTGGTCACCTATCAACCCTGTGGCATACGGGTCAAAATGGGATACAGTAACCCTCTTCCCTTGATAAGATCTTATGTACGCAAACATCTGCTTGGAAAGTCTTGCGGCTGCAAGCTTTTCCTCGAAATACGGCTGTGGCACAAGGGAGCGGGTAGCCTCCACAACAGCCACGACAATCAGCCCGACAACGGCAAGGAAAACAAGCGACAACCGGGAAACCTTACCAGAGCGCCATATCAAACAGTTCCCCTCCTCTCAAAACGATTATTGTCAGACGAACGATGACACTCGCTATGAAGAGACTCGAAAGGGTATCCAACACACCCTGACGCTCCATCCATAACGCAATAAGCCCAGGTATAATGAACCCAACCGGGTCAATCGAAAGCATCCCATGGACGGAAACATTCATAACAAACAACCGGTAGAGAAAAACATAGACAAAAGCAACAAGTATTACAAGGACAAACCGCCGCCTACCGTAGATGAGGATATAGTTCGATAGAAACTTTATCGTAAGTAATGTCAAGAAAGCGATGCCAAGGGTTGCAATGATCCTCATAGGTTGACCAAGATACACCGCAATGTATCCTGGAACAACCATCCCACCAGCTGCGAGTCCAAATGTCTCGGCAAAGATAAGGCTTACAAAGAGCCCAAGCCCGATTGCAACAATCAGCACACTCATCTTTTCCCCTACTTAAGGTATGTCATCCTGCCAGATGAGAAGACCCTCTCGCTATCCTTTACAATATAAAAGTATGTTCCACTGGAAAGCCTGTCACTCGATACGAATATCCTGTTCCGCCCGGGGTAGTAAAGCCGCTCTGGAATAGTTCTCACCAGCTCGCCGAGGCTGTTGTATATTTCAACAGAGAGAGAAGTTGGCTCCGTTAGCTCAAAACCTATGTGTGCCCCATCGTTGAACGGGTTAGGATAAACACAAGTAGAGAACCTCTTCGGAAGATGTGCAAGCTCTTCTATCGATGAGAACAGTCCCTCCGATTCAATTGCGGTGTATATCACATCTGCCGGGATGTTCCGGTATTTCTCGACCCTCCCAGAGCCGAGCCAGTGTATCTCCAGGCTATCAACAAGAGTCGCCCCACCAAGACCAAAATGCAGACGCAGGCTGTTTTGCGTCGATGTCCCTTTACCGCCCTCGACCTGACGAAGCTGACGCATACCGGCAGAATAGACAAAAACATAAGAACCGATAGCCGAACGGTTCACATATCGACCCTCAAGGCGAACCTCTATCCAGTGATTGCTGTTGCCTCGGTTGTGATAAAGGTGAAACTCAGAACCGGAGACAAGGTCTAAAAAGCCATCGTTGTCAAAATCGGACCAGGCACAGCCCCAGCCGTTGTCCACCCAAACACCAGCAGGATACGATACCTCCGTAAATGTCCCATCACCGTTGTTCCGATATAATGCCGACTTCCTCCCAACATACACGTTGGTAATGAATAGGTCAAGATAGCCATCGTTGTCAAAATCCCCCCAGGCAACATCAGAGTTGGTCTCTTGATATGCGATGCCTGCCTCCTCACGGATGTCTCTGAAATGGAAAACAGGCGCCCCATCATTCTCATACAGCATACTCTTGTCAGAGAAGTCTATGAAGCGCGGATGAGCAAGATTGGCGCAGAAAAGGTCGAAATCACCGTCATTGTCGAAATCAGCAAACTCGGAGCCGATCGTATGACCATAGTAATAGCGTCCACCAGACAAAATCGGAACACCTTCGACGCCGTGTTCCTCAGCAGAATTGATGAATACACCATCCCCAGAGTTCAACCAGAGAAAGTTCGGGTTCAGGCGGTAGTTCGACACATAGATATCAAGGTCACCATCGAGATCGAAATCAGCCGCGCAGACCCCCCTCCCGCACTCATCCGCCTCAGAGGATATGCCGCAGGAGTCCGTCGCATCGATAAAATGAGTTCCACCGACATTCAGCCAGAGGTAGTCTGGCGTCGGAACACTCATCTCATCCGGACGCTCATAGTTCGCCACATAGAGGTCCAGAAATGAGTCATTGTTGAAATCACCCCACAAAACGCCCTCGCTCGGATACGAATCGAACGGGCAACCATAATCCATCGAGGCATCAGAAAAATACTCCCCATCAACATTCTTCCATAGAATATCATAGTAATCAGAAGCGTTCACCTTTGCATAAAAATCGAGAAACCCGTCGTTGTCGAAATCACCCCAGACACCACCAGAAGCGTGCGTCGAATCAAGTCCGACAACGGATGTTACATTGGTGAATGTCCCATCACCGTTATTGCGAAAAAGATAGCTCCCGTTGACCATCAAATCATCGAAGCCGTCGTTGTTATAGTCACCCCACGCGAACCTGCTACCAAATGATAACCCACAGCCCTCACTTATATCCTCGAACCATCTCGCCTCATCGGGAATAATACTATGATAGCTCAGACCACACCGTAGGATAAAATCGCCGTCACCTGCAACATACCATGTCCCATCCATACGGAGGACAGAACGATAAACAGTCGGTTCAGAGCCGTCTACATAAAAGACGGGTTCATCATCCGTATCGAGCAGATGCCCGATAAAGAAATCTGTCAGCGCCGGAAGTTCAATCCCAAGTTCTCTCAAATCAATCTCTATCCATTCGCTCGATGCACCACTCGAATGCGCAACAATAGGCAAAGCAAGAGGAGCAGATATATCCGGCTGATGCCCTCCGTTGTCCGCCCAGATGTATAACGCAAAATCCTGCTCCCTCCCTGTCCGACTACGAATCTGAAGCATGACAGAGAGAAGCGAGCAGGGATGAAGCGGCGTAAAGCGAACAGCCTCAATATCACCTGATTCGAGGTCAAAATAACCCGATGCAGAACCATCATCGTACTGAAGCGTCACCACCGAATCAAGAATAGAAGCCTCCATACCGCAGACAACAACCATCACAGCAGAAATGAGCAAAAAGGCAAAACGCATATCGTTCTCCCCACAAAACGGTTTACAAGATAAAGTGAGACAACTGGATTGTCAACAATTTTAGCATCACAGCCCATATTTGTAATAAGCGGCGCAGGCTCCCTCGGAGGATATCATACAGGGACCGACAGGGTGCTGTGGCGTGCAGGCAGTCCCGAAATTAGGGCAGTCGGATGGAAGAGCAGCTCCTATTATCACCTTCCCGCAGATACAGCCGGGAGGAGGCTCGCTGGGAACCTGGGGTATATCGAAATTTTTCCCCGCATCGAACCTGGCAAACCTATCCGAGAGCCCAAGCCCAGAGCCAGGTATCACCCCCAACTCCCGCCAACATGCATCGACCGGAACAAACACGGTATCCATAACCCTCTTTGCCTGCTCGTTCCCATCAGGTCTGACCACACGGGAATACTCGTTGAGAAGCATCGGCTTACCAGAGCTCACCATCCGAGCGAGAAGAAAAAGCGAGCGGATTATATCCTCACCATCAAAGCCGGTCACAACCGACGGGATACGATATTCCTCAACGAGGAACCTGTAAGGCTCAGTCCCAATGATGACGCTGACATGACCAGGGAGAATAAACCCATCGATGGCAAACCCCTGCATAGAAACAAGGGCAAGGAGTGCAGGAGGCATTGTCTTGAAAAATGAGAGAATAAAAATGTTTGAAAGTCGTCTTTTCTCAGCCTCAATGAGCGCGGCACCGACACCAGGAGCTGTAGTCTCGAAGCCGACACCAAGAAAAACAACCTTTTTGCTGGGAAAAGCCTCTGCAAGCTCGACCGCATCGAACGGAGAATAGACTATCCTTACATCCGCTCCCTCAGCCTTTCGCTCAAGAAGTGTCGTTCCACCCGCAGGAACACGAACCATATCACCGAATGTGGCGATGATAACATCGGGCAAATACGATAGCCCGATACAGCGCGAGAGCTCCTCGTCGGTCGTAACACAAACGGGACAACCAGGACCACTAATCAGTCTTATATCTGGCAGCAGATACCCCCTTATTCCAAGACGAGATATGGAAACCGTGTGCGTACCACAGACCTCCATAAACTTTACAGGGCGAAGTAGACACCCCTTGAGGCGAGAAACAAACTCTTCGAGGGGGAAATCAGTCACCTTCTCTTCTCCGCGGAGGAGTGAATTCCTCTAACATCATCCTCTCCATCTCATCAATGAGCGAGAGCGTTTGCTCCGCCTCACTCTGCTCCACGATCGAGATGGCAATCCCGGTATGCACGAGAACAAAGTCACCTACCTTCGCTTCCGGAAGAAGAAAGAAGTTCACATCCTTGATTACACCGTTTATCTCTACACTGCCTGTGTCTCCTTCTCTCCGAAGAACCTTTGCAGGAAACGCAAGACACATTATCTCTCCTTTGAAACAAGCTTCAGGATGTACGGGTCGCTTTCGTTGCGAAAAAGGGAGAAAACCCTATCCTCTATATCTTCAATTTCAAGAGACAAGAGGGTTTCCACCGTCCTTGCCCGAACAACACGAGAAGAGGAACCTGCAAACGGAGAAACCACCTCAAATATCCGCTCACCCGAGAGTATCGGATTAAAGTTCGTATCCTTCTTCGCCTCTCTGTAGGCAAGACCAACAGTATAGATTATCTGGGCTATCATCCTGTCGGTCCGCCCATCTTCCAAGAGAAAGGCAAGGAGAGAATCGATAACATAAGGCTCAAACCTTGATATTGCAAGCGAAGCACCATATCTAACAGAGAAAACATCGTCATCAAAAGCTGAAACAAGCTGGCGGATACAGCGGATGTCCTTTATCTTGCCAAGAGCCTCCACAGATGTCGTCCTAACACGCTCCTTACCATAGCCGAGAAATGGAACTATCTTCTCTGTCGAGGATGTATCACCTATCTCACCGAGCGCATAGAGCGTTATACGAATGAGCTTTCTCTGTATCGTGTCGCTCGTGTCGGTCAGGAAACGATACAATGTATCGAGTGCCTCAATTGCCTTCAGCTTGCCGAGATGATAGATTATATTCGCCTTTGTGCCTATCTCCTCAAATGTATCGGCAAGACATTCAATAAGCTTCGGAACGGCAATATCCTCTGTCCCCTTAAATATCGCCTCCGTTGCACGGCTCTCAAGAGCAGATTCACTCCCTATCTTATCGAACATTATATAATCAACGACAGCCTCACCCTCACCGATAAGCTTTTCACGAGCCCAATCAACGGTATCACGGTTCTCACCAACCTGCCAGAGCGATGCCGTCTTGAAAAGCTCACGAAAGTAGTTGTCGTCTTTGACACTGTCGGGTTCATCCGCAAGCAACGGAAAACAAACGAAAAAATGGAGTAAAACAACAACAACTCTATTCATCATCTTCTCTCTCCTCGTCTATTCCTGCTCCCCAGAACCCTTTTGTCCAGATAGAGTTGTTCTTGCCACCGTCGGTGTTGTAGATGTCATTACCAGCCATATCAAGGAATATCCCCACGCTACCGTACCCGCGAGCCTTCGAGCCTGCTCCTTGAGTCCATTTCGGGAAACGACCCATATATGCATCGTTGCCGGATTTGTCTATGAATATCCCGAGACCGTTCGCATGTCCATACCCTTGCCCAATGCCATCTGAGGTGTAATAGTCATCACCAGATTCATCTAATAAGACCCCGACCGCAAAGTCATGACCACCACCCTGAGCAGGTCCGTGGAGACCGACATAGGTGTCACTGCCAGCAGCGTCGTAGAGATAACCGACCGACAGATGAACCCCTGCACCCTGTGAATAGTGAACAGATGTATACGAATCGTTGCCGTCCATATCCGTAAGCATCCCGAATGCGAACCAGTAGCTTGCACCTTGACCGTAAATGTCAGCGGTATAGTAATCATTGCCAGACCTGTCAAAGAGAACCCCTATACCGCCGGATGTTCCGGGACGCCATCCAAAGCCAAAACCCTGCGACATCGAGCGGTATCTATCAGAATAAAGCGGCTTGTGAAGATATACCCTACCCGCCGTATATGTGTCATTACCAGAACCATCGAGCAGACAACCTGCTCCATAAACAGAACCAAACCCTTGAGCGTATATCGCTGCATCGTATGAATCGTTCCCACAAAAATCTGCAAGAACACCAACACCAAATGTCCCTGCCCCCTGAAGCGAACCTATGCCAGAATAGGAATCTATTCCAGACATATCGAACAGGAAACCAACACCACAGATAGAAGAACCCTGAGAATAACTCGCTCCGCGATAGATGTCGTTGCCTGAGCAGTCCAGAAGATAAGACACGCCGAGAAGCGATGAGCCGAATGAGAAATCATCGGAGAAATCGTATATGTCATTCCCTGACAAATCCACTGCAAACGATACAGAAGACAAGTACCTATAAATCGCCGTTGCTACCGGGGATAGATACATATCGTCTCCACCTATATCAACGACAAACGGGAAATAACCAAGATACCTGTTGTCGACCGTATCACCAATAACCAGCCTGCCATATTCCGTGTCGAGAGTGAGAATAACATCACCGACGATGCTGTCTGTCTCCATCCGCGGGAGATGAGCAATCTCGAGCGAATCGAGGGCAGAAAACTGCTCCTCAGCGAGGCTCACACCCAAGAAGAGATAGAGCGATGAGAGAAGAAGCTTCTTCCTATCTATCTTATAAGCTGCCTCCCGAACGGTGATATCGCGCTCCTTGAAGTATTCGATTGTGTCCTTATCCTCACCAAATCTGCGGAGAAGATAACCACGGAGCGTGTCCGGCGGCTCCTCCTCGTTCGTCTCGAGCCAGATGGTCGGCGCATCGCACAGAAGAACTCCCCTATCCTCATACGAGAGGGAATCAAATGCAGATTCAAGATAATAAGCCGATTGCCCCACCGAGAAAAGAAGCTCTTTAATCCCTCTTTTCACCTTCCCAGGGAGAGGAAGTGTATCAACAAGAACATTCTTCTTCCTTGATGACGACCTTATCCGCCTAACAATCCTCCCAGGTTTTATCCCTCTCGTTTTTATATCGAGTGCCTTAGCAAGAAAGAGATACCCGTCGGCAAAGTTCGTATCGAAGGAGGAGAAAACCTCTATCACCTCATCGCCGAATTCTGGGATATAAAGCGGATTTCTCATCATAGAATCGACAAGCTGGAGCCTGAACGGGTCAGGATTATCCCATCCCTTGTAAAAGCCAAGGTCAGTCGTATCCATATTGAGATACTCGAGGGCATCCTCAAGCCTCTCTATGGTATATTCGTCGCAGGCGGCACCCTTAGCAAATGCAGGAGCAGAAACCAACGTAACAAAAAGCATCAAAAGGAGTCTTTTCACTTTTTGCCCCTTTGTCCGAGGAGCTTGCGCCAACGCTCGAGCCTCTCCTTTATCCTCTTTTCATATCCCCTATCTGTCGGGAAATACCACCGCCTACCGGATAGCTCCTCTGGTAGATGTTCCTGATAGACGATTGCGTCGTTGAAATCGTGTGCGTATTTGTATCCTCTACCATAGCCGAGCTCCTTCATAAGCCGTGTCGGTGCATTCCGGATATGTAGCGGCACAGGCGGGTTCGAGCCTTTTCTTATGTCCTCTATAACCGCTCCGAGAGCCTTGTAGCAAGCGTTGCTCTTTGGCGCCGTAGCAAGATAAATGGTAAGCTGGGCGAGTGCGAGGTCTCCCTCAGGCTCTCCAATAAAATGGAAAGCATCTTTCGCAGCCACGGCGAGAACAAGGGCATTCGGGTCAGCGTTCCCAACATCTTCCGATGCAAACCGAACAAGACGCCTTGCGATATACAGCCTATCCTCACCAGATTCAAGCATCCTGGCAAGCCAGTATAACGCGCCGTCCGGGTCGGAATCACGAAGGCTCTTATGTAAGGCTGATATGAGATTGTAGTGTTCCTCACCCCGCTTATCATACACAAGCCGCTCACGCTGGAGAATCTGCTTGACAAGCGGAACATCTATCCTCCCTGTCTCGGTCGTTTTCGATGCAAATTCAAGCACATTCAGGGCAAAACGCGCATCACCACCTGATAGCTCTGACACAAAATCGAACACATCGGGGTCAACATCAAGGGAAAGATTCCCCAGACCACGCTCAGTATCCTCCAACGCCCTCTTCATTATGGTGATTATATCCTTCTTTGACAGCGGCTCAAGAACGAAAAGCTGCATCCGCGACAAAAGCGGTGATATTACCTCGAATGATGGATTCTCCGTCGTCGCACCGATAAGCACAATCGTTCCCTTCTCAACAAAAGAGAGAAACGCATCCTGCTGCGCCTTGTTGAATCGATGTATCTCATCGATGAAGACAATGGTTCGCCTCCCCTCACGGTAGAGCGCATTCTCAGCCTCGACAATCGCACGCTTAACCTCCTTTATACCCGCAAGGACGGCACTATAGTGGATAAAGAAGTATCCCGTCTCGTTTGCGACAATCTGGGCAAGTGTTGTCTTACCACAGCCGGGAGGTCCCCAGAGAATAAACGATGATAGGTCCCCAGAATCCACCATCGCACGGAACGGCTTACCAGAAGCAACCAACTTCTCTTGACCGACAAACTCATCGAAGTTCCGCGGTCTCATCCTGTCGGCAAGGGTAAAGGACTCCCTCCTTTCTTCTCCTCCATCTTTGCCAAAGATGTCTGTCATCTCCCCAACCTCATAATATCGTTGAAAGTCACAATAAGTATAAGCGCTACCAGAAGCATCATACCTATCTGCTGGAGGATGAGCCTGAAACGTGCGCTGACAGGGCGCCGAATGAACCCCTCAACAGCAGCAAATACAACCTGAGCACCATCCAGAGGCGGAAACGGGAAAAGGTTTATCAAGCCAAGGTTGACACTTATGAGAGCAATGAAAAAAAGAAGCGCTCCAACCCCAAGCTGCCTTGTTTTGCCCGTTAGCTCAGCTATCATAACCGGACCACCAACCTCGTCTAAAGATAATCTACCAGAAAACGCATTCCTGATAAAACCAAACATCGCAACAGTTATCTCCCATGTGACCTTGAAAGACTCTGAAACTGCACCAAGAAAAGTAAAACGAATCTTCTTCATACTCGGGGAGACACCAAGTATTCCAACCGTATCCTTCCCCTCCGGGGTATCAACAATCCGCATCATCGTCCTTATGGTATCGGTAATGATGCTATCTCCGTGCCTCCAGACAACAGTAAGTTTCTCCCCAATTCTCCTATGGACATATCCTGCCATATCATTCCAGTTGGAGAGCTGATTCCCATCTATTTTGAGTATCCTGTCACCTGGAACGATACCTGCTCTCTCTGCCGGCGACTCCTTAAGAACAGCCGAAACAACCGTCGAGCTGTAATCCACCTCATTCTTCCCAAACGCAAAGAATACAAACCAGAGAATAAAAACCGCAAGCAGGATGTTCATCAGAGGACCAGCAACAACAATAAGAATCTTCTCAAGCGGACACTTCGCAGCAAATGAATATGGATCACTACTGTCTGCAGTCTCAGGGTTCTCACCCCTCATCTTCACATATCCACCAAACGGTATCCAGCCAAGCCGATACTCCGTTCCACCAATCCTCTTGCCGAACATCCTCGGAGGGAAACCGATCGAGAACACCTCAACAGCAACACCAACAGCTTTCGCCGCAAGGAAATGCCCCAGCTCATGCACAAATATCAGAACACCAAGAATAACTATCGTGAGTAGAATCGTCATCTAAACTATCCTTTTCCTCGGATATTCGGTGTACAGATAACCCAGCTTCACCTTGAATAAAGATGTAAAAATATTGTTTTTTACATTCCTGTCAACCCTGGAAAGCAAACTCAGCGCATCCTTAATTATCTTCCTCCTTGACTGATCGGCATACGGGCATTTCTCCTCGACAACAGGTAAGGCAAAATCCTGTGCATATCTCTTTATCTGTTTCTCATCGCAAAGCACCATCGGGCGGATAATATAGAAAAGCCCACGGAAGAGCTCCTGTTTTGGAACGATGGCGCTTATCTCCCTGTTGAATAGAATATTAAGCAGGAATGTCTCGACGACATCATCCTTGTGATGGGCGAGGGCAATCTTGTTCGCCGACAGATGCCTTGCTGTCTGAACGAGGAGCTTCCGACGCATACGAGAACAGGTGAAACAGGTGGACATAGTGTGGCTTTTCTGGAGGACCTCGTATATGTTATCACTCTTGACCACAAGCTCATACCCACGAGAGGCAACAAATGTGGCAAGCTTCTCCTGAATGATGTCGTCCACAGGGAAACCAGAATGGATAAATACGGGAAAGAACTCAACCTTTCCACACCAAGGAACGGAACTATCCGTCAGGAGGCGGAACATAACGAGGCTATCCGCACCACCGGAGAGTGCAAGCAGGATTTTGTCTCCCTCATCAAAAAGGGAAAAGATAGCATCTGCCTTCCTAACACGGCGAAGCAATATCCCCTCCAGCTTCTTCGCTGCCATCTTCATTCGGAAACCTCCAGCGACACAGTATCGAGAGAGAATAGCCAGAACCCCCCGAACGGCTGAAGCGGACCCGCAAGCTCGATATACCCAACCCCGCTTATATACTCGTACGCCGGCGGAACAAGAGACGGTGAAAGCGAGAATATATCCTCGATGTCCAGCTCGAACCCGGGAGCACCAACGAGGTTCCAGCCAGGGAGAAGATGAAATGTTACCGTATCATCAGGGACAAAAAATAGCGTATCGGTTTTGCCCTCGAGCGATAGTCCCCAGAAACCGAAACCAGAGGGGAAACTGTCAGCATAGAAAAAGAGCCTTCTTCCTGTGTCAAACCCGATGCGGAACATAAACGATGTATCAATGAAACAGGAACTAACCACCCCCGGGCAAGAATAGATACCCCATCCTCGACGGATATGCACAGCAAAAGGTTTTCCAACGAACAATTGCCAGCTCAATGTCTCCTCAAGTGTGTGCGGCTCACCATAGTCGGGATTATCCCTTGCATCCGTGAGCGAAACAAAGAGTGTCTCACCCGAATAGAGAAATGTTTCGGGAAGGCAGACCGAGAAATGCAGTCCATCCCAGGAGGCAAGAGGTGAATCGGGCGAGAAAACAGAATCGTTCACACATAGACGGAGGCTCATCGAATCAATTAGCGGACGAGGAGGAGGCGGAGGCTTATCCAGCATCAGACCATCGATTACCTCGACAGATACGACAACGCCCGTATCTGACACCCAAGAGCTACCCGGCGGATACGGATTCCTCGCAAAAGGAGAACGCAGATTGACAACAAAACTTGCTGTCAGTGTATCTGAAAACCCTATGCCGATCGTATCACGCAGGAAGAAACGATATGATACATCCTCCCTGTGAAAAAACGGAACATCCGGCGTGAAAACAAACGAGCTATCATCGAGCATCACCCTCTCATCAGATAGAGGAATTATCTCGGAGTTGAGCTCGAAAAATACCTCCGATATACCGTCGGGCGAAGAGAACAACACGGCAATAGATTGGAGGGAATCGTTTGTGATAGCCCTGTCAAACGGGTGATTATCCAGAAGCACAGGTGCAGAAAAAATAGGAACACAAAAGAGAACAAGGATTATCGAAACAAGATACTTCATTTCCTCTCCGACATCGAAGAATATAACCATTTCACATAGGATAGTCAAATATAACTTGACATAGAAGAAAGGAGAACTTAACTTTTGTCGGTATGCGGAACCGGTGGATGTCGGATAGGCTTCAGTCGTTTGCAAGCTATCCCTTCGCCGAGGTGGACAGGGCAAAGAGCTCTGTTCCGAAGGGGTTTTTAATCGATATGGGTGTCGGCGACCCGGACCTCCCACCACCCGATGCGATACAGGAAAAGCTCGTCGAAGCACTCGAAAAAACGAATATCCACAGGTATCCGTCGTACGCAGGTGAAAAGTTCTTCAAGGATGCGGTCATCGAATATATGAAGAGTCGCTTCGGCGTTGAACTTTCCCGCGAGAATGTGCTCTGTCTCATCGGCTCGAAGGAGGGGATATTCCACCTGCCGTTCGCTATCTTAAATCCGGGAGATAAGGCTTTCTATACCGTTCCCGGCTACCCTGTCTATAAGGCTGGAATCGAGATTGCAGGTGGTAAGGGATACCCTATCTCGCTCGAGGAGGCTCTCGGCTTTAAGTTTAACACCGATGATATTCCAGATGGGATGAAACTTGGCTTTGTCAACTATCCGAACAACCCGACAGGCTCATCTGCGACGATTGAATTTTACGATAGGCTAATAACCAGAGCAAAGAGGGACGATTTTATCATAGCAAACGATGCAGCGTATGCCGAAATCTACTACAACAATCCTCCGCCATCGATACTTGAGCTGCCGGGGGCGCTCGACAATGCAGTTGAGTTCCATTCGTTCTCCAAGACATTTTCGATGACCGGCTGGAGGGTCGGATTTGTTGTCGGGAACGCGGATGTCACCTCCGCACTGGGAACGCTGAAGAAGAACATCGACTCCGGTGTTTTCCGGGCAATCCAGTATGCGGTTGCTTGGGGAATGCAACATCCAGAATTGATAGAGGATATTCGCTCGGTCTATCACAGCCGTATGAAGCTGCTCGTCGATGGTCTAAAATCCGCTGGCTGGGATGTCAGATTCCCCGATGCGACATTCTACCTCTGGGCGAGGGTGCCGGAGGGCTCGAACTCTATGGAGTTCGCCAAATATCTTATCAAAAGAACAGGAATTGTCGCCGTTCCGTCAATTTTGCTATGCGATGCCTCGTCGAGATATATCCGTTTCTCGGTTACCCTGCCAGATGAGAAGATAAAGGAGGCAGTCGAGAGGATAAAGAGGTTGGTGTAGAAGGTAGGGGCGTCGCATTCGCCGCCCGTGAATATCGAGATATCCGATATAACCAGCAGATTAGTCGCTCCCTTTACCACCTTCGGCGGAGTTTCCCCCAACAGGGGACACGAAAGAATGCCAAAATAGCGGTGAGGGAACAGCGGACTGGGAACTGAATGCAAAATGAATAAA
>JAGGUN010000005.1 GCA_021158465.1 bacterium
GAGCCAGAGATTCTATACGCTTGCTCTGGTGCAATCGGTGTTTTCCGCTCGACCGATGCAGGAGAGAGCTGGAGCGAGTTCAACGATAGCCTGACAGAGACGGAGATTGTCGATATCGCTATCCAGAAACCAACAGGAAAACTGTTTGCACTATCCTCACACGGTAATATATTTGTCTGGCAGGAGGAGACGGAGGAACTTTCCCTTACATTCTCCCTCGATTCCACAAGTTATTACTTCGGAGACAGCATCTTCTCGACAACAAAACTCACCTCCCTCGTCGATTCGCTACTGTATATAGATGAGCCGACCATCATCTTTGCCAACCTGTATTTTATCATTATCTCTCCACTGGGGGATACGGTCCTGCCGACCTATCCCGTGGCGCCGGGGATACCAGAAACCGTTCCCATATCGACAGGGGAAACGATAACCGCTGACTTTGAACTGTTCAACAATTTCGATTTCGATACAGTTTACGGAGAGTATAATGCAAAGGCTTGCTACATATCGGGATATAATATCGCCGGGGAAACACCGTTCTGGGAGGGAACACTCGAGAGCGAATGGGTGAGGTTCTCTCTCCTGCCACCGACAGGGATAACCGAACCAGAAGAGAAATCGAGCTTCTCTTTGAGCATCTCGCCAAACCCATTCAATTCATCCTGCCAAATAAGCGTTTCCTCACCAGAGGAAACTAAAGCAGGTCTCGAGATATTCAACATTAACGGGGAAAAGGTCGATGAGAAGGCTGTTCGCATCTCCTCCGGAGGGAATATAATAATCTGGGAACCAAACGCCCTCCCAACCGGGGTCTATGTCATACGGATGCACGCAGGAAAAGAGCTGCTTACCAGAAAACTGCTGCTACTGAGATAAACTCTTTACAGCCCCATTCTGCAACCTGTATATCTTCCCTCGCTTAAACGACTTCACATCGATAACTCTCCCATCCGTTTTCATAATAATTGTCCCTTCTCTGTCGGTGCGAAGATAGATAATTCCGAGTGAATCGAGACGAGCTATAACCTCCCTGTGCGGATGACCATAGCGGTTGCTTCTACCGCAGGAGATAATAGCAAAAGCAGGTGAAACGGCAGTCAGAAACTCCCTCGACGATGATGTCCTCGAGCCGTGATGACCCAGCTTCAACACGGTTGAGTGTAGATTGTCCGGCATCTCGTCGACAAGATGATGCTCAACACAAACGGAAGCATCTCCAGTTAATAGAAACGATACATCTTTGTATAAAATCTTAATCACAACCGATGCATCGTTGTTATTGCCTGTTATCACCCTGCCATCTCTCGATACGAAGAAACTGTCGGGTGAGAGGACTATCCCTCTCGCAGGTGAAATAGGAAGCGTATCCCCTCTCGATAGCTTGACATAGTCGATATCCTTCTCTTCTATGAGAGCCTTTATCTCTCTGTATGTTCTGCTTTCCCCATCGACTCCAGGATAGAATATAGTATCGGGTAGAGAAGTCCTCAGCATATAGAGAAAGCCTCCTATATGGTCGAAATCCGGGTGTGTCATAACGGCAAGTTCTACCCTGGGAGCACCCAGTTCATCAAGAAACGGCTTTATCACATAATCGAACATCCGGGGGATGCCGGCATCGACTATGAGCAGCCTCCCCGACGGTAGATGCAATATGGATGAGTCCCCCTGCCCGACATCGAGGAACGCAACAAAGAACCCTCTGTTTATCCCGATGCAGGATAGGACAAGCAAGGTGGCAAGAAGGAGGATAACTGCTACTCTCACAAGACGCTTTTTTATAAGCTCGACAATGAGAACAAGCATAGCAAAGAACAGGAAAATCAGCCACCATCTCGGATGTGGGATATTTGTGTAGGAGAAACTGAGCGAGGAGAAGAATTTTGTTATTCTGAATAGCAACCACTCACAGCCCCAGAGCGAGGCAGCAAATACGGAGCCTAACTCGTGGCAGAAGCTACCGAACAAAAGCATCGGAAAGGCAAGATAGAGGGCTATCCCTGCCAGTGGTATAACCGCAAGGTTTGCCAGTGGTGCGACAATCTGCAGCCTGCGGAAATAGAATGCAACGATAGGCACCGTCGACACCGTGGCAGAGAGGCTAACAAAAAATGGAGAGATAACCCACTTATGGGCGAGAAGGATAATCCACTTGTAGAAAAACCCCTTGTTTCGGGCATTCGGTCTATCCGGTGCAATCTTCGGATAGATGTATACTATCCCAAAGACGGCAGCAAAGGAAAGCAAGAACCCAGCGGTGAATAGCTCCCCTGGCCAGATAGCAAGGATAATTATCCCTGAGAAGCCCAGAAGGTTCAAGAGGTCTGCTTTTCTCTCTACAAGGTTGGAGAGGAGCAAGCAGCAGGCTATAATAGCCGCTCTTTTCACCGATGGGCGTGCACCGACAAGAACTGTATAGAACAAAAGGAACACCATCGCAAGCAGCGTGGAGATTTTCTTCGGAAGAGGTAGACGCATCGAGAATATATAGATTAGCAAGAAGACAACAAAACCGACATGCAATCCCGACACGGCAAGGATATGTATAACACCCGCATTAACGAAATGAGAGGTCATCTCCTTTGATAGAAAGGCACGCTCACCCAGAAATATCCCGAGGATGAACTTCAGGTAGTCACCCGACAAGTACCTGGAAAAGACCTTCCTCACCCAATCTCTGGCAGAGGATGCGGCAAGCCACAGGTAACACAATGGACGAGGACCTACTCCCCTCCCTGCAAGCATTACATCGGCTGTATCCTTGATAGTTATAATAGAATGTATTCCCTGCATCGCGAGGTAACGCCGGTAATCGAACACACCGAAGCTCGTCGGCTCATACGGAGAATAAATGCGCCCTTTCAACCGAAGCAGGTCACCGTATCTAAATTTCTTCGGGAGCCTCGCAAGTATCTTTCCGCTGGCAGCGGATGAGCGGTTTCCACAGAAGACAGAGTCAACAACTATAGTATGTTTAAAATATCTTCCAGCTGGAACCGGGAAGTCGGCAACCCTGCCCTCGACGATGAGTTCTGCATTTTTGTCGTTCAGATGCGAGATGTGGTTTTCTGGAAGGTAGCGAAACGATATGGAATATCTTATATATCCTGCGAGGAAGATAACGGCAAGTGCAAGTATAGCAGACGTTCGAGCCTTTGCAAAGATTATTGTGAGGACTGCAAGCGCAGCGAATACCGGCAGAATATAGACAAGGTCGATGTCGAGCCTGTCAGCCGCTGCGATGCCGGCTGCAAGCGACAGGAAGGTAATTAGTGCAGGGAGCCTACGGCTCATTCTCCTTCTCCAGAAGCTCCCTCACATACGGGACAATATAGACACTGGAGAGGTCTAATTTTGCAAGCTCCATCGAGAGTATCTTTATCTTTGTGGCAGGGTTTGCACGCTTGTCGATTATGATGACGGAATCTCCCTTGACAACGCAGTAGCCTCCGGGAGTCCCGACGAGCCGCTCGTATCTGACTCTGATACCGAGCTTTGCCGCCAGCTCCTCCAGCTCCCGCAGTAGAACATCCTTTCTCACTTCTGCTCACCGACGAACTTTATATACAGGTAATCCCCGACAGCACGGGAGCTTGTGTTGTCTGAATCTGTGAGTATCCCGACCCCTTTGACCGGCGGCACCTTCTTTTTGCCAAACAACCGCTTGTAATCCTTGAGGACATCTACCCGCTCGACTATCCACTCACCTATCTTCTCCCTGCCCGATTCAACAACGACCATCTGGGTTCTCTTTGAATACGGTGAATGCGTCACCGTTCCAACAGGTAGCGTTGTGCTCCAGATATATTTCACAGAGCGCGGGATGATACCACCCTCGAATATCACATACACCCCGAGGACAGAATCGTTCGTTTTCTTTTCCCGCTCGTCTCCACCGGGAGGCAGAACCTTTGCCCTCCAGCAGAATTCGAGGTAAGGATAATCGGCAAGGTCAAGCGACAGCTCGTATCCGATGGTGTGTGAGTTCCCCTTTGAGTCGGCGTGCAGAAAGATACCAGTTGTATCCTTCTGAACTATGTATACCGAGCGTCCCTCATCCTCCTTTGCTTTCCAGCCTGATGGGAATTTGCCAACATCCTTTTCATCAAAATCGATAACTATCCCATCGGCAAAGAGGAAAGCAGGCAAAAAGAAGAGAATAAGTATTGCAACCCCTCTCATTTTTCCCCCTGTTCGTCGTATCTTAGCCAGAATTTCTCTGGAACTTTTGGAGATTTCTCTGGCACAAGTGTCAGTGAGACTGTGTCTCCCGGGGTAAGTGTTACCTTCGCGAAATCCGCCATATCATCCTTACCTGCCGAAACGACAAATTCCCCTTTTCCCATAACAAATCTGACCGTGCTGTCCTGTCTCGCCACCCGGTAAAGTATCGGTCTTAAGGCTCCGAAGTTAAACACATACACATAGACAGATGCCGAATCCATTCCCTCGACATTAACCAGGAGATAGGACGGGTCGGTGTATGTTGGTGTGGAATTTATTATCGTGTATTGGTCTTTGGTCTTGTAGATTACCTCATCTGATTCTTTTATCTTGCCGTAAGCGCTCGCCAGGACGACCGGCGCCCATTCGGCGGTCTTCGAGAACCAGGCATCATTGAGCCTCGGTCTCGGCTCACAGGCACCAGTGTAATACCATTTGCCATCTACCCATACCTCTGTCCAGGCGTGATTGTTGTCGCACCTCGACCAGTATGGTGTCCAAGCTTCCCTGGCGGGTATGCAGACAGAACGAAGGGCAGAGACATAAAATATCATCATCTCCTCGCATCTTCCATATCCGCTTTTCAGTGTCTCAAAGACACCCTGGTCCCTGCGCTGCGTCTGCTTGAACCTAACATAACGAGCACATATCTCGTTCACCTTCAGAGCTGCATCGGTCATACTCAACCCCTTAACCGAGTCATACAGCATATCATAGAAGAAACCTCGCCAGTCCTCGAGCGGCTCCTGCGAAACCCTCATCGGAAGAACATAATGGTAGAATATATCGTCAGGGATCTCCTTCCCCCAGGGAAGCGTCTCGTAAGCCTGAAAGCTGTATTCGATATGGTGAACAAGGAGCTCAGATTTTACCTGTGCGAGGTCAGATTCCGACATATATTTCAGGAGGAAAATAAGTGCACGCTGCTTCTCCGGCTCGAGCATATCGAGAGCCTCTGTTATCTGGTCGATATTATCACCGGCACACTCGACTAAACGGTCAAGCTCACCGGTAAAAACCCCTGTGGTAAGCGGCTGAGCCAAAAGCTCTCCCCAAAACAGCCAAACCATAAACAGCATACTGCTAACTATTCTCATCTCCTAATACCTGCCTTCTTTAAGGTTAATCTAATATAAAATCACCTGATAGTCAAGAATATGAATTGACTTTTTACCCCAAAATTAGTAAATTTAGGATAATAAGAGGGGTCTATGTCAGAAGAGGCGATAACAAATTACAGGAGACTTAAGCAGTTTGTTCTTTCATTCACGGATGGGGTGCTCTTTGGTGTTGCGTCACTCGATGGATTGGAGGAGAAGTTAGATACTGAGATAAGGGATGTTGCCCTGAAGATGAAGTACGGGATAAGCATAGCCAAGAGGCTTCCTGTAGCTGCTCTTGAGACAATCACCGACCGTCCGAACCGTATATACAAGCATATCTATCGTCAGACAAATATCCAGCTGGATAATCTGGCACTGCTTCTCGTCGATAAGATTCAAGGGATGGGCTATTCGGCTCTTCCGATTCCTGCATCCGTTGTTCTTGACTGGCGTAAGCAGAACAGCCATTTCTCGCACAGGCATCTTGCCGTTGCAGCAGGTATCGGCTGGTGGGGAAGGAACAATCTCGTGGTAACGCCACAGTATGGCTCACAGGTTAGGTTAGTCTCTGTCTTAACAGATATGCCGCTTAAGGTTGACACACCGCTCGACCGCGGATGTGGAGACTGCACAGACTGTATCTCTGCCTGCCCTGCAGGAGCACTCTCTCTCACTCCACCGTTCTACGACTTCCAGAAATGCTACAGTAAGCTCAGGGAGTTTGCAAAAAAAGGCGGTATCGGATACGACATATGTGGGGTTTGCATAAAGGTCTGTAAGGGAAAGGAGAGATCGCATGAGGGGAAGCTCACTGAGGTTTCTGGAGAGGATTGTGAACACTCCAAGCCCATCGGGTTTTGAGTATCCAGTCCTCGACCTTGTGGAAAAGGAACTCGAAGGTTATATCGACAAGGTCATCCCTGATGTAACTGGGAACAGAATATTTGTCGTGAACCCATCGGGCTCACCAAAAGTTATGCTTGCCGGACATTCGGACGAGGTGGGGCTCATGGTCACCTATGTGAACGAGAAGGGGTTCATATATTTCCGTTCCATCGGCGGGGTCGATCCAGATATACTGCCAGCAAGAAGGGTTATCATACATACGAAAGATGGTCCTGTCCGCGGGGTTATAGGTGAACTGCCGATACACCTGAAAAAACGGGATGAGCAGAAGAAAAAGCGTGAGGTGTCGGACTTCTTCATCGATATCGGATTAACGAAGAAAAAAGAGGCAGAGAAGAAGGTTGCGATCGGCGACCCGATAACATTCGATGCGCAGTTTGTTAGACTGTCGAACGACATCGCAGTTGCCAGGGCTTTCGATGACAGGGTGGCAGTATTCGTTCTCGCAGAGGCGATAAAACTACTGAAGGGGAAAAGGTTTGACCCAGCGGTCTACTTTGTTGGGACGGTCCAGGAGGAGATAGGTTCATTCGGTGCAAGGACAAGTGCCTTTGGGGTTGACCCTGATTGTGCTATTGCTATGGATGTCAACCATGCTACGGATTATCCTGGGATATCCAAGGAGAAATATGGCGATATCTCGCTTGGCAAGGGACCAGTAATCGCCAAAGGTGCTGCGATAAACCCTGTGATGTATAAACTCCTCCTCAGTGTGGCAAGGGAAAAGAAGATTCCGTACCAGTCGGAGGGGATACCATCCCGAACAGGAACCGATGCAGACTCCATCAGAATAGCACGCTCAGGGGTAGCAACTGCTCTCGTGAGTATCCCCAACAGATATATGCACACGCCTGTCGAAGCAGTTTCCCTCTCCGACCTTGAGAACTCATCACGGCTCGTGGCAGAGTTTATCCTGTCACTGAAAAGAGGGACAAATTTCATACCGACTAAATATGGAGCAGAAGGTTAACATAGCAATCTATCATCCAGATATCCCTATACCGGGAGATATAACGGATGGGCTTAAGTCGATCGGAGAGATAGAGGAAATTCCCACCATTGACTCTCTACCAGCAGGGTTCAAGGGTGTACTTCTTATATTCACAAGAGAGGACAACCTCCCCCTGAATGATGTCAAGCGCATTTCCAGCAACAACGATATAGAGGTCATCATTGTTTGCCCTGGCATCCCCGAGAAGCAAAAGCTGTATCAGCTTGGAGTCTTTGCCGTTATCGACTCGACGGTGCCGGAGGAGATAATCCACACTGCTGCAAATGCAGGCAGGTTAGCAAGAAGCACAGAAGGTTCTATCATCTCAAAGGATCCTGGGCTTCAGGAACGCTGCGATGCGATAGAGAAGCTACTGGAAGATGCTTCTCGTGAGCTGGTGGAAAAGAACAGGTTCCTGATGGGTATCGTGGACAATATCCCAGTCGGAATAGTTTCCCTTGACCCCAACGGAAGAATAACCTATGTGAGCTGTGCGTTTGAATCGCTCTTCTCTACCCCAAGGAACAAGCTCCTTGATAGGGAAATAGATACGCTTTCGGATGTTATGGAGCAGGATATTTCCACCGTATTTCAAGAAGTGCTGGAAACCCATCGATTAAAGGCAGAAACCATCGAAGACAGCCAGAGAAGAATCCTTAGCATCCGCTGGATACCGATACTGGAAGGGGAGTTACTCCAGAACATCCTGCTCCTTGTTGAGGATACAACCGCCCAGATACGCTACAAGCAGTGGATAGAGACTATACTCGAATCGCTCGGCGACGCTGTTTGCATACTTGATAGAGAGAAAAAGGTTGTCTGGGCAAACCAGAAGATGAAGGAACTATTCGGCTACCATAGCGAGATTATTGGCGCAGATTGCAAAGAAGTCTTCAAATGCGAGAAGGATTGTGAAAATTGTCCGCTCTTCGCACCGTTCATCGACCAGAAGACACACCATGGAACAAGGGAATACACTACCACAGAAGGGGATAAGAAATTCCTTGACCTCACTGCCGCTGGTATGAAGCCTGTTGGAGATATGGCACAGCAAGTAGTGGCGGTTATCAAGGATGTCACCGAGAGGGAGAACCTCTACAACGATGTTGCATCAGCCAAGGAGAATCTGGCGATTATCAACCGCTCACTCAACGAGAAGCTATCCCAGATGCGGATGATAATCGAGCTATCCGACACACTTCAGGTGACAAGCGACCTCGACGAAATTCTCCACATAATCCTAACCGCCGTCACAGCTCAGCAGGGGCTCGGGTTCAATAGGGCATTTCTGGTACTACACAACCCTGAAACAGGGAGGCTCGAAGGCAGATTTGCTGTAGGACCGTCCGACCCAGAAGAGGCTGGGAGGATATGGCATCAGCTCAAGGATGACGGAGCTTCACTCAGGGAGATACTCAGCCTATACAAATATGAGGAAGAGAAACATAGACTGGGGATAAACAACACGGTCAAAAAGATAACCTGCCAGCTCTCACAGGACGACAATGTGCTTGTGCGGGCATTCAAGACACGAACACCGTATCTCGTTACGGACGCCGCAAATGACCCACTCGTTCCGAGGGAGATGTATGAACTACTCGGGGCTGATTCCTTCGCTGTCATCCCGCTCGGTTCAAAGGACACAACATACGGGCTCCTGCTCGCCGATAACATTATAACGAAGGCACCCATAGAGCAGAAGCAACTCAACCTTCTGAAGGTCGCGGCAAACCACGCATCGCTTGCAATCGAGCGGTATTATCTCGGCGAAAAGCTTGCCGAGAAGATAAAGGAACTCAAGAAAGCAACCAAAGCCTTAATGGAGAACCAGGAGAAGCTGATAAACGCCGAGAGGCTTTCTGCCATTGGACAGATGGCAGCACAGATCGCACATGAGATAAGACACCCACTATCAACCATAGGTGGAATGGCTCAAACATGTCTCAAACGCTTCGATCCATCCGATCCGCTATACGAGCGTATAAAGATAATCGTTGATGAATCCAAACGGCTGGAAAACATCGTCAACAATGTCCTCGATTTCTCCCGAGCAAGACACCCGAACATCCAGGAAACAGATGTCAACGAGGTGCTTCACTCCATTATCGGTGCCATTTCGATGGAGGCGATTAAGTCAAACATCATCATAAGGGAAAACCTCGACGAAACGCTCCCTTTAATTGAGGCGGATAAGGACCAACTTTTCCAGGTTTTCTTGAACCTTGTAAAGAACGCTATATCTGCTATGCCAAAGGGAGGAAAACTCGAGATAACAACCCGTAAGGATGTATCCAATGTCTGGGTTGAGGTCTCAGATACAGGCATAGGAATTGCCCCGGAGAACGTGGACAAGATATTCAAGCCGTTCTTCACAACCAAGTCCACAGGGATCGGGCTCGGGCTCCCGATAACATACCAGATAATCAATAACCATCACGGAAGTATATGGTTCACCACCCAGGAGGGGAAAAGAACGACATTCTATGTAAAACTTCCGATAAAACAACCAAAAGGAGGTGATAATGGCGAGGCTACTTCTGGTGGAGGATGATATCAACTTCGCCAAGACCTGCAAGATCCAACTGGAGGAAGAAGGATACGAGGTAGAGGTCTGTCACTCTGGAGAAGAGGCTGTTGAGCTGATACCTAAGGAAAAGTTTGACCTCGTGATCCTTGATATCAGAATGCCAGGTATCTCTGGGATAGACGCCCTCGAGAAGATTATCAAAAAGGACCGCACCCTCCCTGCAATTATCTACACCGCATACCCCATCTATAAAGAGAACTTCTTGACCTGGCTCGCAGACGAGTATGTAGTAAAATCCAGTGATTTCAGTGAACTCAAGGAGAAGATACATTCTATTCTGGAAAAGAAGCGCAAGAAAGAGGAGAGCAAGGAATAATTCACTTGTTGTCTATGAAAAAGAGGCTCTCAAAAATCCTCACAATATGCGGTATAGTAATCCTTATCATTATTACAGCGGTAATCATATTCCTGAAAACGCCTGCCCTCCAGAGAGTTGTACTCAGTCCATTCCTTGAAAAAAAGGGAATCTCTTTATCCTATCACTCCATCTCTGGGAATATTATACATAGACTCGTCCTGACCGAATTAGAGCTCACCTATCAGCAAGATCAGCGTACAGCCAAGCTAACGGCAGACAGCCTTTACCTCGACTACCCTGGTCTAAACATAATCAAGAAGCGGTATATCTTTGAACGCATTCGTTTAGTAAATCCCAGCCTCTTCTTCCGCGACTACTCAAAGAAAGAGAAGGTTAAAACAACTGCAAAGCCATCTCTCCCAGAGATTTTCTCTGCTGAGTCCGTTCAGGTGATAAACGGAAGGCTGGACGCCTTTGGTGAGAAGGTCTCGGAGCTTGATCTTTTGTGTGGACTCACAGTTCGAGGGGACACCATCCGTGCACGCATCGACACAACAGCTTGCCTTATCGAGGAGAGGGGAAGACTCCAACATCTTGCTCTGAAAGCAACAATTGTAGACCTGAATAAACTGACATTCGGGTCGCAGGTCAGACTGGATACAACGCAGATCGCCCTCTGTGGGAATGGGAAGATAAAGCCTGTATCGTTTGACATAGAGCTTTCCGCCGAGAGGCTCAATATGGATGAGCTGGACAGATTCCTCTCGCTCGGTAAGGGGCTGAAAGGGTGCGGAAAACTAACGGGGAGAATTCATCTGGAGAAGGAAGAAATTGTTGCCCAGATAGACACAATCGACGGCAGGTTCTGGAATATAGATTTCAAGAATGCGAAAGGGGATCTTACATACAGCTTCAACCGCAACCTCCTTAAGATAACCGATTACACAGGAGAGCAGTTCGGCGTCCATGTGGAGCGGGTAAACCTCACCTTCGATTTCTCACACAAACCCGTGCATTACTTCGGGGAGGCAAGATTCCGCCACTTTGACCTTGCTATATTTTCTAAGAATAATAAGAAAAGGGGTTCATCCGACCTATCAGGGTTCCTCAGATTAGATGCGTTCGGATTTAAGTCGAAGGATCTGAAGCTCGACTTCCAGGTTAAACTCTCTCCTGGCGAGATTTTCAACACATCTCTCGATACGGCGGAGGTCAGGTTCGATGTCACCGCTGAGGATATCTCCTTCGACAGCACATCCTGGCTCGAAATCGGCAAGAACAGGCTCTATCTTACAGGAAGAATAGGGTTCAAGGACACTATCTCACTCGATTGCAAGGCATCCTTGAGGGAGTTTGAGGGGATACTATCCTATTTCAACATCAAGAGGGTATCGGGCAAAGGTAGCTTCTCAGGGAAAATCTCCGGCAAGACCAAGAACCCTGCCATCTCAGGCAGGCTCTTCATAGATGAGTTGCAATCGGGCTCAATCTGCCTCACAAAAGGGGTAGCTAATCTTCAGCTTAAGGAACTGGCAACCGGAGCAATAGGTGGAATAAGCGTCAGCTCACACATTAACGGGCTGCCTATGGGCATAGACTCAGTCTCCGCCGAGCTTTTGCTTCATCCTGGCAGGATAGAGATAAAACCTGTCGAGCTGCTCGGTAAAGATGTGTTCTCACAGGCTGTCGTGGATGTCGAACTTGCAAAGGGAACAGTAAAGCGGCTCCTTGTGCGAGGGCTCTCCATCGATATGTTCGGTGAGGAGATAACGATAGCGGACGATGTGCCTATCTATATCGAGAACGGCGGCATCCTCTTCGAGGATGCAAACTTCATCTCATCAGCGGGCAAGATGAACCTATCCTTCTCCTCGGACACAAGCGGCGTTGCAAGGATAATAGGCTCCATCGAGAACATACAGATACTCCCGTTGGTCTCTCTTATCTCACCCGAGCTAAACATAGGGGGAAACTGCTCCGGCAATTTTGATATCACAATGCGGAGGTTCGACCTGAAAACCCTCTCCGGGAATGCCCTGCTATCTGTCTCTCCCCTGTTTTTCAAGGAAACAGCCTGGGATAGCGCCCGGGTGAAACTTACAACATCGGGGGACAGTCTGATACTCGAGAGGAGCTATCTGTTCGGAAACAGTTCCCATATCGAGGCAAGCGGGGGAATCAAGCTCTCACCTTCATATCCACTGGATATCCGACTCACTGCTGTTGGTTCCGATATGAGTTTTTTAGGAGAGTTTGTCCCAGAGATAAAAAGCCTATCTGGCGACTATCTAACCGACATCCGTATCAGAGGACCAAAGGATTCTCTCACATTCTCTGGAGAGGCTTCCCTGTCCTATGGAAAACTGTACCTTCGCTCGCTCCCTGACCCACTGGAGAATGTCAGGCTATACTCGAGGTTCTTGGGCAATAAGATACTCATAGATACTATAAGAGCAGAACTAAAAACAAAACCCCCTGGAGGAGAAACCCTCTGGCAGAGAGTAAAGCAACTGCTCACGGGCAAGAAACTCACAAAAGGGGAAATTGTCGGCAGTGGGGGGATCGACCTGGAAGAGATTTCGTCGCCAAGGTTTGATATTCAGCTATCCGCCAGAGGGCTACCCGTGAACCTACCCCAAAAGGGTATATACGTTAGAACCGATGCAGACCTCGAGATAAAAGGGGAAAAACAACTGGAGATAACAGGTAGTATAGGTGTTTTGGAAGCAAATATTGTGAAGCTGGAACTTGGAACATCAGAGGGGGAACCGCTGAAAAATATCTCTCTCCTTCTGGAGGTAACAGCTCCCGGGAATGTCTGGGTATTTGTTCAGAACCTTATTGACGCCGAGATATCCGGACAGATAACCGTCTCCACCGCCGACGGCAAGATAATCCTATCAGGCGAGGCAGAAACAATCAGTGGTAATGTCTTTGCGTATACCTCCACATTCAAGATAGACGAGGGCAGATTTATCTTCGACAACACAAGCGAGGTAAACCCGAAGCTTGACATAAAAGCATCCACACAGGTGCAGGATGTTACCGTCTATGTGAATGTCACCGGGACACTCAAGGAGCCCGCTATCGCGCTTTCCTCATCGGATGCCGCCTACTCTGAGGAGAAGGATATCATCGCACTTCTGGCATTGAACCGCCCAATAGGTGACGAAGCCGACACATCGAGCACAAATAACCTTATCAGCGAAAGGACAAAAAGCATCGCATCGTCGTTTCTCGAGAGGCAGTTTGAGGATATTGCTCGCAAAACACTCGGAGTGGAAACATTCGAGATTACTCCACCACCGGATAATATACTGGATATCGGCTCGGCAGAATTCACGGTCGGGAAATACATAACGAGCAGGCTGTATCTGCGCTACCAGAGCAAGCTGAACCTCGGCGAGGAACAGGAGTTCGACATAGTATATAGGCTTAGCAGAAGAATGACCTTCTCCGGCAAGAAAGACTCCAAGGGAAATTATCATATAAATTTGAACCTGTTATGGGAATTCTAAAGAAAGCGGTAATAATTGTTCTCATTCTGCCTGTGCTTGCATCCGGAGAGACGGTGAAGTCTGTGCGCATCGTCGGGAACAAGGCTATCTCCCTGTTTACAATAAAGTCTGTAATGGAGACAAAACCTGCTCTCATACCGTTCATCACGGGAGAGAACAAATTCTCCCAAAGCACTCTGAAGGAAGATCTCAAAAACATCCGCTCACTCTATCGAAGGAGGGGATATCTGTTCGCCGAGGCGACTGCGGAGGTCTCCGTTGATTCCCTCGGAGGGGCATACATCCTCGTGAAGATAACAGAGGGAAGCCAATACTTCTTTGACAGTTACACGACTGAAGGATGTGGTTATATCCCTTCCGGGAAGCTACATTCTATCGTCGGGTTCAAGCGTGGTGAGGTATTCAACGCAGAGAGGTTATCCGAGATCGAACAGGGGATATGGGAGTTTTCCGCTGACATCGGCTACCCATACGCAAAGACAACGATAACGATTGATACTCTTCCCGAGCATCGCGTCAGGATAAACATCAGTGTGGACAGGGGAAAGCTTGTGCATTTTGGGGAAACAAGGATAAGCGGCCTGCGCTTCTCCTCGAGCCTGATTGTGAAAAGGGAACTCACCTTTCATAAAGGAGAGCTTTTTTCGCAGAAAGAGATAAAAAAGAGTCGTCAGAACCTGTATGAGCTTGGCATATTCAACTCTGTGAGGATAACGGCTGTCGATATCGAGGATGAGCCGGACACAGTCGATATTCTCATCACCCTCTTTGAGAAGAAACCTAACTGGTTCGGGCTTCGTCTTGGTGCCGTCGCCGACACAAACTATTCCCTCTCTGTTGATGCATCTGTCGAGTGTGGCAACAGAAACCTATTCAAGATGGCGCGGAGTATCAGGTTCTCTATAGCAAATGAATTCTTGCTTTTTAGATCCTGGGAGAACCTGAGAAACCGCTTTACCATCTCCTATCGCGAGCCATGGGTTATGGAGACCAGAACACCCGGTGAACTCACATTCTACTTCGAGCCAGGCAACTATCGTGAGACCCGTCAATACAGAATACAGAAGCTTGGCGGAGAGTCAAGCATCTCGCACAGGTTCACCAGATATACGAGGCTCGGGTTCGGGTTCGGATATGAGCGGGCAGATATATTCGGCGTGAAGAGCCCAGAGCTTGCCGAGAGAATAAGACAGGAGGAGGGGATAATCATCCAGCGGAGGGTAACCTTCTTGGTTGAGCGGGATAGCAGAAACAGCTCGATATACCCGACAGAAGGCTCTATATGTAGGGCAAAGCTTGAGTATGCCGGCGGAGTTCTTGGCGGTGATGACAACTTCGCGAAACTTGACCTACTTTGGACAAGGTATCAGGAGGTCGAGGCAAGTTCTGTTCTGGCATCGAGGATAAGGTTGGCAGATGTCGGTAACCTTGCACCCGGCGAGGATATACTTCCCCACAACCGCTTCCAGTTGGGCGGTGGCTCCTCGGTCAGAGGGTTTGAGGAGTTCTCCATGGGTCCCCGTGATGAGGGCGGTTTACCGACAGGGGGAAAGGTGCTATTTCTTGCAAACTGCGAGCTCCGTTTCCCCTTATACTGGAAGTTGGGAGGAACGATATTTGTCGATGCTGGTAACCTGTGGGACAACTATCGCTCGGTCAAGCCAGAGAACATACGCATCTCGTCCGGGATAGGAATACAGTTTCTATCACCCGTGGGACCCGTCAGGCTCGACTATGCGGAAAGATTAACCAGACTCGACGCAGGAACAAACGGGATGTGGCATTTTGGACTGCTATATGCATTCTAAGAAAGAGACACTGTGGTTCGCCACGGACGGAACACTCGCCAGACTGGCACGCTGGTTGAGGCTGTTCGGTTACAACACAATCGTCATACCGAACAACCTCCCGATGCTCCTTTACCTCTCCTCCCACCAGGGAAGACTGCTCCTGACACGCAGCCAAAGATGCGCTGAACTTGCAGGAAAAGACGCTATCCTTCTCTCCTCAGAGCAATTGCCCGAGCAGATAGCGTTCTTGAAAGAGAAAATAGGTATAGAAACAGAACCTATTTACACTCGCTGCACCCGCTGCAACGCAACGGTCTTCCCGATAGAGAAAGAAAAGATCAAACAGCTTGTTCCACCGTACACATACAAAACGCACGAGGAGTTCTTCTTCTGCCCGATATGCAGAAAAATTTACTGGCGAGGAACACACGAAAAGCGAGTCCGTGAAACCCTAAGGAGGTTTCTAAGGTGAGATGGAACAAAGAAAAGCTTACGATAAAGGAAGCAGTGTCCATCCAACGAGAGCTTGCCTCGAAGGTAAGGCTCACCCCGTATGAGGGGGTCCCGTCGCTCGTTGGCGGGGTCGACCTGTCGTATTCGAAGAAGACAGGAAATTTCTTCGCTGGACTCGTCATAATAGCAAAAGAAGGGGAAGAGTTTAAGGTCATCGAGAAGGTCAGATTCACAGGAACCCCTGACTTTCCATATGTTCCTGGGTTGCTCTCATTCAGGGAAGGACCTGCTGTGCTTGAGCTTATGAGGCGTGTCAAAAACCGCCCAGATGTGCTTTTCTTGGATGGTCAAGGTATCGCTCATCCGAGATTTCTGGGAATAGCAGCCCACATCGGTGTCCTGCTCGAGATACCATCCATCGGTGTGGCAAAATCGAGGCTCGTGGGAGAATATGAAGAACCAGGAGACGAAAAGGGAAATTTTACTCCTCTTATGTATCATGGGAAACAGGTTGGAGCTGTATTGCGGACAAGGAGGAAGAAAAAACCTGTTTTTGTCTCCCCTGGGAACCTTATAACCGTTGCTGATGCAGTGCGCCTGACACTCGACTTCACAGGCAGGTACCGAATTCCCGAGCCGACTCGGCTCGCCCATCTCTTCGTCAACAGGCTTCGAGTCGAACAAAACCCTTGAATTTCTCCCGTTTTACCTTATCTTTTTATATTGTGAAACCAGTTGCCTTGATAATCGCAGGTTTTGACCCAACAGCTGGTGCAGGTATCCTCGCCGATAGAGCAGTATTCAACCGTTTCGGGATATTCTCTGTTTGCACGACAGCAGCACTCACCGCTCAAGGAAAAGATGGGGTAATAGAAATCTCCCCTGTTCCCTCCGAACATTTGAGCAAGCAACTGCAGGGGATAGAATCGCTCTTCACCCCCAAGGTGGCGAAGATAGGAATGCTGTATTCCCCTGAGAATGTCGAGGTGGCGGCAGAATTCCTGCACAGGCGGAAGGTAACCTCTGTACTCGACCCGATGATACTCTCCAAAAACGGCACCCCGCTTGTCAGAGAAGAAGCGATACCGCTTATAAAGGAGAGGCTATTCCCCGAGGTTTCACTCATTACACCAAATATCCCGGAATTCAAGCGGATAGTGGGAATAATACCGTTCTCACCAGAATGGGTGGAGAAAACATTCGAGTTCCTGAAACAATACAAACAGCTTTCTCTCCTTCTCACCGGCGGACACAAAAAGGGTGTCCCGATAGACCTTCTGTTCCATCAGGGGAAGCTGCATACATTCACGGGTAGGAGGATAACCGGTATAACCCCTCACGGGACAGGATGCATCATCTCATCAGCGATAGCGGCAAATCTTGCACTCAACAGACCGCTTCCTGAGGCGGTCTCGGTTGCGAAGAGATACCTCGAACAGATGCTCAAAAGAGTAATCGTTAGGGGAAAGATCGACTATCTGGAGATAGAATGATAGATTGGATCTTGGCGGTCGACCACAAACTGTTCTACTTCATCAACCGCTCACTCGAATGTGACTTGCTTGACACCATCTGCCCGATACTGACCCTCCCTTCATTCTGGCTCATACCTCTTGTACTTATGCTGTATCTGGTTGTCCGCAGTGAACCGAAGACGGGGCTGGCATGGGCACTGCTTTTGCTCTTACTCTTTGCTGTATCTGACTTTGTGTCGTCGGGCTTACTTAAACCTTTCTTCGCGAGGCTCCGCCCCTGCAGAGCGTTACCCGATGTCCATCTCCTTGCCTACTGCTCAAAGGGGTTCTCATTCCCATCAGGGCATGCTACAAACTCCTCTGCAGTCGCCGCATTCTCATTCGCTCTAAGTAGGAAAACAGTTTCCCTCATACTGATATTTATAGCCCTACTCATCTCCTTTACGCGCGTGTATGTCGGCGTTCACTATCCAACCGATATATTCTCCGGCTGGATAATAGGAGCAGGCATCGCTTCTGGATTTATAAAGCTTTTCAAACTGATAGAAGGAAAGATGAGAGCAAAATGAGAAGAAAGACATTCTGTCCATACTGTGGCGCAAAGCTCACTTCAAAGGTGGTAGGAGATAGAGGGAGGCTTGTCTGCTCATCATGTGGGCAGATAGTATACGAGAACCCTATCCCTGCAACAGGCGTTGTCGTATTGGATGATATGAACAGGATTCTGCTTGTGAAACGAGGTGTAGAGCCGTGCAAGGGCGGATGGTCACTCCCGGGAGGGTTCGCAGAGATTGACGAAACTATCGAGGAAGCAGCACTACGGGAGCTCACAGAGGAAACGGGAATAATAGGTGAGATTGTGAGACTTATAGGTGTGTACTCACAGCCGAGTCCACAGTATAAAAATGTCCTCTTAGTCGGATACCTCGTGAAGGCTCTATCCAGCAACCTCCGCCCCTCCGACGATGTAGTAGAAATAAGATTCTTTGATAAAGGCTCTCTTCCTGAGGTGTGCTTCGAGGGACACAGACGGTTCATCGAGGCAACCCTCGGTGTAAAGCCGAGTGGCAAATACTGAGAAAGGAGGATTCTATGCAGGCTGCCGTATTCCCCGGTCAGGGGTCACAGAGACCCGGTATGGGGAAGGAAATCTACTCCCGCTTTCCAGCGGCAAGGAAGGTATTCGACACAGCGGAAGAGATAGCAAGTTTCCCACTGAAGAAGATATGCTTCGAAGACAGAGAGGGAGCTATCAACCAGACACAGTATACCCAGCCGGCACTCTTTGTCTCAAGCCTTGCGACGCTTGCCGCAATAGGGGATGTGGTCAGGTTTGATGCCGTTGCTGGACACTCACTCGGCGAATACACAGCACTCGTCGCAGCGGGAATAATTTCCTTCGAGGATGGAATGTATGCTGTTCTGAGGAGAGGTGAACTTATGAGCCGCTCATCCGAGACACCAGGCGGCATGGTCGCTGTCATCGGTCTTAACGAGGAAGAGATAGAGGATACCATCTTCCCGCTAAAACTAAAAGGGATAATAAACATTGCTAACTACAATTCTCCCAGGCAGATTGTGATATCCGGGGAGCTCGAGCTGATAAAAGAAGCACAGGAACTCCTTTCTCCAAAAGCCAGAAAGCTGATCCCTCTTGCCGTCTCTGGGGCATTCCACACAAAACTTATGAGTAGAGCAGCCAAGGAGATGAGCAAAGTCCTAAAACCTATCCGATTCAAAAAACCAAAGGTAGCCTATTTTTCCAATGTCTCAGGGAAGAAGGAAGACGACCCAAAGAGGATAAAGGAACTTATGAGAAAACAGATAGAATCTCCTGTTCGCTGGGTCCAACTCGTTGAAAGTATGGTAGGATACGGCATCAACCGGTTCATCGAGGTCGGGGAAGGTAGGGTTTTAACAGGGCTCATAAAGAGGATTACAAAGGATGCTGAACTTGTTAACATAAACTCCGTCGGCTCGGTGGAAAGCTTCTGCAAGGAGGAATAAAATGCTTCTTGAAGGGAAAAGGGCAGTTGTGACAGGCGCAGCCTCCGGCATCGGACTCGCCATAGCAAAGAGGTTCTCGGAAGAGGGAGCGGAAACTGTTCTTGTAGATATAAACGCTGAAGCGCTCGAGAGGGCAAAGCGCAACATCCCAAACTCATCCGGAATTATCTGTGATGTATCAAGAGAGGAGGATGTTAAATCCCTGAAGGAGAAAGCAGGTGATGTTACAATCCTTGTCAACAACGCCGGAATATCCAGGGACTCAATTCTCATCCGTGCGAGGAGAGAAGACTGGGAAAGAACCATATCGGTCAATTTGACCTCCGTCTTTCTGCTCTCCCGTGCGTTCGCAAGAGGAATGATGCGAGCGAGGTACGGCAAGATAATTAATATATCGTCGGTCATAGGTCTTATGGGGAACATCGGGCAGGTAGCCTACAGTTCATCGAAGGCAGGCATAATTGGGCTGACAAAAAGCCTTGCCAAAGAGCTTGCAACAAGGAACGTCTGTGTCAATGCGATCGCTCCAGGATTTATCGAGACACCGATGACAGACACCCTCTCCAAGGATGTCATCGAGAACTACAGGAAACTTATCCCACTCGGTCGATTCGGCAAACCCGAGGATGTCGCAAATGCAGCACTATTCCTGGCATCAAGCCTCTCCGACTACATAACAGGTGTTGTCCTCCGTGTTGACGGCGGAATGGTTACAGGATATTAAACATAGGAAAAATTCCCTTGACTTTTGACATAAGTTCGATTTATTGAATTTGTGTTAAAAGTGGAGTTTTTAACCTAACCAAGGGGGAAAAAATGAGAGAGAAAATTGTTGTCATCAGCCTTCTGACAGTTGCCTTTGTGGCGTTCGCTGTTGGCTGTCAGCAGAGTCCCGAGGCAAACCGAGCCATTATGGAAAGATTGGACCAGCTGGAGAAGAGGGTTGCCGACCTCGAACTCCAGTTGAATGAGCTCAAAAGTGGTGTGGAAAAGCCTGAGGTCCAGCCAAAACCCGAAGAGAAACCAGCAGAGGAAGCTGTCAAGCCTGAAACCAAGCCCGAAGAGGAAACAGCAAAGCCCGCTGCTCCCGCTCCAAAACCGAAAAAGAAGGTGAAAAGAAGAATAAAATAGGAGGGAAAGCACAATGAAGAAGCTACTACCTTTACTGCTTGTTTTGCCGCTTGTTTTCTTCGGGTTCGGATGTGAGGAGAACCCAGAGGAGCCAGAGACTGAGGCACCATCCGCACCAAGAAACTTTACGATAACAGCCGGCGCAGATGAGGAGAGCCTTGAGCTTTCCTGGTCACCCCCATCGGAGGGAGAGGTAACAGGATACTATATCTACTTCAATGATGAGATAATTGACTCCGTCGAGACCGGGCTCAGCTACACACACACACCAGACCAGCTGGGGAATTATCAGGTTGCAGCTTATAACGACGAGTATATAGGAGAGAAAACCCCCGAGATTTCGACCGAGCTTGTGACAGGCGAAAGCCAAGAAATCTGGCGCATGGATGACCCAAGCCCTGAGCACCCGTCTGGGTACGGCTGGAACGAAGACGGAAGCGGTACAGCATATAGTATGTCAGGGACAGCAAACCAGCCATATGTTGACCTTTACTTCGATACGGATAACACTCTCAATTCCCCAGACAACCTCGGAGCAGGCTGGAGAACAACCGCTATTGCTCTCGTAGCTGAGACATACAACAATATCGAGCTTGCACCGGCAACTGGATACTACAATATGGAGGATGTTGCTTTAAACGGGGTCTATATCCTCCAGATACAGGATGGCAACTACATCAAGCTCCAGATAACCGGCTGGGATACCGTTACCAACAAGATAACATTCAAATACGGCTTCCAGACAATCCCCAACTTCCGCAGGATGAAATAGAATGATTGCGGGTCCCTTTGATAAATTCTCAGGGACCCGCTTTCTCATTTCTTAATATGAACCTCGAAAACAAGGTATTCCTTATATCTGGGTCTATCGTTGCAGTCTCTGCTGTATCGCTGTTTCCAGCAGGCTCGATATTCGTCTCGGGGCAGTCGCTGGAGAAATTCATACCCTTAGGTGCAGGCGGGATACTTGTTTATATCATCTCATCACTTATTCTTCTTTACCTTGGGATAGAGCTTGCGGTTCATACCAGGTCATACGATTTCCCCTTCATCCGCAGGATACTGACAAAAGCTTCTTTGAGAGGTAATCTCTCAAATGCAATGAAACATTCCCTCTTCTCCGCAATAGTTGTTTGGCTTGCCCTCATCGGGATAAGAAACATCTTTTCCTCCTTCCTTAAGACGCTTCCCTTTTCATTTTGTTATAGCTACAACAACATCTTCCACCTCCTCGCCGTGAACTGGTCATCATCGCTCTTCGAGGAGATAGCTTTCCACCTTTTCCTCTTCAACCTGTTCCTTCTTGTCTTCGGCTTTATAAAGCTGAAATATCTTCGGTCTTTCCTTGCATATTCCCTGACCGCCGTTGCATTTTCATTTTACTTCATTCCCGAGATGCTGGGGGTTCTGTCGGTACCACAGATAATAAAGGTGCCAAGTAGCCTGATTCTGAGCCTTCTCGTCTACAACGGAACGCTCGGCGCTGTGCTGAACATACTTTATCGCAAGGAAGGGTTGGAATCGGCGGTTATCGCCCACTTTATTCTGAACCTGCTCTTAAGGATGTAATATTTGTTACTTGACTTTTTCTTTCAAGATGCGTAAAATGTTGGATCGAATAAAGAACAAAGGGGGAAGATGAGGATTGCTTCACTGCTTGCAATGCTTTTTGCCTTACCTTCTTTTCTCTTCGGCTTCCTGCCGACGGAGGAGGATTTCATTGGAGGAAAGGCTCCCGTTGAGCGCCTTACGACAGTTGCACCGGACAACCTTGCCTGGTCTGACTTCATATCAAAGTATCCCAGCTGGCTCGGCTTTTGGGACAGGGAAACACAACACCTAAGACGAGCTTACGGCAGGGGTATACGGCTTGTGGATGTCTCAACCGACGAACAGCTTGACCAAGCAATAAGAAGGTTCGTCCAGAATAACTCCCATGCTCTCGGTATAGCAAGTGAGTCCTTTGAACTCCTTTCTGTCAACCGTATTCTGGGAAAGGTATTCGCGATTTACAGGGAGGTATATCATGGTATCCCGGTCTGGCTTGGCAGGCTGGATTTCAGCCTAACAAGTGAAGGAAAGCTTCTTCTCATCTCGCTTCAGACCCATCCAAACCTCTCGGTTGATATAAATCCAAGGATACCGGAGGATGAACTGGCGGACTATCTCCCCAAACGGGAAGGGATATTGTCTGCCGAGCTTATCATTTTCCCCGAAGGCAAAGGGCATCTTGCCTGGTGGATAAGAACCGAGTCAAAGAGAAGCTACATTCTGGACGCTCACACCGGCGAAATTCTTCTTACCTATCGTGAGACACCAACCTGTTACGGCGAGGTAACGGGGAACATCCACCCGGAGTATATGACCGACACCCCGATGGTTCTGCCCCTGCCGTTCGTCTATATCAACCTCGATTTGGAGCTTGATACTGCAGATGTAAACGGGCGATATTCAAACGAGCTTTCACCCGGCTGGGTATGGGTTCAGGCGAAGGGGCTTTTCTGCGATGTCCAGCCTTTTGAGGCTGAGCCGCTCGCTGTTATCGAGGAGGTAACAGGAGATGAGGTTAATCTCTTCTGGGAGGATGTATCCGATGAGAGCGGTGCATACTTCCATATCAATCTGATGCATAATTATTACAAGATGCTCGATGCAGGTTTCTGCGCACTCGATTATGAGGTTCCTGTGGTTATTCGGGATGAGGAGCCACCCTGCCCTGACAATTCTTTCTGGGATGGCTACGGTGTGCATCTCGGAGCTGGCGGCGACATCTTCAATAACTTCGCATTCTTCTCCGATGTCATTTACCACGAATATACACACGGAGTAACACATAACATCTATCCATCCTCGGAACTTCCATATACAGGTCAGCCAGGTGCGATTGACGAGGCGTTGTCCGACTACTTTGCCTGCACTGTAACGGACGACCCGCTCATCGGTGAAGGAGGGCTATACAGAATAGGCGACCCCGAAATGTATATGCGCTCACTCGAGAACGACCTTACCTTCCCTGACGACTGGGAGGGTGAGGTGCATGCGGACTCGAGGATAATATCCGGCGCCTTCTGGGAGATAAGAGAAGCACTCGGAGCAGGATACACCGACACGCTTGTTCATTTCGCAAGATACGGCTACCCAAACAGGTTCGATGATTATGCTTATACAATCCTTGTCCTCGATGATAACGATGCTGACCTATCCAACGGCTCGCCGCACTTCAGCCAGATATACTCTGCCTTTCAGAGGCATGGAATAGGACATTTTGATATTGTCATCGTGCATACAGGCTATCACGACACAGAGGACGAGAGCAACCCATACCCGATAACTGCCGAGATAACAAGCACATTCCCACTGGATATGGATACAACTGGCATCTATTTCTCCACAGGGGAGGAGTACAGCTTCATCCCAATAACCGAGGTCGAACCACATATATACAGGGGTTATATCCCGCCTCAGCCCTACGGAACAATCGTCTCCTACTATATCTTTGCAATGGACACGATGAATGTTGAGGCAAGGCTACCGGAGGGGGCACCGGGAGAGCTGTTCTCGTTCCGCGTCGGCGAGGATACAATACCCCCCACCATACGCCATACCCAACTGGACGGCGAAACACCGGAGACCTTCCCTGTCGAGATAAGAGCAACCATCAAGGACAACCTCGGACTGGAGAGAGTAACAGTTGAGTATCACAAAAACCACGAGGCGAACAGAACCGTCCCGATGACCGAAGAGGGAATAGATACATATTCTGTCCCGATTGATTTCGATGATATAGTAGTCGGGGATACCGTCTATTACCGGATAACTGCAACGGATGCGTCATCGCGTCACAACGAAGCCTCATTTCCCGAGGAGGGATACGCGAATTTCCCTGTAGTCCGAGGGATATTCCTCGATTTCGAGGAGACAGACGGGATGTTTGTGTCTTCCGACGGCTGGGAATGGGGTGAACCACATGGCGCTGGTCCCGAAGAGGCACACTCCGGCAGAAACCTATGGGGAACAGTGATTGACGGATATTATAGCAACGATGCCGACTACTCGCTTACAACACCCGACTTTGACATCTCAGATTTCTCGGTGGCAACAGTTGAAATGTATCAGTGGTTCTCTACAGAGGGGCGCTTCGACGGCGGTAATATCAAAATCTCAACGGATGGCGGAGAGACATGGAGCATCCTCACACCTGTTGGAGGCTATAACACCCACGAGGTCTCAGCACTCTCCGAGCCAGGGTTCTCCGGCAATGCACCAGAGTGGAAGAAGGTAAAATACAACCTCTCCTCGTATCTTGGCGGAAATGTTCGCTTTCGGTTTGACTTTAGAAGCGACCATGGGATAACCGATGCCGGCTGGTACTTCGACGATCTTGTGATAATGGAGAAACAGCTTCTTCTTCCACCGGTCAATCTCTCAGCTGAATCCGGCTGGGATGGCGAAATCCCGCTTCACTGGAGCCCACCAGAGGCGGGAATGAGACCAGGAGGGAGCCTCATCGGATACAATGTTTACAGGTCGGAAGAGCCAGATGCATTCCCACCTGACCCAATAAACTCGGTACCCACCACCGACAGCTTCTACACAGACTACTCGGTCATCCCAGAGAGAGAATACTTCTACTATGTCACGGCAGTTTATGTCACAGGAGAAAGCCCTCCATCCGAAATCGTGTCAGCAAGCTCATACTGGGTGGTTATGGAGGCGACGACCGATTCTGTTGCCGTGAGGCTACCAGTTCGTGGGACGGCAGAGGAAACATTCGACATAGTGAATTCTGGCACAGGACCGCTTCGCTACAGTATAGCAGTTGCTCCATACAGTTCGAAATCGATACCTATAGAACCACCAGGTGAATGGGTACTCCTTGCCGAGGACCCTGTCGACACTGACCTCGACCTCGATCTTGCGGCGATCTTTGCACAGCACACAGAGGCGATGCTCTACCTTATGATAACCGCTCACCGACCTATGGGTGACTATACATCCGATTACATCGTAGGATATGGGCTTGACACCGACTGCGACTCCACAACAGGATTTCCAATGGGTTCTGTGGGAGCAGATTACATCATCGGGCAGGGAGCTCTCGGATACGGGACATCGATAATACTCCGCTATAACCCCGATTCTCCCTACGGATTCGATATGGTAGGTCCTGCTGGGTGGGAGCATTACAGCGATCCAGGCGACACGGTGGCTGTCGGGGTAGCTATGACAGACATCGGCATGCCAACGGAGGTGAACCTCGTAGTCGTGACTATGCCAGAGATAGAATTTCCCCCTCCCATCGAGGACTTCATACCTGATGAGGGATACCTCCACTATTCCGTCTTTTCCGTCAACTGGCTGTCATTCGAGCCGGTATTCGGCGAGATACCAACAGGCGGCAGGAGCACGATAAACCTGTTGTTCAACGCCGGAAGTCATCCACCCGGAGATTACCTTGCCAACCTTGTTATCCGTTCAAACGACAGGGTCAACCCTGATATTACGATCCCTGTTTATATGGAGATTGTGGTCGGAATAGACAAGGAAGAAGCCCTTCCTACAGGGTTTGCCATCTCTCAGCCTTATCCAAACCCGTTCAACACCAAGACGGATATCAGGGTCGATGTTCCACAGGGAACAACCGTAGATATCTGCCTGTTCAACATCAAAGGAGAGGTGGTGAAAACAGTCCTCTCTGACAAGCTCGCCCCAGGGAGATACAGAATAGGGATCGATATGAAGGAGCTCCCGAGCGGTCTCTACTTTATTAGAATGAAAGCAGGGAAATTCTGTGAGACGAAAAAACTGATGCTCCTGAAGTGAGGCTTACTTCTTCAGGAATTTCCTGACAGCGAACCCGCTTGCGACAGCGCCGGTTATTCCCCCAAGAACGACAAGGAAGATGACCACATACCCTATCGGATAGAGCTTCGGGAAGAAACGCACAAGAGCAAGTTCGGCAAGACAGAGCAACCCCGAGGAGAAAAGTCCAGCAAATATCCCCTCAAATATCCCCTCGACTACAAACGGTAGCCTTATAAACGACGCCGTCGCACCAACGAAACGCATAATATATATGGACTCTGCCCGCTCAACGATATTGAGCTTTATCGTGTTTACGATAATAACAAGCATCCCGAGGAGTATAATAACTCCGGTTACAATATCGATGAGAGTAAATGTCTTTATCGCCTTATCAACCCTCTTGGCAACCGCCTGCTTGAACACGACCTCATCAACAATAGGAAGCTTACCTATCCTCTCAATCAGAGCATCAAGCTTTTTCCCACTCCGATACCCAGCAGAAAGCCTCACGCGGAACGATGCAGGTAGTGGGTTGCCAGTGATGTCACCAGCTATATCCTCACCAAACTCCTGACAGAATATCCGATAAGCCTCCTCCTTAGAGATATAAACTACCGTATCTATCCCATCCATCCCCAGAAGGAGTGAGGAGGTTTTTTCCCTTTCATCCTTCGAGAGTTCTCTGGTAAGAAATATCTCCATCTGGAGCCTCTTTTCAGCATAGTCCGCGTAGCTTTTCAGGTTAAAGGTTATATGCAGAAAAAGCCCGAACAGGAAGAGAGCAATGGTCATAGTGATAACAGACAAAGCGGTGACAAATCTTCTTCTCCACATTGTGGAGAGAGCCTCACCGACTGCCCAGAAGAGCTTCATACGAGCTTCCCCTCACGAAGTTCAAGCACCCTAAAGTCAAAATCCCGAAGCATGTCCATATTGTGGGTTGCAAGTATAACCGCTGTTCCCTGCCGGTGGATATTCAGTATAAGCTCCATTATTCCGCCTGCTGTCTCAGGGTCGAGGTCACCTGTCGGCTCATCAGCGAGAATGAGCGGCGGAGAGAGGGCAATCGCCCTGGCAATCGATATCCGCTGTTTCTCACCACCCGACAGCTGAGGAGGATAGAAATCCTTCTTGTGTGAAAGCCCGACGGACTGAAGCAGCTCATTCGTCCGTCTCCTTATCTCCTTCCTCGACTTCCCAACAGCCCTCAAGGCAAAGGCTATGTTCTCGTAAGCTGTCTTCTCCTGTAGGAGTTTGAAATCCTGAAAAATGACTCCAACCTTCCTACGCAGGAGTGGAATCTCATCCATCGTGATGGTTTTTGTGCTCCAACTAAGATACCTTATCTCACCGTACGTCGGGAATTCTCCGAGGTATATCAGCTTCAAGAGCGTCGACTTACCAGCACCAGAAGGACCAACAAGAAACACAAACTCACCTGCATCGAGTGAAAACGAGACCCTATCCAGTGCAAGCCAACGGTTGGAATACAGTTTTACTACATTATCGAATATCAGAAAGTCGCTCATACTATCTGGGAATGGTTAGGCAGCCGTCTTCGTTGTACAGCGAATCGAGGGTAATGGTAACGCTGTCGGCATCGGTGTAAGGCATAGAAACCGTGACTGTATACGATGTTCCCCCACCGGAGAATGAGATATAGGGCGATGGAGGATGAAGCTGAAATGTCGAATCCGCACCGGTAAAGGGATTAGTTACCCGCACCGTGAAATACACCCGGCTTGTATCTATATTTACACCGGCTGTATCCCGTATGGAGAATATCATCTCCTGCTCCTCACAGGATGAGTATTCACCACAGGGGTAAGGACAAACGATTTCAGCAACTGCTGGAACGCAACCACCCTCGAAGTAGTATGTGCAGCAAAAAACCGTATCGTTAGGTCCACAATAGTCGGAGCTTACAAGGTCCTGGAAATGGAAACAGATTTCAAGGGACGCCGGGTCACCCACAAGAGCGCGGATAGCGCCAGCTTCCTCGGCAAAGTTCAGATACCAGTCGTGCTCAGGGCAGCCAGGACACAAGCCCAGAAGGTCAAGAGCGTCGTTGCAAGCTGTCCTGATGATGTAAAAGTTCTCAAACGGGACACCCGGGGTAGGCGGCATTACGACAGGCGTGTCGATTACGCATTCTATCGGCCAGCTGATAGAGTTGTGCATAAAAACATATTCTGCACCGAGCCCAGGAACGCCTCCACCTGGAATTACCCCACCATTTATCGTCATATACATCGATGTGAATATCGCCATCAGCTCCTCTATAGTCGCAAGTGTATCGAGATTATCGAAGATGGTCATACCGGCTATCTCATCGTGAGCATAAGCATGAAATCTTATGGAATCGGTATCCTCGATGGTCGAGCCGCAGGCAGGGGAAAATCCCCAGTCCTCAACGACAGGCGGCTCCTGGTCGGTATGGAAAGAGCAATGCTGGGAATACCTCAGATTGCAACCTGTTACATCCCACGCCTGACTGACATAGAACTGAACCTCGAAATCGTTGGGCCAGGGGGTTGGTGGGTCGTATCGAAGAAGCCTCGTCGCAGGGTCATAAGACATCCCCTCATCAGAAAGCGAATAGTCTGTCCCGTTTATGTTCAGCCGAATGGATGCAGGGTCAACAGGCAACCAGCTCTCAATCTTCACAATGATATGCTGGTATTCACAGGCGGTCAGAACACCACAGACAGGATGGATAACCGTTGCAACAGGACCAGGACAGCCGCAGTTCTCGACAAAAAGGCAGCCCACAACAGAATCCCGCTCCGTTGCTGTCCACATCCGAATGAAGAAACATTCACCATAACCGGAGCAATCCTCGACCTCATTTATCCACCAGCGGAAATGATGGGTTGCTCCAGCAGGTATCGTAGCAGTTTGAATAGTATCCGACGAATCGGCTACCTCGATACACTCCTCGGGGTCGACCTCCACGGTTATATCGAGTGGCGCACCCGTCGTGTTCTCAATCCATATATCGATTGTAACAAACTCTGCAATAGCATCGACTATAATATCGAGAACATCGCTTATATCTGTGCTGAACTCGAAACCCTGCCCACCTGTCGTATCGCAATAAATGTTGTAATTGAGGCTATCGTAATTGGGCTCCATCGAGGAATACACACAATCGAAATATCCGAATATCATCACACTATCTGCCAGGGCAGCATCGATGAGGTCGGTATTCAGAACACCTGTCCCAGGGTAAGCGTCATCACATTCATCTGTCATAAAAACAATTACACTCTGAGCACCAGGCCGCCAGTGCATATTTTCTATCGCGTGCAGCATAGACTCGCTTGTCTCTTCATACCCACCCTCTGCTCCGGAGAGCCCATCGACGATACCCTCGAAGGTGGATGCATCGACAAGGTCATATCCGTGAGGGTAGTTCTCCGACTCACAATATGTAACCACACCGAACATCGCATCATACCCAATTGATGCAATGTTAAAAGCGAATTCCCCTATGTTCATATATAGCTCATCGATACAGTCGCTCATACTGCCGGATGTGTCTATCACAAAGACCACATCGACCATACCGACATCGGTGGAGCAATTAACCGTGTATTCGCCGAAGGTATCATCGGGTATAAATATTCTGGACGCTCCCCCTCGCTGGTCCGCCGACGCCCGGATGACACGGAAACTGTTGGCTCCATATACGAACGAGGTAAAAAACAGAATTATCAGCATTGCAATAACTGATTTCTCTCTGCTCACACCACTCCCCCCTGTTGCGGAGTTTGTCAATAAATTATAACCAATTCAACAATCATTTGCAAGGGAAAATCTTATTTGCAACTTCGCGGATTTGGGATATATTATGTTTAGTAAGAACTCAGACAAGGAGCAACAATGGATTCCAAAGAACTTATCAGTCGAGCCAAGGGGATAATCCATACCTTTACCAAGGAGACTTCTCTCTTTCCTAAGCCAAGACTTGAGAAGCTCAACAGTTTCTTTGACCACACACTTCTTTCCCCCTCAGCAGGAGCATCGGAGATAAAGCGGCTCTGCGAGGAGGCAAAAAGGTATGGATTCTACTCCGTATGCGTCAACCCTTACTGGGTGAGTGTTGCAAGGGGAGAACTTCAGAAGACGGATGTTAGGGTAACCACAGTCGTCGGCTTCCCACTCGGGGCAAACAGCCCGAAGACAAAGTGCGAGGAGGCAAAAGTAGCCATCTGGGAAGGTGCAGACGAGATAGATATGGTCCAGAATATTGGGCTCATCAAGTCCTTGGAATTCGAGGCGGTATCGGACGAGATAAGGCTTATCAAGGAAACAATTGGAAGCAATACACTCAAACTAATAATTGAAACAGCATATCTAACGGACATCGAGAAGGTTATCTCTTGCCTTCTGGCGAAGGAGGCTGGCGCGGATTTCGTTAAGACATCGACAGGGTTCGCGAAAACCGGTGCCACCGTATATGATGTTGCCCTTATGAGGCACGCAGTCGGAGAAAGAGTTGGTGTGAAAGCCGCAGGCGGAATAAGAACGCTTGCCGACGCTATCGCTATGATACAAGCCGGCGCAACACGGCTCGGAGCAAGCAGCTCCGTCAAGATCATCGAGGAGACAAAAACCCTTTAAAGAAATGAAAAATACCACAAGTAAATTCACCTGCATTCGATGGTCCAATTTCTCAGCGTACCTAGACCATATCCTAATCACAAAGGGACTTTCCCCGAACTCGCTCTCAGCTTATCAGCACGACCTCGAAAGGTTCTTCAGCTTCTGCGATGAACACAAAAAACAGATCAGCAAGGTAGACCAGTTTTTCATATCAAGCTACCTGAGACATCTTCTGGACCTCGGACTGTCCCCGAGAAGCGTCAGCAGGAATCTGTCATCCATCAAATCGTTCTACCGGTTCCTTGTCAGTGATGGAGTACTAACAAGCGAGCCGAGCCAGTTCGTCGAGGCGCCCCGGGTAAGGCAAAATTTCCCCGATGCCCTGACATACGAGGAAACAGAAAACCTGCTCGCCGCTGTTCCACTGTCGACCCTGCCAGGAATTAGAGATAGGGCAATCCTTGAGTTCCTGTATTCCACCGGTTGCCGTGTATCAGAAGCCTGCAGACTGAGGATAGGAGATATATACTTCGACGAGGGGTTCGTGAGGCTCTTTGGAAAGGGAAACAAGGAGCGAGTCGTCCCGCTCGGGAGAGAAGCTTCCTACTATCTTTCCAGATACATCCGAGATGTCAGGGACAGGTTCGTTAAACCTCACTCCAAGGATTATGTCTTCCTGGCGGAGAGAAAGGGAACTCCTCTCTCCCGTGTTGCTGTCTGGATGATAATCAAGAAGTATGCCAAAAGAGCAGGGCTCAAAAAGAATGTTCACCCACATACTCTTAGACACACATGCGCAACACATCTACTGGAAGGTGGGGCAGACCTGAGGGCTGTCCAGGAAATACTCGGACATGAGGACATCTCCACAACGCAGATATACCTTAATATCCAGAAACAATGGCTGAAAGAGGAATACAGAAAATACCATCCACGAGCATAGTAGCTCTCCTTTTTCTTCTCTTATCGGCAGCTTACTCTGAGCCCGTTTTCGAGGTGACCAGATTTGCCCAAGACAGCCTGGTCCGTGTCGAGATAAACTACTCGGTAAGATACAATGATCTACAGTTCGTTAGGGGCAACTCTGCTTACCTGTCAATATTCCGAGTAGGCGCTTTGCTTGAAAAAAAAGAACAGATAGTGACATCTATATCTATATACGATACGCTCATTGTTGCAGATTATTCTATCACAAATTCCACCAATCAACACTTCGGAAATATCGATCTACTTGCCCCTCCTGGAGACTATAGCATCGAGATCTTTTTGGAGGATAAATATGCAAAAAAGCGTTACAGCAAGAAGAAAAAAATTCGACTACCAGATTACAAAAAAGGTGAGTCACAGCTATCGGATATCCTGTTTTTCAAATCTGTTGCAGGCACACTCTATCCGCTCCTTACTCCTGACATAGATCCAACCGATACAGGCAACTACATCTACTTCGAGTGTTATCCGAAAGAAAAAACAGATTCTATATTGCTGGATATCTGTATTTCTCACCGCGGGACAGGTAAAGACTGCGAAAAAAAGAGCTTCCCAACCAGTGAAGTTATTCGGGTATATCATCCGCTCGCCTTTTCCACTTTTTCATCAGGGAAATACTCCATCTCAGTCAGAAAGGGAGGAGAAGAAGCGAGTAGGGAACTCTACATTTATCTTGACCCGGAGAAGGAGCTTTTGTTTGACACGAAGGCAGCGGTTTCAAAACTCTCACTCATTGCCTCTTCGACGGAGCTTGACTCCATACGGAATGCCAAAACGGATGAGGAGAAACTTTCCATCTGGGAGAACTTCTGGAAGAGGCGGGACCCGTCTCCTGGGACAGCCGAGAACGAGGCGAAGGATGAGTATTACCGTCGCATCCGCTGGGCGAATGAGCATCTTTCTGGGCTTCTCCCTGGTTGGACATCCGACAGAGGACAGATATATATCCTCTATGGTGAGCCAGACGAGATAGAGGTGCATCCGTTTGAGCTTAATTCAAAGCCGTACGAGATTTGGTACTACTACCAGCTGGACAAGGAGTTTATATTTGTGGACAAAACTGGGTTTGGGGATTATATTTTATATTATGAAAAATAGGATTGCAAATCTTGTTGCCCTACTTCTGCTTTTGCCTGTCACAGGACACTGCGGTCTCAACCTTGCCTCCAGTTGGTATGCTTACCGTTATCGGAACGGAGATTCGCTGGCATACACGGCTCTTTACTACTCGTTTTCCCGAGAGCTTCTGAGCTTCGAAGATGAAGATTCTCTCTGGGTTTCAAACCTCGCACTCTCGGTGGAGCTGTTCGACTCCACTGGAAGGATGATAGATACACTTTTCAAGCCGCTCAAAACATCCGTCCAAAAGGGAGAAATGGTGACCCGTTCCTATACAGTCTTCGACTACATTGAGCCCATATTATATCCGGGAAGATATAGTGCAAGGCTACTTTTGACCGACCTAAGCAGCGGGAACTCCGACACATCCGTTGCTCTGATAACTGTTCCTGATTTCTCCGGGGATACGCTTTCCTTATCCGATATAACCCTGCTCTCGGACATTGCAGAGCCAACAGGGGGCAGGTTTACCAGATATAACAGGGACTTACTCCCGAACCCATCTTGTCTCTACGGAGTGAGGCTTCCTATTATGTACTTCTATTGCGAGATATATAATCTTTCCCTCGATGGAGATTCCACCTACACGGTCAGATATACCATATTAGACAAGGAAGGGAAACCTGTCAAAACCCTGCCGGAGGAGATTTACAGAAAAAGCTCTGATACGGGCGTTATCCTCCGCGGGATAAACATCGTTGCTCTACCTGCTGGGGATTATACGCTCGCAATTTCTGTTAAGGATAATGCCCACGAAAGAAGGATAACCGGCGAGAAACGGTTCACTATCGAGGAAAGATATGCAGGTATTCCATCGGACACGACGCTTGAGATTATGATGTCCCAGGTCTATTATCTTCTCTCAGAGGATGAGAAGAGGGTTCTTGCAACTCTTCCGAAGAACAAGCAGCTGGAATATATAAGTTCGGTATGGGAGCGGCTGGATCCCGACCCGGAGACAGAGGAAAATGAACTACGGGACGAGATAATAAGAAGATGGCGGTATGCGATAGATAATTTCTCGACGGCGGAGAAAGGTAGGCTCATTCCCAATGGATGGAGAAGCGACAGGGGGCGTGTCATCATCAAGTACGGTTTTCCCGATGAGGTTGAGCGACACTATTTTGAGCCCGGAGAGTATCCTTGGGAGAAATGGACCTATTACTCTATCCAGGGTGGAGCGGAGTTTATCTTTGCCGACCTATCAAATGTGGGGAAAATGGAGCTTCTATCATCCACAGCGCCCGGCGAGGTCACAAACCCTTATTGGCGGGATCTCATCCGCAAAAGCGCCGTCACGGGACACAGAAACATTATTATAAGGGAGGAATGAAATGAATTACGAACAGATTGAGGAACTCCAGGAAAAGCATCCCGAGCTGCCCATCTTCGCCAGGGTCGCAGAAAACCTCTTAAATCAGGGAAAACTGCAGGAAGCAATCGGTGTGCTAACCGCGGGAATCGACAGGTTCCCTGATTATCTGACGGCAAAGATACTGCTCGGGAAACTCTACCTCAACAATAACGAGCCTGAGAAAGCACTCGATCTGCTTCTCCCCCTTTCACACAAGGAGATACAGAATCTTGGAATAATCCAAGCCATAGCACAGGCATATTTTATGCTGAAAGATTATAAGAAGGGGTTATCTTTCCTGCAGAGGTTATACTCCATCGATTTCACAAACAGCGAATTGCTGAAGGAGATATCAAATCGCAAGCGGGAGATCAAAGAGGGGGTTCCTGAGGAGAAACCAAAACCGCCCGAGGAGAAACCAGAAGAAAAACCTGCTCCGGAACCTGTAGCAAAGGAGGAATTCCACGAGATAGAGGTAAAAGAGGAGACAATCCCCCAGCAACCAGAAGGGATAGAAGAGATAATACCGGAGGAAGCAATCGAAGAGATATCCGAGCCCGAGCCAGAGGAGAAACTTACCACCACAAGCGATAATATCGAGGGATTGCTTCCTACCGAGGAGCAAGGAGGTGAAATACCCGAGCCCCAACAGGAAGGAACATTTGAGCTCTCGCTCGAAGAGCCGTTCGAAGAGACCAATGGAAAAGAAACAAAACACGAGGAGGTTCCCGAACCCCCTCCAGAAGAGGTGGAAGGGGTTCATCATTTGGAATTCAATGGAGAGCCAGAGAAAGTGGAACAGATCGAAGGACTCATTATCAGGAAGTCTTTTACCCCTCCTGATGAGACAAAGACACCGCCACCAAAGGATATAGATGAAAAAGGGTTTCGCAAGATATCGTTGGAGGAGGAAAAAGAGGAAGAAAAACCAATCTTCGAGGAGGACGAGGGAATAATTCCCGGACTCCTAAAAGAGGAAGACCTCCAGGAGGAAGCGCCACCTTTAAGAACGGAACCCGAGAAGAAGGAGTTTTCACCGGAAGAACTTGAACTCACGGATGAGCTGACTGTTAAAGGAGCAGAACCGGAAAAGGATATCAAGGCAGGACCGGAAACATTCTCAAAGAAAGAGCTTGAAGAAAGGTTATCAGATACCGAAGAGGCGACTCCCTCAGGGCTACCACCGGACAACCTCCTTTCCCCCACTATGGCAGAGATATTTGCTGGTCAGGGGCACACGGAGAAGGCTATAGCTATATATGAGAAGATCATCGACCAGTTCACCGGTGAGGAGAGAGAAAGATATGTCAAGAGAATTGAGGCACTGAAAAAGAGGCTCGAGGAAGAGAATAAATGACAAACTTCTCCAATAAACTTCTCCTTGCCCCACTTTCCGGAATAACAGACGCAATCTTCAGGCGAATTGCGAGGCGCTTTGGAGCGGACATCACACTCTGCGAGATGGTAAACTGTGAGGCTGTCATCAGAGGGGTAAAGAAGACCGACAAGTTGCTTGCCTTCTCCCCCGACGAGCATCCGATAGGAGCACAGCTATTCGGCAAGAATCCCGCATCCTTTAGAACAGCGGCAAAGATACTCGAGGAGGCGGGGTTCGATTTTATAGACATAAATGCAGGCTGCCCAGCAAGGAAAGTTATATCAGGTGGAGCAGGCGCAGCTCTCCTGAGATCTCCTAAACTGCTCGTAGAAATCTTATCTGAGATATGTTCTGCAACAAACCTCCCTGTTACGCTCAAAACACGGCTCGGATGGGATAAGCCAGATCTGCTCGAGTCTATCGAATTGCTCGAGAAAACAGGGATCGCCGCTCTAACAGTGCATGCAAGAACAGCAAAACAAGGCTTCAGCGGAGAAGCAAGAAAGAATTATCATTATATCCGCCAGATAAAATCGACATTGAATATCCCTGTCATAGCAAACGGGGATGTATTCTCCCTGGAAGATTACAATCTCATCCTCGCAGAAACCGGTGCAGACAGCGTCATGATAGCCCGAGGAGCGCTCGGCAACCCTTGGATATTTAAGGAGATAAAGCAGGGAAAGAAGATATCCACATCACTTCAGGAAAGGTTATCTGTTCTGCTCGAGCATATCAACGGGTTGGTAAACCTCCACGGAGAAAGAAGAGGACTCCTCATCTCCAGGAAGTTTATCATCTGGTACACAAAAGGACTACCATCAGCGAAGCAGTTCAGGACAAAGCTTTTTGAGGAGACAAAAACCCTCTCTGATGCCAAGAAGGCAATTATAGACTACTTCAACACGATAAGAGAGAATGAGAGAACAGAAAGACCTGCCGCTTGTTGAAAAAACTCGTCTGGGTGATGATGTGTATCTTCTGGGTTTCAAGACGCCAGAAGCTATTCAGTTTAGACCAGGGCAGTTTGCAATGCTCAGGGCAACTCACCTGTTCGACCCGTTCCTCAGACGCCCGTTAGCGATATTTAGACAAGAGGATTGCATCATCTATTTTCTGATGCAGGTAAAGGGAAAGGGGACAAAACAGCTCTCTTCTATGCAGATAGGAGACACCGCAGACATACTCCTGCCACTCGGAAACGGCTTCCCCCCAGACATCGAAGGAGACTGCCTAATCCTGGCAGGAGGAATGGGAATTGCACCCGTTTTCTCACTTCTTTCTTCCTATAGGAAGCCCATCCTTATCTACGGTGCAAGGACAGAATCGGAGCTCTTCGCACTCGAGATAATCAGGGAAACAGACAGCGAGGTTATTGTCTCGACAGATGACGGTAGTAAAGGAGAAAAAGGCGATGTAGTTTCCGTCTTCTCACACCTATTCCCTGACTTCCACGGCGACATTCTTGCCTGCGGACCGGACGGCATGATGGACTCGTTGAGAAGAGCAACTGAGGGGAAGGATATAAGGGTGTTCGCCTCGCTTGAAGCACGAATGGCATGCGGTGTAGGAGCCTGTCTGGGCTGTGCCATCAGAACGAAGAACGGCATGAAACGTGTCTGCAAGGATGGACCCGTATTTGATATCGCAGAACTTGTCACATAAAGGAGTCCAATGGAAATAATCGTATTTCCAGCAATACTTGCTATCCTACTTATACTGGGAGTAATCGAATATTCCTCACACAAGCGGAACCTGCATAAGATTCCTATTCGCATCCATGTAAACGGTATCAGGGGGAAATCATCGGTAACGAGGCTAATCGGTGGAGCACTGCGGGAGGCTGGTCATAGAACAGCCGTCAAGACCACCGGCACATCACCGAGGTACATCGATACCCGTGGGGTCGAGCATCCTATTCAACGGCAGGGAAGAGCAAACATAAAGGAGCAGTTGAAAATCTTCAAGCGAGCAAGAGAGGAGGGAGCAGAGGCGATATGTGTCGAGTGTATGGCAATTGACCCTGAGCTCCAGTGGGTAACCGAGCATAGGCTCGTCAAATCGACAATCAGCGTTATTACCAACGTCCGCTATGATCACACCGATGTTATGGGCGAAAGGATAGAGATGATAGCAGATGCTCTCTCAGGCACTATCCCGAAGGGCGGGCTCGTCTTCACTGCAGAGGATGAAAACTTCTCGCTTCTCAAAAGGAATGCGGATAAGCTCGGTGCAATGATAGTAAAAGTAGAGCCTTCATCGGTGTCGGACGAGGAGATGAGACATTTCTCCTACATCGAGCACAAGGAGAATGTTGCAGTTGCCCTTGCTGTGGCAGAGCATCTCGGGATAGACAGAAAAACCGCCCTCGCTGGTATGTACAAGGCACACCCTGACCCCGGAGCACTTTTCCGCTACGAGATAAAACAGTTCAAGAAGAGGATAACATTCTACAGCATCTTCGCCGCAAACGACAGAGAATCTAACATCCGTATATGGAGAATGCTTAACCTAACCCCATCTAAATCTGCCCCCGTGATCCTCATCGTTAACAACCGCTCCGACAGGCTAAGCAGAATAAAACAGTTCGCCGAAATCATCGGCGATGAAATTACCGCCAACTACTACATCCTTGTGGGAGGATTTGCGAGGGCGTTCGGCTCGATCCTCCTGTCCAAAGGGATACCAGCGGAGTGTATCTTCAATATGGCAGGAAGAGAACCCGAAGAGATATTCGAGCGAATCCTCGATTTGACGGCTCGAGAGTCCTTCGTCTGCGGAATCGGCAACATCGGCGGTGAAGGACACGCAATAGTGGAGTTCTTCAAACACAGAAGCGAATGAAAAAACAGTACACCTTTTTAGCCGTTCTTGCAACTGCACTGCTCATCTTCCTGGGATATCTCGGCATCCGCCAGGAAAGAAGAATCCTCTTAGAAATCCTGCGCTCAGACGCAGAAATTCTTTCGCAAAGCATAATACTCGCCTCACGAACAATCTTCAAGGCAGACTCCCTAACAGAATTGATGATAGAGGATAAGATTTCATCCGTACTACTCTTCCTCTCCGAGCAGGATGAGAAAAACCTCTCCAAGGAGGATATAGCGGAAATTGCTCTTATGCATAACCTCGGATACCTCGGCTTCTTCCAAGAAAACGGAAGCCACTCTATGGTGAACCCAGGAGAGATACCGAGAGAGCTTATCATCAAGCTCCTGAACTCATCCTCACAAGATAGCCTGTCATTCCTCGGTGTCGACCCGGCATTCCCGCAGAGTGGAAACGCAAAAGGCGGCTCAATCAAGAACGGAAATCTTACATGGATCGCCTTCCTCAAGCCAGAAGAGGTAAGAAAACTCCGCGAGAGTATGGGCTTCGGACAGTTCATAAGGAAACTTGGACAGTTCCCATCAGTAAGGTATATAGCGATACAGGACACATCAGCAATCCTCGTCGGAACAGGGTTTGTAACACGACTATCAAGGATAGAAACCGACCCGTTCCTCAAGCGGGTTATCAGACACCACAACGCAAAAGGCAGAATTACAAGCTTCAAAGGAGAAAAGATATTCGAGTTCGTTCAACCGTTCCCACAGATAGGAACATTCGGCGGCATCATCAGGATAGGGCTATCCCTGAACGAATACAACTCTCTCATCCATAACTTTTACATCGCCTGGTTCATTCTCATCCTCATTCTTATCTCTGCTTCGCTCCTGACAATAAGACTGCTATACGCCAGAGAAAGGATCAGGCAACTGGAGACAAACCTCACCCGAACAGAGTATCTGCGATCACTCTCCCAGCTGACGGCGGAACTTGCCCACGAGATAAGGAACCCGCTCAACAGTATCTCTATATGGGTTCAGAGGGTATCTGGTGAAAGAGGAGAAGATGAATTCACGATGAAGATACAAAAGGAAATAAAGAGATTGAACGACATTGTAACCCAGTTCATCGCACTGGCAAAGACAGCGTCAGTCAAGAAAGAAGAGCAGAATCTGAAGCCACTCCTACAGGAGATAATAGAGATACTCTCTCCCGTAGCCTCTGAGAAGAATGTCAAACTCCACCTTAGAGGAGAACCAGAAAAAACTGCCTACTTCGACTACGAGAAGCTGAAGATAGCGCTTCTCAACATCCTGAAGAACGGGATAGAGGCTTCATTCCCAGACAGGGCAGTAAGCATAGAAACAGAGAGAAGGGGGGAAGATACGGTTATTCAGATAACAAATGAAGGAAATCCAATCCCACATAAAAAGGGAGAGCGGTTGTTCGAGCCATACTTTTCAACAAAGGAAAAGGGTGGTGGATTAGGACTCTTCACAGCCAAAAGGATTATCGAGGAACACGGCGGAAGGGTGGAGCTCATCTCGAAAGGGAACCTAACAACATTCAGAATTATTCTGCCGGGCTCTCCCACGACCTCTTCCTCCCGCTAACAAGGAGTGAAACAGGATAAGAGAATCCATTTTCCATTATGAGCTCCTTCAGGCTTTCACCCGCCCAAGCGATGGCAGTATAATCTGGATGTCCTCGAACGCTCTCCAAACGCTGGTCAATGCTTTTCACCACGAGCCCGATTGTCCCCCTGTCCCGTACTACCTTCTTTGGAGATATCCTCTCCACATACTCAATCTCAAAACGCCTGGAAAGAACCCCCAACAAAGCCTCCTTCGAATACAGCGGATAGTGCGGAATTCCCCGTCTTCTGTCAACTTCGACGCCAAAGTTATGCCAGTCCACATGGAGCTTCTGCTGGAGAGTATCAAATTCACCCAGCATCTCGTGAATAACCAGCACCCCATTGGACGAAAGGACCCTGCTTATCTCCTGAACAACCCTATCCGGGGCAACAAAATGATGAAACGAATGCTGAAGCGCAACACAATCGAAGAAACCGTCAGAAAAAGCAAGAGAAACCGCATCCATACAGAGAAACTCCACCCGCTCTGAAGAAGAACTCATCTTCGCCCTCTTTACCACCCCAAGGGAAGGAGCAATAGCATAAATCTTACCATCCTTTATAACGCTCTCTAAAACAGATGTAAAATAGCCCAAACCTACCCCCAGATGAAGACAGTTTGCAACCTTTCTTTTCCTCAAAATCTTCTTGAGCTTACGCTTCATTCTCCACCAGGATTAAAATATTAAACAGTTGAGTGTAAAATCATATAGTATAAAAAACAGAATTTGTCAAGGAAAATATTGAGGAAGTGGCTACTTCATAAGGTGCATAATAATTGCCTTCTGGACATGGAGTCTGTTTTCTGCCTGATCAAAAACCACAGAGTGTGGTCCGTCCATAACCTCGTCGGTAATCTCTCGTCCCCTTTCAGCAGGAAGACAGTGCATAACAATGGCATCTGGGCTTGCCGATGCGAGGAGTGTTCTATTCACCTGGAAACTGGCGAGAAGCTTACTCCTCTCTTCCGATTTCTGCTTCTCGTGCATAGATGCCCAAACATCTGTATATATAACCTTCGCTCCCTTTACTGCCTCCTTGGGGTCGTGCAGAATACTAATCTTGCTTTTCTTCGCACCCGTTGCTCGTTTTAGTATCTCTTCATCGGGAGCAAGTCCCTCTGCTGTTGCAATCCTCAGGTTCATAGGGAGGAGTGAAGCAAGGTTCAACCAGGAGTTGGCGATGTTGTTTGGGGCGCCGATATAGGTTATTGGAACACCTTCGATATAGCCGAACTTCTCCATAATAGTAAGAGCGTCTCCCATAACCTGGCAAGGATGAGTCAGGTCTGTCAAGGCGTTTATCACAGGCACAGAGGAATACTTGCCAAGCTTTTCCACATCCTCCTGAGAGAATGTTCTTATTACGATAAAATCGACATATCTGGATAGTACCCGTGCTATGTCCTCGATACTTTCCCGCTTCCCGAATCCGATTTCTGCATCGGTTAAATAAACAGAGCTTCCGCCAAGTTGTGCTATTCCGACTTGGAAGCTCACCCGAGTTCTCAGAGAAGGTTTGTGGAATATAAGAGCTCCTGCCTTACCGGCAAGCGGTTTCGGACCTTCTCCCCATGCGCTCATATGCTTGAGTATCATACCTCTGGCAATGACATCCTTCACCTCATCGGCGGTGAAGTCAGTTATCGTTATGAAATCTTTACCCTTCATTTCTCTCCTTTACAGGATATAGTTACTCAGATCCTTGTTGGATATTATTGCCGACAGTTTCTTCTTCACCATAGATTTTCGGATGACAACCTCTTTATTTTTATACTTATCCAGAGAGAACATAACATCCTCCAGCAGGGCAGAAAGTACTGTATGGAGGCGTCTCGCTCCTGTGTCTTCCATCTGTGAGTTTGCCAGTGCTGCGAAATGAGCTATCTCCTTTATTGCTGCTCGGGTAAAGCGGAGTTTAGCGCCTTCAGATGCCACGAGTGCCTGGTACTGTTTGACCAAAGCGTTTTCTGGCTCTGTTAGGATGCGTCTGAAATCCTCTTCTGTAAGGCTATCCAATTCCACTCGGATAGGTAAGCGTCCCTGCAGTTCTGGTACAAGGTCTGATGGCTTGCAGTTTGAGAATGCGCCTGCAGAGATGAAAAGGATATGGTCGGTTCGGACGATGCCGTACTTAGTCATAACATTGCATCCTTCGATGAGTGGAAGCAGGTCTCTTTGGACACCCTCGCGGGAAACATCTGGTCCCGATGTTGTGCCTTTCCCAACGATTTTGTCTATCTCGTCGATAAAGATGATTCCGGAGTTTTCAACGCGCTCCTTTGCGGTAGCTATTATCTGGTCCATATCGAGCATACGGTTTATCTCTTCCTGCAGGAATATATTGCGTGCTTCTGCGACGGTAGTTTTTCTTCTTTTCTTCTTTGTTGGGAAAATCCCTGAGAACATTTCTTGCAGGTTAACTCCGATGGTGTCGCCGGCTATGGGAGCGATCACCTCCATCACGGGGAAGAGCTCTTCAGTTGCATCTATCTCGATGACACGGTCCTCGAGCAATCCCGCTTCCAGCTGTCTTTTTATCTTGTTTCGGTTATTTCGCCAGCGTTCCTCCTGTTCAACCAACTCTGGCGAGTAGTATTCACCACCCTGTTTCTTTCGTCTCGGCTTTGGAGGGAGAAGGCAATCAAGGAGCCTTGCATTTGCTATCTCCAAAGCCTTTGGCATCACCTCCTTGCTCTTTTCCTGCTTAACCATACTAACTGCCAGGTCCATAAGGTCCCGGACCATAGATTCCACATCTCTGCCGACATAGCCGACCTCTGTGAATTTGGAGGCTTCTACTTTGACAAATGGTGCACCTGCGAGGTTCGCCAGTCTTCTGGCGATTTCTGTTTTGCCGACTCCTGTGGGACCGATCATAAGGATGTTGTTTGGCATAATCTCGTCCCTGAGGGGTCCTTTGACCCTTTGTCGGCGCCAGCGGTTACGCAGGGCAATAGCAACAGCACGCTTTGCCTTCTTTTGCCCGACTATATAGCGGTCAAGTTCCTTGACGATCTTCTCGGGCACCAATTCCTCATTCATACTCACCTCACAGTGTTAGGACCTTGATATTAGAGTTGGTATACACACATATCTTCGATGCTATCTCGAGTGCAAGCCTTGCGATCTCGGTTGCTTTCAAGGAGGTAGCTGTCTCGATGAGTGCGAGTGCTGCTGCTCTGGCGTATGCTCCGCCCGAGCCGATACCAACCACCGGCTCATCAGGTTCAACAACATCACCTGTGCCTGATATCACAAGCGACTTCTCCTTGTCCATAACGAGGAGCATTGCCTCGAGCCGTCTGAGATATTTATCCGTTCTCCACTCCTTGGCAAGTTCAATCGCTGATTTCTCCAGCTTTCCCTTGAAGGCTTCGAGCCTGGTCTCAAACCGCTCGAGCAGTGTAAAGGAATCGGCGGCAGAGCCTGCGAAACCGGCAAGTATCGTATCGTTATACAGTTTGCGAATCTTCAACCCGCTTGATTTCAGGACAGTATCTCCAAGGGTTACCTGCCCATCTCCCGCAATAGCGACCTCTCCGCCATAACGGACGCCGAGTATTGTTGTCCCTTTAATATCCATCCATCTCCCTTCAAGAATGTGGATGAGCCTTTTTGTAGACCTCCTTGAGATGTGCGAGGTCAAGATGCGTGTAGATCTGTGTCGTCGAGAGGGAGGCATGCCCCAGAAGCTCTTTTATAGCAACAAGTGATGCGCCCTGCTCGAGCATATGGGTCGCGAATGTATGCCTGAGACTGTGTGGGGTAGCCTCTTTATCCGTTGCCAGGGAAAGATATTTCTCCACTATCCGACGGATACTTCTCACCTCCAAAGGATGCCCTCTCCTGCTCAGGAAGAGATGGTCTATATCCTCGCTGTGGGCAAGCTCCCCTCTGACGGAGAGATAGTTTTCCAGCGCGCTGCGCAGCTCTCGTCCTACCGGCACAAACCTCTGCTTTTTCCCCTTCCCTATAACCTTTATCTCACCTGCTGAGAGGTCTACATCCTTGAGCGTTAAGCCTGCCACCTCAGAGATGCGCATCCCTGTGTCGTAGAGCAGCTCAAGAATTGCCCTATCTCGCCTGCCAGCTGGGGTATCCTCGAACTCAATTGAAAGCAGGGAAAATATCTCAGGTAGTGAAAGGATGGTTGGCAGTCTTTTCTCACCCCTTGGAATGTCGATGTATGCTGCGTAGTTGACTTCAATCACACCGTTCTGGCACAGGAATTTCCCGAAGGATGAGAGCGCTGCCTTTTTCCTCACAAGCGTTGCTGCAGAATACCCAGTGCGGTATAGGGAGAAGAAATAGTGCCTCAGAGCAACAATATCTACATCCGATGGATAGATAGTATCGGTCTCAAGCTCAGCCTTCATAAACTCAACGAACTGGCGGAGATCGGTCTCATACCCTCTAACTGTCTCGGCGGAATATCCCCTATTCTTCCTAATGTGAAGGAGGAACTCCACGAGATAATCCTCGATGTTCATCTCTTTACACATAGGCAAAGGGGGAAAGGGTTATTCTTTCATCTCTTCCGTGTATGAGCAGACTGTACAATAGATTTCTTTCTTGCCCCTTCTGACAAACCTTGTTGGTGCGCCGCATTTCGGACAGGGAGAAGAGATTGGTGTATCCCAGGATGCGAAGCTACACTTAGGGTAGTTGGAGCATCCGTAAAATTTTCTACCTCTTTTCGTCATCCTCTCTACGAGGTATCCGTCGCAACCTTCATAAGGGCAGCGGATTTCCGTGGTTATAGGTTCAGAGTATTTACATCTTGGAAAGTTGGAACAAGCAAGGAACTTCCCGTATCTGCCCATCTTGATCACCATCGGGGCACCACACTTCGGGCATCTCTTTTCGGTGGTCTTGGTTAGCTTGCTCTTGAACTCGGCGATTGTCTTCTTAGCCTGGTCGATGAGTTCCTCCAGCTCCTCGTAAAAATCGGAGAGGACACCCACCCAGTTGGCTTTTCCTTCTTCAATCTTATCGAGCTTACTCTCCAGCTCGGCGGTGAACCCAACATCAAATATCTGCTCGAACCTACCGGACAAAAACTCATTCACAATCCGTCCTATCTCAGTAGGAACAAGGGTCTTATCCCTCTTGACAACATATTTTCTGGCAAAGAGAGTAGAGATAATCTGTGCGTATGTGCTTGGTCGTCCTATTCCATCGGCTTCGAGCTGTTTCACGAGCGTTCCCTCGGAGAATCTGGGCGGAGGCTTGGTAAAGTTCTGCTTGGGGGAAATCTTCTTCGGAGAGATTAACATCCCCTCGGAAAGCTCTGGAAGGTGATAGCCCTTCTCCTTCTCCCCGTTGCGGTCTGGAAAGACGCGCAAGAACCCGTCGAACACAAGGGTTTGCTCATCGGAAACAAACAGATACCCATTGGATGCTATCTCTACCTTAGTTGTGTCGTAGACCGCGTCTGACATCTGGGAGGCGAGGAACCTACGATATATGAGGTCGTATAGCTTATACTGGTCAACGGTAAGATACTCTCTTATCTTCTCGGGTGTAAGAGAGAGGTCAGTTGGTCTTATCGCCTCATGGGCATCCTGCGAGAGGTTCTTGTTTTTGAACCTCCTGGGGGAGGAATAGTCCGAGCCAAAATTGTCTGTGATATACCTCTTAGCAGCGGCTATAGCAGATTCAGCAAGTCTCACTGAGTCGGTTCTCATATATGTAATAAGTCCCACTGGACCAGCTTCACCCAGTTCAACCCCCTCGTAGAGGGATTGGGCGGTTCTCATCGTTCTCAAGGTAGAGAAACCGAGTCTTTTTGCTGCCTCGAGTTGCATCGTCGATGTAATAAACGGTGGAGACGGGGACCTCCTCTTTCTTTTCTTTACAACCTTCTGAACGGAGAACTGGCTCGAACGGAGCTTTTTTATGTGCTCATTGACCTCCTTCTCGTTGGGTATACGCTGTTTTTTCCCGTTTATCTTCTCAAGCTTTGCGGAGAACTCTATATTGTTTTTGACAAAAGTAGCAGTTATCGTCCAGTACTCTTCAGGCACAAAAGATTGGATTTGCTCCTCCCGCTCGCAGACAAGTCTCAGCGCAACGGACTGGACGCGTCCTGCTGACAAGCCGCCGTAGATAGCCTTCCATAGAAGAGGGGATACCTCATATCCAACGAGCCTATCGAGTATTCGTCTTGCCTGCTGAGCATTGACTTTGTGTATGTCGAGTGTTGTTGGGTGGCTTATTCCAGCGAGAACAGCCCGCTTGGTTATCTCGTTGAAGAGGACACGATAGATATTTTTCCCTTTACTGTCGATGAACCTTGATATATGCCAGGCTATCGCTTCTCCTTCTCTATCGGGGTCTGATGCGAGGAAGATGTTGTCTGCATCACGAGCCAGCCGTTTTATCTCCTCGATAAACTTTTCCTTACCAGGGATAATCTCGTACTTCGGCTTGAAGTTGTTTTTGACATCGACGGCAAGCTCCTTCTTGGGTAGGTCAACTATATGCCCGGCGGATGCCACAACGGTAAAATCCTCGGTTAGGTAGCGCCTGAGTGTCCGGCACTTAGTCGGCGATTCCACTATGACGAGGTTTTTTGCCATAATTTCTTAAAGCACCGTCTTTCCAGCTTTCGGAGGAGTTTCTTCCAAGGAAGAGCTCGCTTTGTAGACTTCCTCTGTCCGCTCGTAGGTAATGCTCCCATCGATCAGTCCCTTGATAGCCTTGATAGTATCCTTCTCTTTGGTTATTGCTTTGCGCTCCATCTGCTGTTCAAGCGCCACTCTCTTCTCCGTAATCTGTCTTGCCCGCCTCGCAAGAAGTATTACTATCTCGAAGCGGTTAAGATCCCCCCTTACCTCATCTATCTTTCTCTCTATCTCATACATTGTCTCTACCCCCTTTGGGAAAGAACGCTTGGAATTTCTCTATACGAGAGGTTCTTGATTTCTCGGCGAATATTATCTTTTCGATATCCGAGACTGCCTGAGGAACGGTTTCATTGAAGACAAAATAATCATAGCTGTGGAGAAATTGCAACTCCTTATCTGCGGATGCGAGACGGTTTCTTATCTCATCAGGAGAATCCTTCCCTCTCGATATTATCCTATTGCGGAGCGCCTCGTAGGAAGGTGGTAGAAGATACAACAGAACGGTATGATCAGGGAAAGCTTTCTTTATAGAGTGTCCACCGGCAAAATCGATATCGAATACCATCGTCTTCCCGGACCGGAGTGCTTCTTTAATCCCGTTCGCCGGTGTACCGTACAGGTTTCCATAAATTTCCGTGTGTTCGACAAAGTATCCTTGAGAAAGCTTCTGGAGAAACTCATCCTTGCTTATGAAATAATAATCCCTGCCGTCCTTCTCGCCAGGTCTGGGAGCTCTGGTGGTTGCAGAAATGGACAATATAAATTCTGGGTGTCTATCCGTGAGCGCCCTGCAGATAGTAGTCTTACCTGTTCCTGAGGGGGCTGAGATGACCAAAAGAAGCCCCTCTTCCTTAACACTTACCACCACACCTCTATTATTCATAACGGGTTTCTCATCGAGGCGATTTCGACGAACAAATATATCCAAAAACGAGAAAATGTCAAAGTTTATTTTCACAGGTGAAAATCATTCAACATTCTGGACCTGTTCACGGAGCTGCTCAAGCACAGCGCGCATCGAGATGGTCTCGTCTATTATCTCCTGCTGACTACTTTTCGCAGCAATAGTTGTTGCTTCTCTGTGCAATTCCTGTAGAAGGAAGTTTAGTCTTCGACCGACCGGCTCATCACATAGAAGAAGCTTCCGCATCTGAGATATATGGCTTTTAAACCGAACTATCTCCTCCTTTATATCCAACTTCTGGAGTAAAAGGAGCATCGCCGAACCTATCTTCTCCTCATAAGCAGATGTATCTGAGAACAATTCTTTTGCGTCCCTGCGAAGCTTTTTCAGAACAAGTTCCCTTACCACCCCTTCCGAGACCCTCTCTATCCGCTCGATGGATGATGAGAGCCTGTCTATACCCGCTTCAATCTGGGCTGAAAGGTTTTTCCCTTCTTCTTTTTTCATCCTGTCGAGCTCCTCAAAAGCCTCAACAAGCGAGCGATAGACAGGTTCCCATACCACCTCATCGAGTGAGCTACTCCTATCGAGCCTGACAACATCTGGGAAAGCGGTCAAGATATTAACCTTCACATCATCGGGGAGGGGATCTTTCCCCAGAACGCTTTTAAATACCTTTTCATACTCTCTAAAAAGAGGCATATCGAGTGTCGGTGAGACAAGTGCCCTCATACTGACAGGGGTAATCCTGATAACGACTGTTATCCTCCCCCTTGATACCTTCTCGCGGATAAGCATATCTACCTTGTGCTCCATCTCTTGGAAGCGGGATGGGAGCTTCACGGAGATGCTCAAGAAACGGCTATTAAACGAGCTAACGGTCGTTTCAACAAATATCTCGTTCGCCTCAAAAGAGGCGCTACCAAACCCTGTAAGGCTTTTTATCATTCAAACATCCTATCGAAGCTTATCTCTCTACCTGCAAAGAACATCCACAGGAAGAACGGCAGGAAAGCAAGGAGTAGTGCATCGATAAACACCTTTATCCCCTCGAGGGTGGACGAGCCGCTCTCGACGAAAAGGATAATAACCGATAGCGCAACTATATGGAAGATGATAAGTATTCCAAACCCGAGCAGGGCATCCCTTAACCTTTTGTTCCAGCGTATACTTTTTGATGCAACAAGCAACGCCCAGAACGGGATAATATTCGCCACAACCGGGTTTGCTGAAACGGAGAAATCCGCTCTCATACTGTATGAACGAACGAAAAGTTCACCCGCGCGTGTGAAAAGATATTCAAGCCTCCCACGTGAGAAAACATCAGAGAACCAGACAGAAACCCTCCCTACAACAGATATATAGGCATCCCTTACGAAAAACCAGAGAAGAAACAGGACAATAGCGGAGGCGAAAAATCTTACAAGGAACAGGAGTTTATCTTTTAGCACGCTCCACCACCCTGTCTATCCATAGCACCCAAAGTAGCAGAACGACCACGATAAATGTTATCTGCCAGAGGTATTCGTGAACAAAATCAAAGACCGGCCGGGAGAAGTACTCACCAATCACCGCAAGGAGGACAAGCCTTACAATATTCAGGATAAATACAGCTGGGAGACCGACTATATGCCCCAAGAGCTTGTGCCACCCGCGAGAGGGGTAAGCAAGAATCGCTCCTGACAAGATAAAAAACGCGAACACCCCCGTGCATTCATACACAATCTCAAGGGAGATATGCTTTAGCTGAATCACTGCACCTGATAGGGAAACAGAAAAGCCAAGAAGTTTGAGTACCCTAAAAAACAACCTTGCTGTGAAGCTAACTGGAGCAACCCTAAAAGATTCTGGAGGAAGGACATAGAGAAGAAGATACTCTGCAACGACAAAGAGTATCATAAAGATGAGGAAGCGTAGGACCAATGTTCGAGTCCCTCTCCCCCCCAGCTTTCTCCCTTTTTTACTTGCCATATGGGAGAGGTAGGAAAGGGGGAGCAAAAGAACACTCCCCCACAAGTCTACCGGATTTTCCTACTTTTTCCTCTTGATGAGTCGATAAACTCCGTAGCCAGCGGCACCGACAGCTATCAGGGGAATTGCCAACGGACCGATCGGAACACCGGACGGTCCGGAGGGTACGCCCTGAGCAAAGACTGCCGCCGAACTCAGAAGAACCGCTCCAGCAGCTAAAACCGTCCTTAACATTGCGAACCTCCTTGAAGTTACTTGATAAATAGAACCTTCTTCACCAAACTCACATCAGACGAAACCAGCCGGACAAAGTATACTCCTGTCGGGTTGCCATCTGCATTCCAGACGGCATATCCAGAAGGTGAAGCACAATCGAGAACAGCAACCAGTTCTCCCGATATGTTCAAAACCTCGAGGGAGAAATCCTCCCTTTCAGGGACATTGTAGTATATCCTAACGGAGGAGTTAAACGGATTGGGAAACACTTCCAGAGAAAACCTATCAGGAGCCAGTTCTCCTTCTGCTCCGAGCATCCGTACGAGATGTATCTCGAATACATAGTCACAATCTCCCTTGGAGAAGCTATACTCCGTTGCATCCAGCGGGTTTATTATCACATTGCGGATCACATCGTGAACATCGACTCGATATCCTTCGGGGCAGACAATATCCCAACTGAGGATAGCAGGACCGCTCTCACCCGTAACAACAAGCCTCCAGGTGGGCTCCCCCGATGAGTTCTTCGCATCCACGCACAGAGGTCCTTCTCCGTCGAGGTAGGCAAAGAGAGGAACAGAGGCATCGGGTAGCTCAAAAAGCGGTTTCTGACAGTCGAGCTCGTCGGCTCCATCGAGGGCAAGATATGAGGTCGCAATGATATTGGAAGCATCAGCGAAACCGGCACGACTAACAGTGAAACGCCCTACAAACTCCCAAGAGGGCTCGGGGATGGTGGCCTTCATTCGATCGAGCAGAGTAAAATTCAATGTTCCGTTCTCGGGACAGAGTACCCTCACCCAGAACGCTCTACAAACTGGAACCCAATCCTCGCCCGTGGATAACCACGGGAAAAGCGGGTCATAAAACTTCATCTGGTTTTCTTCCCAGTAGAAGTATACCCTCTGCATATTCAGGGAAGAGAGCCATATCGCCGTCCAGGAAAGCGGAACAGTATATGGATTCCCGACCAGATTCCAGCCAGAACCATAGTAAGGGAGAACAAGGAACGTATCACCCTCAACAGAATACCCCGAGATAGCTACCTCCGTGCTATCGAATGTACTCCAGAGGAAATATCCATCAAAGAGCCGGAAGTTTGCTGGCACACGGAACTCACTAATAGTTGGATCATATCTGTAGATAAAACTCCCCTCACCAGTTGGTCCAGAGCCCATACTGAAAGACGGTATCTGCCCGCGGAGCTGGAGCGGGATAGAGACCGGGTCAGCAACAAGGGATGTGGAGAACATATTCCACCCCCTCGAAAGCACAGTCGTTACCGTGTCGGTACCTTGGGCAAGAAGGGTCCCAACGGAGAGTAAGATAATCAGAACCGCAACTAGATATTTCAACCGATAACCTCCTTTATCTCTTCTGGGGGCGTCGATACTGGCGCCCCCACCAATATTATTTAGCTCTTCTATTTAAGTAATACCATCTTCTTCGTTTCGACAAAGTTACCAGCCCGAAGCTTATACAGATACACCCCTGTCGGCACAGGCACACCATCGTCATCCATCCCATCCCAGATGATAGAATAGTACCCTGCCTCCTGATTCTCGTCCACAAGGGTAACCACCTTTTGCCCAAGCAGGTTGTAAATCTCAAGCACAACATCCGTATTCTCAGGAAGTGCATAGTTCACAGCTGTTGCGGCATTGAACGGATTAGGATAGTTCTGCGAGAGAGCATAGGTGGTGGGAATAGCCAGCTGTTCAACATCGGCTGCTATCCTGGTAACGACAATCTCAAAGTCCCGCGTGTCTCCTGACTCGTGGAAGGTGTAAGAGGGTTCCTCTACCATATTGACATCCGCTCCGGTGGAGAGGTCGTGCAGCACAACGGAGTATCCCTCTGTCGGCACGAAGAGCTCCCCATCAGCAGGCCAGCTGATTGTCATAGTGCCAAGGCTCGTTACATCACCATAAGCCTCGATATGGAAGCTCCATACCTTTGGCACAGATGTCTCAAGAGGTGCCTTGTTGTCGACCGCCAGCGCAGAATCAGAAGCGACAAAATAGGAGATGAAAGTCTGCCCTGATGGAATAAATCCAGCAGGTATGTGAAGCATATCGGATGGGTCAAACCCGTCAGAAGCACCCGCCGATGTTGCCATAACACAGGGGTCTTCCATGCCGGCTCTACTCGCAACAATCTCTATACCGATGCTATCAACTACCACTGTTCTCTTGAACAGTCTTGTGCCTGTTGCCTTGGCAGGTGGTAGAGGTTCATAGCGGAACGGAAGCGTTCCACCTTCGTCAGTATCAAGCACTTGCACCCAGAAACCGACCCAAGGGTCAAGCATCCTGTCGACCATACCAGCCGGAACACCAAACCCTATACCTGTTGCTGGATTATAGTAGTAGAACCCAAACTGGTCACCGAGCCAGACATAGTAGGATGTTCCTATACCGGAGAACTCCGGGTCACTGCAGACAGCGTGCCAGTCAACGAGCTTACTGTAAGGGTTCCCCATCATATACCAGCCAGTTGAGGCTTCGGTATAGGGCAGGACAAATGTTGTATCCCTTGTGAACGGCTCACCGGAAACATCGAAGTGGGAGTCGTCGAACCAGGACCAGAGGAAATACCCTGTGCCGATGTCGAACGATGTTGGAACAACAAACTCCCTGTCCTCGGAATCGTATTTGTAGATAAGGGAACGCCACGGGTCGGCATACCACGGCGATATATCGTCACGCAGTTGCATACTGACATTGTTCGGCTCAGCCTCAACAGGAACAGATATCAGATTCCAGTCCTTGTGGAGCGCCGGATTCACCTGGATAGTGGCTACAAATGGGTTGGGGCTCTCATCGTCATCGAGGAAGATGTAAATCGGGAACTCGTATGTCCCTGGTATCAGGTCGAGGCTGCCGTCATATATTATATAGAATGTATAGCATTCACCTGGCGGGATGACACCTGCTGGCGGATAAACCGACAATCCGTTCGGGAGGGTGGCATGCCCAGAATCGATGATGTAGACATAGTGGGTCACACGCGAGTGGAACCAGAACCTGCCCTCGCTGTCGATATCGAGTCCACCGGTCGAGAACAGCCCCGAAGCATCACCGGGGAGCGTAAACGAGCTGATTATCCTCTTGTTCTCGAAGTCCATCTCGTAGCAGATATCCATACCCAGTTCTGCAACCCAGATTGTCCTCCTACCGGGATGGAACGCCAGACCACCCGTGTAGAAGTAGTTGAGGCTATCGATTATGGTGCCTGGATTGGGCCAGCTCTTCCCCCTCACCTTATAGATAGGCGTACCAAGAAGGACACCACCATACATAAAGTAGTCAGACGAGCCGAGATAGAAAACATCCTCGACAGGGTCATACGCTATACCAAATTCGCCCATCTGATCCCAGATATGAGCAGGGTCGGTGAGGGAGTCAACCATCATATGTGACACAGGGTCCCAGGCAAAGAGCCCTGTTGCTGCAATGGATGTATTCCAGAGGTAATCTCCCACTCTCTGATTGTTGAGGGCGATAGCGGTATCCGGGAGCCAATAGGCGTAAGCGACCTCACCTGTAAACGAGCCATCAGCGGTGGAGAACTTGAAGAACCTGTTCGTTGCCATATCGGTAATCCAGTAGTAGTTATCGTTCTGAATTCCGATGCCCCAATCGGTAACGATACCTGCAAGCGGGTCAACACGGAAGGAGTCGACAATATCGCCTGTAGCAAGCGTCCTCGAAAGACTCCTATCGGCGGATGCTCCGTCGAAGCTCGAAGGAACTATGCCTTTTTTCACATCCATAATATCTATCGCACTCTCGGGAGCAACACGAGAAGCAGAGATACCGTCGTCGAATGAAAGCGATTTCGTGAAGGGCATTATCGCCTCAGGACTGACATATATCTCAATAGGTTGGTCGGTCGGGTTGCATATCGTCACGGGAACAGAATCGACCGTCCCATAGGTCACCTCACCTGTTATATGATCGGATGGTGTAAGATGAAGCGGGGTCATCCGGATAATTACCTCTGTCGTATCGCCTTCATAAACATTTGCGCTGACAAATCCAGGGAAATATCCCATCTTTGTTCCGACTATCTGCTTTGCACCGGCAGGAATATTATCGAGGAAGAACTCACCGCCTGTATTCGAGTAGGTCACACCTGGACCGCACCTAACCCTCGCGTTGTAGATAGGCTCGTGTGTCTCGATGTCCACGACATATCCCTTGACAGCACCGGTGGGCCAGCTATATCCCTCGAAATCATCGAGATACCAGCCGGGATAATCATTTATGGACCCATCGGAGGCGAACCAGAACATAATGTCGGTAGCGTCACCTTCATACGCCGAGAGGTCGAGCCAGACCTGCTCCCAGCCGCTGCTACTGCCTGAATAAGCAGGTAGACCACCAAGAACATTGCCGAAGGAAGTGGAAATCACTGTAGGATAGCCTCCTTCCGGGAAATGAAGCCACCAGTTATCACCGTTGTCGGTGGATACCCAGATGTTTCCTCCGTCATACCCCGTCGTAAGATAATTCTCCATATCATACCAGTGCCAGAAGGAGATATAAGCATACGGTCTATCAAGATGGACAAACAGTTGCCAGGAAGCATTGTTCATACCATAGTCTCCGCCGATGACCGTTCCCCAGCAGTATGGTGCAGAATGAGCCGCAGCGGGTCCCGTTCCAGAGGGCGTTCCCCACTCCCAGAAAGCATCCTCACCCACAACAAAACCGCCATCATCTGTATCAAAGTCCTCTGTCCAGTCGGGGGTCTGCGGATCGAGGATAATGTCGGCAACATAAGTCGTCTCATTGGAGACAACCTCCACATCATACACCACCTCTACGCCATACCCAGGATATGAGGCGACTATCGAGTATATTCCCGATTCGAGAGGTCCAGCGAGGTAGACTCCTCCCGTGGTGGTATAGAGGAGAGTATCGTGTGTGCCACCGATATCTATAGCGATCCAGGGGTCACCATAAGGACCGGTATCGGAGAGGTCGGCAAGACCTTGTATATATCCTATCGGCATCGGCTCGAGCACAAAATTCACAAATGCTGTATCGTCGAGAGCCACAGATACACCATAAGCAGTATCTGGATAGAAACCGGGGCAGGATGCAACTACAGTATATGAGCCGGGCGGAACGGATATCGAGTAATCGCCCGATGGTGACGCAGAATGGGTAGTCCTCCCGAGCTCAACAACAAGCACCTCTGCTCCCCCGTTGTCCGTTCTACCGACAAGGTTTACATTGCCGGCAATCACCGCGTGATGCGGTTCGACAGGAACAAACTCAACGGCGCTTTGGTCCTCGAGTCCGTCTGCATCGGTGTCATAAGTTCCATTATAAACATACTGGGTGTATTCCGCATCATCTCTCCTTACACCAACGGTAGAAGATGTCAGAACTCCGGAGGAAATGGTCTTATACTTGACTATGAGCTCGCCGTTATCCCCCGGAACGGGAGCGGAAGGATAAGCAGGGTCAATAAGTATCACCTCAAAGGTGGAGAGGTCCCCTGTTGCCCAATCCTCGGCATTATTCCATTCTATGACGAACCTATGATGAGAGATGTCGTTGTAGACATACACAGAGCCCGCGGTAGGACACCAGAGGGGATCATAAAACGCAAAGTCATCCCACAGCGGAGCGAACATAAAGTCAGGAGCAGATGGGTCGGAGAGCTCATAGTTGGCGTAGAAATCGTCTCCCGGGTCCTCTCCGAAGCTTATCCACCCGTTCGTGGATACCCAGACAGTATCATAATCCCTTCCATAGAACCTGAACGGGAACGGCAGCTCAACAGGTGCATGGTTGTCATCCCAGCTACCCCAGCCATAGAGGTCCCAATCGATGAATGTGCCGACACCTGCTATCTCCACCCAGTCCGTATCGGGGACAAACTCTCCATCATCCTCATCATCGTAAGCAAAGTATGGACCGTATATCACGAAACAGAATGTATCAGAATAGGCGGTATTGGGCGGGGAGAACAAATCGGTGGCGGTAATATAATAGCAAACCTCCGTCCAGACAGGCTGAGGTGGTATCGTAACGAAGTAAGAGTCCGGCACAGCAGTCTCCGACATAGGAAGAGATGTCCAGCCACTGCCAGCGTTATAGTAGACATAAACGCTTGTCGGGTCGACACCGGAGAAGTCGGTTATCGTAGCGCCGACACCGTATCCCGACATACCATCCGGCTGGTCATCAAGCGGTGTATGAGAGATAACTGGAGGCGCAGGCTCACTTGCACCACCACCGTAGACATAAACAGAGTCCACAATCCACCAAAAATCGTCGTAGGAACGGTAAAGAAAGGCAAACTTTACATGGCTCTCATGGGCAGCTTTATCACTGACATCCCGTGTACAGTATGCAGAATCAACATCAGTAAAGGTGAAAAGCGTCTCGGACCAACTGACACCGTCGTCGGTACTCAAGAGAACATAGGCAAGATGCGTCCCTGCAGTGTAAGTATTGAAGAAATGCCAGAAACTAACAATCACCGTGTCATAGAAGCTGCAATCAAGGGTGGGAGTTATAAGCCAATCATTACAAGAATCAGCTGGTGGATACAAGAGAGGGTCAGAATAGAGTATCTCGGCAAAATTCCCGTGAGCAGCCGGAACGAACGGCGATGTTGTAGTGGTAGGTCCAAGATGCCAGTCATCGAGAGTGTCCGGGTCTCCACTTATATCTGTGTTCCCCAGAGCTAACTTCGTCCAACCGGGAGGAAGCCAGCTATCTTCAAAATTCTCCTCCAATAAATAATCAGCCAACAGCGAACCGAACATTAAGACGAGTGTAGAAAACACCACTCCCAGAAACACACCCAGCCGACGGCTCATAATTATTCCTCCTTTTCCTTCGCGTTATGGTCTATTCCTCGAATTTCAATTTATTTGAAAGATAAAAATATAATTCCGCTTGTCAAGGCTTTTCGCATATCTATCTTCCCTCGACTATCCTTTTTGTATCTTCTCCGATAATCCTTTCCTCATCTGTCGGGATAACAAGCACTCTCACAGGAGAGCCAGGAACAGAGATATCCGTTTCCTCACCTTGAACGGAGCTATTCTTCCCCTCATCTATCTGAATGCCTAAAAACTCCAATCCAGAAAGTATACTGCTGCGAACATAAGACGCATTTTCGCCAACTCCCGCCGTAAAGACGAGCACATCGAGACCGCCCATTGCTGCAGCATAAGCGCCAATGTACTTCTTCACTCGGTAGCAATAGATATCGAAGGCGAGCTTGCAGCGCGGATTGCCCTCGTTCATTCCCTTTATGATGTCTCGCATATCGGATGAGAGACCAGAGATACCCAAAAGCCCGCTCTTCTTGTTCATTATTCTGTCCAGCTCATCAAAAGAAAGTTTCTCCCTTCTACCCAGGAAGAAGGTTATTGCAGGGTCTATATCGCCGCATCTGGTGCCCATAACAACCCCCTCCAACGGCGTGAACCCCATTGAGGTATCAACCGACACTCCACCCTTGACCGCTGTGATGCTTGCTCCGTTCCCCAGGTGAGCTGTTATTATCCTAAGTGATTCAATGTTCTTTCCGAGTATCTCTGCTGCTCGATGTGCAACATAAAAGTGGCTTGTCCCGTGGAAACCGTACCTGCGGACACGGTAGCGTTCATAGTACTCATAAGGTAGTGCGTATATGTAGGCATGGGGTGGGATGCTCTGGTGAAAGGCGGTATCGAACACGGCGACCTGTGGAACATTCGGAAGAAGAGCCTCCGCTGCCTCTATCCCCTTCAGATTAGGCGGATTGTGGAGCGGTGCAAGCGGGATACACTCCCTTATCTTGTCCTTCACACCCTGCGTTATGAGGACAGAATCAGAAAACTCCTCTCCACCGTGGACAACACGGTGTCCAACCGCCTCTATCTCTTCTACCCTCTTTATGACGCCATACTGCTCGTCGAGTAGAAGCTCGATTATCCGCTTTATAGCCTCTGAGTAGTTGATAACCCTGTCAGGCTCTTCACGGAGGCTCTTTTCATCGGGGAAGAACCTTTTATGATTCACCACAGGAGAGGGTATCCCTATCCTCTCAACGAGCCCTTTGGCAAGAACTCCTGCTCCATCTGTATCCCGAAACTGGTACTTTACCGAGGAGCTCCCACAGTTCAATATAAGTATCTTCACCTGCCCACTCCGTTTGTTTTTAAAAAGTTACACAATTTAGTTTCCTTCATCCTCAAAAGCAAGAGCTTTTTATCATTTGAGAATAATAACCGATGCTACCGCTACATCGCGGGTGTGGGAGAGGGCAAGGGACGAGCCTGGAACAGGTTCTCCACGGAACAGGAGGATCGGCTTGCCAGAGCTGTCAATCTTCACGGAGAATTCGGCAACGGATCTTACCTCTCCCGAAGGATAGGCTTTATATGCTGCCTCCTTGGCGGCGAATCGAACTGCTAACGAAGAAAGATAGTCTTTCCTTTTGAAGCAAAACTCTATCTCGTTATTTGTGAAGAAGCGTGAAAGGAATTTTCTTCCATATCTTTCCACAAGCTTTTCAATCCTTTCTATCTTCACAATATCAACGCCGTGCAGAAGCATTTGGCTACTCTTTCTGCCATTTTTCCAACAGGTTTGAATACTCAGCGACGAGGCTTTCTGCTCTCTGTAGAGTGGTCGCCTCGGAGAACAGGTAAAAGAACGGTTTTTCTGAGTCGGGTATGACAAGAATCCATCCGTCGGGGAAAAGGATTCTAACACCGTCGAGCACTTCTCGGCTCTGTCCTGCGGTCTGCTCGATGAGGCGGCGCATCACATACCCCTTCTTCTCCCACGAGGAAAAAACCTTCCCTTCCGCTCGAAAGTATGTTCTTATCTGTGAGCGTATCTCACTCAAGGTGACTCCAGTTTTTGCCAGGAGTTCGAGTATCTTCATAATCGCATACATACCGTCACAGGCGAAGGAAAAATCGGTAAAGATAAATCCGCCTCTGGTTCCGCCGACGAACTCCACCCCTGGGACCGAAACCGCCTCCATCATCGAGAGATGGTCGTTCTTCGTGTGGATAAGTTCAACTCCAAAGTCCCTGGCAAGTCTATCGAGCCCCATCGATGCTGATATGGGAGCAGCCATCTTCTTAGGAGGAGCAACATCCATAACCAGCTTTGCCACGGTGAGCAGCTCCTCATCCGGGGTAAGCACTCTACCCGTGTCGTCGACAATGGATATACTTTCACCGGATGGGTCTATCATAAATCCGGCAGAAGCTCCAAGCGAAACGACGATCGTTGACAGCTGAGAGAGTGTTTTCAAGAGCTCATCCCTTGTTCGGGCGACCCTGGTGGTATCGACATAGGCGTTGAGGGAGACAACATCCACATTTGTTGCCCCGATGATTGACGGGAATATATTTGCGGCACCACCAAAGCTATAATCTATTACCACCCGGAGGTCAGCGGAGACAAAAGCCTCCATATCGATATGCTCAAGAAGGGAATCTCTATAGTTCTCCTGGGTTCTCGTCGGGTAGAATACCTTCCCTATTTCGTTGAATGAAGCCCTTGGAAACTCTTCACCGGCGAAGAGCCTCTCAATTGCGCGGCAGGTAGCAACGCTCATATCCCTGCCCGCCCCATCGAAGAAGATGATGTCCTGCAATCTAACATTTCTTGGGGATTTTCTTGTGTATATGCCCGCCACAGCTCTACCTGAACTGCTTAGGTGGAAGCGTGTGACAGGTATAGGCAAAAGTCCTATATCTTCTACATCTACTCCTGCGGACAGGAATCCCGACACAAGTGCTCTTTGAACCATTCTTGATGCTGGGTCGGCATCCCTTGAGACGACAACCGTCTTTCTCTTACCAAGCTTCGCACCGACGGCTGCGCCGAGCTTCGCTGCAAACTCAGGCGATATCTCAAGATTCGCAAGCCCTGTAATCCTTGCATTGACAAATAGCTCACCTGATAATCGCTCACCCCACACAAGCGAGGTAGAGACGGTCGTTCCCTCCTCTATTATCTTCTGTGGCCATATCTTCACACCTGGCAATATGCTAACCCTATCCCCTATGTGGCACCCATCACTCACGACCGCATTCTCGTGTATAACCACGCCTGACCCTATACAAACAGAGTCGGCAATAATCGCCCCGGAGATGCTACAGTTCTCCCCAACCGTAGAGTTTTTCCAGATAACCGCTCGGGAAACGCTGCTGCCCGCACCAAGCACCGTGCCATCGCCTATCACGCATTCAGATAGGCTTGCGCCTCGACCAATCTTGACATCCTTTCCAAGAACAACTGTCCCTGCGAACCTCACCTCATCAGGAATAGGAGAATCAGAGAAGATGAGGGCGTCTTTCTGTTTATGAGCAGCGCCAGGAACCTCAATATCAACAAGGTCCCGGAGAGCATCAAGGTTAGCCATCCTGTAATGGATGAGATTCCCCACATCCCTCCAGTATCCCTTTGCTATGTATCCAAAAAGAGGAAGCTTTTCCTTGAGGAGGAGCGGATAAAGATCTTTGGAGAAGTCGAATTCCCTTCCTTCGGGGATATAGTCGAATATCTCGGGTTCAAGTATGTATATCCCAGTATTTATTGTATCGGAGAACACCTCCCCCCATCGTGGCTTTTCCAGGAAGCGAACAATCCTACCATCCTCATCAACTATCACTATCCCGAAAGCAAGCGGATTCTGGACCCTCGTAAGAACAATCGTCGCAATGGCACACTTCTCCTCGTGGAACCTGATTACATCCTTAAGGTCAAAGTCGGTCAGCACATCCCCTGATATCACAAGCATTCTATCTGTTATCATATCCTTCGCATTCCGGACGCTTCCAGCGGTTCCGAGGTCGCTCTTCGCCATACAGTAGTCCATCTTGAAATCGAACTGGCTGCCATCACCGAAATAGTCTCTTATATAATCAGGTTGATAATAAAGGAGAGAAACCGCATTGCCGATACCTGCCTTCTTCAGCAGGTTTATGACATGATGCATAATCGGTCGATTAACTATCGGCACCATAGGCTTTGGAAGTCGGCTGGTCAGTGGGCGAAGCCGCCTACCAAAACCACCTGCCATTATAACAGCCCTCATTCACCTCCTCCTTTGAGGCTCACTTAAATATAATTTCTACTGCTCTCAGCGCAACTACAAATAAAATAAAAATATCCCCGCGCTTCACAAAACATAGGAGCTGTAGATTCTCGGAAATCTCCGCCCTTTGCCGGGAGCCGGAATCGAACCGGCACGCTCATAACTGAGCGAGGGATTTTAAGTCCCTTGCGTCTACCTGTTTCGCCATCCCGGCGGTCCTCCCAGTCACCAGAGAAATCTCCAGATCCTTAAACTTGATAAAATATAGCTACTTATTCTCGTTCGTCAAGTTCGGTTTTACTGGATGAGCAGACTCCCCAGAGACCATCCGATAGACAGAAAAAACTGCCACCCCGCAGAATCGAACTGCGGACACAAGGCTTTTCAGGCCTCTGCTCTACCAACTGAGCTAGGGTGGCAATCCAACTATAAAAATACCTCAACAGCAGATTTTGTCAAGGAATTTTCTGCTCTCACCCGCTACGGATAAACCGGTAAGCCAAAACACCGACAAGAACAAGGAGTACCACACCAAGAACCCTCTTCAGTATCTCCTTTTTCAGCTTGAGGGATACATAAGGTCCTGCAATTCCACCGAGGATACCAGCTATCACAAACGGCAGAGCATAGTCTATCCTGACATCACCTGCGACTGCGTGCCCGACAAACGATGCAAACGATGTCCCGGCGGTCATGAGTGTCGATGTCCCGATTGCCACAGCAACCGGCACACCAAACAGTGCAACAAATGTCGGAACATAGATAATACCTCCACCGATACCCAGAAGGGCAGAGAATACCCCTGCCAACATCTTCATAGGCAGAAGAACGGGTAATCCGATGAAGTATCTTTCCCCCTCCTTCTCCCTTTGCCAGATAAATCTACCCCTTCTTTTCTCGCTCCGGTTTCCTGCAACGGGTATATCGAATATCATAGAGAAAGCAGATAACAAGAGGACGGCAATAAGCAGTAACTTCAGTGGAAGAAGTGGTATCCGATTGGCAAACATTCCGGCAACAAGCGCCGATGCAAACGATATCGAGCCTGCAACGGCAGCAAGTGGAATATCTGTTTTCTTCTCCTTTATGTACCTTGTGGACGCCACAGTCGCCATAAACAGTATTATGAAAACACTTGTCGATGTCGCTGTGTGAAACGGCAGCCCCAGAAGGAGCAAGATTGGCACATAGAACGCTCCTCCTCCTATCCCAACCATAGACGAGATGGTGGCAGATACGAAGATACCGATAGCGGCTAAAAGTATCAATCAGTCCCCTGTTGAGATGGTTGCTGGTTCAGATAGGTATATCCAGTACCCGTTGCCGGGGAGCAGGGTATCTGCCATCTCGTATCTTCTCTCCGGTGCGATGAAACGGTATAACGGCGAGTGCTCTGCCCCCTCGGATATGCAGAGGGAATCTGCAGGATACGGTGAGGATAGGGCTCCGAGTATGTTCCATCCACGGGAAAGATGCCTGTGGTATCCCTCAAGCCTCATCCCTGAGAGCGTTACTGTTGTGGCAGACGATGACAGAAACCAGAACCCTTCTCCCGGCTGCGGAGAGAGCACCGGTTCATATCTGCCCTCATCAGGCAGGAAGCGATAGGGATTCCCTATCATTGTCGGGAATATCTCTGCAAGCTCTGCCATTGGGACAACGGGCAGGGAGACGAGGTTCCAGCCTTCGTAGAGCGTTATTGTGGCAAACCCAAGCGGTGGTCTGTCAAATCGGATATAGAGCGTCTCGTTGGCTGAGAAACTATATTCGGTCGTTACTGTCATATCCAGAGAATCGTTCAGTGTCAGGCGCCCTGCGGGAAGATACTCAACCTCCCAGAGAACCGTCCCTCCTCCACCACAGGTTATAAGTTCCCAGACGGATGGGATGCTGTGCGAATTCCTGATATCGCGTGAGAGCCCGGTTATGTGTGGGTGTGCCGGGTCGTGGATACTGAAACATCCTCCAAGTTCCCCGGGGACAGGAGGCAGTGAGAGCATGTCTATCCCTGGGTCATAGTTTTCAGTAGCTTCATCCGACATACCGAATGAGACACGGGATGTTATATCTCCACCTGTATCCATAAATGATAGTTCATATAGCCAGAGAGCGCTTCTCCAATTGATAAGTAGCCGCCCGTTCTCCGTCGGAACAAAGTCGGAATTGACGACAACCTCATCGAGGATAACCTCTGTTTCCTCACCCTCTGGAGCATCATCGGGAACAACAAAGACAAGATAGGCAAGCACACCATCTGTCTCCACACTGGCTGCGCCGGACAGCTCCACGACCATATAGTCCAGAAGAGTAGTTATACCATCGATTGTCCAGGAGTCAAGGAATGTTCCAGCCGTTTCGACGCCAAGCGGCGTTAGGAAATCCGGGTTCACATTGACTGCTATATGGACAAAGTATGCGTCCATTCCACCAGCGTTTCGGGTGTAGACGGGGATATAGATGGTATCCCCGGGGGTTGCGGTCGTGTCCGGCAGATAGCAGGATAGATTGAGCAAGCGGAATTGCCAGGAATACGGCTCCATCCTGTTGACATCACAGACGGTTACCCTGTCCTCTGCCCCGCAGAATTCGCAGATTACCTCATCTCCAGGGGAGAAGTGCAACCCACAGTCCTCGGTCGGGATGATGATCGTGTCCCCTGAAACCTCGACGCAGGCAGCAGACACCGCGAGTGTGTCGGAGTTTATAACGACATAAGCAGAATCGAGATTCACACCTGAAACATCATCTGCGATAATAATTCGAATAATCGGCGTCCGCTCGGATATTGTCGAACCATCGGCTGGCTCGACGGACACCACATAAGGTGGCTCTGTATCCACTATGTATGAGAAGCTCGAATGCACGAGGGCGTTCGGCAGGCACAGGTCTGGGGTGTCTAAGAGCGAATCTATCTCCACGGTGACAACCGTTCCCGACGCAAATGTGAGATACGAGATTGTAGCGGATGATTCCGTTACTGTCATCTCAGGGTCAAGCGGGAAGAACTCCTCCCTGTTGACAAACATATGCACGGATGCTGTATCGACACTGGAGACCGCATCGGCGAACCAGACCGTTATCGCAGAATCGGGGCAGGAGACAACCGCACCATCAGGCGGGAATGTTCCTGTTATAACCGGAGGCGAGAAGTCCGTGAAGAACCGCCATAATATAGGCGTAGCAAGGGAATTCCCCAGCGAATCCTCCACGGACAGAAGCGTTAAGGTAATCGTGTCATTATCCTCGAACGGCACAGCTGGAGAGAATGTCAGGTTCGGATACTCGAACGACAGTTCGCTGTCCGCCGGTGTGAAGAGCTCACCATCGACAGAGAAGACAATAGTTGATGGGTCCACACCGCTCGTATCGACAATCCGCATCATAGCGCCCTGCTCACGGCAGGCAGAGATTGCTCCATCCGGCGGAAGAATAGGAACAGCAAGTGGTCCGGAGGCATCCTCATAAATCATATCGGTATGGTACGCAACGAACGGTATCAGGTCATTCGAGACATCGATTGTGCAGTATCCTGAGCGGTGCAGGTTCTCCACACGCACGCCATCGTCTCCGAACAGCCAGACACCGTCGGGGGTCCTGTGATTATAGAATATATGCCTGACAGTAGCCCCCGCGTCGAACCCCTTCATCCAGGAAAGATGCACACCACCCTCCGGATCAACTGCGATGAGTTTGCCCATCGTTGAGTTCTGCTGATAGTCATACCAAGTCCAGCCGATGATCTCACCTGGAGATTCGGTATTCGGTGTCGTATCAGGCGGCTCAAGAAGTGCGGAGGCAGGAACCTGCAAATATCTGACAGGATTATTCGTCCAGCTTCCCTCTCCCTGCGGGATACCGCCTGCATCCTTGTCCTCGATGTAGATTATGTGAAGCGTATCGTTGACGAGCTTTGCCAGAGATGACCAGTGTTCACTCCGGCAGTCACCGGGGAGAGCAAACGGAGTTGATGTCCTCGTCAGATTGTGAGGTTCGCCCCAGCTTGCTCCATTGTCCGTCGAAACGGAGGCGTATATATCTCCGTTGGAGTATCCACTTGACGCCACATCGGTTGATGAGAACTGTGTCCAGGTGCAGTAAAGGTACCCTGTCTCAGGGTCCTCGCCCATACTCATCTTGGAGACCGTTCGGTTCCAGACACCGGGGTATGAGTCGAACCAGCCGTTTGCAACAAGTGAGAAGCCTGTCTCCTCCGACCAGTGATAGATGTTTGCGCCCGAGCCGGATGTCACACCTGTTGCCTCATCGAAGTATATAGCATTGAAAACGATATGTAACCTGTCCCTATGGTCGTATATAGCATCGAGGTCGCAGTATGCACGGAGGGTATCGGATGATGTATACCCTGTCAGGTTAACCCTATCCGACAGGTCCCAGCTGGTCCCATCGGGTGATTCGACATACCAGACATCGCTATTGTAGACAGACAGCATGTCCCGTGGGCGTGTATATACAATCGCAACCTTATCGGACACCGGGGATGTTGCGACCGTTGGAGAGACGGCAAGCGTCGTGTCAATGATGAGTATATCCGAGTAGGAGCACCCGTCCTCGGAGAAGAAATAGCCAATAAGTTGCAGTTCGCCCGGCTCAGCATGGAGCGTTGTAACGATATGAACTCGTCCGTGCCTATCGAGCATCATATGAGGCCAGATCATCTCCGGCAGGAATTCATACACCTGATGCTCACGGAAAAAGCCTGTTCCCGAACGCGCCTCTACCGACACAGCAGGATAGTACGGCTCATCCTTGGCAGAATGTATCACAGGGAGCCGCTCCCGCCTCTTCATAACGGAGACAGGCAGTCTTGTTATTGCACCAAGTGGAAGCACAAACAGAAGCAGAAGGGAAAATGCAACTGTTAATCTTTTCATAATTATCCCCCCAGCAATTTCTTTTCCCTCAGTATATTTTTCACCTGTTCAGTCCTCTGCTTGAGGCTTCCATGCGGCTCGAAGTATTCGACAAACAGCAGCTTAAGGAGAGATAATATCATTCCATCGATCTGCCACTGATAGTTTGGGTCAGGGGTTCTGACACCGTCGTCGACAAGCGGGAACTCACCCGGTCGGAGGAATAGAAGCAGGTCATACGGATGCCTGCGGTAGTGATACATTACCTTCTGCTGATATGCTAACAGCTTGGCCTCGGTGAATGTGCAGTGCCTCAAAAAGAGTGTCAGGTTGTCGAAGACCGACCTATCGGAGACGAAGCCGTCCGGGTGTTCCAGCTCGGATTTTATCTGCATTTCGAGCACCCTATCCTGAAAGCGTAGAAGAAGATTTGGGTCCTTCCGAATCTCCTTTAGCTCCATCCCGAACTCAGCCATAACGAGCCTTGCCTGCTCCCTTATCAGAGGTAGAGAGAACTCCTCCGACAGTGCTCTCGCAAGCGTCGTCTTGCCCGTTCCACTGGCACCTATGATAGCTATCTTCACAAAAGAAATATAAGAGGTGGAAGCGGTTTTTCAAGCGATAATTTCCAGATTATAAATCAAGCGAGAATGTTTAGATGGAATATGCAAGCAGATTGGTCGATAATAATTTCAAAAAAGAGTCATTTTTCCCTTGACATAAATCTACGCTCAATATTTTTATAAAAGGAGTAGAATGATTACTCAAGCGCAAATGCTCCGCCTTTGCCCTTTCTCTCCGCCGCATGTTCCAGCGCATTATAGCGGTTATCGAATGCCTCGGATTTGTGTAAGTCGTAGTATATCAAGAACTTATAGCAATCACTTAAAGTTTAGCCGTCTTTTCGCTGGCTCGTCAAAGCGGGATTGTGAAGGCGGTTTTTTTGTTTTGCAAACCTCAAACCATTAAATTAAGGAGGTCTATTATGAGACGCACTGTATGGATTGTTTTTGCAGTGATTCTGTTGGTCAGAACTTGCTTCGCTGAATGGGAAACAACGATAGTAGATTCCTCAAGCTATTTTTCAGGAAGATGTGACATTGCCGTAGATAGCGATAATCACCCCGCTATATGTTATTGTAAGTCCATTGCAGATAATCCAGGATTGTATTATGCGTTTTATGACGGCTTGAACTGGAACATAGAGATAGCGGACTCAGGATGGGATTTTAAAGGTTTAAGTATTACCTTTGACCAGAATAATTATCCCCACATTTCGTATGGAGCGTGTTATCCATCATATGATTTAAGGCATGCCTGGAAGGACGCTGAGGGTTGGCATTATGAGATTTTGGATACATCAGGATTTGGATCGAGTAACTATCTGCATTGTTCATCTATTGTTACCGATGCCAATAACCATATTCATATCGCCTATAGCGTGGGCGGTGATCTGGCAGGTAGAGGTATACAATATGCTTTCTGGGATGGCTCATCCTGGAGTCTCGATACATTAGTTTCAGATGGATCTATGGTTTGTCTATCCACCGATGTTGACACAAATAATTATCCACACATTACAGACTGGTTCGGAGTGTATTGTAAATTTAACGGTGCAGATTGGGAAATCGATACCCTTGATTTCGCGGAGTATGGGGGAGTGCGCTTAAGATTGGACTCTCAGAATCGTCCCAATATAGTTTACTGCGATGCTTTTGGGAATGTATTCTGGGCTTATTATGATGGGTCCTGGGTAATAGATTCAGTGGGAGTAAGCGCACAGGGAAGCAACGCTCCGTTTGATTTAGATATAGATGACTATGTTCATATCATTTATCACTCGGTTCCAGACACTTCTCTCCGCTATGTCACTAACACGAGTGAGGACTGGACAGATGAGGTCATATGTATACCTGACAATGTGACCGGCTCTCAAGCATCTGGAATTGCTGTTGATGGAAGTGGCAACATCCATGTATGCGACAGCGACATTTCTCCAAGTTATATGAAACTCATCAGGTATCACCATCGTGCAGGTTCGGGGATTAAAGAGCCAGAAGACGAAACTCAAATACCGGAGAGCAGATTAGTTCAAAATTATCCCAACCCATTCAATTCCTCCTGTGTCATCACTGCACCTTCGGGAGCGACTATAGAAATCTTCAATTTGAATGGCAAATGCATAGGGGCGTTTGACAAAACGCCCTGCGTGTGGCAACCAAATGAATCAATCTCAAGCGGAGTATATCTGATTAGAGCAACAGTTGGTGACCAGACAATCACCAAGCGAGCAATACTAATCAAATAACAATGTAAGCTCAAGTAGAACAAGCGGGAAAACAAGAGAAAAACAGGTTAGATATCGGCAATCTCCAATTTCTATTTCCCGATGCAGAAACGGGAAAAGATACTGTCGAGTATCTCCTCCGGCGGGAGATTTTTACCCGTGAGAAAGGAAAGCGTATCAAGCGCCTCCCTTATGTCCGATGCAGCGAGGTCATAAGCCTCCTGAGATATATTTTGCTTTGCCAGAGCAAGAAACCGCTTTGCCTTCCTCAGTATCCCGGAAAGTGAAGCCGAGAGGAAAACACCATCCTCCGGGAGATGCTCATCGAAGAACCGCTCAAAAGCCGCCTCAAATCTATCCATCCCATCCTTTGTCTTCGCGGAGATAACAAACCGCCTGTCCTCGGGAAAGGCGGAGACTGTCTCCTCGTTCACACCTAAATCAGCCTTGTTGAGCAGAAAAAACGGCTCTCTGTCCGAGAGCTCACCGATAACCTTCTTCTCCACATCCGATATGAGCTTCGAGA
>JAGGUN010000021.1 GCA_021158465.1 bacterium
AGCTAATTCCTTTGTATCCGATGGAGGCAATCGCCCCTGCGATGGTATTCCCCTCCGGGTCGAGAACGCCCTCTTTCCTCCTGACATAGACCTTAACCGTAAATTCTGGCATATCGCTCCTCCCGACGCTCATTCATTTCAGATATACCACCCGCTTTGTTGCTGACCTGTTGCCAGTCGCTGCACGGACAATATAGACACCGCTGGCGATGGATTCCTCCGGTTTCCAGACCAGATTTGCTGGAGCTGACCGGGGGATGGTTTTGCTCCATAGGCGGTTGCCAAGTAAATCGTATATCTCTATTTCCGCTCCAGCAGGCGCGGCGATGGTAATAGAGGAATTGAAGGGGTTGGGTTGCACATCGAGGAAGAATGCATTCGGTTTGATAGGCTTTTCCAGAACCGCATCCGTGTCGCAAGAATCAACAGCAACATAGAAATCGCATGTATCGCAGGCATCGAACGGGTCGCAAGCAGTTATCGAAAAGAAAAAGTTCCCAGTATCGGAAGGAATAAATGTAAGCACTGGATATTCAAAACTTGCTCCTGAAGGTGCATCGGCAATGAAATAGAATATGGTATCACCATCGGCATCTTCTGCGGCAACAAATGCCATAAAAGTATCGCCCAAGCATATCGCAGTATCATCGGGACAAACGACAAATTCAGGTGGGGTATTTGTATGTTCGACTGTTACTTGAAATTCGCAGGTATCGCATCCAGAGTAACCATCGCAAGCTGTGATTATAATGTCAAAAATGCCAGTATCGGAAGTGGTAAAAGAGAATTCCGAACCTGCAATGCTGGCTCCATGTGGCGCATCTATTAGCGAGTATTCTATAACATCGCCGTCGAGGTCGATGGCGAGAAAGTTTGCAACGAGTGTTTCCGACTGAAATATCGTTGTGTCATTGGGGCAAATCGTGAACACGGGCGGTGTATTCACATCTGGAATCGAATCAATCTTAATGAGATAAATATCTTCATTGCCCGAACCAAAGGAACAAGTGTAGCCAGTAATAATGTATCCGCCATCGGCGGTTGCTGCAATCGAATACGCGCCATCATTGCCGGTGCCACCAAAAGTTGTGTCCCACATCATATAGCCTTCCGAATTGGTCTTAACGAGATAGACATCACTTCCGCCCGCGCCAAAAGATGATGTAAAACCTGCGATTACGAATCCACCATCAGGCGCTTGAACGACGGAAAAGGCACTATCGGCGCCGCTTCCGCCAAAAGTTCGCGTCCATAGTGTGTCGCCCCATACCGCTATTTTGAGAAGATAGAAATCATAAGAACCTGCGCCAAAAGAGTTAGTATAGCCTGCGATTATATAACAGCCGTCCGGGGTCTCTAAAACAGAATAACCCCTGTCATCGTTAGTTCCACCGTACGCTCTTGTCCAGATTGGGCTGCCTTCTGGATCGGTTTTTATTAAATAAACCTGCTCACCTGAACCGAATGATGATGTATAGCCTGCTATTATATAACCACCGTCGAGAGTCTTCTGAATTGAACGACCTTCGTCATAGGCGGTGCCACCGAAGGAGTAATGCCATATTTCATGGCCTGTTGAATTATTTCTTTTTACTAAATATACATCGCCACCGCTCCAGTTTATATAACCTGCTAATATATATCCACCAGTTTCCTGAAGGATAGAATAAAATGCGCTATGAGTGTGAGCGGCGCCAATCGTCCAAACAACGCTTCCAGATGAATCCAACCGGATAAGTCTAAATAAGTTTCCATATACGCCTCCTATAACATATCCACTATCTGTTGTTTGAATTATAGAATAGCCAATATCATTTGAACCCCCGCCACATGTAGTTCCCCAAGAATAAATACCTAAGGAATCTGTCTTAAGAACATAAACATCGCTACTTGTTTCACCAGTTTCTATTGTCTTTCCTGCAATAGCATATCCGCCATCGTTAGTTTGCACAACGGAATAGCCAATGTCAGTATTGCTACCGCCGAATTGGCGTTGCCAGTCGGCGAAGGAAAAGCCGGCAAGCGCAAAGACAAGCAAAGCAATGAATAATGTGTTTTTCATGGGATGCTCCTTTTGTTTTATTTGCGGTGTCGTAGGGACAGACCTATGTGTCTGTCCTTTTGTATTATTCGCATTCTCATTCATATTCGCATTTGCATTCACAGGACGCACACACGGGTGCGTCCCTACAATTAAATGTTCTCTCTATCTCTCACATTTCCAACAGGTTACATCATTCTTGCCATCCGAACTTATCATTTTCCCCTTAGGGAAAAGCCCCATCCCCTCAGTCCGCGAGCCGCCTCGTGCGCTATCTCTGTTTCTTTGTTCTCAATGTAATATTCCCCCTCTCCCATTGCAAGTAGAAAAAATCACACTTGAGCAACATCTTTCATTTTGCTATTTGAACCGCGCAATGACAGTTTGACCACCCTTGACCGTTGCTCCCTTCCTGACAAACGGGGTGCAGTATCTCGGCAGATAGACCTCGACCATCGAGCCGAAGAATATCATCCCATATACCTCTCCAGCCCGGAGGAAATCACCTATCATCCTCCTGCAGGATAGTCTCTTGGCGAACGGACCTGCAATCTGACGGACGATGCACTTGTCCTCAGAGGCGTTCATAAACCCAACGGATAAGGATTCGTTCTCGAAGAGGGCTTTTCTGTTCCTGAACGGGAAGAGCTCTCCTCTGTGCAGGTCGATAAACTTTATCTTGGCACTCATAGGCACCCTTATCACATGCGGAGCCAGAAGCGGGATGTATATCCTTATCACAAACGGGTCAAGCCCAACGAAATCGTTATATAGTATCTTGTCGACGGCAACAACCTCACCATCGCATGGGGAAAGCAGTACGTTCTCAGGGATGTTCACAGGACCAGGATGTGGCTCACGGAAAAAGACAGCAGTGAATACAAGAAGAATAAACACCAATCCACCGAAACCGACAAGGAGAAAATGAGGGTAAAAATGGTATGCCACACCTGTAGCAATGAGAAAGAAGAAAAGAGCGATGAGCAACGGAACGCCCTCTTTAGCCATTTTCACCAGCTCCGCTCAAGATGCGGCTGAACCCAGCCGTTTTCAAAACCGAGAGCCTCGAGCAATTCAACAACCCTGGTATACTCCTCCGCTGAAATCCTTCTTGAAAGCAGAGGGAACTCCCTCGACCGGTACGCAGGAAAATACTGACTCATAAGGGAAATATAGACAGCGTTACCAACATTTTCAAGCAAAAAGCGCAAATTATCTTCCGTACCAGAGATCCCGTTGGGCAGGACGAGAAGCCTAACGATGACCCCTTTCTTCGCAACGCCACCCTTATCGAGGAGAAGATCACCTACCTGTCGGTGCATCTCGAGAACCGCCTGCCTGTTCACCTCAACATAGTCCGGACAGGAGGAGTAACGCAAGGCGTTCTCATTATCGGAATAGCGCATATCGACAAGGTAAATATCAACCACCCCATCGAGCAAATGAAGCGTCTCCACCGACTCGTAACCACTGGTATTATAGACAATCGGAATACTCAAGCCAGATTTTTTTGCAATCCCGACAGCCTCGAGTATCTGCGGCACAAAATGTGTAGGTGTGACAAGGTTGATATTATGTGCTCCACGGGACTGGAGCGACAACATCATATCAGCCAGTTCCGCTATCTCGACCTCATTTCCGACGCCAAACTGGCTTATCGGATAATTCTGACAGTATACGCATCTCATATTGCAGTTTGAGAAAAATATCGTTCCCGAGCCGCGACTCCCTGATATGGGTGGCTCCTCACCGAAATGCAGATTATAGCTCGCAACCTTCGGCAAGAAGCCCGAACGGCAGAAACCAACCTCCCCCTTCATCCTGTTTACACCACACCTCCGCGGACAGACACTGCAGTTGGATAGGAGCTTTTCTGTGTCAGGACGCATATCGACTTAGCCTCCTGATTTCTGACCTCTCCAATGGTTCTCTTATCATCAAAGGTATTCGCTTCTTACATTGTTAGGTCAAGACTAAAGGTCTCGTTAATAAAAATGTGTCCACTCACCATATAATAGAAGAATTGAGGGAAGTCGCTCAGAGGATAGGTTGAATATGCTCGGAATAAGACCGCCGATATGTTCTTTCCCGTCTGAGGTAAGCAAATAGTGCTTTCCATCAGATTCGATCATTTTCAATCATTTCAAAATCCGGAACATACCTCAAAAACTCATTGGTATTACGATACCTTATCCGACAATTTCTCCCAATAAGCATGTTTTTGAAACCATCTTTAAGGTGCGAGCCTATGGTATTCAGGAGTGTCCACTGAGCAATGGGTTCACTCATAATTGCCTGTCATACCTTTTGGATCCGATAGCCCTTCATAATCTACCCATTATTTCCTTTGCTGCTCTGACAAGCTCAGGGAGTATCTCACCGGACTTACCGTGCAAGACGAGATTAGCATACCTGGAGAGGGGTGTATCAGTAAGATTGACCTCCACGATGTATGCTCCACGCTCCAGTGCAACGAACGGAAGCGATGCCGCTGGATAGACGAGAGCTGATGTCCCGACACTGAAGAATATATCGGCGGAAGATGCTGCAGTGTAAGCCTTTGACCAGTCGGGTTCGTGCATAGCCTCACCGAAGAGGACCACATCCGGGCGCAGAAGTCCACCGCACTCCGGACAACGAGGAACCTCCTCATCCCTCTCATCTGGCACACGCTGACGATACCGGCAGGTCTGACAATACTCATAGAATATACTACCGTGTATCTCGAAAACCTGCTTACTGCCAGCCTTCCTATGCAGACCGTCGATATTCTGCGTTATCACCGACACATCGGGGAAAACAGACTCCATTTCGGATATTGCATAATGACCAGGATTAGGGAGCTTATCCCTGAGAGAGAGGAACCGCTCTCTATAGAATTCAAAGAATTCCTTGGTGTTATTGTAAAGCGCGTCCAGTGAAGCTATCTCCTCGGCACGGAACTTTCTCCACAATCCGTCCTCACCGCGGAATGTCGGGATGCCACTCTCGGCAGATATCCCCGCACCGGTGAAGAAGACAACGCTCTTCGCCTCACTGCATTTCTTTTTGAAACCCTCCGGCAGTTCCATCCTGCCCCCTTAAGATTTGCTATGATTGCAAAATATAGAAACTTAATCCTATTTTGGCAAGAAATATATTTTTCTTGCAATGGGAGATGGGGAATATTACATTGAGAACAAAGAAACGGAGATGGCGCACGAGGCAGGGGTGTGCGGTGCGTTATAGTAGGTATATGCAAAATTCTGATATAAACGAGTTATCTGCTCATTGCGAGCAAAATTAAAAAATGGTTTAGTAAAAGGAGGTGTAAAATGTCAAGAAAAGTAGCAAAGATGCTGGTCAGGAATCGTTCGGTAGGGCATTATGTGCTCTCTGTGTATTCTCTGCTGTTTCGAGGGTATTGTGTTGATGATAAGAACGATATAATTACTCTCATTGCCCCAAGCCGCTCAATCGGCAGGACTACAGACTTAGCGAATATGTTGGCAAGAGTCTGCGCACCAGGCTTACTATGGCTCAGTCCAAAAAGGACCAAAATTAGCAATAGATTACAAAAGGGCGATGTATATCCCAAAGTATCCAACCTGATTGTCAAACTTACCAGTTTTAACCGGAAGCACCCTTCCGGTGACACTATTGACCAGAGCAAGGAAATAGAAAAAGCCTTTAATAATTATAATGATAGAAGGAAGCAAAAACATGAACCACCTATAAGTAAAGCAGAATATACCGTCATAGAAGCGATAACATCCTATCGGGAAGAGCATCCTGGTGCCTCATTGGGGGAATTTGAGGCTGCTTTGGGAGATATCCAAAATGAGTTTTTTGATAAAATAGTAAAAGCTATACCTTCCGACCAAGCTGAAGGTGGAAAACCTGGTGAACCGCAGAAATTCAATATCTGTGAATTGGAGTTTATTCTTTCAACACTGCTCAAGAAAGGATGTGAGTTATTTATTTCTTGTCCTGATGAAATGAATATCGAATTGAAATGGTCTGCTGATGAAAGAAAAAAGTTTGTAGAGGCAAATCCTACACTCCCACCCAACAAAATCAAGGGTAAAGATATTGAACTTGGCAAAGTATTTTTGGACAATATGAATATAAAATATAAGCCGCTTCTTAAATCTTTGCCAGTAACAGCAGAAACTTGTCATTATGTAAAATCTTCTATTGAGGCAGCCTTGATGCGAATGGGGCTGCTTCGGTCCCCCCAATTGGACGAACTTGCCAAAGATATGTGCAGATTTGACGACATCCTTGTTGGACTTGACACTTCCTGCTTTTACCACGGTGTAGTAACAGGGGCGCTATTAGATTCCTTTGTTGGTGTTGCTCGCTATCCCTATTTGGATACACCAAACTGGATTACACTCGTTGCAAGTGTAATAAGTACAGGGGAAATAGAACATAAGGCAAATACATCTAAAGATTATTTTGATGACAAAGATACGCAAGATACTCATAACAGACGGACAGCTTTCCGTGCACTTCAGGAATTTATGGAAATGAGTACCTGTGCGGATTTAGAAGGAGTCGCCACCTTGCTTACCGGAGAGATATCACCTGATATTGACTTTTCGGGGGACAACACGATTCGGGATGAGTTGATAAGAAAACAGATAAAAAACTTCCTTAGCAATATAGGTTTTCATACAGGTACATATTTTCTCACTGGGGATAGGAAATGTGCGATGTTTGCAAGAGCAGAAGGCTTGCATGCAGTTCATCTGAAAAGGAAACCATTAGACACTACTAAAGACATTCCTTTAACCGATTTGTCTCCCCAAAACTATGGGGATGAGCGGGATATCCACAATGTTTCAGAGCTTGTCTATGAGCTTGGGATTGAATTTCCATTGAAAATAACTTGCAAAGGTGAAAATCGTGAATTCCCTGGTTTGTCTTTTATTGTTCGAACCGATTGGCCTGGAAAATCTCTTGAAGAATGGGAGAACTGCAATTTTATGGTTAAATTTGTAGAAGACGGTGAAAATATGTATAACCAGTTCTACGATTGCTTAGAGAAAAATGCTAAAGCCGTAGAACTGGGTCAATTGCTCTGGGGCTGGAAGCAAGTAAATGCCAGACACCACGAAGAACCAGGCTATCCAGGCTGGGCAACATAAGTTGAATTCAGTAAGGTATAGGAGTTAATATGTTTTAGAAACAAACTGTTGAAATATGAGCAACTAGGAGGCGATATGACCGGCAAAAAAATGAATAATCCTTATATTCAGCTCTGGTATGAAATGGTAGAGCACTACTTAAAAATATATCTCCCCAAAAGCGGAAAAATATTGGATGCGGGAGGTGGCACAGGCGAATTTAGCATAAGAGTTGCCAACATAAATGAGAATCTAAAGATAATAAACTGCGATATATCGGAGGGAATGTTAAGAAGAGCGCAGGAGAAAATCGAAGAGATGAAGTTACAGGAAAGGATTGAAAATAAGATTTGCGATATAATGGATTTGCCGTTTGAAAATTGCCAGTTCGATTATGTTATGTGTTTGGGAGATGCTTTCAGTTTTTGCAAAAATACTGAAAAAGCTTTTAGTGAACTTGTGAGGGTGACCAAGCCTTCCGGAAAGATTCACTTATCAGTTAACGCCTTTTGGGGAAATTTCTTTGAGATGATGGCAAAAGGTCCGAGCGAAAAGATTTACTTTGAAGATTTGATGAATTATTACCAAACTCGTATAATTCACCAGGACCATAAGTCGACAGGATGCAGGAGTTTCACGGCAGAGGAATTAGAAAGAATGGGAATGCAACATAACCTTAGTGTAATTAAAAAGTTTGTCGCACCAGTTTTTGGGGTCTATAGCAAATGGTTTAATGACACAGAAAAGTTAGACACAATAAAGAAATTACAATATAGGCATTGTGAAGACAAAAACTTGATTAATTTTGGAAATCATTTGAATTTTATTTTTGAAAAATGATTACTTCCGTTAGGCAAAATCCCAATCCCTTCAATTCTTCTGTCGCCATCAGTGCGCCTGCTGGAGCAGAAATAGAGATATATGATTTACTTGGCAACCGTGTATGGAGTGAAGTTGTCCCCCGGTCAGCTCAAGCAAATCTGGTCTGGAAACCGGAGGAAAACATCGCCAGCGGTGTCTATATTGTCCGTGCAACAGCTGGCAACAGGTCAGCGACAAAGCGGGTCGTGTATCTGAAATAGCCAGCAGGCTCTAATCACTTCAAATAAAGCAATCTACCCGATAGCTTGGCTCTCTCTGTCGAGGCAAGGTATATCCCCGATGAGAGATTATCAGGCTTCCAGAGAATTGAATTGTTACCCCCTGCAAGCTCGAAACGGGCAACCATCTCACCTTTTATATTGTAAATCGACAGTTCATCATCGGTAGGAACGGAAATCTCGAGCCTGCAAGCCGAATTGAACGGATTGGGACAGACAACAAGCGATACCCTCTCGGGAACATTCTCACCCTCGACATCGAGCGGAGAGACATAATGCCACCAGGCGGCATCGAACGCTATCCAGTCCCCCTGATGACCTGTCATATCACCGAGGTAAAGTTTCTCGGAGGCGTCTCCTGTGAAAGGATAAGTCCCGAGCGAGACCCATTCATTATAATATACAGATTGGTCGACCACTACGACCGCCTCGCCGTCCCGATAACGGATGCGATACCGAGCTCGTGCGGTCGCGTGATTATCAGGGATATAAACGAGCAGTTCATAGTTTCCCGGCGCCAGCAGGACAGGATACCACTCGACATAGCAGGTATCGGCACCCTCGGTGGAGTATGTCCACCAGAAATGGCTATTGTATCCGCCCGAGCCGTTATGCCAGAAGGAAACATCACCATACCTATGAAAACCGCTTTCGCCATCATCGACAATAGTATCGGAAACTGCTTCACCCCTCAGGCTGAACAGCATCGCATCGCAGCCGAGATAATCGCCCGTTGTCCCCGTCACATCGCCAATATAGATGTAATCACCATCGGCAAAATTGTATGTCCCAAGCGACACCCATTCATCAGAGTATGCCGATTGGTCAACCTCGATTATCGTCTCACCGCCGGAATGGTGAATGATATAGCTTGCATTCGCCGTGGCATAGCTGCTCGGGATATAGGCAAAAACCTCATACTCCCCTTCTGCTGGAAGCTCGGGTGTCCAGATGGCATAATTGACATCATCGCCTGACGCAACGGTCCTCGTCCAGTAAATATGATGTTCATATCCACCTGCCCAGGCACGCCAGTATTCGGGCGGTCCATAATACTCAAAGCCGTCCGATAGGTCATCGACAAGCGTATCGGCGGCAGGCGGAGTGTAAGAATGCCTTGCGATGAATAACTGCCTGACATCGAGTTCAACCAGCCCATTGTCGTACCCTGGCCAATCGTAAAAGCAAGCCTCTCCGTTGTACTGCCCCCAAGGGGATGTATTCGCATCGCCGTATGGGTCATTGGAGATGATTATATGGTTGTAAGCATACCCCCTGAAACATTGAATATGCCCGTGCCCAATGGTATTTGTGGATGCGACGACAGGGTATCCAGCATCTATCTCGCCTGTGAATGTTGTCCAGGAAACCGCCGCCTGCCAGGATGAGAGCGTATGCTGAGATAGGAAATCGACCATATAAGCCCAGACAGCTCCTCCATACTCCCGACAGATGAAGCCGTGGGCACCGGGAACCCAGACATCCCCCGCGGCAAGACCGAGTATATCGTATGTGTAGCCGTTGAATGTGTATTCATTCGGAACATACCAGCCAAAGTTGTGGGTATGAGAATACGGATAGGAACAGGTTATCGGATGCTCGGGCAGGATGGAATACCTCTGGACAGCCATCAGGCAGGAGGATGGACCACAGCTCCAGCTACCGTTGAACCAATCGGGTGTATCCCATTTCTGGTGGAGGTACGGCACCCAGATGTCTGACTTCGGACTATGTGCAAATTCTGGCGGCTCGGAGTACGGGCAATCTGCACCATCGGCAACAACTGTTACATTCGATAATGAGACTTTCTCACTCCTCATTATATCAGCTCGATATACATCCCCATCAGGCAAAGAGACAAAGGATAGATAATCTCCATTTGGAGAAACCACAGGAAAAGCCTCGTGAAGATTATCTGTCGATGTAATAGAATATTTTCCTTTCCCTGGCGTCCAATACCAGATATCGGAGCTTATAATCTCATAGTTTGCCTCATCGGTCAGCTGAACAAAAACGCCATCTCCTCTCGTGTCCCAGACGGGATTTCTACCACCGGGAAATGTAAAGATCTCTTTCGTCGCGACATCGACAACGACAACAGTATCCATTCCAGACAGTGCGATAAATCTGCCATCGGTGGAAAATTTTGGCTTAAAACCAGACTCCTGAAGGATGCGGGAGACCTCCTCTGTTCTTATATCGAATATGCAAAGATACCCATCATCATCGACGAAGGCAAAGCGGGAACCCACCGTGTCAACAGTTACCCACTGAATAGGGATACCGATGCTGTATCGTCGGACAACCCCTCCGTTATTCAGGAGAAGAACCTCATCTCCATACGGGACAATAATTCTACCCCCTCCAGCAGGCTGCATAATCCCGCAGCTCTCAACAGGCGGAAGAAACCTTTTTGCCTTGCCCGTAGAAAATCGATAAACATAGGGAGCTTGACCATCCGATGTTATCCTTTTGAAGAAGAGGATATCCCCGTGGATAGCCTTGTACCTCCCGCGATACTCATTCTGGCAACCGAGCGACGATACATCGTTCTCGAGCAGGAAGAGCCCGCTACCCCGATAGTCGCTTGCAATTATCTGCCCATTATCGGTAACCAACGGATAACCGAAACCCTCCATCCCACAGGATGGAACAACCCAAACAAAAAAGATTACCGATAAAAGAAGGAATGTTCTCATACAATCTTCCCTTTTTGAATTGTAGCAAAGCGGAAGCAAATAGTCAAGCCAAAAATCGGATTTGACTTGATTTTATAGCAGTTAAATATATATTAAAATTTCGCAATTTTTCACCTTGATCAAGAGGGAAAGATGAAGAGGATAATATTGGCTTCTTTCCTTGCTCTCCTTTCTGCATCCCAAGGATTGGCACAAACACCCGTCAGGATATTCTATGAGGATAGAAGCGAGGTCGAGCCGCTCTTCTCCAATCCTGATGTTATGGTCGATAATGTGAAACCGGACACAGTGATTGCTTATGTCTTCGACAAAGGTATGCGATACCTCGATGAAAAAGGATACTACTATGAGCCGTTTGTTGTCCCCTGCTATCGAGGGCAGAAGCTATCAACCTCAACTCTATATTACCCAGAATACAGCGAGATAAGAGATACCCTCCATTCCTTTGCAGAAAGCTATCCCGAGCTGTGTCGTCTGGATTCCATCGGACCAACGCAGGAAGGCAGATGGATGTATATTATGCGGATTACCGACAATCCCGATATCCAGGAGGATGAGCCGGAGTTCAGATACTCATCGACGATGCACGGCGATGAGCCTGTCAGCGTGCCATTCTGCATAGAATTCATAAAAATGCTTCTCACAGGGTATGGAACAGACCCCGACATAACAGAGTTTGTCAACGAGATAGACCTATGGGTGATGCCACTTTACAATCCCGATGGGTATGAGCATACACCGAGCTGGCAGAGAACGCTTTCAAACGGCATCGATCCGAACAGGAACTTTCCGGTGCCCGACGGAAGCATGGGCGAAGACGGAACATACACAGTATATCAGGAGACACAAGCGTTTATGGATTTCTGCAACGAGAGATACTTCGTTGCCTCGGCGAACTTCCACACAGGGGCTTTGATCGTTAACAGACTATGGGACCATACATCAACCATACCCGACGAAGAACCGCTGCTATTCCATATGGCTATACACTACTCCCGATACAACAGCCCAATGTATACAAATCCTAACCCTGATTCTGCCTTCGGTACAACAAACGGCTACAGGTGGTATGAGGTCGACGGCAGCCTGCAGGACTGGGTCTATTGGCAACGCTCGGATATCGACTTTACCATAGAACTATCGAATACCAAGGCTCCTCCCGTCTCATCACTCGATGGCTTATGGGAGGATAACCGTGAAGCAATGTTCCAGTTTGCCTTATGTTCACTTTGGGGAATAAGAGGGATAGTTACAGACAGCATAACCGGCGAGCCACTTCCCGCAACAGTGTCGGTAGAGGGGCTTGACAGAGATGTTCACTGCGACCCGGCAGTTGGAGATTATCATAGAATACTCCTCAACGGGTTCTATAACCTGACATTCTCCTGCCCCGGCTACCGGACAAAGACCGTAACAGGTGTCTACGCCGACACAACCGAAGCCACCCGCCTCGATGTCCAGCTTGCACCACTCGGAACATCACGCATCCACGGTATCGCACTCCTGCCGGATGCAACCGAACACTCAGGGATACGGGTTCAGGCAACATCCGGAGATTTTACAAGAACAGATACAACCGACTCCGACGGAAACTACGAACTCCTCTCCCTCATCCCAGGAGATTATACTATAACAGCATCTAAGGAAGGATACGGCGACACAGCGGTAAGTGTCACAGTCGGCGATTACGATGACCTTGTGATAAACTTCACACTGTATCAGATAGACACAGTTTATCTCGTGAACACTGACTTTGAGATGAGTGCAGTCCTCACAGAAACATCCGGCACAGAATGGGAATGGGGTATACCAACATCCGGACCAGACACAGCCCATTCAGGGGTCAACTGCTGGGCAACAAACCTTAGTGGAAACTACTCCGATGGTGCGGAGGCAATGCTTGAGACAGACGAATACGAACTCCCAGCAAATGCAACGGATGCAAAACTTACATTCTGGCACTGGTATGAGTTCGAGCAAGGTGGCTGGCCATCTTACAGAAGATATGACGGTGGCAATGTGAAGATACAGGTCGATGGCGGAGAATGGACAGTCATAACTCCAGAGGGAGGATACGACGGGACAATAACATCAAGCAACCCATACATTGGCGGCGAGGAAGGGTTCAACGGAGAGACAAACGGCAACCACTGGCACACCGAGGAATTCGACCTGTCGGCTTACTTAGGGCATACGGTCAAGGTTCGGTTCCACTTCGGTAGCGACGCCGGCGTAAACTATGCTGGATGGTATATCGATGACCTGAAGCTATACTACATAGTAGAATCGCTGAACATCATAGAAGAAAGAACTCAACCTCACAGACTACATTTATCCTGCTACCCGAACCCGTTCAACGAAAGTATAAACATAAGATTCTGTCTGCCAGAAGAGGAGAATATAACCCTCTCTGCCTACAATATCAAAGGAGAAACAGTCAGAACAATCTTTTCTGGTAAGGCAGAACCGGGAGAACACATACTCAGCTGGAACGCTTGCGACCTACCATCTGGGATGTACTTTGTCAGAATAAACGGGAAAAGATATTCTGCATCCAAAAAGATAATCCTTTTAAGGTAGGAGGAATAAGTATGATAGAGAGGTACTCACGGGAGGAGATAGCCCATTTCTGGACGGAGGAGTACAAGATTCAAAAGTGGCTCGAGATTGAGCTCGCTGTTCTGGAGAAACAAGAAGATCTCGGGTTGCTCCCGAAGAAGATATTCAAGAACATAAAGGAAACCGCAGAGGCAGACATAAAAAAGATCGTCCAACGGGAGAAAATAACCCACCACGATGTCGCAGCATTCGTCGATGTGCTTCAGGCATCGGTCGGTGAGAACGGTAAGTTCATCCACATGGGGCTAACATCATCCGACATAGTCGATACCGCAAACGCCATTATCATACAGGAGGTAACTGATGTCCTGAGAGAGGACATAGAAAAACTGCAGAAGATACTCTATGGACTTGCAGACAAGTACAAATATGTGCCTACCATCGGTAGGACACACGGTATCCATGCAGAGCCAACAACCCTCGGACTGAAGTTCGCGGGGTTCTACTCGGAGTTCAACCGAGACCTCAAACGGCTTGAAGACGCTGCTGAAAATATGCGATACGGAAAGATCTCAGGACCTGTGGGAAACTACTCCCTCATCGACTTTGAGGTGGAGAAATATGTATGCGAAAGGTTCGGACTGAAGCCAGAACCCGTCTCAACCCAGATTGTGCCAAGGGATAGATACGCCGAATACATAGTAGCGCTTGCCTTCATCGGGGCAGCAGTAGAGAGGGTCGCAACAGAGATAAGAAGCCTACAGCAAACAGAGATACGGGAATTTGAGGAAAAGTTCGCCTCCGGGCAGAAAGGGTCATCCGCTATGCCACACAAGAAGAACCCCATTCAGTCGGAGCAGCTCTGCGGACTCGCAAGAATGCTACGCTCATACATAACCCCCGCATTCGAGAACATAAACCTCTGGCACGAACGGGACATCTCACACTCATCGGTCGAAAGGATTATCCTGCCCGATGCAACAATCCTCACAGATTATATGCTCGTCAAACTCGCAGATACCCTCCAAAACCTCACCATAAACACCGAGAGGATGAAGGAAAATATCTGGCTAACTAAGGGACTCGTCTTCTCGCAAAGGTTCCTCATCGCGCTTATGAAGGCAGGACTCCCGAGAGATAAGGCATATTCGATGATTCAGGGAAAGGCTCTCAAATGCTGGAACGAGGGGCTCGATTTCAAAGCACTCATCGTTGAGGACGGAGAGATACGAAGATATCTAACCCTGGAAGAGATAGAAGCTGTATTTGACCTCGACATATATATGAGGAATGTCGACAAAATCTATATGAGAGTCTTCGGAAACAGAACAGAATGAGAATGCCAAAGTCAATCCTGTTCGCTGCCCTAATCGCTATAACCGCCAGCTCAGGATGTGTCTATTATAACACATTCTTCCTCGCAAAGAAGAACTACAACCGAGCTGAAAAGAAAAGAAAAGAAGCCCTAAAGAAGGGAGAAACCACACTTCCATCGGACGCAAAGAGTTTATACGACACCTCCATCAAGAAATCATCAAAGGTGCTGACATACTACCCAGAAAGTGAATATGCAGACGACGCACTCTTCCTCATCGGGATGTGCTACTTCCACGAGGGGGAATACAGCAAGGCTATCCAGAAGTTCGATGAGCTGGCTCTCTCCTTCCCAGAAAGTCCACTTAACCAGCAAGCAGAATACTACTACTACCTCGCCAAATACAAAACCGGAGACTATATAAACGCCAAACGTGAGCTGGAGAGAATAGCACAAGAAAAGAAACTTAAGGAAGCAGAAGAGGCAGCGTTTATGCTCGCTGAGTTCGCATACGAAAACGAGAATTACAAGGAGGCTCTCCAAAGATATATCAAATTCCTGAAGGAGTTCCCTAATTCGGATAAGAAGAACAAAGTCCTCATCAGGATAGGAAGCATCTACTTCAAGGAGAAAAACTACCAGGAAGCCATATCCTACCTCGAAAATGTAGAATACAAAAATATCTCCAAAGACGACTACTTCGGTGCCAGGATGATGATAGCAGATGTGTATATAGAAGAAAAGAAGTTCGATAAGGCATACAAGATATACATCTCACTCCTCGAGAATAACATATTCTCAGCATACGAGGGGAAGCTATACATCAGGCTCGGCAAGTTCTACGAGGCACAATACGACACGGCGAACGCAATCTCATCCTACCGAAAAGCGATAGACAGATTCCCAAGAACAGAGGACGCAGCATACGGCTACTTCTATCTCGGGGAGATGCAACAGTTCCTATTCGGAAACCTCAAGGAAGCAAAGGCAATGTATGACTCCGTGAGTATTATGGCGCCGTCATCGGAGATCGCAAAGGAGGCTCTGGCAAGAAGCGCAAACATCGGGAAGCTGACATCGTATCAGACGGAAATCGACTCCCTCGGCAAGGAGGCATCGGTCGAAACACAGCTCAAATTAGCAGAAATGTATCTCTTCGGTGTCGGACAAACGGATAGCGCTATAAACGAGTACAAATATATCGTCGAAAACTACCCAGAGGATAAACTCGCTCCAAAGGCACTATATGCACTCGGCTGGATATATCTATTCAAGAAAAACGACCCAGATAAGGCAACCGAATATTTCTCGAGAATACTTACAGACTACCCAAACTCCGACTATACCGTCGGGGCGGTCGCATTCTTCAAACAAAAGGGAGTAGCAGTCGATTCCATCGGAGCAAAAACCGTCGGGTTCCTGTTCGCAAAAGGAGAAGATTTCTACCTCGTCTATAACAGACTCGATTCCGCTCTCTACTACTATTCTATGGTAGCAACAGAGTTCCCAGAAAGCAAATTCCGACCGAAGGCGCTACTCGCCATGGCAGATATCGTCGGGGAAAGGTTCGGTGACCAAGATTCAGCAAGGAAAGTGTACTCACTTGTGAGGGAGGAATATGAAGAAACGGAATACTCACAGTTCGCCAAGGCAAAACTGGGAGAAGGAAGACTTGAGGTGGCAAAGGCAAAAATACCCAAAGAAGAAAGAGGGCCCAAACCCGACACAGTAGCATACGCACAGGAGGCACAGGTAAAGGATACAACAACAGAGGTCACCTGGGAAGACCTTCCAAAAGCCCCTAACCCAAAGAAAAGAGGTGTGCTTTCCTACCCTGAACAAGAATATAGAAGCGACCTGGAAGGGAAAAGGGTAAAATTGAGGATCCGCATAGACCCGTTTGGAAAGGTGACGGAGGTGGAAATACTCCAGCCCACAGGAAGTCCCGCAATAGACGAAGCAATAAAAAAAGCAGCAAAAGAGACAGAATTCGACCCCCTCGAAATAGACATATCTAACTACAACAAGTGGTTCCGATACGAGATCTACATAACCAAGCCAGAAAAACGGATATGAAAATTGACCTGACCAACAGCTCCCGCTACGATATCTGGTCCGAGATAGACCTCAATAAGTTCAGAAATAACATAAGAAAGATGAAGCGCCTGACCGAGGGCAGAGAGATACTGCTCGCTATCAAGGCAAACGCTTACGGGCACGGCGCCGAGGTCATCTGCCAGGAAGCAGAAAGGGAAGGAATAAGGCTCTTCGGTCTCGCCACAACTGAAGAAGGGATCGCACTGAGAAAAGCCGGAATACGCTCAAGGCTCGTCATCCTGACACCTGCTGTGTTCGAACAGATAGAAGAGATAATCCGCTTCGAGCTATCCCCCAACATCATCGAAAGACGCTACGCAGAAATAATATCCCAGGAAGCAGAAAAAAGAGGAAAAACCACCATCTGCCACATCGAAGTGGAAACCGGTATGGGCAGAACAGGTATATTCTGGGAAGATGCTGTCGGAGAAATAGTATCAATCGCAAGGCTACCAAATATAAAAATCGAAGGGATATTTACACACTTCCCAATCGCCGATTCCTTCAAAAAAGAGGACATAGAGTTTACACGACTACAGATAAAAAGGTTCGCTTTCGTCCTGAAAAAGCTCGATGAACTAGGAATAAAAATCCCCATAGTGCATATATCAAATACAGCAGGGTTTATGAACTACCCCCTGATGGGGAACTGCGTCCGACCGGGGATACTCGCCTACGGACTGTATCCATCCAAACAGGTGAAAAAGAAGATAGCCGTTGAACCGATACTCGAGCTCAAGACAAGGGTAGTCCAGGTGCAACAGTTCCCAAAGGATTGGTCTATAAGCTACGGCAGAACATACAAAACAACCTCACCAACAAGAGTAGCTATCATCCGGGCAGGATACGCAGACGGACTGAGACGCTCACTCTCCAACAAAGGAGAGGTTCTGCTCGGCGGAAGAAGATGCAAAATAATAGGTAGAATATGTATGGACACAACAATGGTGCTTGTTCCCGAGGATATGAAGGTAAATGTCGGAGACGAGGTCGTCCTAATCGGAAAACAAGGTGAAGAGGAGATCTCAGCCGATGATATGGCTGCATTAGTCGATACAATCAACTACGAGATACTAACAGGAATATCAGAAAGGGTACCAAGAGTCTATCTCGGCGTGAGAAACAGCAATGGTTAAAAGTATCGATGCCATAGTGGCAACCATCCTCTCTCTCCTGACCCTATTCCTTATATTCTTTACATTCACAAAGGCAAAGAGAAGCCGCTTCGATGGAAAACTACCAAGATTTCTCTTCCATACAAACCTCGGAAAAGGAATACTCCTGCTTCTCTCACTCTGGATACTATCCTCTTCACTCATCTATATAAGTGAGCGCTGCTTCTGCCAGGGAGACGACCTCAACAACTCCTCCTTCAGAACACTACCACGCTCACTCGTGGGGATGCTATACCCCGCTACCGTCTTCTACGGAATGGAACAAGGAACACCATCGAGCTTTGTAGGACAATTGATAGCCGCTTTGACATCCCTCGGATACCTCCTCGTGGGAACACTCTTTATCGGAGCGGCACTACTCGATAAACTCCGCCAATCCTGGAGGAAAAAGATGAAGATAAACTGGGAAGACCACTTCGTTGTGTGCGGCTGGAACGAGAATATGGAAAAGATACTGACTCAGCTGACAAACCCTGCCCTCGGAGACGAGAAAAGACCGATCGCAGTGCTCGTCCGCGAAGAAGAGGTGGAAGATGTGCAGAATATAATCGAACGGCTCGACGCACAACAGCAAATAAAAACTGTGAGCGGTTCGCTGGTCTCAGAAAACGACCTAAAAAACGCCGGGGTCCAGAACGCCAAAGGAGTCCTCATCCTACCACCAGCAGGAGATAATAACCCCGAACTCGCTGTCCTATTCTGCGCACTGAGCATAAAGAAGATGAAGGACGAGTCGGACAAAAAACTGCCACAGATTATAACATACATCGAAGACAATGACTTCGCCAACAAGCTCTCACATATCGCAGACACCGTCATAACACCAACAGAAACCGATGTCCTCCTATCCGCAACCGCCCTCCTCTACCCCGATACCGTAGAGATATACAGACGACTTATGACAATCAGCGAGGAGACAAACGAAATATACCTCGTGAAGGTCCCAACCCCATGGACGGAAAAGAAACTCTCCTTCTACGAACTGGCTGAAATAATTACAAAAAAGAACCGCACGGAATCACCCGTAACACTCATCGGACTCAAACGGAATAAGAAAATCTACATAAACCCAAAGGATGACGATATCGGATATATAAAAGAAGACGATAAACTCATCGTCATAGCAATGAACTACCCGATGAAGAGATTGGAAAAAATGGCAACTGGCGATTAGTGGCAATCCGGGTCAAAAATTGTGTAATTATGCCTATTGTGGCAATTTGCCACATATATGCCACAAGATGTCAATAGACAGTAGCTCCAGCAATCCCCTAAAATAAACCACTTGCAGCAAGGGCGGTGTTTGGCACGAATATTGCTTAACTTCTTGCGGAGACAAAAAACAGAAAGGAGGTGAGGCAGTATGGCGTTAGTAAGGTGGAGACCGATGATGAGACCTATCCTCCCGATTGAGGAAGAGGTTAACCGCATTATGAGGAACTTCCTCAGGGCTTTTGGGGAGGAGGAAAGCCTATTTGAGACCTTTCCTGCTGTGGACATTAGGGAAAGGGAAGACAGCTTCATAATCGAGGCTGAGATACCTGGGATGGACAAGAACGACATCAAGGTTAGCATTCAGGATGATGTAATCACCATCTCAGGTGAAAAAAGGCGTGAGGAAAGGGTAGAGGATTACGAAGAGATCAGGATCGAGCGTTCCTGCGGCAAGTTTTCTCGCTCGTTCAGGCTTGGTGTTCCAGTGGAGGCAGACAAGGTAAAGGCAAGATACAAAAACGGTGTGCTTACCATCACTGTCCCGAAGAGCGAGAAGGTCCGCGGGAAGGAGATCCCTATCGAGGTCAGCTAACACCAAACGGGGGGAGACCTTCTCCCCCCTAACACCTTTTGGAGGTAAAAATGGGGAAGATTATCGGCATTGACCTTGGGACAACCAATTCCTGTGTCGCTGTTATGGAGGGTGGAAAGAGCACTGTCATTCCAAACAAGGAAGGAGCAAGGACCACCCCATCCGTCGTTGCGTTCACCGACAAGGGAGAGAGGCTTGTCGGAATAGTCGCAAAAAGACAGGCTATCACCAATCCAAAGAACACTATCTTCTCGATAAAGAGGTTTATGGGCAGGAGGTTCTCGGAGGTAAAAAACGAGGCATCGGAGGTCCCGTATGAAGTCACAGCAGACTCCAGCGGTAATGCCCGTGTCAAGGTAGGAGGGAAACTTTATTCTCCTCCTGAGATATCGGCAATGATTCTACGCAAGATGAAGGAAACAGCGGAAGATTATCTCGGTGAGAAGGTGACGGAGGCGGTTATCACAGTTCCAGCTTACTTCAACGACAGCCAGAGAAAAGCGACCAAGGATGCAGGAAGGATTGCCGGGTTAACTGTCAAGAGGATAATAAACGAGCCTACCGCCGCAGCCTTAGCATATGGGTTCGACAAAAAGAAGCAGGGAAAGATTGCTGTATATGACTTAGGCGGTGGGACGTTTGACATATCAATTCTCGAGATTGCGGAAGGTGTATTCGAGGTAAAATCCACCAACGGAGATACACATCTGGGTGGAGATGACTTCGACCAAAGGATAATCGACTGGGTTGTGAGTGAGTTCAAGAAGCAGGAAGGGATAGACCTATCGCGTGATCCGATGGCTTTGCAGAGGCTAAAGGAGGCTGCAGAGAAGGCAAAGTGTGAGCTTTCGACCACGCTTGAGACCGAGATAAACCTGCCGTTCATAACCGCCGATGCCAGTGGACCGAAGCATCTCAATATGAAACTTACACGCTCGAAGCTGGAACAGCTCGTAGACGACCTGATTGAGCGGACAGCAGCTCCCTGCAAAAGGGCTTTAGCAGATGCCGGGCTTGAGCCGTCAGACATAGACGCGGTGATACTGGTCGGTGGTCAGACAAGAATGCCTGCTGTCCAGGAGAAGGTGAAACAGTTATTCGGCAAAGAACCGCTTAAAGGGATAAACCCAGACGAGGTTGTAGCAGTGGGTGCGGCTATTCAGGGCGGAGTATTAGCTGGCGATGTAAAGGATATCCTGCTTCTGGATGTAACTCCTCTCTCTCTTGGGGTTGAGACACTCGGCGGCGTGTTCACCAGGCTCATCGAGCGGAACACAACCATCCCAACGAAGAAAACAGAAATATTCACCACAGCTCAAGACGGACAGACATCTGTGGAGATAAATGTCCTTCAAGGAGAACGACCAATGGCTCGAGACAACAGAAGCCTTGGCAGGTTCTACCTCGAAGGAATTCCGCCTGCTCCAAGAGGTGTCCCAAAGATAGAGGTAACATTCGATATCGACGCAAACGGTATCCTGAATGTGTCTGCAAAGGATATGGCAACAGGTAAGAAACAATCGATACGGATTGAAGGCTCATCCGGACTATCAGACGAGGAAATTCAGCGGATGATCAAGGAGGCAGAAGCACACGCTGCCGAAGATAAAAAGAAACGCGAGGAGGCTGAGCTGAAGAACCAGGCGGACAACCTCGCATATACAACGGAGAAGCAGATGAAGGAGCTGGGGGACAAGATCTCCGAATCCGACAGGCAAACACTTGAAAACAGAATAAAAGAGCTCCGAGAAGCCATCAAGAAGAACGAAATCAACCAGATAAGAACAGTTATGAAGGACCTACAACAAGACTGGTTCCGTATCTCCGAGTCGATATACAAGACGCAAGCACAAACCGGATCAACTGGCTCAACTACAACCACCGATGAATCAGAAGGTAAAAAGGAGGAAGGCGGCACAGAGAACGCAGATTATGAGGTGATAAGCTAATATCACCGTCTACACGGATGTCTCCAACGGAGCCGGTCAACCGGTTGACAAAGGCAGAAAAGGTTGTATATTCCTTTCTCAAAAGAAAGGAGAGGCAGAATGTTCTTCTTCGATTGGACATTCATTCTGCTTATACCGGTTCTCATTCTCTCATTTTGGGCACAGCACAAGGTCTCATCGACATTCGCAAGATACTCGAAGATCCGCTCATCCTCCGGGCTGACGGGAAGAGAGGCTGCAGAGAGGATAATCTCAGCCTACTCGCTCGGTAACATAAAGATAAGATCAATTGGGGGAACACTGACTGACCATTTCGATCCGAGAAGGAACGAACTTGCCCTGTCGGAGCCGGTATATAACTCCCCATCAGTTGCTGCCATCGGTGTTGCCGCACATGAGACAGGGCACGCTATCCAGTACGCAAGAGGGTACCTACCTGTGAAGATAAGGGGAGCTATCGTTCCGATTGCAGGGTTCGGTTCAAATCTTGCTATCCCGCTTTTTATATTCGGGTTTATCTTCGGGCTTCCATCTCTTGTAAAAACGGGGATAATTCTGTTCTCGTTTGCCGTCATCCTTCACCTCGTCACACTACCCGTGGAGCTCGATGCATCGAGGCGAGCACTCATCGCACTGAGGGAAACAGGTTCAGTCAGTGAAGGAGAAATTGCCGGCGTCCGCAAGGTTCTGACAGCCGCTGCAATGACATATGTTGCTGCAACACTTATGGCTGTTGCACAGCTTATAAGACTTGTTCTCATATCGAGAAGGACATAATGTGGAGTTCAAGGATTACTACAAGACCCTCGGTGTACCGGAAAACGCATCAGAAGAGGAGATAAAACGAGCCTTCCACAGACTTGCAAGAAAGTATCACCCGGATGCTAACCCCAACGACCCGCAAGCTGCCGAGAAGTTCAAAAGGATATCAGAGGCGTACGAGGTCCTAAGCGACAAAAAGAAACGCGCCCAGTACGACGAGGTGCGAAGATACACACAAGGCACAAGAATTCCACACGGAGGAACAGGCGAATTCGATTTCTCCGATATATTCAACCACTTCAGGGGAAGAGGAATAGGGTTTGAATTCAACTTAGAGGAACTTCTCCGCTCATTCTTTACAGATACCCCGTTTGAAACGGTGTCACGAACTGTCCCAAGAACATTTGAAGCAAGCATCACCATACCGTTCGAGCTCTCAATCAAAGGCGGGACAACAACGGTCGAACTGCCCGTGCCTGGCATATTCCGACGAAGGAAAAGATTCAGAATCAACATTCCACCAGGGATAAGAGACGGAGAGAGACTTGTCGTCCGGGGAGACAAGGCAACCGGTAACATAACATTAACCATCCACATTGCACCCCACAGAGGCTACAGAAGGGTTGGAGACGACATACATACGAGCGTGACACTGAACCTTGCACAGTTTATCCTCGGGTCAAAGATAGCGCTTTCCCTTCCAACAGGGAGGAAGATAGCAGTGAATATCAAACCAGGAACAAAGGTTGGAGCAAGACTGCGCATCCCAGGGGAAGGAGTAAGAACCGCTCGAGGTACAGGAGACCTATATGTAAAACTGAACCTGGAGATACCTAAGAAGCTGACTGCGAAACAGAGGAAGAAGTTCGAGGAGTTCGCCCATTCGATGGGATGGAAATGGTAGGCATAATCGGCGTCGGAAGGCTGGGAGGAGCTATCACAAGATGGTTCCCGGGAAAAATCCTCGCATTCGACAAGGAAAAAGGAAAGGTCAAAAGGGTCGAGGAGCTTCGGCAGGAAAAACTCTTCTCATCGTTTGAGGATATTGTAAAACTTTGCGATGTAATCCTTATAGCAACAGATGACAAGAAGATCGAGAAGGTAGCTGAGAGGATTGCCGAAAGAACAAACAAGCCGAAGATAGTTGTACACTTCTCAGGCGCTCTGCCGTCGAATGTGCTGAAGAAATCAGAAGCTCTCCACACCGCATCGCTTCATCCACTCGAAACATTCACGGAAAACTCTCTCAAGAAGAATCCGTTCGCAAGTATCTTCTGGTTCGGAGAAGGCGAGGCAACAAGACCCGCATGGGAAACCGTCGGAAAACTCGGCGGAACGCTTTTGGAAATCCCAACAGAGAAAAAGGGACTATATCACCTTGGTGCATCCTTCAGCTCATATATCCTCATTGCAATCCTCGACATCGCAAAAAACAAACTCACCCAGGCAGGAATAGAAGAACCCCTATCGAAAAAGTGCGTAGCAAAGATTGCGAAATCTGCCATCTCAAACTTCAGAACACTAAAAATCTGTGATGCTATGACGGGTCCTGTTATCCGAGGGGATGAAGAGGTTATCCGATCTCACATCGAGGACCTATCAGGTGTGGAAAAAGAGATATATAAAGTGCTCGTTAAGTATATCAGGCTATCTTGTTGCGCCAAGCCGAAATAGTTTATCCGATACTATCCCCTTCGTCGCATTGCGGGTATCAAAGATAATCTGGGAATTCTTGACGATGAAATCGTAGTCGTAATCCGAGTGAGCAACGAGAATAAGAGTTAAGTCGGACTCCTGCAGGAGCCGGACAGTCAGTGGAGTAGAGCAGATCTCTTCCCCTGTTTCCTCATCAATGTAACTCGGAACATAAGGGTCGTTATAGATAACCTTTGCCCCCTGCTCCTTAAGCAGTTTCATAATCTCCAGAGCAGGTGATTCCCTGATGTCGGAGATATTCTCCTTATAGGAAATGCCGAGAACGAGAACCTTTGAGCCGTTCAGGCTCTTCTTGAAGCGGTTTAGGACCTCCATACATTTAAGGACAACATAGTTTGGCATATTGGAGTTCACATCCCCTGCGATGTCGATAAAGCGTGTATGGTAGTTGAGCCCCCGCATCTTCCAAGAGAGATAATGCGGGTCAATCGGGATACAATGCCCACCAAGACCCGGTCCTGGTGTGAATTTCATAAATCCAAAAGGCTTTGTCGCCGCCGCATCTATCACCTCCCAAACATCTATCTTGAGCTTATCGCAGATGATGGCAAACTCGTTTGTCAGCCCGATATTTATGTTCCGGAAGGTGTTCTCATAAAGCTTCGTCATCTCCGCCACCATCGGTGACGACACCGGAACGAGGGTATCTATTACCTTGCTGTATATCGCCAGTGTGAGCTCGAGGCAAGCCTTTGTTACACCTCCAACGACCTTTGGAGTGTTCTTTGTGTTGTAATGCGGATTCCCAGGGTCGACCCTCTCCGGTGAGAAGGCGAGGAAAAAATCCTTACCTACCCTAAGACCCGTTTCCTCAAACAGTGGCAAAAGCTCATTCTGGGTTGTACCTGGGTAGGTTGTGCTCTCGAGAATAATAAGGTGACCAGGACGGAGAAACCTTTTTACATCATTGGCTGCCCTACGGATATAGCTCATATCCGGATCTTTCGTCTTGGAGAGCGGTGTTGGAACACATATCGGTAGGATGTCCACCGTGGACAGAATCTCAGGCGTAGAGTATGCCCTCAACGCCCCAGTCGAAACATACTGAGCTACATCCCTCGAAGAGACATCATCCACATCAGAGGAACCAGAATTCACAAGATCAACCTTCCGCTTGCTAATGTCATACCCTGAGACCTTATAACCCGCCTTACAGAACTCTATCGCCAGCGGAAGCCCAACATAACCAAGACCGAGTATACCTATTTCTGCCTCATACGACTCAATCTTCCTCTTCAAATCCTCATACGCTGACATTCTATCCTCCCGATGCTTTAACCAAATCAACAAAATATTCTCCTTACCAAGAATGTCAACCAATTTTGAATTTGATTTTTGTTCGGTTTTTATTATACTAAAATATGAGAGAGGTAAGGAAGAGATGAAACTAAGACTTGAGCAGAAGCTCATTCTAAAGCAGATACTTACCCCCCAGCTCATCCAGACGATGAAGCTTCTGCAGATACCCCGTCTCGAGCTTGAGAAAGACCTGAAGCTGGAATTGGACACCAACCCATTCCTTGAAGTTGTTGAGGAAAAAGAGCGTAACCCCGACCAAAAGGTTGAGCAAGAACTCGACGAGTGGGATAACTTCATCGAGCAGATGAACCTATCGTTCCCTCATATACTCGAGAAGGAACCAGAAAGCGATTTCGAGCCTATAAATGTCGTCCCCGCAAAGGAGAAACTTTTTGACCATCTGATGAAACAGCTACGCCTATCCACAAACAACAAAAGAGAACTCGTAATAGGAGAGGCAATCATCGGAAACCTTAACCGCCGGGGGTTCCTGTCCCTCCCACTTGAGACCATCATCGAGTATATCAACGAGGGGTTAAAACTTACTCCCCCAACGGACAAGGATGAGGTAGAAAAGGTGCTTTCGGTCATCCAGACATTCGACCCACCAGGAATAGCAGCAAGAAACCTCAAGGAATCGCTTCTCATCCAGCTGGAGAACCTTGGGAAAAAGGATAGCCTTGCATACAGGATCATAAAAGAGGAGTTCGAGAACCTGTTGTCGGAGAGCACATACCAGATAACAAAAAGGATGGGAGTATCCAATGAGGAGTTCGCAAAGGCTTTGTCAATCTTGAGAACACTATCATTTGCCCCTGCATCAGAGTTTGATACTACCAATCACCCAATCGAGCCTGACCTCGTTGTGGAGAAGGTGAACGGGAAATGGGAGGTGAGATACAATAACTCATCCATCCCAACCCTCAGGGTCAACCGCCGGTATATGGATATGCTCAAGAATCGGAGGAAACTCTCCAAGGAAGAAAGGAAGGACCTGCTCAACAAACTCAACTCAGCAAGATGGTGGGTTAGTTCACTTCAACACCGCGAAAGCATACTTGTCGCCACAATGAAGGAGTTGATTGCCCACCAGCTGGAGTTCTTCGAGAAAGGACCAGGGAACCTACACCCTCTAAAGATGGAAGAGATCGCAAACGAGCTCGGAGTACATACTGCCACCATCTCGAGGGTGGTCAGTGATAAGTATGTGCAGACACCTTACGGAACATACCCGATGAAATACTTCTTCACACAGGGGCTAAAGAACCTGAGCGGAGAAGCCACATCCGCCGAGAAGGTCCAAAAACGGATCGAAGAGATCGTGAAACAGGAGGATCCATCACTCCCTTTGAGCGATCAGGCTATATCCGATATGCTGCGCAAAGAAGGGATCATATGCGCAAGGAGAACAGTCGCAAAATATCGCCAGAAACTCAATATCCCGCCGGCAAGATTCCGCAAAAGACAAAGGGAATAATGAAACCCGACTGGCTCAAGCAGAAATTTGTCTCAACAGAAAAAAGCAGAAGGGTTCGTGAGCTCATTCGAAAATTCCGGCTTCACACCGTATGTGAGGAAGCAGCCTGCCCAAACAGAAGCCGTTGCTACTCCCTCGGAAGAGCAACCTTCTTGATACTCGGAGATGTCTGCACAAGAAAATGCAGGTTCTGTGCGATAAAAAAGGGCAAACCCCTCCCACCAGATCCCAACGAGCCAGCGAACATCGCAAAGACAATCGAGCTACTTGGCATAAAACATGCCGTTATAACATCCGTCACCAGGGATGACCTCCGCGACTACGGAGCCGGACAGTTCATCAAGACAATACGGGAGATAAAAAAACTACCCCAAGCTGTGTCTGTGGAGCTTCTAACCCCTGATTTTATGGGAAACAAGGGTATTCTTGAACCGCTACTTGCCGAAGGCTTTGATGTCTTTAACCATAATCTAGAGACGGTTCCAAGGTTGTATAAAACCGTTCGCCCAGGGGCTGATTACAGCCGTTCGCTTGAGATCCTCTCGTTCGCAGCAAAAAACTTCCCCAAGATCATCACAAAGTCAGGGATTATGGTGGGACTTGGTGAAACAAAAAAGGAGGTCAAGGATGTGATCTGTGACCTGGCAACCTCCGGCGTCAAGATACTTACTATAGGTCAATACCTAAGACCGTCAGAGAAACACCTTCCCGTGGTAGAATACATTCACCCCGATGTATTCGAGGAGTACAGAGAGTTCGGAGAATCAGCGGGGATTACCTATGTCTACTCTGCCCCACTTGTCAGAAGTTCTTTTTCTGCCGAGGAGGTCTTCCTCGAGACAAAACAAAAACACAGCAGAAAGGAGCATTAAATGGAGATGAGAATCTCGGCAAGGCATTTCGAGCTGGACGAGGCTATCACAAGCTATGCCCAAAAACGGCTCGGTGACATCGACAAATACTTCCACAGAATAACAGACGCCGAACTCATCCTAACCAAGGAGAATTACAGATATACCGCTGAGCTTATACTCTCAGTCCCCCAGCGCAAACTGACAGCAAAGGCAACCGACGATGAGCTCACTGTGGCGTTAGATATGCTCAGCACGAAGATGGAAGCTCAACTATCAAAGTTCAAGGAGAAGCTAAAAGACCATAGATCCTGAGCATATATGCAGACAACAACCGTCAGGAATTTCTTCGAGGATAACAAAGAAATCTTCAACCTGCGATTGCTTGCAGGAGAACAAGGACTTGATAACCCGATAACCGTCCCGGAAGTTCAGAGAGCCTCACTTGCCCTCGCCGGATTCTTCAAGGACTTCGCCTACAAGAGGATACAGGTCCTCGGATACTGCGAGATAGAGTACGCTAAAAGCATCCAACCAGATACCCTTCAGAAAAACATAACCGCTCTACTAAAAACGGGGATTCCCTGCCTTGTGATTACAAAAAATCTCTCACCACCAGAGGTTTTACCGCCACTGTGCGACAGCTCCAGCGTCCCGCTCCTCGTGACCAACTTCCCTACCGTAGAATTTATATCCTGTGCAACGGATTATCTTGCTTCACTGTTTGCACCGACAATAGAGTTACACGGAAGTATGGTGGATGTTTACGGTGTCGGGATACTACTCCGCGGAAAGGCGGGCATCGGCAAGAGCGAATGTGCCTTGGCGCTCGTTAAAAAGGGGCATAGGCTCATAGCGGATGACACGGTCAGAATAACTCGGCATAAGCCCAATACCCTCATCGCAACCCCAGGCAAGCTCGGTGGAAACTTTATGGAGATACGCGGAGTGGGGATAATTGATATCGAAAAACTATTCGGTATAAGGGCAATAATACCCCAAAAGGAGATTGAGCTGGTTGTTACCCTCACCCCTTGGAAGGAAATAGGAGAGAAACTGGAGCGAATTGGAGAGAAGTATCAGTATACAGAACTGCTCGGAGTGCCTGTCCCGGAGATAATACTGCCCCTATCGCCAGGGAAGAGTATCTCAACACTCACCGAGGTAATCGCTATGAACCATATGCTCAAGACCCACGGTGAAAACAGTGCAAAGGAGTTTGTAAAGAGGGTCAGACAGTCGCTTAAAACCGAGAGCGAACAGGAATAAAATTGAGCATCTTTCTCAATCTTTTCCTCTCCATTTTCGTCGGTGTCCTGTGGATGCTATTCGTCTACCGGAGGGACAAGTACGAACCGGAACCTATCAAGAAAATCATATTTGTCTTCCTGCTGGGAGGGCTCGCTGTTGTGCCTGCTGCAATGCTCGAGGCAAAGCTGAAGGCACCCTTAGAAATAATCTTTACCATATACTCCGTCTCCTATATGCTCTCCCTGCACCTCCTTGTCGTTGGACCTGTCGAGGAGCTTGTCAAATTCTTCGTCGTTCACATTACAATCTTCCGTAAGAAGGAGTTTAACGAGCCAATCGATGGGATTATCTACTCTTCTGCCTCATCGCTCGGTTTCGCTACAGCAGAAAACTTTATATATCTCAATAGGTTCGGCTCATCACTGATACTTCTCAGGGGACCTCTGACCACACTCGCTCATATACTCTTTTCCATGCTCTGGGGATATGCCCTTGGAGAGGGAAAATTCCATCCAAAAGAGAGCTTCTTCGCAAGACCCGTAAACGGGTTAATCCTTGCTGCAGTTGCACATGGAGCATATAACTTCTTCCTGTTCCCAAAGGATCTGTTCGGATGGCCAAAAGGGGTGCAATATGCTTCAGGAGTGATGGTTCTCGTTCTCGTAGTCATACTCTGGTTTATCCTTATGAAGCACATAAGGAAGATGAACCTCGAATCTCCTTTTAGCCAGAAAAGCGGAAACATTACTTCTTATTCGCGACAATCCTGAACTCCGTTTTTCGCTGGAGGGCGAGAGGTTCTCCTGTGGCAGGAGGTCGCTCCCCCATCCCTTTTGCAACAAGGCGGGAAGCATCTATACCATGCTCAACAAGATAGTTCTTCACCGCTTCTGCTCGTCTATGGGAGAGCTCAAGATTGTAAGCCTCTGTGCCGATGGAATCGGCATAGCCGAGTATCTCCACTCCGACATCGGGATAATCGTTTAGAAGCTTTACTGCTCTTAGAAGCTCACTCTCGGACTCCGGCAGAATACTGTCACTGTTAAAGTTGAAGAATATATTATTTATCTGAAGCACCTCTCCCACCTCTACCGGTTTGAGCAAAACAGGGATATTAAACTCCTTGTACCCCTCGTCAACCGAAGGCTCGAAGTGCATCGAGAAGAAGGCGTAGCCTGGCGACTCGACCGTTATACCATAAAGCTTGCCAGCTGGAAGGACAACATAATACCCACCCGTCGACGGATTGGTACGAAAGGAACCGACAAAAACAGCATCAGTCAGGTTCTCTATCCTGATGGATGCTGATACCGGCTCTTTCGTCCGGCTATCCATTACCTTACCGGAGACCGTAGCAACAACCCTCGGCTTGAGAGCCTCCTCAAGCAACATAAAGTATATATCGGAATCGCCAAAACCACCCTTTCTGGCAGAGGAGAAATATATGTAGTCACCCGAGGCTGGAATGGAGAAGAAGTAATCATTGCTCTGCGTGTTCACAGGTGGTCCAAGGTTCTCCGGCGGAGAAAAACGACCATCCTCCCCCTTCACCGTGCGATAGATGTCCAAAAGCCCAAGCCCACGGTGCCCAGCGGAGGAAAAATATAGCGTCTGACCATCAGTATGAATAAACGGAGACAGTTCATCCCTGGCAGTGTTCACCGGATAACCGACATTCCGAGCCTTACTCCACGAACCATCCGGCAGACGATCGGAACAGTATATGTCGAATCCACCATACCCACCGAGCCTGTTTGAGGCAAAATACAGCGTCTTACCATCAGCAGAAATGGAAGGATGCCCCTCCCAAGCAAATGTGTTCACGGAAGGACCAAGATTCTCCGGCTCGCTCCAGCCATCCTTCGTCATCCGCGAGAAATACAGGTCACAACCACCGTGAGAATCCGGACGACCACAGGAGGAGAATATTATCATCGAGCCGTCCGGGGTAATACAGAGCGACCCCTCATTGTACTCAGAGTTCACAGGTGGACCAATATTCTCCGGAGCCTCCCACTCATTACCTACCCTCCGAGAACAGTAGAAATCCTCGTTTCCACCACGGGAGGAAGCAAAATAAAGAAAGCGCCCATCAGCTGTTATGTAAGGCGCAAAATCAGCCCATCCAGAATTCACGGACGATATATTGATGGGCTGAATACCAATCTCCTCCTGAGCAAAAAGCGGAGTCAAAAAGAGGAACAGGATAAAAAACCTCATATAACCTCCACCATCCTGGGCTATTTCTCCAATATACAAAAAATGTGATCTTTCACAATTTTTTTCTTGACTATTTTTATCTTATGAATATTTTGAAAATTTGAATTGCCCACGTAGCTCAGATGGTGGAGCACGTCCTTGGTAAGGACGAGGTCATCGGTTCAAGTCCGATCGTGGGCTAAGAAAAGAGATAATGCCAGAACTCAAATGTCCAAGATGCGGGGGAGGTTTTGCCTTCGAAAAGCATGATGGAAAGACTATCCTCCGATGTAATAACTGCCGAGGCATCTGGATAGATTCTTCCACACTGTCGCAGATAGTTGAGGAAAGGGAACTGGATTTCCCTGATGAGGAGGTTACCGAAAGCAGTGTCGAGAAGGGGGAGATCTGCTGCCCTGTCTGTGGCAAGGCAATGCAAAGGGTGAACTATTCTTATTCAACAGGTATCATTATCGACAGATGCCCGGACGGGCACGGCGTGTGGCTTGATGCTGGAGAGCTGAAAAAGATTGTTAAGATTATGAGCGAATGGGATAAAAAAAAGTATAAGGTCCTGGAAACCATTGACATTGAGGACTACGAGAGCAAAACGACGGATAACCTCTTATGGACGGGCAGGGGGATTATTGCAGGCGCCCTTATGCGCTTCCTGACGAGATTTATCCGTTAGCAAAAGGAGGAGCTATAATGGCGAAGGAGAAGTTTGACAGAAGTAAGCCACATCTGAACATCGGAACCATCGGGCATATCGACCATGGCAAAACTACCCTCACTGCCGCTATGACTATGGTCCTGGCAAG
>JAGGUN010000053.1 GCA_021158465.1 bacterium
CTTGCCAGGACCATAGTCATAGCGGCAGTGAGGGTAGTTTTGCCATGGTCGATATGCCCGATGGTTCCGATGTTCAGATGTGGCTTACTTCTGTCAAACTTCTCCTTCGCCATTATAGCTCCTCCTTGTTGTTTTCAAATTAAGCCCTTTAGTTTCAGCATAAACTCTTTTTCTATTTCAGGGGGGATTTGCTGGTATTTGTCGAAAAACAGAGTAAAGACTCCCCTTCCTTGAGTAAGAGAACGAAGAGCTGTTGAGTAGCCGAACATTTCGGAAAGCGGTGTTTTTGCCGTTATCTTCTGTCCGTCTGGAGTCTTCTCGAGGGATGTTATTTCGCCGCGCCGCTGATTGATGTCTGTTATGACATTTCCCATATACTCTTCTGGAACAATCACCTCGAGGTTCATAATCGGTTCGAGGATGATAGGTTTTGCTGATGCGCATGCCTTCTGGAACGCCTCCGAGAAAGCGTACTCGATTGCTCCCAGGTGGATATTTGTTTCGTCGAACTCGAGCTCCTTTAGTGTGATTTTTATGTCTATCATCTCGTATCCTGCTATTGGACCGCTTTTGGTTACCTCTTTTGCGAGCGTCTCAAGGCTGCGGACAACCTCCCTCGGCAGGGTTCTGTTTTTGGGGAGTTTTATCTTGAATGCGAAGTGCTTGCTTGGATCGCCGATTGGTGATACCGCCACCTGTGCCGTTGCAGATACCATTTTCGTCCCGATGAGCTTGCTGAACTCGCCTGTTCCCTCTGCTTCCTGAGTAATCGATTCCCTGTATGTCACCATTGGCTTGCCTACGTTCACATTCAAATTGAATTCCCGCTTGAGCCTATCAATAATGACCTCAAGGTGGAGTTCGCCCATGCCCTTGACAATCCTCTGTCCTGTTTCCTCATTGATGGAGAAATCGAGGGTTGGGTCCTCTTCGACGAGGTGTTCGAGAGCTATCTGTAGCTTTTGCTCGTCGGTGCTGTTCTTTGGCTCGACAGCGATGGAGATAACAGGCTCGGGGAATGTCATGCCCTCAAATACCACCGGGTTGGAGCTGTCGCAGAGTGTATCTCCTGTTGCGACATTCCGAGGTCCGGCGATGGCAACAATATCTCCTGCCTTTGCGAGCTCCTTTTCCTGTCGACGATTGGAGTGCATCTCAAATATCTTGGCGACCCTTTCCCTCTTCCCTGTCCTTGGATTGAGGTAGCTTCTCCCTGTTTTCATCACACCGGAGTAAACCCTTGTGTAGAGTAACCGCTCAACATACGGATCGTATGCGATCTTGAAAACGATCGCGGACATAGGTTCGTGCACTGAGTATTTTCTCTCTACAGGTTTACCTGTTTTCGGGTGGGAACCCACGATTGAGCCGATATCGAGTGGGGATGGGAGGTAATCCACGACTCCATCTATGAGCTGTTGAACTCCTCTGTTTTTCAGAGCAGAGCCAACAAAAACGGGGACAAATGACTGATGGATAGTAGCATTTCTTATCGTCCGCTTAATCTCTGACTCTGAGACCTCCTCGTTCTCTATGATCTTTTCAAAGAGCGTGTCATCGTATTCGGCAACCGCTTCTAAAAGCTCATCTTTATACCTTTTTACTTCTTCTATGATGTCATCTGGGACATCCTCCTCTGTGTAGGTAGCTCCCAGGTCCTCGGGGTTATGATATATGCTTTTTTCTCTTATGATGTCAATTATACCTCGAAAGCTTGCCCCTGAGCCGATAGGGATCTGAACTGCGTATGCCTTTGCGCCGAGTTTTGTTCGGATGCTTTCGATGGCGTGCTTGAAGTCAGCCCCGGCTCTATCCATCTTGTTGATGTAAGCGATCCGGGGTATCTTGTATCGGTTAGCCTGCCTCCAGACCGTTTCTGACTGTGGTTGAACCCCTGCAACACCGCAGAATATAGCAATGATACTATCGAGCACCCTAAGGCTCCGTTCCACCTCCATTGTGAAGTCCACATGTCCTGGCGTATCGATGAGATTGATCCGATGATTTTTCCAGAAGAAGGTTGTAGCGGCTGATGTGATGGTGATGCCACGTTCCTTCTCCTGTTCCATCCAGTCCATCGTTGCGGTTCCCTCATCGACCTCACCGAGCTTGTGTGACTTGCCAGAGTAGAACAGTATCCGCTCGGTAGTGGTCGTTTTCCCGGCGTCGATGTGGGCAACGATCCCGATGTTGCGAATCCGCTGTTGCTCAGAGTCATCTTCCCTACTCATATCAGGTTTCGGGCGAGTTTACCATTTAAAGTGAGCAAAGGCTCGGTTTGCCTCTGCCATCCTGTGTGTGTCTTCCTTTTTCTTAAAAGATGCTCCTTCCTTACGGCTTGCTGCTATTAACTCGGATGCAAGCTTCTCCGCCATAGAATGTTCGCTCCTGTTTCTGGCGGCGGTCAGTATCCATCTTATGCTCAGGGCTATCTGTCTCCTTGGATTAACCTCTGTCGGCACCTGGTAGTTGGCTCCACCGATCCTCCTCGAACGCACCTCCAGTGTTGGCTTCACATTGTTCACGGCAGTTTCAAGCAGCTCCAACGGATCTTTCTTCGTTCTTTCCTTTACTATATCAAGTGCAGAATAGAGTATCCTCTCGGCGAGGCTTTTTTTGCCCCGTTTCATTATGTTGTTGATGAATTTTGTGACCAGTACGCTCTTGTATTTAGGGTCAGGTGGTAACACCCTTTTTTCGGGTCTTCTTCTTCTTGGCATATCTTACTCCGATCATTTTGGTTTCTTTGCTCCGTATTTGGACCGTGCCTTTTTTCTTTCCTCAACCCCCTCCGTATCGAGAGCGCCACGGATAATATGGTATCTGACCCCTGGGAGGTCTTTGACCCTTCCACCTCTAACAAGGACAATAGAGTGTTCCTGGAGGTTGTGTCCGATGCCTGGTATATATGCTGTTACCTCCTGCCCGTTTGTCAGGCGGACACGTGCTATCTTCCGAAGGGCGGAGTTTGGCTTCTTTGGTGTCATTGTATAGACTCTGGTGCATACTCCCCGTCTCTGAGGGTTTTTCTGGAGCGCCGGCGATTTTGATTTCCTCTTCAGTTTCTTCCTGCCGTGCCTCAGCAACTGATTGATAGTTGGCAAATTCCCCTCCTTTGCCATCCTTCCAAGAATTCACAAATCGCTAATTTATCCAGAAAAAACCTTTTGTCAAGTTAAAACAGTAATTTCCCGTGTATTTTTTGGATAAATGGGTAGCTTCCACAGGGACAGAATTGGGGAATAGTGGTTATTTGAAACCGCTATTCCCTATCTGTCTTATGTTGAACGGGATCGCTTGTTGTTCCGTTTCCTCGGCGAACTCGTACTCTTCTTCCTGTTCTTTCACTACAACGGGTTTTACCTTTCGGTTCTTTCTGGCGCCTGTTCCGGCAGGGATTAGATTCCCCAGGATAACATTTTCCTTCAGTCCTCTCAGGTAGTCGACTGTTCCACGGATTGAAGCGGCTGTGAGGACCCTTGTTGTTTCCTGGAAGGATGCAGCGGATATGAACCCTTCTGTTGAGAGGGCGGATTTGGCGATGCCCAGTAGTATCGGTTCCCATTTTGCTGGGACCTTCCCTTCGTTTTTGACTCGTTCGTTTTCCTTCATCAGTTCTGTTCTGCTGACCTGTTCATTCTCCATGAATTTCGTATCGCCGGGGTCGACGATAACCACCTTTCTGAGCATCTGCCGTATAACTATCTCGATGTGCTTATCGTTGATCTTCACACCCTGGAGCCTGTAGACCTGTTGGATTTCGTTGAGGAGGTATTCTGCCACCGCATTTGCCCCCTTGACTCGGAGGATATCTTGTGGGACGATCGGTCCGGCGCAGAGCTTCTGTCCGGCTGTCACTTTCTCTCCGTTTCTGACAAGGATGTGCTTTCCTCTTGGGATGAGGTATTCTCTCTTTTCGCCCTGGTCTCCATGTACGATAATCTTTTGCCCGACCTTTTTCTGGGTTTTCTCCTCGACGAATTCGACCGTTCCGTTCACCTCGGAGATGATAGCTGGGTTTTTAGGGTGTCTTGCCTCGAACAGTTCCGCCACTCTCGGTAGTCCACCAGTTATATCCCTTGTTTTGGAGATCTCCCTTGTCATCTTCGCCAGTGCAGTTCCAGCCTTTATTTTCTTGCCATCTGGGATGAGGATATGTGCACCAACAGGCATAAGGTATGTATCGAGGATCTTTTCGTTGTCATCCAGTATTACGATTCTCGGGTTGAGGTGTCGCTCCTTGGTCTCGGTGACAATGATCTGCTTCTTCATTGTCAGCTCGTCCACCTGCTCCTTGACCGTCTTATTCTTGAAGATGTCTATGTACTTGGCTTTTCCGCTGAATTCGGAGATTATCTGGCTTGCGTACGGTTCCCAGCTATAGATCTTCTGGTCTGCCTCCACAAACTGACCGTCTTTAACAAAGAGGAGAGAGCCGTATGGAACATTGTAGTTATGCTCGATACCGGCTTTGTCTGTTATAACTATGCGTCCGTTTCGGCTGAGGACGACGAGGGCGTTCTTGACGAAGGGCGAGGGGAGTGTGCGGATCCTGACATATTTTACTGTTCCGGATTGCTTGGCGTTGATGTCAGACCTCTGTGCCACCAGGCTTGCGGTTCCACCGATATGGAAGGTTCTGAGCGTTAGCTGAGTACCCGGCTCACCGATACTTTCCCCTGCGATGATGCCGACAGCCTCACCTATGGTGACATTTTCTCCTGTGGCTGGGTCCTGTCCGTAGCATTTGGCGCAGACGCCGTATGGAGATTCACAGGTAAGCACGGAGCGTATCTTAACCTTTTCGATACCAGCCTCTTCTATCTTGTCGCAGTGCTCGGCTGTTATCATATGGTCTGCCTCGACGATCACCTCTCCCGTTACCGGGTTGACTATGTTCTCAAGCGCATATCTCCCGAGGATTCGCTCACGGAGTGGCTCGATTACCTTCTCGCCGTCTTTGAGTGCAGAGCGCTCCACGCCGATGATGGTTCCACAGTCTTCCTCCTGCACGATCACATCCTGGACGACATCTACCAATCTCCTTGTGAGGTATCCAGCTTCTGATGTCTTCAGTGCGGTGTCCGCTAATCCTTTTCGCCCTCCGTGGGAGGAAATGAAGTACTCGAGTACCGTCAACCCCTCTTTGAAGTTGGATTTGATTGGTGTTTCGATAATTTCTCGTCCTGTCAGTTTCTTCTGGGGTTTGGTCATAAGTCCGCGCATACCGCCGAGCTGTCGTATCTGGTCTCCTTTGCCTCGTGCTCCCGAAGAGATCATAAGCCACAGCGGGTTGAACCCTTGCTCGTGCTGGGAAAGCTCCTTGAAGAGTTCCTCTGCCACCTCACCCTGTGTTCTTGTCCAGACATCGATTATAGTGTTGTAGCGTTCGCCATCGGTGATGAGGTTCTTGCGACGTTTCTCGTTTATGCTTTCCACCTCTTTCTCTGCGGCGTCCAGTATCTTCTGCTTGTTCTTCGGGATGATCACATCGTCTATTCCTATAGACAGCCCTGACTGTGTGGCGTATTCGAACCCCATCTCTTTCATAGCGTCGAGGAATTCGACGGTAGTAAATCGCCCGCACTTCTGGTATGCTTCTGCTACCAGCTGTTTCAATATCTTGCCGCTCAGCTCTTTGTTAACGAAATCGAGTTCGTCAGGGACGATCTGGTTGAATATGACCCTTCCTGTGGTGGTTTCGATAATCCGCCCATCGACACGGACCCTTATTTTCTCGTGCAGTGTGATCTTTCTATGGTTGTAGGCGATTACAACCTCCTCTGGAGAGGAAAAGGTTCTGATCTTTCGCTGCTTGTGTGGTAGCTCCTTTGTTAGGTATGTGAGTCCGAGTACCATATCCTGTGACGGGACTGCTACCGGTTCTCCGCTCGCAGGAAGGAGGATGTTGTTTGTGGATAGCATAATAAGAATTGATTCCAGTTGAGCCTCGTATGAGAGGGGGACATGGACAGCCATCAGGTCACCGTCGAAATCGGCGTTGAAAGCAGCGCAAACGAGTGGATGGAGCTGGATAGCCTTCCCTTCGATGAGCTTTGGGTAGAACGCCTGTATTCCAAGCCTGTGTAGGGTTGGAGCTCTGTTTAATAGGACTGGATGGTCTTTGATAACCTCTTCCAGCAGGTCCCAGACCTCGGGCGGGTGTTCTTCGACTATCTTCTTTGCTCTCTTTATACTCTGGGTAATGCCTCGTTCCTCGAGTTTGTGCAGTACAAACGGCTTGAACAGCTCGAGAGCCATGGTCTTTGGCAGTCCGCACTCGTGCATTTTTAGCTCTGGACCAACGACGATAACAGCCCTCCCTGAGTAGTCCACCCTTTTTCCGAGCAGGTTCTGGCGGAAGCGTCCCTTCTTGCCCTTGAGAAAATCGGATAGTGACTTTAGCGGTTGTGTTCTCGATGTTGAGAATGCACGGTGTCGGATGGGAGCTTCGATGAGTGCGTCCACAGCCTCCTGCAGCATCCTTTTCTCGTTGCGAATAATTACCTCTGGCGAACTTATCTCTATGAGTTTCTTTAGTCTGTTGTTCCTGTTGATCAGTTTCCGATAGAGTTCGTTTAGGTCGGATGTTGCGAATCTGCCACCGTCCAGAGCGACTAACGGTCTGAGGTCGGGTGGTAGGACGGGGATGACCTCGAGTATCATCCATTCTGGCTTGTTATTCGATTCCCGGAACGCCTCAACCACCTTCAGGCGTTTGAGGAGGGTTTTCTTTTTCTGCTCGGATGAGGTTGTTTTCAAGGTGCTGCGGATGTTTTCTGCCATCTCGTCGAGGTCGAGTTCCTGCAGTAGCACCTTTAGGGCGCTTGCACCCGTCATCGCCTTAAACTCGAGCCCCTTTGCTTTGAGCTCTCGGTATTCCTCCTCCGTCAAAAGCTGTTTTTTCCTCAGGTGTGTTTTCGATGTATCCCCTGGGTCGATCACAATGTAGCTCTCATAATATACGATGGATTCGAGGTCGTTCACGGAGAGCTCCAGCAGGGTTCCGATCCTCGATGGGGGGGATCTGAGGAACCAGATATGGGCAACAGGAACGGCGAGTTCGATGTGTCCCATTCTTTCCCTGCGGACCCTGGAGTATGTTACCTCCACGCCACAGCGGTCACAGACTACACCCTTGAACCTTATCCCTTTATATTTTCCGCAGGCGCACTCAAAATCCTTCTGGGGACCGAATATCCTCTCGCAGAAAAGTCCATCCTTTTCTGGTCTGAAGGAGCGGTAATTTATGGTTTCAGGTGATGTAACCTCTCCGTAGCTCCAGGAGCGGATTACATCTGGGGAAGCGAGCTGGATTTGGATAGCGTTAAAGTCGAGCTGTTCACGCTTCTCCTTTTTACTTGCCATCTTTCATGCTCCTTATTCTTCTTCCGTCTTGATGAGCCTTACATCGAGGCAGAGAGCCCTGAGCTCGTTCAACAGCACGTTGAATGAAGCAGGTATTCCGGGCTCCGGGATGTTTTCGCCTTTGACAATTGCTTCATATACCTTTGTTCTGCCGACAATGTCATCGGACTTATATGTAAGCATCTCCTGGAGTGCATAAGCAGCTCCGTATGCTTCCAGCGCCCAGACCTCCATCTCTCCGAACCGTTGTCCGCCCTTTTGAGCCTTTCCGCCGAGTGGTTGCTGTGTGACGAGCGCGTACGGTCCAGTTGAGCGGGCGTGTATCTTATCCTCCGCCATATGAGCGAGCTTCATCATGTACATCGTCCCGACCACTGCAGGTTTGTCGAACGGTTCCCCAGTCTTGCCGCTATAGAGGGTGGTTTTCCCTGATTCGGGAAGTTTTGCCTTCCTCAGAAGTTCCTTTATCTCATCGACTGTTGCGCCGTTGAAGGCGGGTGTCTCGACGAAAAGACCCAGCTCTGATGCAGCCCAGCCAAGGTGGGTCTCTAAGATCTGTCCAATATTCATCCTGGATGGCACACCGAGCGGATTTAAGATGATATCTACAGGGGTCCCATCCTCGAGATAAGGCATGTCCTCCACTGGGACTATCTTTGAGATGCACCCCTTGTTACCGTGTCGTCCTGCCAGCTTGTCCCCAACGGAGATCTTGCGCTTCATGGCGACAAACACACTCACGGAGGCAATTACTCCTGGGGGGAGCTCATCTCCTCGGATGACCTTTTCTATCTCATTGGCGAGCTTAGTTTCCCTGTATGCGATGTATTCATCCACCTGCCTCTGTAGCTTTTTGATGAGTTTGTTCGTTTCCTCATCGTCTGTCCATACGGATCTTGGTGAGACATCGAGTATGTTGATGTGGGAAAGCTCCTCCTCGCTTATTCTGGTTCCGGGTTCGATGAGCTTTTCCCCTGTAGTTATGCTTATTATCTCTGCTGCTCTTTTGCCGACCAGGAGCTTGCGCACCTTTCCTTCGAACAGGCGTTTTATCTGTTTGATCCTCTTTACATGCTCGATCTTCTTGATCCTTATAGCATCCTGCAGTTTTTTCCTTTCGGCTGCTGTTGACTTCTGTTTGGAGAATACTGTTGCACCTATGACCACGCCTTCGATGCCTGGTGGAACAGTGAGCGATGTGTTCTTAACATCTCCTGCCTTTTCGCCGAAGATTGCTCGAAGCAGTTTCTCCTCCGGTGTCAGCTCGGTTTTACCCCTTGGAGTTACCTTTCCTACAAGGATGTCACCCGACTCGACATAGGTTCCAACCCTGACGACGCCCTGTTCATCCAGGTTCTTTACCCCTTCTTCCGAGACATTTGGTAGCTCTCGTGTCAGCTCCTCAGGACCGAGTTTAGTCTCTCTAACATTGATGGTAAACTCCTCGATGTGGATGGATGTGAGGGTGTCGTTTATAACCAGCTTTTCGCTTATGATGATAGCGTCCTCAAAGTTATATCCGTGCCAAGGCATAAATGCTACCAGTAGATTTTTCCCGAGAGAAAGTTCACCGTGGCTTGTTGCTGGACCATCCGTCAGGATTTGCCCTTTCTTCACATGCTGTCCAACTCTAACCAGGGGTCTCTGATTGAGAGCAGTGTTCTGATTACTCTTTTCGAATTTCGCCAGGTGATATTCATCATTTTCAATGAGTGCTTTGAGATCCAGCTCATTCTTTGGGTCTGGTTTGATTTCTATTCTGCTGGAGTCGACATAGACAACCTTTCCGCTCCTTTTAGCGATGAGTATTGCTCCGGAATCTCTGGCGACCCTCTTTTCCAGTCCTGTGCCGACGATTGGAGGCTCGGTGAGGAGAAGCGGAACTGCCTGACGCTGCATATTAGAGCCCATAAGTGCCCGGTTGGCGTCATCGTGTTCCAAGAATGGGATGAGTGCCGCTGAGGCACCAAACATCTGGTAGGGTGAGACATCCATATAGTCAACTTTGTTCCTTGGAGCAAGCACGAACTCCTGCTCTTTCCGGCAGACCACATAATTGTCGATGATCCTACCGTCCTCATCGACCAGCGTGCTTGCCTGTGCGATGTAGTATTTTTCCTCCTCGTCTGCGGTCAGATACTCTATCTCATCTTGGACACGACCATCTTTTACCTTCCTATATGGCGTTTCGAGGAAGCCGAACTCGTTGACCCTTGCATAGAGGCTGAGGCTGGTGATAAGCCCGATATTCTGCCCCTCGGGTGTTTCGATTGGGCACATCCTGCCGTAGTGGCTTGGATGGACATCTCTAACTTCGAACCCTGCTCTTTCGCGTGTGAGCCCTCCAGGACCGAGAGCTGACAGTCGACGCTTGTGTGTCAACTCAGCCAGCGGGTTGCACTGGTCCATAAACTGCGAAAGCTGACTTGAGCCAAAGAATGAGCTGAGAACGCCTGTGATTGTTCGAGTAGTTATGAAGTTCTGAGGTCCTATTTCTGATGTGTCGATTCCCCTTTTTCTTTTCTTCTCCTCCTTCCTTTCAGACTCGTATGAGCGCATCTTCTCCATGATATTTCGTGCCATCCTCATAACGCCCACCCTGAACTGGTTCTCCACGAGCTCACCCACGGTTCTCACGCGCCTGAAGCCAAGGTGGTCGATGTCATCGAGCGTCCCTTTCCCGTTTTTAAGGTTGATGAGTTTATGGGTTATGGCGAGCAGATCCTCTATCGTTATATAGTAGGTATCTGGTGGGACATTGAGTTGTAGGTGGTGGTTCATCTTGTATCTTCCTACCTCTCCGAGGTTGTATCTATTCGGATTCCGGAAGATCTGGTTGAACCGCTCCTGGGCTATCTCTACTGTTGGGGAATCACCTGGTCGGACGAGGTGATGGAACTCGAGAAGTGCCTCTTCTTTGCTTCTTGCTGGGTCGACCCGGAGTGTGCTTAGAATAGGAGGAGTCTCTGACTCACTTGGTAGCCTGATAACGGGTAGCTTCTTAACGCCGGAATCGAGGAGCTTCTTGACATCGTCCTTGGTCAACTTATCACCAAGGTAGAGGATAATCTCCCCCGTTTGTGGGCTAAATATGTCATCGCAGACGAAAACCGCCTCATCTGTTTGTGAGATCTGTTGTGGGGTGAGGGGTTCAACAGTGTGAAATTCGCTTATGATCTCGGCTGTCGATAGTCCCCCGATAATCCGCATAAAGGTTGTGACGGGGAGCTTTCTTCTGGCATCGATGTAGAGCCAGATGGCGTTTCGGCTATCGAATTTCACCTCGAGCCAGGCGCCTCTTATAGGGATAATCCTCGCCGATTGGATAACCTTCTTCGTTGGGAGGGTGGTCTCGTCGAAGAATACCCCTGGTGAGCGGTGAAGCTGTGAGACAACTACACGCTCTGAGCCACGGATGATAAATGTTCCCTTATCTGTTAGGGCGGGAATGTCACCGAGGTAGACCCAGGATTCTTTCGCCTCTTTGACCTTTGTTGTGCCGTCCTCTGCTACATCCTGGATGATGAGTCTCATCTTTGCCTTGAGAGGAACGGAGTAAGTCAGATTCTTCTTCTTACATTCCTTCGGGCTGTATCTTGGTGGCTCGAGAGTGTAGGATAGGTACTCCAGGATGAACCTTTTATGGACATCCTCAACAGGGAATATTTCCCGTAGGACCCGCTCAATTCCCACAGGCTTCCGCTTGTTGGGTGGAACATCTGCTTGTAGAAACTGCTCGTATGAGTTTACCTGGATGCCCAGAAGGTGCGGAATCTCTAAAGCAGGTCTTAGCTTTGCGAAGCTTTTCCGCTTCACTCTTATAAGATCCGAATCGAGGGGATCGGTGTTGCTCCTTTTATCTTTGTTCACTTCTCTATGTTGCTCCCTTCTCTGAGGCTACTATTTGATTTCTACGGTTGCTCCTACCGCTTCGAGCTTCTTCTTTATCTCCTCTGCTTCTTCCTTGGATGCATTTTCCTTAAGGGCTCTTGGTAGCTCTCCCTCGACGAACTCTTTTGCCTCCTTGAGAGCAAGACCTGTGATTCCTCTTACCTCCTTGATAACGGGTATCTTCTTCTCGCCGTAAGATTTGAGATACACTGTAAATGATGTTTTCTCCTCCTTGACAGCTGCTTCTTCCTTTGCCTGTGCACCCTGTGGGGCTGCAACTGCCACTGGTGTTGCTGCGGTCACCCCGAACTTATCCTCCAGAGCCTTTACCAGCTCCGCAAGCTCGAGCACTGTCAGTTTCTCAATCTGCTTGACGAGCTTCTGGATATTCTCTGATGTTCCCATTATTCCTCCTTGCATGGTTTGTTGTTTTTCTCTTTTATCTGATTGAGGACAGAGACAAGGTTTCTCATCACGCCAGATAGGACGAAAACAAGCCCTAAGAGAGGTGTTTGCAGTCTTCCAACGAGTTGGGCACGCAGTTCGCTCTCGGTCGGTAGGCTGGAGAAGAAATCGAGCTTATCGTCTGGGTAGAAGTTACGACCGAAGTATATCACCTTCGGAACGGGTTTCTGCATCTCTTTTATGTAGTTTTTCAGTATTCTTGCGCCAGCGGAGATATCGTTTCCCGTGAGCAGAACAGATGTTGGACCTGTAAGAAGAGTTTCGTCTATCTCTTCATTCTTTACCTCCTTCCAGGCAAGTTTCAGCAGGTTGTTCTTGACGATATGGAAGGAGGCGTTAACCTTAGCAAGCTCCTTACGGAATCTTGTTAGGTCATTTACGCTTGTTCCGGTGTGGTCGGTGAAGATAATCCCTTTACTCTCCTCCAGGAACTGCTTTAGCCTTTCCAGTTGTCGGACCTTTCTTTCGCTTGGCATATTGACCTTCCTTTATTTTGCGAGGGCTACTGCTTGCCGCGGATCGACCTTGTACCCTGGGCTCATCGTTGAGGCGATGGTAATACTTTTTACATACTGTCCCTTGGCGGCGGCTGGCTTTGCTCTGATAACTGCTTCAATGAAGCTTTTGGCGTTCTCGAGCAGCTGCTCTTTTGAGAAAGAGACTTTGCCGATGGGAGCGTGTATGTTTGCCCCCTTATCTACTCGAAACTGCACTTTTCCTGCTTTTGCTTCCTTCACCGCATTTGCAATGTCAAATGTTACTGTTCCCGTCTTGGGGCTTGGCATAAGCTTTTTAGGACCGAGTATTCTACCCAGCTTTCCAACCTCGCTCATCATATCGGGTGTAGCGATCAGTGTATCGAAACCGAACCATCCGCCTTTTATCTTCTCTGCAAGCTCTTCACTGCCTACAAAATCTGCTCCTGCTTCTTCTGCCTCCTTGACCTTTTCCCCTCTGGCTATCACAGCGACTTTTACCTCCTTCCCTATCCCGTGTGGGAGGACTACGGTTCCTCTGACCATCTGGTCGGAATGTCTTGGGTCGACTCCGAGCTTCATATGTATCTCCACTGTCTCGTCAAACTCTGCAAGTTTGTTCTCCTTGACCAGAGAGATAGCTTCCTCTACTGTGTAGAGTTTGTGTATGTCAACCTTTTCCAATAGGGCAGCTCGCTTTTTTCCAAGTTTTTTCATAATTCCTCCTAATCTACCACCTCCACACCCATACTTCTTGCTGTTCCCTCGATGATCTTCATTGCTGACTCAAGGTCGTAGGCATTGAGGTCTGGCATCTTTGTTTTGGCAATTTCCGCCAGTTTTTCCCTCGTTATCTTAGCGACCTTGTTCTTGTTTGGCTCGCTCGACCCCTTCTCAATCTTGGTGAAATTCTTTATCATCTCGGCAGCGGGCGGTGTCTTCGTGATGAATGAGAAGCTTCTATCCTCGTAGATGGTTATCACAACAGGGATAATCCATCCTGACTGCTTTTGTGTCAGTGCGTTGAATCTCTTGCAGAACTCCTGTATGTTTATGCCGGTCGGTCCAAGGGATGAACCTACCGGTGGAGCAGGGGTCGCTTGCCCTGCTGGTATCTGGAGCTTAACTATCTGCTTTACCTTCTTTACAGCCAATTTTCCCCCTTATGTTTTCTCTTCCTGGACCTGAAAGATATCCACTTCCACAGGTGTCAACCTGCCAAATATAGAGACCATTATCCGCACCTTACCCCGTTCCTTGAACAGCTCATCCACCGTGCCAACGAAATCCTTGAATGGACCATCTATCACCTTTATTATGTCCCCCTTCTTGAACGGGGTCTCTATCTTCCGCTCTGTTCTTATTCCTTCTACCTTGGCAAGAACCCGTTCTATCTCTTTTTCGTCCATAGGAACAGGGTTTCCGCCTGTCATAACAAAGTTTGTTACCCCCGGTATCTCCTTCACGATCCTCTGTGTCTCCGGAGTAAGCTCCATAAGAACAAACATATAAGAAGGGAATAGCTTTTTCTCGACATTCCTTTTCTTCCCATGCCTGATCTCTGTTACCGTCTCCATCGGGACGAGCACGCGGGCGATCTTATCTTGAATGTTGCGCTTCTCAATCTCGTTCTCCAGTATCCTTTTTGCCTTCAGCTCGTGCCCGGAGAGGGTATGAACTGCATACCACTTCAATATCGCCTCTCTTGTGTTAGGGATTATCTTATAACAGCTTTTACAATGCTAAATAGTAGAAAATCCACCAGTCCAGTATATACTGATAAAAGGATTGCTGCCACGATAACTGCGGATGTAAGTCCGACCAGCTCCTCGCGTGAAGGCCAGGAGACCTTCTTGAACTCTGTATTTACTTCCCTGAGAAACGATATTACTTTTTGCATATCCCTTTTCCTTTCCGAACAGCAGGCCCGGAGGGACTCGAACCCCCAACCACCGGTTTTGGAGACCGATGCTCTACCAGTTGAGCCACGGGCCTATTTCGTCTCCCTGTGTATTGTGTGTTTATTGCACTTTGGGCAGAACTTTCTTATCTCAAACCTTCCGGTATGTTTCCTTTTGTTCTTTGTTGTCACATAGTTCCTTGACTTACACTCAGTGCATGCAAGCACTATTATCTCCCTCATCTTTCACCTCAGATGTTTTGTGGATCCTCCTGTTTATTCGATGATCTTTCCGACGACACCGGCGCCGACGGTTTTTCCGCCTTCACGGATAGCGAACCGTAGTCCTTCTTCCATTGCGATTGAGTATATAAGCTCCACATTCATATTGACA
>JAGGUN010000007.1 GCA_021158465.1 bacterium
AGCCACTTGTTGGAAAGGGGAAAGAGCTTCACCCGATATTCTATATTGTCGCCGCAATATTCTTGGCAAAATACATATTCATCGGCTTCTCATATTGATTGGATTTTTGGCTGTTTTGGTGACTGTCAAGATGCTTCGTGGGCAAATCGAAGAACCCCGTGGCAACGGGGAAGATCTTGATTCTCAAAGAGCTACAGGGAAAATACGGTTATTTTAACCCCATCTCTCCTTCGGACATCTCCGCCTTATTAAAGGGGATGGGGGCTTCAGCCCGGAGGGGGTCTAATATAATCATTTCAAATATACGACGCGTTGCGTAACTATTTCTTCTCAATAATTGTGAAAAGGTTTATTCCAAGCGGTTCGAATTCAAAATCGATATTCTTGGATGGAATCCCAGCTTGGTCGCATAATTGTAAAATATCTTTTTTCGTTCGATATATTAGAAACCACTCTCCACACCATTCCATCCAATTTCGGTTTGGGTTATTTGGATGAAAAACTCCGAATACCATTTTACCGCCGCTTTCTGTCCACTGCCACATCCTTTTTAGTAGTGCAATTGCAAGACGGTCGTTTAAATACTGATAAACACCACCCGCCCAAACAAGATTATATCTTCTCTCTGGTTTCAATCTGAAAAAATTTCGATTATCCCATTTGATATCATATTCAGGCGCTAATTCAGCTTTTAGGCGTTTTGAATATTCGATTGCTTTTATTTCATGGTCAACGCAATGAATATATGTTTTCCCCCGATTAGGGCGGCATTTTGATATTGCTTCTATTATTGGACGACCTGAACCGGAGGCAATGTCCAATACGGAAGTATCTCTATTGTTTTCACTGAACATAGATGAAAATAAATCGCAGAAAAAGGTCTTTCGATTCCTTACTGCCTGTGATGCTGGAAGTTTTTGAAATAGATTATCCCATAGCAATTTTGAATCCTCGAAGTCCGTCTTTCTCGTATATATCCAATCTAATATTTGAAAATCTCCTGCATATCCATAAGGTTTGTTTCTTGAATGCCGATAAAGTGTGCTCTTGTCAAGCTCTTCGCCACATATATCAAAGCAATACTTCATCTCTTCTTTTCTATCCTTGTCCGAGCCGAGAGAAAGTTCATTGATGTGGTCGATGCGCCTAATTAGCTCCGCTTGGAATTCGGTTTCGTCTTCTACCGTAATGCGCGGTAAATACGCGGCGAATGTATCGATTTTATCTTTAATATTTTTTCTCATTGGTTAAATGTTTCCTTCAGTTGTTTTTCACGCAAACAAAAACCGCCCTTGCTGTTCTGTTTACCAGAGCAAGAGCGGTATTCAATTCGGTTATCGGCGTAAGTTGTTATGCTACAAGGAGTTACCCCCCCCCATTAAATATTTTATACACTTGTGTGTTCATCTTTATGTTTTGTTCTGATGTTTTATAAATCCGTTCATCTGCGATACGCTTCCCCGCGATGACGAACATGATAGATAGTCACTACCGTATGCCTGGCATCGACCCGATAAATAACCCTGTAATCCCCGACTCGTATTCGATAGTCTCTCCGCGATCCCCGTAGTTTGCGGCGCCGCGGCGGGTATGGATTATTCGCAAGAGACTCCACCGCTTTTATCACCCTCCGAATAATCTTCGGCTCGATATTCCGAAGCTCCCGTTCGGCAGTGCTTTTCCATTGTATCTCATAGGATGCCATCTGCCCTTAGCCGTTTTTTGAGTTCGTCGAAGGGAATTGTGGGTTCATCGCGTCGTTCGGCGATTATCGCGAGGTCGTGAAGATCCTCGAGCATTTCCTCGTATTCGTCAAACGGAAGAAGCACAGCCGTCTTTTTCCCGTTATCATCGACAAGATACTGCTTATGAAGCTTTGCCATAGTTATCCTCCTCTGTTTCCTTCAGCCTGTGGTATTCCTCGTAATCGAATATAACCCCATATTCACCTACACGCAACCTTCCCCTTCGGTTAATTTATTTTTAATTTGATATACTGCTCGGGTCTTGTCAAGAGGAAAAATCGCCCTCGTTCAATATAATTCATCATCCGTTCGCGGGCAAAGGAGCGCTTTTCTGCAAATTACGCAAACATCAAGCGACGGCCCACAGGCTTCGGCACCGGGTCGCCGAACTCTCTCGCCGTATCGATCCAGAGTTGAATAGCCGCATTTACATTTTTCAGCGCTTCTTCCTGCGTGTCCCCGTGCGCCATACATCCGGGGAGTTGCGGCACTTCGGCAACGAAAACCTGGTCTTCATCGCTCCAGTAAATAATAGTTTCATACTTTTCCATCATATATCACCCCCGAGACGGTATTTCACGATTACATTTCTCACCCGACGAACCTGATAGGGTTTCGTTTTGTTATCATCCTTTTGGATGTTGACTTTTTCTTCGATTCCAGATTTCCGAAACAGATGGTGACTACCGTGGATGCGCTCTTCGAATCCCAATCCGATGAGCAACCGACGCAGATCGGAAAACCGGATATTCGCATCGGACGAGCCACTCAGGATTTGTAAAAGAAGTTTATCGGATTTGCCCATCGTGGATTCCCTTTTCCTCGTTCCTCAGCCTGTATTTATTAAAAAATATAATCGATGGTGAGAATAAAGTCAAGCAGAAAAGAGTGGAGAGCAGGGAGCTGTGCCGCATGGCGTTTTGCTCTGACGGGAGTTGAGGATAGCAGCAAAAGGCGGGTGTAATTCAGTGCCGAGATAAAGCGTACTATCAGGGAATTCAAGCGTCATCCCGGTCGGCTATTTTATCAGCACAACTTTCTTTGTTGTGCTTTTTTTGCCGAGTGTTGCACGGATGAGATAAACACCGCTTGCGATTGATTTATCCGGTGTCCAGACCAGCTCCGCTGGACCTGACCGATGGGCAACTTCACTCCATACATGGTTGCCGAGCAAATCATATATCTCTACCTCCGCTCCGGCAGGTGCGGTGATGACGCAAGAGGAGTTGAACGGATTCGGATATGCGATGAGTGATAGGACAACAGGCTTTTGCCCGGTGGGCTCATTTACCGCTGTGTAGCCTGCTGAGTCAGTTTTTATGAGATAGACATCATCCCCGCCTGCGCCGAATGAAAGTGTATAACCTGCGACGATATAACCACCATCGGAGGTCTTTGCGACGGAGAAGCCCTCGTCTCGGAGACTTCCGCCGTAAGTACGCGCCCATACTGCATTGCCTGTTGCCTCGGTCTTAATGAGATAGACATCGGGATAAGCGCCTGTTCCGAAGGATTCTGTCCATCCTGCGACGATATATCCGCCATCTGTCGTCTGTGTGACGCATTCGCCCCTATCCCAGGAACTTCCGCCGTAGGTGCGTGTCCATACTGTATCGCCTGCTGTATCGGTCTTTACGAGATAGACATCAAATGTTCCGAAGGATTCTGTGTATCCTGCGATTATATAACCGCCGTCGGAAGTCTTTGCGACGGATTCGCCTCCGTCCCTCTCACTTCCGCCGTAGGTGCGTGTCCACACTGTATCGCCTGCTGCATCGGTCTTGATAAGATAGACATCTTTTTCGCCTGCACCAAAAGACTTCGTATATCCTACAACAATATAACCGCCATCTGTTGTCTGTGCAACGGAGTAGCCTACATCGCTGTCACTTCCGCCGTAGGTGCGTGTCCATACTGTATCGCCTGCCGCATCGGTCTTAACAAGATAGACATCTTCCAAGCCTGCTCCGAAGGATTCTGTCTTTCCTGCGATGATATACCCGCCATCTGCTGTCTGAGCAACGGATAATCCCCACTCATAGGAGCTTCCGCCGTAGGTGCGTGTCCATACTGTGTCGCCTGCCGCATCGGTCTTGATGAGATAGATATCGTCTCCGCCTGCACCGAAGGACCTCGTATATCCTGCGATGATATATCCGCCATCTGTTGTCTGAGCGACGGATTTGCCCCAGTCATAGGAGCTTCCGCCATATGTGCGTGTCCACACTGTGTCGCCTGCTGCATCGGTCTTAACAAGATAGACATCAGGATAATCGCCCGTGCCGAGGGAATATGTAAATCCTGCGACGATATACCCACCATCTGTTGTCTGTGCAACGGAGCAGCCAACATCGGTGGCACTTCCACCGTAGGTGCGTATCCAGCCATCGGCGAAGGATGTGCCTACCCCTAACAGCAGCATCACCAATACAACCACAGCCGTTTTTGCGTTTTTCATCTCAAGCCTCCTATATTTTACTCCTTGAACAAGATAATCCACACTCCAGCATGAATCAAGGGGATTTTACGCTCTTTGTTCTGCTACCTGCTATCTTATATATACTATTCGCCTTGTCGCTGTTTTTTTGCCAGCTGTTGCACGGACAAGATAGACACCGCTGGACGAGGTCGTAGCATTTTACCGAGCCGCTTGTGAATAGCCACACATAGGGGGGGGAATCAGGTAAGGAGTGTCCGACCTGCTGATGAGGGTTTTCGCGGAGAGAACCAGAGGATCAGGGAGAAGGGCTGCATAAGTGTGTCCATATAACCTGTAACGGTGTCTGTTATGACGAATGTCCACGGGTCGCACGCCCCAATACTTATGTCAATGCTGAAGGGCGGGTATCGATAAAATCGGTTGATTAAGTGAGAAATGTTTGTATATTTATTTTAGGTGATTTTTGCGGGAAGGAGGCAAGGATGGAGGTGAGAGTCGGGAAAGCTCGTATAAGGGTCGTTTTGGGTGATATTACCGAGCAGGATACGGATGCTATCGCCAATGCCGCAAACGACCATCTCTGGATGGGGAGTGGAGTTGCTGGTGCGATAAAGTCCAAAGGGGGAGAAGAGATTGAGCTTGAGGCAATGAAACAGGGTCCTATTCCTGTTGGTTCTGCTGTTATAACGGGTGCAGGGAGGCTTCCGCAGAGATATGTTATTCACGCTGCCGTTATGGGGCAGAAGCTCGAGGCAACAGAGGATTCCATCCGTGATGCTACATGCTCGGCTCTTATGCTCTGTGAGGAGAAGAAGATAAGCTCTGTCAGTCTGCCCGCCTTTGGAACAGGTGTCGGACGCTTCCCGGCAGCAAGGTGTGCGGAGATTATGGTCGATGCGTGCATTGACACCCTTCTGAAGACAAAGAACATAAGCGAGGTCAGATTGGTGCTTTTTGATAAGCCGACATTCGATAAGTTTGTTTCTACGCTTGAATCGAGGTTCAAGAGGAGGTGAAGATGCTGTTGAGAATAGTTTTTGTGTCGGTTTGGTTGTGGCTTGTGACTTTTGGGATTGCCTGTTCGAATGGGGAAAGAAAGGAGGAGCATATGGAGAAAAAAGGTAAGATTGCGATGATCATTGCTCCGAACGATTTCCGGGATGAGGAGTATCTTGTGCCGAAGAGGATTTTCGAGGAGGCGGGGTATGAGGTGGTTACATTCTCCGAGACAACGGCGGTATCCATCGGTATGCTTGGGGCGAAGGTTACTCCGGACAAGAAGCTTGCTGACCTGCGTCCTGAGGAGTTCGATGCAGTTGACTTTGTTGGCGGGGTAGGTTCGACTTTCTATTGGGATGACACGGTGGCGCTTAAGGTAGCGTCCTCCGCTTATGAGAGGGGGAAGGTTGTTGCCGCGATATGCCTGGCTCCTGTGATACTGGCGAATGCGGGACTACTATCCGGCAAGAATGCTACTGTCTTCAAATCGGCAAAGGGGAAGTTGATTGAAAAGGGGGCTAAATACACGGCTGCCGATGTCGAGGTAGCTGGAAGGATTATCACAGGAAACGGTCCATCTGCTGCGAAGAAGTTCGCCGAAGCGATAATAAAGGCACTGGAAGAAAAGGGAAGCGAAGATTAACCCTATAGGGTGGCAGAATAGTCATGGAGGTATCTATGCAGATTGAGAACGCTCTTGTCAAGAAGGTAGCGGCTCTTGCCAGGCTTGAATTCTCTGACGACTCGCTCGCCTCGTTCGTCACGGAATTTGCAAAGATTATCTCATACATTGAGAAGATAAACGAGCTTCCGCTCGAAGGTTTGTCCCCTCTTTCGCATCCAGTCGAGGGAGTGCAGATGCTTCGGGAGGATAAGGTAAAAGGTTCTCTTTCCATATCGGATGCTCTCTCAAATGCGCCATCGAAAAGAGATGGGTTCTTTACCGTGCCGAGGGTGCTTGAATGAAGGTTGTTGGCGTCATCCCGGCAAGATTGGAAAGCAAGCGGCTTCCCGGGAAACCGCTTTTGCCCCTTGGAGGGAAACCGATAATAGAATGGGTTTGGGAGAACACAAAGAGAGTAGATCTTATCGATGAGCTTCTCATTGCAACAGGCTCTGAGGAGATAAAGAACAGAGCAGAGGGGTTCGGTGCGAGGGTGTTTCTCACATCATCTGCTCCTCGCTCTGGAACGGAGAGAGTCGTTGAGGTTGCGAGGAGCCTTCCCGCCGATATATATCTCAACATCCAGGGAGACGAGCCGTTTCTCACAGGAGAGCTTATCGGCAAGGTGGTGAAGGGACTTGTCAATAGCCCCGATGCGGATGTGGCAACGCTTGCGGTGCCGGCTACAGAAGAGGAGTATCTTAACCCGAATGTTGTCAAGCTTGTCCTTGATGAAAACGGGTTTGCGCTCTATTTCTCACGCTCGCCGATACCGTATTTCAGGAAGAAGGCTTGCACCCCATTGAAGCATATAGGAATTTACGCTTATAGGAGGGACACGCTTTTATCTCTGGCCGAGGGAAATATTTCTCCATTGGCGGAGGCGGAGTCACTCGAGCAACTTGATTTCCTCTTCCGTGGTAAGAGGATCCTCGTCGTGCTGGAAAAGACCCCACCGTTTCTCTTAGGGATCGACACGCAAACCGATTACCAGCGGGCTGTTGATTATGTCTCGTCGCTTCAGAAAGATTAAAAATCTACTCCTGTTTATTCTCATACTCTTTCTCTATTCCTTCTTTGTCATTTTACCAAGGAGAACAGCGCTTTGTATCGCCTCCGGTATGGCGAAGGTTGTGCATCTATTCCTCAAGAAGGAAAAGAAGGTAGCTTTTGATAATCTCGCTGTCATTGAGCCAGACCCGTTGAGGAGGAGGATTATTGTAAGAAGGCTGTTTGTGAACATTGCAAAGAACCTTGTTGATATGATAAGGCTCTGGTGGATTAGAAAGGATAAGCTTTTTTCCCTTGTGGATGTCGAGGGTGAAGAGAGGGTCCGCCAGTTCTATGAGAGAGGGAATGGCGTTATCGTGATAACGACGCATCAGGGTGCGTTTGAGTATATCCCCGCTTACTTTGCGGCGAAGGGTTATAGAGTGGCTGTGGTTGGCAGGAGGTTGTATGACCCGAGGCTTGATAGGATAGTTGTATCGATGAGAAAAAGCTGGGGAGCGACAAATCTGGCGACCGATGAGGAACCAGGAAAGCTCTCCAGACTTCTCTCTTCCGGATACCTTGTCGGTCTTCTGGTTGATCTAAACTTAAGGAGCGTCAAGAACGAGAAGAGCGTTCTCTTTGGAAGGGAGGTGTTATCTCCAAAGGGACCTGTCCTCCTCGCCTTAAGAAGCTCATCTCCGGTTGTTCCGCTTGCAATAAGGAGAACAAGAGATGATAGGTTCAAGATAAAGGTTCTACCAGGGTTTTATCTTTCGAGGGGTGGAAATCTGGATGAGGATATAAGAGCGGGACTTCTTCTCTTCAATCGGTGTGTAGGGAAGCTTGTTATGCTCGCCGTCGATGAATGGCCCTGGATGCACCCGCGCTTTTTGTGATTTCGCTTGACAAACCTCTTGCTCGGACTTTTATTTTTCTCACAGATTGAGGAGGATTATGGGAAGCAAGCAAATTATGAACGAGACCGATATAAAGAACTCCCTTAAGAGGATTGCATCACAGATACTTGAGCGCAACCATAGTAACCTTAGCGAGCTTGCTCTCGTTGGGATAAAGACAAGGGGAGAATATCTTGCGAAGAGGATAGCTCATCTTTTGAGGAAATGGGAGGAGCTTGAACTTCCGGTGGGCAGTGTTGATATTACGCTTTATCGTGATGATTTCAGGGAGATTGTGGAATCCCCTGTTGCTCAGGCGACCGAGATTATGTTCCCTGTCAAGGGGAAGCATATCATACTGGTCGATGATGTGATATTCACTGGCAGAACGGTGAGGGCTGCAATTGATGTTATAATCGATTTTGGACGACCGAAGACAATCCAGCTGGCTGTTCTTGTTGACATAGGTCACAGGGAGTTCCCGATATGTCCCGACTATGTCGGCAAGGGTATCCAGGTGGAGAAGGGTTCGTTTGTTGAGGTGAAGCTGAGGGAGGTGGACGGAGAGGATAGGGTAACCCTCTTTATGCCGGAGGGGGAATGAACCTCTCGATAAATAATCTTCTGGGTTTGGAGGGGGTATCGAGGAGGGATATATTACTCATTCTTGACACAGCTCGTTCTTTCAGACAGATACTGGAGCGCCCGGTTAAGAAGGTTCCCACCCTCAGGGGAGTGACCATTGCTAATCTTTTCTTCGAGCCGTCTACAAGGACTCGCATCTCGTTTGAGCTGGCAGAAAAAAGGCTCTCCGCCGATGTTGTGAACTTCTCTGCGAATGCAAGCTCCATCCAAAAAGGGGAGAATCTCATCGACACTGCGAGGAACATCGAGGCGATGAAGGTTGATATGGTCGTGATGCGGCACGCATACCCTGGGGCACCTCATTTTCTATCGAGATATGTCTCATCAGTTGTGATCAATGCGGGTGATGGGGCGCACGAGCATCCGACACAGGCATTGCTCGATTTCTACACAATCAGGGAGCATTTCGACCGTTTCCGTGACCTCCGGGTCGTCATTGTTGGAGATATAAAGCACTCCCGCGTCGCCAGGAGCAATATCTGGGGACTAAAAACGCTTGGAGCATCTGTCGCTGTCTGTGGACCATCCACACTCCTGCCCAGATACATCGACGCGTTCGGAGTGGACTGTTTCACGGATATTGAGGAGGCTTTGAAGGGAGCGAATGTTGTCAATGTCTTGAGACTACAGCTCGAGAGGCAAACATCAGGATATATACCTTCACTACGGGAATACAGGGAATATTTTGGTATAAAGAAGCACCATCTTTCACTGCTCGATAAGAGCCATATCATTATGCACCCAGGACCGATAAACAGGGGGATAGAGATAACCCCAGAGGTCGCAGATTGCGAGGATTCCGTTATACTTCAGCAGGTGACAAACGGTGTTGCCGTCAGAATGGCAGTGCTTTATCTTCTCTCTCGAGGCTTGCAAACCGCACCAGAAGAATAGATTCATAGAGAATTTCTACAGGGGGAAACAGTTGTGAAAAATGCTCTGATTACAACATTTGACAAGGGTGGGATAGCTGCTTTAGCGCGATTTCTTGTAGATAATAGGTTCAGGATATTTTCCACGGGTGGAACAGCCAGGTTTTTGGAGGACAAAGGGATAGAGGTAACACACATTGAGGATATAACAGGGTATCCGTCTGTTCTCTCTGGTAGGGTGAAGACGCTTCACCCGGTTGTTTTCGGCGGAATACTGGCGGATAGGGAGAGGCATAAGGAGGAGATAAAGAGGTACAACCTTCCGCTTTTCGATATAGTGGTTGTGGACTTGTATCCGTTCGAGGAGGTCGCAAAGGAGAGGGATGCCACATTTGCGGAGCTTATTGAGAGCATCGATATAGGGGGTATGGCGCTCATTCGGGCTGCGGCGAAGAACTTTCCCTATATTGCAGTTGTCATCGACAAGGATGATTATGAGGTGGTTAAGGAGTCCATCGGGGAGTTTGGTGAGGTTCCATACGAATTGAGGAAGGAGCTTGCCATAAAAGCGTTTGCATACAGTTCTTACTATGACAGCCTGATTTCACACAGGTTTGGGCTTGATCTGTTTGATGGCAGGTATTTAACCTTGCCGTTCAAGGAGCCTTTTCCCTTGCGATACGGTGAAAATCCGCATCAGAGAGGAGTTCTTTTCAGGTCAGCTCTTCCGGGTTTGGGGGTTCCGCAAGGGGAAGTATTGTCGGGTAAGCCTTTGTCGTTTAACAACATACGGGACCTTGACGGGGCGCTCATTACGCTTCGAGATTTCCCTGATACACCTTGTGCAGTTGTTATAAAGCATTCGACACCTTGTGGGATAGCGACAGCGGAAACGGTTGGTAGGGCGTACGAACTTGCGCTTGCCTCCGACCCACTTTCCGCATTCGGCGGGATAGTCGGACTGAATAGAAAGGTCGATATAGAGTGTGCAGAGCTTCTGCACAACACGCGCTTCCTTGAATGCATCGTTGCCCCTGATTATACGGATGAGGCGCTCGAGCTTATGAGGAAGAAGAAGAATCGCAGGATTGTCAAGCTTGATATCTATAGGGATATTCCAGGATTTGACTGTCAGATGGTTTCCGGCGGTCTGCTTGTTCAGAGCAGGGATAGAGTTGAGGAGAGGATGGAGGATTTTCGTGTTGTGACAGATAGGAGTCCAACGGAGGATGAGTGGGAGTCGCTTCTCTTTGCCTGGCGCGCCGTGAAGTCTGTCAAGAGTAACTCCATTTTGCTTGCCAAGGGGACAGCGACCGTGGGGATAGGAGGTGGTCAAACATCGAGGGTGGACGCTGCGAAGATTGCGGTTGATAAGGCAGGCAACAGGGCGAAGGGGTCGGTGGCAGCCTCCGACGCGTTCATTCCGTTTCCTGATGCCCTTGAGCTCTGTGCGGAGGCAGGTGTAACAGCTGTTATCCAGCCAGGAGGCTCAAAAGGCGACCCGCAGGCGATCGAGACAGCCAACAGATACAACATCGCAATGGTCTTCACAGGCAGGAGGCATTTTAGACACTGAAAAAAATTACTTGACAATGATACTACATCTGATATTGTAAATGAGGGGTGAATGGGGAGTATAGAGAAGAGGCTTGAGCGGTGGCGAGGGTTAAAGAATTTTCAGACTGTGCCGAGAAATGAGGAGGAAGCGGTTTTAAATCGTTATTTTAAAGGTAGATGGGGATTTCCAAGGGGTGGAAGTTCTCATATAAAGATAAAAGCCAAAGGGCGGTCGATTTCTATTGCTGTTGTTGGTCAAAAGGTATATGGTTTTTATTTGAAGAGGATACTAGAACTGATTGCTCAGGAAAAGGAGGGGCAGTGAAACAAAAGGATGTAAGCTACTATATGAATCTAAATTACGATGTTCTTATCAAAACTTACGGTAAAGGGAAAGATAGGGTTTATGAGGCTTGTATCCCGCAATTGGGAGAGCATGCTTTTACGGGGGCGGGAGATACAATTGACGAAGCTCTGGAGAGTTTGGAGAAGATAAAATACGACCTTTTTTGTGATATGCTTGAAAAAGGGAAACCAATTCCTGAGCCAGAGGAAAACCCATCTCTTTTCTCTGGTAGAATCCTTTTGAGAATTCCAAAAGATTTGCATAAAATCCTTTACAGAAAGGCAAAAGAGAATAATGTTAGTCTTAATCAATATATAACTTCCATCCTATCGAGTGTGCGCTCTGAGGTGCAGATTCCTCGAAAGGAGTGGTTCCCAAGGGTTAAGTCCAGCCGAACCGTTAGTGGGAAAGAA
>JAGGUN010000029.1 GCA_021158465.1 bacterium
TCCTCGCACCAATGCCAGGTGTCCTCGAAAGCCTGTATCTGTGCCGAGGCATCCCTGCCTGTCCTATCCTTGAAAAGCACATTATACGCCCGCTTCGAGTTGAACGGCGGGTCGAGATAAATCAAATCAATCGATTCATCGGGAATGTATTTCCGAAGAATCTTTAGGTTATCGCCGTAGTAGAGTGTGTTCATTTTACCCTTCCTATATTTCAGTTCTTAATCAGTTTCGATTTAATCAAATTATCCATAAATAAAACCATTACCTCAGAACCTCGCACCGATAAGGATTGCCACCCCTTTCGGGTCAACACTGCCGGGGTCAACCGTGTTGCCCGATACATCGATGGTTTCCATATCGACTTTATCGGCGATGAAGTAGTCAAGCTCGAAAAAGACACCCACTATACCGAACCTTGCCTCAATTCCTGCCATAACAGCAAATATCTGCTGCCCCTCAGAGAGAGCAAGCGTTTGCACTGGTTCATCTGCGGCAGGACCGAGCTCCCACCTCGTCCTCGTGGTGTTGTAAAGATAGCCCACACCAACAGCACCATAGGGATAGACCCCCCTCGGGAAGAACCCATAAGGTCTCCTTACCCCAGCAAACAAAAGCCCACTTATCGAGTTGACATCAGTCTTGCAGGAAACATCACCGTATCCCGGGACATCAAACTTTTTCTCATCCGATGATACAACCCAGAACCTTCCGCCAGCCCTCACAAATAGATAGCTTGCCCCGACACCGAGGTCACAGGAGGCAGCAAGACGCTTACGAGCAAGCTCCGTCTGATTGGGCGCAAAATAACCGACAGCGGCATCGAAGTTGAAATCAGCAGACAGAACAGAGGGAACGAAAAGCAGCATCAGAAAGACAGGTGAGATATACCTTTTCATTGTCCCTCCTTTAATTAAATTCTACTGATAAATTTACATTTCCTATATCTATTTGTCAACGCAATTGTTGGAAGTTGCATTTTCCACTTGATTTTTCCTCAATCGTGTATAAATTGTTCACTCTTTTTGAGGAGGGAAATTATGGCAAGGGTATGCGAAATCTGTGGTAAGGGTGTCCATATTGCGAACAATGTCAGCCACGCAAATAACAGGCTGAAGAAAAGGCAATATCCGAACCTTCAAAGGGTAAGGGCAATCGTCAACGGTAAGGTGAAGAGGATTACCGTCTGCACATCCTGCCTGAAGAAGGGCAAGGTCAAAAAGGCAGTTTCGTAATCTGTCTATGCGTGGTATATATGGTAGCACAAATCGGGGGCACCCCCTCCGATTTTTTTATGGAGGAGTTATATGCGCTGGTCAAGGATGTTCATTCCAACCTTGAAGGATAGTCCATCGGATGCGGAGAATATATCCCACAAGCTTATGCTCAAAGGGGGATACATCAGGCAGCTTTTTGCCGGGGCATACTCCTTTCTGCCACTCGCACAGAGGAGCTTGCTAAAGATAACCTCCATCGTTCGCGAGGAGATGAATAGGATAGGCGCGCAGGAGATACTTATGCCTGCGTTGAACCCGATAGAGATATGGGATAAGACAGGCAGAAACGATGTTATGGGCGATGAGATGTTCCGTCTGAAAGATAGGAAGGAACGTCTTCTCTGCCTTGCGCCGACACACGAAGAAGTGGTAGCGACTATCGCCGCAGGTGAGATCCGTTCGTACCGAGAGCTACCACAGGTCTGGTATCAGATACAGACGAAGTTCCGAGATGAGCCACGCCCACGCTCGGGTATACTTCGCGTCCGCGAGTTCCTGATGAAGGATTCCTACACGCTTGCGGCGACAGAGGAACAGCTGGATATATCTTACAACAGGCACGCCGAGGCTTATAAGAGAATACTTAAACGCTGCGGACTTGACTTCATTGTCGTTGGGGCATCAACAGGGACGATGGGAGGAACTGCTTCACAGGAGTTTATGGTACTATCGGACGCAGGCGAGGATGAAGTAGTATTCTGCCCAAACTGTAAGTATGCAGCAAATGTGGAGGTAGCAGAATCCATACTACCAGAATACAGCTGGCAACCGATGGAAAAGGAAGAGGTCTATACTCCCGCCAAGAAGAGCATCGAGGAGGTGTCCGAATTCCTCCGTATTCCACCCGAACAGCTTGTTAAATCGCTCGTTATGGTCGTCGATGAGAAGGAATTTGTTATGGCTCTTGTCCGCGGCGATAGAAAGCTCTGCGAGGAGAAACTAAAGCTACACCTCGGGGCATCAAACATCCGACCAGCACAAGACAAGGAGATAGAGGAAGCTCTCGGCGTTCCGGCAGGTTTCCTCGGACCATACAAGATGAAAAAGAAGATCAGAATCATAGCAGATGATGGAATAGAAAAGGATATGCCGTTCGCCACAGGAGCAAACAGGGTCGATTATCATATAAAGGGGCTGAGGCTGTCCGAGATAGACGGTATCGAGTTTGCCGACATAAGGGAAGCAGAAACAGGAGACACATGCACCCGATGCGGTAAGAGGCTGAAACGGATTCCGACGATCGAGATCGGGCATATATTCAAGCTCGGGACAAAATACAGCAAAGCACTCGGTGCAAACTTCCTCGACGAGAACGGAGAAAGCAAACCTATCATTATGGGTTCTTATGGAATAGGGATCGGGAGGATACTCGCCGCTGCAATGGAACTCTTCGCCGATGAGGCGGGAACAGCATTGCCGATAAGCATTGCACCGTTCGAGGTAATAATTACCCCGCTCAATGTGACGAACCCTCTTATCCTCGAGACGGCAGAGAAAATATACAAAGAATTGCTTGAAAAGAATGTCGATCTCATCATAGACGACAGAGATATCCGAGCAGGAAGTAAGTTCAAGGACGCAGAACTCATTGGAATCCCACTGAGGATAACGGTCGGTGAAAAGTCACTTGCAAGCGGTAAGGTAGAAATATTTATCCGGAGGGATAAAAAAAAGATAGAGGTTCCAAAGGAAAAGGCAACCGATGAGCTACTCAAGCTCCGAGAGGAGATGTTCAAGGAGCTTACCCCATAAAGTGCAACGGATACAAAACCGCAACGGATATGCTGCATTAATCAACTCCAATAAGAATCGCCTCTCCTCTAAGGATCGCATTGCACACCTCAGCAAACTTGCCACCTGAGTGCCCAAGGTTTACAGGAAGGTTTTGCAGCTCGGATATGGAATATACCCTCTTCTTGAGCTTCTGTTCACGCACCTTGCTTTTCCGCCTCCGAATCTTGTTTTTACGAGCACTCTGGGTAGCAAGCGCCGCACACCTCGGAGAGCAATACTTCTTCTGATACTTCGCACCAACCTTGACATAAAATGTATTGTTGCACCCCTCCCTGGCACAAACCCTTAATTCAAGCGGTAGCTTCTTCCGCGCCATCCTTCTCACCTCCAACAGTGAGGGAGCAAACTTTATGCCAGACCGCTAACTCCTTGATACATAAGAGGTTACACAAGCAAGCAAGACATGGTTGACCCCGAAACCTCGAAAATCTTAATGGAGCAGAAAAACAGATATCTGTTGACAAACTACTCCACTACGCTTATCTTCTTGAGCAACAAAGGAGGTGCATAATCTGGAGAACGGTTTTTATCGTTGGGATATTTCTCTTGTCATCTTTTCATGTGGTATCTGCCGAGTGTGGGCTTATGGGAAGCGTGAATTTCTGGCTTCTTCTCGGAGACGGTCCTGAAGACGGTTACCTCTACGCTGTCGACACTTCTTGCTCACCTGAGGAGTGCAAAACCCCTCATAAATATGGTATCCACTACCAGACCTGGATGACACATAAGTTCCGGGGAAGCTGGTTCGTCTCAGACACAGCAACAGAGTACAGATACCCAGAGAGCCACCCGATACTCTTTTATAACTACGACGGGAACAAGTATATCTATATAAAGGTGATGCAGCCGAACTTCAGATACACCAACGAGGACGGAAGCATCGGTATGATGGATTTCTGCGAGGGGGATTCCATCCACCTGAGGGTAACCGGAGTAGTCGGTCCCGGACACGGTCTCAGCTGGAGCTTTGATTCCACATTTGATGCGACGGGCCCTGGTGTAGCGACGGTTATACTTATTCCTGACCAGAGCGGTGGTGGATTTCTCCTCCCTGATGATATCCAAGCCAAGAGTGAAAGAGAAACGGAGACCACTGTAGATATCAGGTTCGAGGCGGCTGGCAGTGATTCGGGGAGCGTGAAGATTTATGATACGGATGGCAACTTTGTAAGAACCATATTCGAGGGGAATTTCCCTGAAGGAGAAAATATCTTCCAGTGGGACGGAAAGGACAATAACGGCAGGCAAATGCCGCCGGGAATATACCCATACGAAATCCTGCTGAAAGATAAGAAATACAAAGGGAAGCTTATCCTCCAGCCGAAGTGATGGAGTGAAAA
>JAGGUN010000046.1 GCA_021158465.1 bacterium
GCTTTGGGATTGCAAGAAGATAACCGATTTCTCAGCTCTTTCGAGCCTTACCGACCTGCGGGAGCTTAGTTTGAGCTGGACTAACATCACCAATATAAAGCTCCTTTCCAGCCTGACGAAGCTGGAGTGGCTGTTGCTTAGGGGTTGCAAGAATATAACCGATTTCTCCGTTCTTCCGAGCCTGACCAACCTGCGGGCGCTTGTTTTGAGCGGGACTAACATCGCCAATATAAGCTCACTTTCCAGCCTGACGAAGCTGGAGGCGCTGTGGCTTTACGATTGCGAGAATGTAACCGATTTCTCTGTTCTTCCGAGCCTGACCAACCTGCGGGTGCTTGATTTGGACCGGACTAAAATCACCAATATAAAGCCTCTTTCCAGCCTGACGAAGCTGGAGGCGCTGTGGCTTGTAGGTTGCAAGAATATAAAGAAAGAAGATGTGGAAGCCCTGAGAAAACAACTCCCGAACTGCGATATTTATTTTTAGGCAAAATATTTATATTTTTTGCTTTGCTGTGACACCAGTTGTCTGAAACAGGCAAGAAGCCAGTTAATTTACTTGAAAATATCTCGCAAAATGCTATATTCCCTCCCAGAGTTTTTTGGAGGCAGGTTTGGATTTCAGTTCCCAGCTCAACGAGCGACAGCTTGAGGCGGTTACATTTGGCGATGGTCCTCTGCTTGTTATTGCCGGTGCTGGAAGCGGAAAGACCCGCGTTCTGACATACAGGATAGCATATCTCATCGAGGAGTTCGGTATCCCGCCAGCATCGATACTCGCCGTTACATTCACCAACAAGGCGGCAGGTGAGATGCGGGAAAGGGTGGCATCGCTTCTCGAAGAAGGTATGTCGAGAAAGGTCTGGCTCGGGACATTCCACTCGATATGCGGAAGGATTCTCAGGATCGATGGCAAGCCTGTCGGTGTTGAGAGGAACTACTCGATATACGACCGCGAGGATAGTCAAAGGCTCATTCAGGATATAATCGATGAGCTAAAGATAGACAAGCAGGCTCTCCCTGTCAGGCGTGTTATGGACAGTATATCCGTTGCCAAGTCCCGAATGGAGAAGCCTGGTGAGCTGCACGACCCATACGATATACACATCTCCGACGCCCTGAACGACATATATTCGCTATACCAGGAGCGGCTAAGGGAGAACAATGCAGTCGATTTCGACGATATGATAATGCTCGTTATCGAGCTGTTCCAGAAGGAGCCACAGCTGCTCGAGAGGTATGCAAGGCGGTTTCAGTATATTCTCGTCGATGAGTTCCAGGATACGAACCGAAGCCAGTATCAGCTTGTTAAGCAGCTTTCGTCGGTATATCGCAATCTTAATGTTGTTGGTGATGATGACCAAGCGATATATGCCTGGCGAGGTGCCGATGTCCGGAATATACTCGATTTCAAGCGTGATTTCCCTGATGCACATATCGTTAAGCTCGAGCAGAACTATCGGTCGACTCAGACGATCCTCGATGCTGCCTGGTCGGTCATATCGAACAATACCTCTCGGCACGAGAAGAAGCTATTTGCCCGTGAAAAAGGTGGAGTGGGAGTGAGGATTGCCCGTTTTGCCGATGAGATCTCGGAAGCGCTCGGTGTGTATAACCAGCTTGTCCATCTCCGTGACAGGGCAGGTTATCGCCTCGACGAGATTGTAATCTTGTATCGCACGAACGCCCAGTCTCGCCCGCTTGAGGAGGTTCTACGGCTCAACAACATACCATACAAGATAGTTGGCGGAATACGTTTCTACGAGCGGCAGGAGGTCAAGGACATATTGGCATATTTGAAGCTGCTTGCGAATCCGAAGGATGATGTCTCGCTCAAGCGAATAGTAAATGTTCCAAGGCGAGGGATAGGAAGGTTGCGGCTGAAGAAGCTTGAGGAGGCTGCATCGTCGAACCAGTTGACGATTGGAGAGTATCTCCTCTCTGCCGATGAGAGCGAACTTATGCGGATCTGTCGAGGGGCTTTTGAGTTTGCAAAACTGCTCAGGAAATTTTATAAGCTTTCCAAGAGTAAGAAAGCGGATGAGGTGGCGGAGATGGTTGTCAAGGAGACGCGCTATGTGGAGGATTATCTTTACCCATCTCTGACGAAGCCGGAGGAGCGGGAGAGAAATGTTGTCGAGCTTTTGAGTGGCATCCACCAATACAGCAAGTCGAATCCGGAGGCGGGGATCGCCGAGTACCTCCAGGATGTCTCTATACTGACCGATATCGACCTCTACGAGGCAGAGACCAACTATGTAACCCTTATGACGCTCCATTCTGCCAAGGGGCTTGAATTCGATGTGGTGATAATTGTCGGCGCGGAGGATGGGCTGCTTCCTCTCATTCGTGCCGACGACAGGGATATTGAGAGTAGGCTCGAGGAGGAGAGAAGGCTATTCTATGTCGGTATGACGCGAGCGAAGAAGGAGCTTTTTATCACCTACACCGATAGCAGGGGAGGGCGATTGTCCTTTCCGTCACGATTTATCGGTGAGATACCTCGGACGCTTGTTGAGCAGCTCCAACCTACCGTCGAGGAGAGCACACAGACAACCAGCGTCCGCGTCGGAATGCGGGTATACCATAACCACTTTGGCAAGGGAACAATAGTGGCTCTCAGAGGGTTCGCCGAAAACACGGTTGTAACCGTTCAGTTCGATAGAGGATTTACCAAGCAACTCTTGCTCCGCTTTGCCAAACTCGCCATCGTCGAGTAGAGTATTTCCGCAGATTTTGCTTGCCCCGCCACAGATTTTATATATAATACTTATATACATTATATACCCTCATTGAGCGCAACTTTGGGCGGATTGAGGAAGATAGGAATACTGGGAAACCTGGAACAAAAAGGGTTTCTTGAGTTTCTACTCAAGCCGTCTATATGATGGACGGGCAAAGGATAAGGGATGTCCGAGCAATAGTGTTCATCTGGTGGTGACTTTTCCACCTTATAGTGTTGGTAAAAAGTATAACAGTATACATTCCAAGAAGAGGGAGAGCAATGTCGAAGGATGATTATACTGCGGACCAGATAAAGGTTCTTGGGGGTCTTGAGGCGGTTAGGAAACGCCCGGCGATGTATATCGGCTCGACGGGTCCGACAGGGCTTCATCACCTCGTTTTCGAGGTTGTGGACAACAGTATCGATGAGGCTATGTCCGGGTTCTGCACGAAGATCAGTGTAACGGTTCACCTTGACAACTCCGTTACTGTGGTGGACGATGGTCGTGGTATTCCTGTCGATATGCACAAGACAGAGAAGCGTTCGGCAGCTGAGGTTGTGATGACCAAGTTGCATGCTGGTGGCAAGTTCGATAGGAAGAGCTACAAGGTCTCGGGCGGTTTGCATGGTGTTGGGCTATCGGTTGTGAACGCACTATCAGAGCATCTGATGCTTGAGATATGGCGTGATGGGAAGGTGTATATGCAGGAGTATTCTCGCGGAAAGCCGATGACCCCGTTCGAGGAGAAGGGAAGAACCACCAGACGCGGGACAAAGATACACTTTAAGCCCGATCCGGAGATCTTTGAAGACATTGAGTTCTCTTACGAGACTCTCTCGTCAAGGCTTAGAGAACTTGCCTTCCTCAACAAGGGAGTTACTATCATCATTACGGATGAGCGTTACGACCGCTCGCAGACATTTCAATACCAGGGGGGAATCGTTGAGTTTGTTAAGCATCTTGATAGGAATAAGAAGAATATCACTCCTGAGCCTATTTATATCGCTGGTTCTAAGGGTGATGTGGAGCTTGAGATAGCCATGCAGTACAATAAAGGATACTCAGAGACGGTTCTCTCCTTTGCCAACGCTATCAATACCATCGAGGGAGGAACACATTTGTCAGGTTTCCGGGCTGCACTTACAAGAACACTCAACAACTACGCCAGCTCTCAGAGGCTTCTCAAAGGGAGCAGGCAGATAGAAGGGATAGATACACGTGAGGGGCTGACGGCAATCGTTAGTGTGAGGCTTCCTGAGCCACAGTTTGAGGGGCAAACGAAGACAAAGCTTGGCAACAGCGAAATAAAAGGTATTGTCGAGAACATTGTCAACCAGAAGCTCGCCGAGTATCTGCTCGAGCATCCAAAAGAGGGGAGAAAGATAGTCGAGAAGGTTCTTTTGGCTGCTCAGGCTCGCGAGGCGGCAAAGAAGGCGCGAGACTTGGTAAAGAAAAAGGCAAGCGTTGAATCGGGGCTTGCGCTACCTGGTAAGCTCGCCGACTGCCAGTCAAAGAACCCAGAAGAATGTGAGCTGTTTATTGTCGAGGGGGATTCCGCTGGAGGGTCTGCTAAACAGGCGCGAGATAGACGCTTTCAGGCAGTCCTGCCTATCAGGGGGAAGATACTCAATGTGGAGAAAAGCAGCGTCCATAAGATGCTGGAAAATGAAGGTATAAAGACTATTATCACAGCGCTTGGGACGGGCATTCAGGATGGTTTTGATATAACCAAGCTCCGGTACCATAAGATAATCATTATGACGGATGCGGATGTCGATGGCTCGCATATAACGACGCTCCTTCTGACACTTTTCTTCCAGTATCTTCCGGAGATAATCGAGCGTGGATATCTATACATTGCTCAGCCGCCTCTCTTCCGTGTTCACTCCGGGGGCGAGGCTATTTATATTCGGAACGAGAACGAGCTCGACAGATACATTCTCGCCGACGGGTCATCGGGGGTGGAGCTTATAACGAACGCGGGGAGTGTAAAGGGTGCTGTTCTGGTAAAGTATTTCCTGAAGGTAAGGGCGTTTCAGAGGCTGCTCGACTACTTTGACAGACATGGTATTCCAGAGGAGCTTCTGCTGATTTTGTTGGAATCTGGCAATCTTTCCAAGCATATCTTTGATGAGGATGCCCGAATGGAGCAGATAGAGATGCTCAATCGCTTTCGGAGCAGTGCGAAGAAGCTCGGATACGATGTGGAATATCATAGGCGCTACAATGAGGAGTATCTAATATTTGAACCGATGATAACCTTTAGCAGCCTCAAGAGAAGGGGTAGCATTGAGCTGACATACGATTTTATGAGTAACCCAGATTTTGAGGAGCTGATAAAGCTTCACAGGGAGCTTTCTTCGCTTGGTCAGCCACCATATACCCTGGAGATTCCTGGTGAGGGGAGAAAAGAGTTTGCGACGCTTGATGAGCTTGTTGAATTTGTTGAGGAGCGTGGCAGGAGGGGGAAGAATATCCAACGGTATAAGGGGCTTGGCGAGATGAACCCGGAACAGCTTTGGGAAACGACGATGAATGTCGAGACGAGGACGCTGCTTCAGGTGCGTATCGATGACCGTCCTGCCGCTGAGGAGACTTTTGATATTCTTATGGGAAGCAGGGTGCAGCCACGCAGGAAGTTTATAGAGGAGCACGCGCTTGAGGTCAGAAACCTGGATATATAATGGAAGAGTATGGTAAGGTTTTATCGTGTGACTGTGGGTTGGTGAAGGTTGAGATAGTTACTTCCCGCTCTGTGTGTGGGAGGTGCCAGTTTGCCTCTGATTGTGTGCTGAGGAGGCGGAAGAAGGTTGTTGTTGATGCGACCAACGATATTGGCGCATCTCCTGGGGATTATGTCCGAGTGGAGCTCGAGCCCAAAAGGTTGCTTCTCGGAGGGTTCCTCACCTACATCTTGCCAGTCATAAGTATGCTCGTTTTCTACTATATTGCCGCTTGTTTCCTTGAATCGGAGCCGATAAAGGTTCTTGTGTCTATTGTTGCTGGTGTTTTGAGCTTTTTGGCGGTCTCAATCCTCAATCGATATTCTTCCCTTTCCGAGCGTTACCGTGCTCGGCTTCTCGGCTTTGCCGCTTCGGAGAGCTTCGAATGAAGAGCGCAATCAGGATAAGAAGAAAACTCAAGAGCCTTAGGAGGCTCCATGCGATAACTTGTAGTATGGAGTCTGTCTCGAGGATACGGATGCAGGCTGTAAAAAGAAGCCTCGAGCGGTTTGCTGGGTACGCCTCGTCGCTCGAGAGGATGGCGGATTTCTTTCCGCGCCACCTATATCTGCAGGCTTCGTCGGGTGTGGAAGGGTATATCATTTTCTCCACGGACAGGGGGCTTGTCGGAAGTTTCAACTTACCGATGGTTGAATATCTTTCTTCACTTGAACCGGGGAGCGTTATCTATGCGGTGGGGAGGAAGCTCAAACCAGCCATTGTTTCACTTAACCTTTCACCAAGACGATATATTGACGGGCTGGAATCGGGTGATTTCATTGAGAAACTGACAACTATCTCTGATACCGCATTTTCAGATTTTATCAGTGGCACCATATCGAGGCTTCGGGTTGTTGGTCATGCTCGGAATGCTGACCGTGTGGAAGAGAGGGTAGTCCTTCCGTTTCCCCGGCGTGAGGGAATGGTTGAGGAAGAAGCGATATTCGAGCCGACACCGGAAGAAATTTACCGTGATTTCCAGAGGCAGCTTTTGTTCGCCGTCGTGACGAAGGCTTTCCTTGAGTTCAAACTGTGTGAGCATCGAGCACGGCTCTTTATGATGCACCAGGCAGCGGACAAGAGTTCTGAGATGATAGAGAAGACATTCCTTGAATACAACAAGGCTCGGCAGGAAGCGATAACCTCTGAGATACAGGATGTGTACGGAGGGAAGAGGGCGCTCGAAGGCGAATAGGTTCAGTCGATGATATACGCAGGGATTCTTCCTGTGCGGATGAGTCCGGACACGAGATAGGCTTCGGCAAAGATGTGATATTCCCCCAGTATTGGATGTCCGCCTGTCATCCTCTCACCAGCCCAGTTGAATTCGAAGAGGAGTGAATCTCCTGGTGCAAGTGGGACCTCTTTTATAACCTGGAGAAACCCTTTTCCTTTGAACGCTACCCAGACAAGTGTCCGCTCGTCCGCAACGAAGAAGTCAACATACTTCGTCGAGCTGAAAAGGAGCGAGCGCTTGCTCTTGGATACATTTTTTATCACAAATCTGGTGTGGATAGTGTCCCCGATGACGATTGCTGTTTTGTCAACGCTGAGCTGAAACAGAATAGAATCCTTAACTTCTGACCAAGAGGTAGGGTTTACCTTGTTTGAGGCTTTTGTTGCGGGTTTTTGCTGGTTCGCGGTGCAGGAGACAAGAAGAATGGCAAAAAATGTGAGCAAGAGAGTGGCTTCTTTCATTTTTTTGCCTGCGAGAGATTAATTGTCCTGAGACTATCCCTTGGCAGAGAAGGGTGAAGAGGTTTCATATCTTTCTTCCTGCCCTTTGGGTTTCTTGTATGTTGAGCCGAGTGCGAGCTCAAGTATCATAAGTATGAACGCTATCCAGAGGAAGGTTTTCCACAGTTCTTTTCCGAACCTTGCCTGGAATATGAACTCCTCGATATTCGACTCCGGATCGATGAAAGTTAGGGGAAATTCCTTTTCTATTTGTTTCTTGTTAAGTTTCTCTGCATCCGATTCATCGAACGGAACATTAACAGCGAACATATCAACAAGCGAATCTCCAGAGAAGATTGAATATATCCCAGGGGATTGTAACGGCTTTATCTTCACAGCGATGTTTGAGCCTATATATACCGGTTTAAGGTACTCTTGTTTTCCGCTTGGGTATGTAAGGATTAGCTTGGAGCCGGCAGGAAGCCCTTCAATTGTCCGTGTGATATATGTACCGACTGTTTCTGGCTCCTCGAACCTTGCTATGCTCCCTGATAGGTACTGTACCGAGCGGTGGAGAAGTGGAACGAACAGGGCGCTTGTGGTGATATCGCTTTCCTCACGGGAGATTCCTGAGGTTAGAATGAGTATCCTTCCTTCTCCTGCCTCTGACTCTAAGATGAAGGGGTCACCCGAGGAGAGCGAAGCGATTGTCCTGTAGCCTGAGTGGTTTTTTGCTCGGACATTCCAGTAAAAATGAACCTCCGGCAGCTCTCCTATCCCTTTGAACGGCTCGAATATTGGATGCTGTAGGTCAAAGCTCGAGATAGTCAAGAAACCAGATGACGGCTTCTGCTTTTCGAACTCGAGAGCGACGAGCCTGTGGAAGACCGATTCCTGGAAAAAGTCCATATCGGATTTAGCGGATGCGATGAACATTAGCCCGCCACCTGATTCGACAAAGCTTATCAGCCGTGAGATAAACTCGTCTGACAGCGTTGTCGCGCCTGATATGAGCAGGACATCATAGCCTGTTAAAAGTTGTCCTGCACTCCTTGAGCTGCTTATCGCATCCACAGATATGTAGGATGTATCTGCTCCTGTTGGGTTGAGCGCTAACTTTGGGAAGATATAGTCGGGTTCGCTGTCCCCGATGATAAGAACCCTTATCTGTTCCGGTACCCGTAGCACGAAGAAATACCGGTTGTCCATCATAAGGTTATCTTCCTCCAGCTCGGCGAATCCGGAGTGGAACCCGCCTGTGGGAACACGGAATGGGAGATTGACGGACGATTCAGAGCCAGCTGGTATCATGTCGAAACTTGCCTGGGACACTCGCCTCTCATCCACGGATAGCGATGCCAGAACCCCGTTTCGACGCTTGCTGGAGTAGTTCCTTGCTACAAGCTTGACCGTTGCTGGCTTGCCACGCTCGAGGATTGTGTGCGGGAATTCGAGGGAGACTACTCCCCTGTTATCGTCTGTTTCTGCCTCAAACTGAATGACAAATATCCTGATGCTTGGTTGTTTCCCCCTCAACGGGACGAGCTTTCTCCAGCCGGATGCACGGTTATCCGTCAGGATATATAGCTCCTTGTTCAACAGCTTTGACTCCTCGCAGAGCGACAGTGCAGCCGAGATAGCAGATGCTATATCTGTTCCACCACCGGAGAGCGAGAGGGTGTCGAGCGTTTCCTCTGCCATCCTAAAGTTGCGTGTTGGCTTCTTTGTTAGGAGGATGGGCTCATCGTTGAACGCTATAATAGAGAGTTCGTCGCCAGATGTTAGCATAGAGATTATGTGGGATGCCTCCGCCTTGGCACGGGTAAAAAGCTCTATTCCGCCAGACTCCTGCCCCATGCTGTAAGAGTTATCTATTGCTATTATTACATATGTTCTCTCATGAGCTTTTGCGGAGCCTGCCATCTCTCCGCGCCAGACGGGGCGGGCAAACGCTCCGACAACTAACAGAACTATAAACACCCTGATTATGAGGAGCAATATCTGTTTGAGTCTCATCCGTCTCATCCGCCTGCGTTCTTTTTCCTGGATGAACCGGAGCGATGAGAAGTGGATGAACTGTGGCTTCTTTCTTGTTAGTAGATGTATTAGGAGCGGGATAAGGCTTGCTCCAAGAAGCGGAAGGAATATACTATTTAGAAACCCAAACATCTAATATAACCTTGAGCGTTTATGGAGATACTCGAGAAGGGCGAGCGAGAAATCGGATGTCGTGAGCAGAGGAGTATAGTCTACCTGTATCTCTTCGCACTGGTATTTGATTGCGTTGGCGAACCGTGAGAAGTTTGTCTGATAATCCGTTCGTATAGCCCATGGCTGTGTCTGCAGCTGCTCACCCGTCTCCATATCCTCAAATATTGCATCACCTGAGAAATCGAAGAACCTCTCCTTCGGATCGATTATGTGAAACAGGAGGATCTCATTTCTCCGGTATCGTAGCTGTTTTACCGCCTTAATTATCTCCTCCTGCTCCTCGAGCAGGTCGGAGATGAGGATAACAAGGCTCCTTTTCTTTATCCCCTCGACGATGTCGGATATCACATCGAGTATCCTTGTTTCACCACCGGGGGTTACCGTCTGGAGCCTCTTCAGAATATTGAATAGCTGAACCCTTGTAGAAGAAGGGCGAAGGTTTTCCCGTATTGCATCGTCGTAGAGGATAAGTCCGACCGCATCCTGCTGCTTGTTCATAAGGTATGACAACGCCGCAGTGAGATATGCACCGTATTCGAACTTCGTGACGGTATGAGATGAGTAGTTCATCGAAGCGCTCTTGTCAAGGATGATATAGCATCTTGTGTTTGTTTCCTCCTCGAACTCCTTGACATAATATCTATCGGATTTGGCATACAGTTTCCAATCGATGAACTTGGGTGAGTCACCGAAGTTGTATGGTCTGTGTTCGGCGAACTCGGCAGAAAAGCCGTGGTACGGGCTTTTGTGCAGTCCGACGATGAACCCCTCGACGACGAGCCTTGCTATGAGTTCCATATTCCCCAGCTTCGAGACGACATCCGGTTTGAGGAACTGTTTATAATCTTCTTTCCTCTTCACAGAAGCCTCCTCAGCCTACCGAAAGCGCTTTTCTTCTCGTTTTGGGAGAGCCTTGCCTTTGTGATTGCCCTCTCAAGTATTGCGATGCTCTCGTCATAGGTGTTTCTATCGACAGGGTAAGGGTGACCATCCTTTCCGCCGTGGGCGAACGAGAAGCGAGCTGGGTCGGTCCAGTCGGGTGGGGTTCCCCAGATAAGCTCGGATAAGAGCGACAGCGCTCGAATTGTCTTTGGTCCGACGCCGCGCCTGCCGAGCAGCTCCTCGAAACTCAACGGCGGGTCCTCATATGTCGAGATAAGAATGTGCTTTATCTTCCCCTGGCTGACATCCGAAGGGAGGATCGTGTGGCGTTTCGGCATATTCAGTGTCGTAAGGGACTTCAATTCTGATATTGTCTTATCAGGGTTCTGTCCAGAGAGTGCGGTTATAACCTTCCTTGCCTTCTCACTCTTCTGTGAGACAAGGTTTAAAACCCGTTTTTCTCTTTTGACCGTTATTATTCCCTTGTGTGGCTCCAAGACGAAGTCTGAGAGGTCTTTCGATAGCCAGTGGTATCTCCTCGCATACCCTGTCACCTCGTTCATCCCCTGCTGTACGACCGTCCATAGACCATCCTTTGTAAATGCAAAGGTATGCTGGTATATCTGATAACCGTCCTGCACGGCGGTTGAATCCACCTTTGCAGACATCCTACTGGCGTAGATGAAATAATCAGGAGAGAAGCCGAACCTCTCTGCGAATGAGCTTATCTCCTCGGGCGTTCTCCTTGAATATTTTCCCTTTCCACCTGCGAAGAACAGACCGTAGTCGTTCTCGAGCCCGGAGAAACCCTGCTTCAGAGCGGCGCAGACGGTGGTTGTTATGCCACTTGAGTGCCAGTCGAATCCGAGGATACATCCGAAGCCCTGGAACCAGAACGGGTCGGACAGCCTCTCGAGCAGCGTCTCTCTTCCAAATTCCTCGATGATTACAATCCCTATTGCCCTTGCCAGCTTCACCATTCGTTGGAAGAGCCAGGCAGGTGCTTTTCCGCCGTGGAGCGGTAGGTTTGCGATTCCTGTTCTCATCCCTTAATATCGGATAGAAGTTTATCTATGATATCATCCGTCGTTATCCCCTCTGCCTCAGCGGAGAATGTCCTTATTAGGCGGTGTCTTAGGACGGGCTTTGCGAGGAAGCGGATGTCATCAATATTCGGAGTTGGGCGACCGTTCATTGCGGCATAGGCTTTTCCGCCGAGAATCAGAAACTGGCTTGCCCTCGGGCTCGCTCCCCAGCGTATCCATTTCTTGATGTACTCGAATTGCGTCGACTCAGGGCGTGTGGCTGAGACAAGTTTGACAGCATATTCCATAACAAAATCGGATACAGGAACTCGCCTGATAAGCTTTTGCATCTTTATCACCTGTTCTGCACTCAGGACCTTATCTATCTTTGCCTCAACTGGTCCTGTTGTCCGCTTGACAATGTCTTGCTCCTCCTTTAACGATGGATAAGTGATGTATGTGTTGAGCATAAACCTGTCGAGTTGAGCCTCCGGCAGAGGATATGTTCCCTCTTGTTCAATGGGGTTCTGTGTGGCAAGAACGAAGAACGGGTCGTCAAGTTTGTATGTTGTATCGCCCGCTGTAACCTTATGTTCTTGCATTGCTTCGAGGAGTGCTGCCTGTGTCTTTGGAGGCGTTCGGTTTATCTCATCTGCGAGGATGATATTGGCGAATATAGGTCCTGCGATGAACTTAAAGAAACGCTCGCCCGTTGAGCGGTTCTCTTCCAGAACCTCTGTCCCTGTGATATCAGACGGCATAAGGTCTGGTGTAAATTGGATGCGTGAGAATTTCAAGTCGAGTGTCTCGGCAAGTGTCGATATTAACATCGTCTTGGCGAGCCCCGGAACACCGATTAAAAGCGAATGCCCTCCGGATAGAAGCGTTACCAAAACCTCTGTTATCACCTGCTCCTGCCCTACAATCCGTTTCGCTATCTCAGCCCTTATCCTCTCGACGGATTCTCCAAGTTTCTGGATGCTTTCGTAATCTTCTTTCACGCTTCCCCCTTTGATTATTTCTCAAAATGAATAATTTATCAAGATCTACTGAAAAACCAAACGGTATTTTGGACCTGGTGCCGGTCTGAACGGATAATGCTATTTTATAATGGTTTCATCCGGGATATTCCCGTTTTTGAAGTGCTTATCCAGCCAACCCGAGATGACATTGCTCCGACTATCGAAATATTTTACATAAGGTTTTATATCAAGTAACGGCGTTTCATCAAGCATATCTACTTCCGTAAAGTACATTTTGTTTCCCTCGATTCGTTCGATTTTCACAACGGAAAGCCCTATATGGTTAGGGCGATGAGGGCTTCTTATAGCAAATATTCCGTGTTTCTCCTGCTCGAGGAACGGTCTCCCTTCAATATCCTCTCTGTGTGACCTGTGAAAATAGTATATTAATATGGCATGGCTAAATTTATCCAGGTCCTTCAAGCCAGGAACATATTTATCTTTCAGTTCAATCCACGCCTTAATATTATTCTTAAAAGTTCCCTGTATGGGAATGTCTCTGGCTTCTTTATAAGGTGAGTGAATTATCCCGATTGGATGCATTATTATCCTGTTCATAGCGGTTTTACTGCTGCTAACACGAAAATCTGATGCTTGCGAGTGAACTCCTGTTGCCTCTCCATATAATAGCACTCAGGTAGGTCAGCTATGTCGAGGGGCAGGAGGTTTGATTTATCTCTTCAAACCTGCCTTTCTGTTTGTTTTTTCTGACATTATCCCAGCGAAAGTATTTGCCGTTCATAGAGATATAAACCCCCGTAGGAAGGGTTTGGACGAATGCCAAGGAACTTCCCAGGTTGAATAGCCCGTCGGAGCTACCGAATGTATAGGGAATCATTGCGCCAGTTAAGACGATTGTTTTATCTCTTATAGACTTGCCGAGGACCCTGGCAGTTTCTACCATTGTATCGGTACCGTGGATAATCAGGATCTTATCTTCTCTTGCTTTTTTACACTCTTCAAGAATTTTTTCCCTATCGGCGTCTGTCATATCCAAGCTATCGACCATCATTAGAGTTTTGATATCGACTTTTAGCCCACAACGCCCCAGTTTCAGCATCTCAGGCAGGTGAGTATCCTTGAAGAAGAGCTTTCCACTGATTTCGTCGTACTCCTTGTCGAAGGTACCGCCTGTGACAAAGATTTTGATTGTCATAATTTCTCAGTTCTGGTATCAAGCCAACCTAATATAATTGGATGGCTACTGTTGTCAACCAGAAAAAAGAGCCGTCTCGGAGCTATCGGATACCTGTCGAGACACTATGGTTTTTTGTAGACTCCTATAACATAACCGCTGTAATATTTGGAATTGAGCCTTCTGAATATCCTGAAAGGTCGACTGTTAAAGCAAAAGCATAGCAACTTCACAACTGTTAGCAATATGAGGTTAGAGAAGCTCTTTTTCTCGCAGGTATGCAGTATACCTGGTTCAAAGCCTCCGATGTACCCCTTGAACAACGGCTTTAGTTTGAACTTTTCCTCGAAACTTTTCCAATTGGAGATATCCATGGCGGATAGGTTGTGTTTGTAGAGCCTCTGTGGAGCTAATCTCTTTAAGAACCAGTGATTTATACCTCTAAGATTGGGAGCGCCAATCAGCAGTATGCCACCAGGTTTCAATAGTTCCAAGTGTTTCTGAATAACCGTGTCAAGATCTGAAAAATGCTCTATAAACCCCAGAGAATATACTATATCAAATGATGGAAGGTTAAGCTCCTTAGAGAATATATCCTCTTGATACACATTTCCTCTGATATTTAAGAGCTTGAAGTTCTCTTTCGTTTTTTTGCACCCTATTTCTGAATAATCCAGGCAGTGGACCTCGTATCCGAAATTGCTATGCATATAGGCTAGGTATTGCCCTGGAGCACCACCGATCTCCAATATAGATAGCTGCTCGTTTTTGGGCATATACTTGTCAAAGATGCTCAGTATCTCGTTCAGGTAAGGGGTCTTGGGGGATTTCTTGATCTCTACTGGCAAGGAGATCTTTTCCCAACAGTTGTCCCAGTAAGCTCGCTTGGTTAATTTGCGAATCCCCATAAACTTCTCCCCGGATCTGTAAGGCTGTGCTCCCGTTCTATTGTCCCAAGATAATTGGGTGGCTACTGTTGTCAACCAGAAAAAACGCTTGATTGGCTGAGAAAACGGAGTAAATTATTGGTAGCCATCTTAGGGGGGAAGAGTGATAAGGCTAAAAAATATTACCATTGGTAGGGATTTCTTCATTGTTGCTGGACCCTGCTCGCTTGAGTCGGAGGATGTTGCCATCTCCGTTGCGGAGGAGCTCGGTAGATTAGAGAAGGAATATAACATTCCTTTCATTTTCAAAGGGTCTTACAAGAAGGCTAATAGGCTCTCGGCTACCTCCTATCGAGGTCCAGGAATGGATAAAGGAATGCGGATACTTTCTCTTGTGAAGGAGAAGTACGGTTTCCCTGTTCTCACGGATATTCATACCCCTAATGAGGCGAAGCCTGTGTCGGAGGTTGCCGATATTATCCAGATACCGGCATTCCTGTGCCGGCAGACAGAGCTTATCGAGTCGGCTGCAAGGACTGGTAAACCGATAAATATCAAGAAGGGGCAATTCCTCTCGCCCGAGGATATGAGATTCGCGGCAGAGAAGGCAAAGCTGGTTGGCAACGATAATGTCATCTTCACCGAACGGGGGACATTCTTTGGGTATCGTGACCTTGTTGTCGATTTTCGCTCAATCATCATTATGAAGTCGCTTGGATACCCTGTCCTGTTCGATGCAACGCACTCATTCCAGACACCAGGCGGCAGGGGAGGGTCATCCGGCGGAAGAAGGGATTTCTCCATTCCTTTTGCGAAAGTGGCGGCTGTTCTGGGTGTGGATGGGATATACATTGAGACGCATCCAACCCCTGATGAGGCGTTATCGGATAGCGCTGTTATGCTCCCGCTCCATAGTATGGAGAGACTCGTTGCTGAACTGAGAAAAATTTTAAGCATAAGGGAGTAAATAATATGAAGCGGATTTCTCTGCTGGTGTTCTTTGTTTTTGCATTATTTTCTTCCGTTTTCTCACAGTCGCTTGTCAGGGTTTACACAACGGATGTGCAGATCCTTTCGCATCTCGATGTGGCATCCGTTCGACCGGGTGCCTATGCCGATGTTGTGCTGTGGGAGAAGGATAAGGAGTATCTGTTATCTACTGGAGTGGATTACAAACTGCTGATAGATGACCTGCCGGGGTATTATGCCTCACGGCTTGACCCCACGCTTTCTATGGGTGGATATCACACATATTCCGAGGCTGTCGCCTGGCTCGATTCGATATATAATGAGCACCCGGATATTGTCTTGCCGCCGGAGTCGATCGGGTACAGCTGTGAGGGCAGAGCAGTTTACATGATAAAGATTTCCGATAACCCGACTGTCGATGAGGATGAGCCTGAGCTGCTCTATGATGCAATGCACCACGCGAGGGAACCGGGTAGTATGGAGATCCTTCTGTATTTCATCTCTTATCTTCTTGACAACTATGGGATATCCGATGATGCCACATATCTTGTGAACAACAGGGAGTTGTTCTTCATTCCGATAGTCAATCCCGACGGCTATGTCTACAACGAGCTGACGAACCCCGGGGGTGGTGGTATGTGGCGTAAGAACCGCAGGAACAACGGTGATGGCACATTCGGTGTTGACCTGAACAGGAACTACTCCTATATGTGGGGTTATGATGACGAGGGGTCATCGCCTAACCCGGCTGATGAGACTTACAGGGGATTAGGACCGTTCTCCGAGCCAGAAACGCAGGCAATGAGGGATTTCTATGCTGAACACAACATACTGTTAAACCTATCATATCACACATATTCAGCAATGTATCTTTCTCCTTGGGGGTACACAGCCGACACCTGCGCCGACCACTCTAAATTTATGGAGATGATGCAGCTCTTCTCGAAGGAGAACCATTATGTATATGGTCCGGGTGCTACCGCTATATATCTGACCAATGGAGACGCAAACGACTGGGCTTACGGTGACACAATAACCAAGCCGAGGGTGCTTTCGGTTACCCCTGAGGCAGGATCAGGTGAGGATGGTTTCTGGCCTCCGACCGAGCGAATTATACCTATAAACCAGGATAACCTGCCAGCGAACATAAGGCTTGCCTATATGGCTGTCTCATATGTACACTACGGTGATATTGTTATATTCGATTCGCTCGGAAACGAAAACGGCTTCTTTGACCCTGGGGAAACGCTTTCTGTCTCCTGTCGAGTTAGGAACTGCGGACTGGGAACGAGCCGTGAGGTCATAGGAAGAATAGTTTCTGCTTCACCTCACATCGAGGTTATCAGGGATTCTGTGCTGTGGAGCCCGGTGGGCTCGTTTGAGAGCTCCGAGTACGAAAGCTTTCTCGTGTATCTTTCCAATGACGCGGAGCGGGGAGCAGTTGCAAGGATTATCTTATCCTGCACGGAGGGGATAGGGTATGTGGAGCAGGAGACGGTTTCTTTTATCATCGGAACGCCAGAGACCCTTTTTGCCGAGAGTTTCGATGGGTCGGGCGATGACTTCTTTGTTGTCTCAGGCAGCGAATGGCAGAGGGGGGTTCCTGTTGCCGATGTAGGCTCGCATTCATCTCCAAATGTCTGGGCAACGGTGCTTTCGGGTGACTACCACGATAGGCAGACAGCGGTTTTGTCATCGCCTGTTGTCCATCTCGATAGCACCGCAAAATATCTTTCCTTCTGGCATTGGTATGACTTCGAATACGACGGAGTCTGCTATGATGGCGGCAATGTAAAGATAGTTGTTGATGGTGGAACGCCTGTTCTCTTGAGTCCGCTCACAGGATACACTGGGATCTTCTACGAACACAGCAGTATGGCAGGAGATTCCTGCTTTTCTGGTGTGTCAAACGGCTGGAAGAATGTAATGTTTGACATATCTGCCTACTGCGGTGAGGATGTCAGGTTCTTATTCTCTTTTTGCTCCGATAATTATGTGCACCATCTGGGCTGGTATATAGATGACTTCGCCGTGATTGGTTATACCGCTGCATCCGTTGAGGCAGAAGAGAGAATAGCTCTATCGTCATCTCTTGGACTCTCTGTATCGCCAAATCCGTTTAACTCGCGCCTTATGATAAATATTTTGGGCAACTCGGATGGGGAACACACGGTAACCATAAAGAATATCCTTGGTGAAACGGTTGTTGTGGAAAGGTTGCCGGCTGGGGTGAAAAGTTTCTCTTATGAGCCGAGAGCAGGAGGTTCAGGGGTGTATTTTGTCACCCTCACCGACGGCGAATGTTCGGTCACAAAGAAGGTTGTGTATCTGAAATAATTTGTGAGGATTGCTAATATCAGGATAAAAAAGGGGGAAAAATGAGAAAGGTTCTGGTAATTTCTGTTCTGTTTTTGTTCCTTCTGTCAGGATGCGTCGGCGAGAAGCACCTGACGGGTGATATAATTGTTCAGGGAACGAGGTTATCTTATGCGCCGTCCGTTGGTGATACGCTTTCGTACAAGTCGTCGAGTGATGTTGTAACCGAGTTCAGCGAGAAGGGGTATAGCAAGCGTATCCACAGGAAGAGCGATTCCTGGACGAGATTCATTACAGAGAGGCTCAATGAAAACGGTTCAATCAGTTTTAGGGTATTGTTTGATAGGTATGAGGGGAGTATAATTGAGAACGGCACGATGAAGCCGGATACGAGCCAGAACGAGCTTGTTGGTGACTATCTCGCCATAGTTGTCGATAGTTCGGGGCAGATGGTTGACTGGAACGGGCTGGACAATGTCGGTATGGATGAATCTGGTGTCGATAGAGGGGAGGCTATTGCGAACGGCTACGCAACGCATCAGATAGAATACTTTCCAGCAAGAAATTTGAAAATCGGAGATACCTGGCAAAAGGTCGTCAATACGAACACAACCACGCGCGACGGTGTTGCTACGAACAAGACGGTCAAAAATTATACCCTCAAGGATTTTGTAGAGTATAGTGGGCATCGCTGTGCAAAGATTGAAACGAAGGTTACTGTTACCGTAACAGGCAGCGGAACGACCGAACAGGAAGGAGAAACATACTCCTACGAAGTAGCAGGCAAGGGCGACGGCAAAGGGGTGCTGTATTTTGATTTCGAGAGGGGGTGTGTGGTGAAGAATGAAATCTCTTGGATGATAGAGTTCACTATCGACCAGATAAACGAATCCACCGGCGAACACCAGCAGGTTACCTACTACGAGGAGGACAGAACAAAGACAGAACTTCTTGAATAATAGAATTAAATGTTGTAACTTGCCAAAATCGGTGAGTTTTGCGCATCACTTGGGAAGTTTCTTTATACCACTTAGATAATTGTGTATACTTTTCGCTGCTTTTCTGCCTTCTCCCAGTGCTTGAATAACGGTGGCTCCGCCGCTTATCGCGTCGCCGCCTGCGAATACCCCTTCGATATTGGTCATCAGGTTCTCGTCGACTACAATTCCGCCCCACGATGTGGTCTTTAGTTCCGGTGTCTTGCCCAGGAAAAGCCTGTTGGGTCTGGTTCCGAGGGCGTTTATTATTGTATCCAATTCCATAATAAATTCAGTGCCTTCGATCTTTATAGGTCTGGGTCTACCGCTTCTGTCGGGCTCACCGAGTTTCATTTTAACAAGTTCAACTCCTGTAACCCATCCATCATCGTTGCCGAGAAACCTAACAGGATTAACTAACTCTTTGAAGATTATACCTTCTTCAATAGCATGCTGTATCTCTTCGTCTCTTGCAGGCGAATATTCCTTTGTTCTTCTATACAGGATATATACCTCTTTTGCCCCAAGCCTGAGAGCGCATCTGGCGGCGTCCATAGCGACATTACCTGCTCCGATGACACCGACTCTATCTCCGCAAACGATGGGAGTATCGTATTCAGGAAATTTGTAAGCTTTCATCAGGTTTACCCTGATGAGGAACTCGTTGGCTGAATAGACACCCTTCAGTTTTTCACCTTCGATGTTCAGGAATCTTGGAGCGCCTGCTCCTGTTCCGAGGAAAATTGCGTCGAACTCCTTGCGCAATTCGTCGAACTTTATATTTTGCCCGACGATATTGTTGAGTTTGAGCTTCACGCCGATTCTCTCGAGGAATGCCAGTTCGTAGTTCACGACATCCTTGGGCAGTCTGAAAGCCGGGATGCCATATTGCAGGACGCCACCTGCGATGTGAAGTGCCTCGAACATAGTCACCTGATAGCCAAGCTTGCGCAGGTCGACAGCGCAACTGATCCCTGCTGGACCGGAGCCGACGACTGCTACTTTTTCTTTTCTATCTTTGATTTGGAATTCTTCTTCGACGCCGTTTTTCCTCGCCCAATCGGCGACGAATGCTCCCAGTTTACCAATGTTTATTGCATCGAACCTTTTGCCCATAATGCACGCACCCTCACACTGGTCCTCCTGTGGGCAGACTCGCCCTGCTATCGCAGGGATTGGGTTATCCTCTTTGGCTATGAGGAATGCCTCCCTGAAATCCCCCTCGGCAATCTTTTTTATCATTGCTTTAATTTTCATATGAACAGGACAGTTTGCCTCGCAGGTAGGGTCCTTGCACTGGAGGCAGCGCTGTGCTTCTATTACTGCTTCTTCCTCGGAGTAACCGAGTGGGACGGAATCGAAGTTATGGATACGCTTTTCAGGAGGTTGCTCTCGCATTGGTACTCTGACTTTGTTTATTCCTGCCATTATTTAGCACCTCTCTTTCTGTTGTAATGTTCCATAGCTATTGCTTCTTTCTCTTTAAACATTGCAAGCCTGCTTATTATGTCTTCAAAGTTAAGCTTATGTGCATCAAACATAGGACCATCAATGCAGGTAAGTTTCATTTCACCATCGACAAATACTCGGCATGACCCACACATACCGGTGGCATCGACCATTATCTGACGCACAGTGACAACTGTAGGTATGTGATACGGCTTTGTGAGTTTTGCTAACTCTCGTAATCCAGGTATATCTCCACCTGCAAATATCATATCCACTTTACCTTTATCAAGCATATCCTTTAGTATTTCACGATAATGTCCC
>JAGGUN010000043.1 GCA_021158465.1 bacterium
GCTGCTGTTCCCTGCTGGTCGTCGTGCCATACCGGTATCCTTGCGCGCTTCCTGAGCTGCTCAAGTATATAGAAGCACTTTGGCTGGGAGATGTCCTCGAGGTTTATTCCGCCGAATGAAGGCTGAATGAGAAGCACTGTTTCGATTATCTTGTCAGGGTCCTTTGTGTCGAGGCAGACTGGCACAGCATCAACTCCGCCAAGATATTTGAAGAGAAGAGCCTTGCCCTCCATAACAGGAAGACCTGCCTCGGGACCGATATCACCGAGCCCCAGAACCCTTGTCCCGTCGGACACGACAGCTATCATATTAGCCTTGTTTGTGTGCTTGAAGACCATATCGGGGTTGTTGTAGATGTCCATACAGGGCTTGGCAACCCCCGGTGTATACCAGATGCCAAAATCCTGAAAACCCCTAATGGCGCACTTTGGCACCACCTCAACCTTCCCCTGATAGAACGGATGGAGCTGCATAGCAAGTTTGCCCGGACGCTCCGCCTTTTTAACCAACTCTTCCTTTGTAAGTTTTTTCTCTCCCATTTTTTCCTCCTTTATGAAGAGAATGTGAATGTTTTCACTAAAATAGATTTGTGTGGTGTTTTGTCAAGGGAAATAGTTTCACCCTTTCACGACACCGAGAGGCACAAGTCTTGCGACCTTTTTTGATAGGTTTGCTCCGCAGACCGCCTCAACGATCTCGTCTATATCTTTATATGCTTCTGGCACCTCCTCTGCCAGTGTTCTTCTGCTCTTTGCCCGGACATAGATTCCCCTTTTTCCCATCTCGGATACGATGTCTTTCCCCTTTGTTTTTCTTATTGCGGCGTGGCGGGACATAACCCTTCCTGCTCCGTGGCAGGTCGAGCCGAACGAGCGCTGCATTGCGGTCTCTGTTCCGACGAGTATGTATGATGCTGTTCCCATATCGCCTGGGATGATGACAGGTTGACCTGCTTTTTGGAATTTTTCCGGTATCTCCTTGCTTCCTGGTCCAAACGCCCTGGTTGCTCCCTTTCGGTGAACAAGCAGCTTCATCTTCTTCCCGTCTACGATATGTGTTTCGAACTTTGCGATGTTGTGTGCTACATCGTAGAGAATGTGCATATCGAGCTTCTCTGCTGGGGTTTCAAGCGCTCTTTCAAACGATTCTCTTACCCAGTGAGTGATCATCTGGCGGTTTGCCCAGGCGTAGTTTGCCGCCGATGCCATCGCACCAAGGTATCTTTTCCCCTCCGGTGATGATATTGGGGCGCAGGCAAGTTGCTTGTCTGGTAGATTTATCCCGTATCTTGTCATAGCAGGGATGAACTCTTTCATATAGTCCTCGCAGACCTGAAAACCCAGTCCTCTGGAGCCAGTGTGGACCATAACGGTTACCTGTCCCTCGAAGAGTCCGAGGATTTTTGCCGCATTCTTGTCGAATACCCGTTCGACTGTCTGTATCTCGAGGAAATGGTTTCCTGCTCCGAGTGTCCCGAGCTGTGGCAATCCTCGTTCAAGAGCCCGTTTTGAGAGGTTTTCCGGGTCAGCAAAATCCATCTTCCCCTTCTCTTCTGTGAACTCAATGTCCTCCGCCCAGCCGAACCCGTTTCTCACTGCCCATTGGCTCCCACCGACAAGAACCTCCCTGAGTTCCTTCTGGGATAGACGCAGCTTTCCTTCCGAGCCAACGCCGCAGGGGACATTTGTGTATAGAAGGTTGACAAGCTGCTCAATTTTGCCTTCTATATCCTTTTTTGTTAGGCTGGTCTTGATAAGTCTAACACCGCAGTTTATGTCGGAACCAACTCCACCTGGTGAAATAACTCCTTTCTCCACTGATTCTGCTACAACCCCTCCTATGGGCAAACCATATCCCCAGTGAATATCCGGCATAGCGAGAGAGTATTTGACAATCCCCGGCAGGCAGGCAGCATTCGCTACCTGACGAAAGGCTTCGTCCTTTATTATGTGTTCGAGCAGCTTCTCTGTTGCAAATATCACGCCCGGAACGCGCATGCAAGGCACAAACCCCTTCGGTAGAAGGAACGAGTACTCGTCAAGCCTCTTGAGCACTCCTTTTTCCACTTTCTCACCCTCCTTGCATATCTTTGTATGGGTTCACAAAAATATAACGAATAAGATAGGTTATTCCAAGTATAAAAATTTTTTTAGGATTGACTTGCCCATATCTTTTGGTATTATTTTTTATTAGGTTGTTGATTGCTTTCTGTTTTTCTGCTTTCGGTGGGGATAACTGTTGTGGCTGGTGATGCCTTACATTCGGTTTATAAGTGGGTTATCTCGGCGATCTTTCCGTTGAGTATATCGATTGCCCTCGGGATGAGGTACAACGGCACAGGAGGCAAGACGCAGGATGGAACTGAAAGGGATATGAGGCTCAAGGAGGTTAATTCTGGCTATGCGATGCTAATGGGAGGTTCGAAAGGCTCTGACCCGAAGGTTGGGTTTCTTGTAGCCAGCTCACTCCAGGGTGTCCTGCACAAGGCGGTGATTGAGATCAACGATGGTGGAACTGTTGCGGCAGGTGTTACCCCAGTTACAATGGGTATCACATCTGTTCTGGGGAGGTTTACATTCACAGGGAATCGCCCGTTCTTCTTTGTGATCTGTGACAACTTGGCGAATAGTCTGCTCTTTATGTGGGCAGTTGTCGAACCGGAGTAGAAAGGGATAGATATGAAACAGCTTATCTCTGTTTTCTTTCTTCTTTTAACATCTTCGCTTTTTGCTGAGGTTGTCGAGCTGTCAGTTGGTTTTTCCCCCGATGAGTTCATCATCCGAGATGGTAAGATACTTCTCTCAGGCGGCGAGATAATAGATTTCCCTGGTGCGCCAACCCTGCCTCAGAAGCTGGTGAATGTTCTTATTCCTCCAGGGATGGATGTTAGCTCGGTTGAGCTTCGCAATCCAGTATTTTTGCCGCTTTACTCTGGTGAGCTTGTCCCTGTGCCCCATCCTGAGATACGTTCACTGCCTATTATGCACAGCTTATCTAAGGATGAGGATTTCTGGGGGGGATTTTTCTTCCCGCAGGAGGCAGTTGTGTTTTCCGCTTCGGGGAATCTCGCAGGATACAGGATTGCATCGCTTATTCTTTATCCTGTGAGATACAATGCGGCTGTATCAGAGGCTATGTATCTCTCTCGGGCAACAATTGTTCTGAATCTTGTTTCGGGGGAAAAGCTCGATGTTCTTCCCTCAAGGAGTGAGCTTGCCTCCCGGGCTGTTCTCTCTGTTGTATCAAGAACGGTTGCCAATCCACGGGATATAGAATATTTCTATCCAAGTACACTCGATTTTGGTAGATATGATTATCTTATCATAACAACTGATGAGTATTCCTGTTCGGCTGATTCGCTTCTCTCCTGGCGGAGGCAGCTGGGATATACCGACACACTTGTAACCGTTGAGGAGATAGCATCTTCTTTCCCTGGCAGAGATGTTCAGGAGAAGATAAGAAATTTCATCAGATACGCTTATGAGAACTGGGGAACAGAATGGGTATTGCTTCTGGGTGATGATTCTGATATACCGTCTCGGGTTATGTGGGCGATGGATTGTGAGGCAGATTTCCATCCGAGGGAGAACGAGATACACGCTGACCTTTATTACTCTGCTCTCGATGGGAGCTTCGACGCTAATGGGAACGGCATCTACGGTGAGTTATCCGATTCTGTCGATATGTTCCCTGATGTTTTTGTTGGCAGGATTTCTCCGCGAGGCGCAGCGAATGCCAGGAACATCCTCGACAAGATAATAAGGTATGAGAAGGTTGAGGATAGGGATTATCTCGGTCGTGTTCTCTTTCTCGGTATGGTTTTGTGGGATGCCCCTTACACCGACGCTGGGGTTGGCAAGGACAAGATAAGAGAGCTTTATCTTCCTGATAGTATCGAGCTGACAAGGCTTTACCAGAGCCTCGGGAATGAAAACTACTCATCTGTATTGGCAGCTCTGAACTACGGTTACGGTATTGTCAACCACGATGGTCATGCCTGGTTCTCCGCTCTGGGAGTCGGTGGTTCTGAGGGAGACGATTACCTCTTCTGCGAGGATATGGATGGTCTTTACAACTATGGTAAAACAGAGGCGATGTATTCTATCGGTTGCTGGGCTGGAGCGTTCGATTTTGACTGTATTGCCGAGCATTATATTGCGAACGACTATGCAGGAGGAGTGGCATTTATCGGTAATGACAGGTATGGCTGGGGTTCACCGGGAAACCCTGGCTGGGGATACTCCGAGCGCTACGATGATAGGTTCTTCGAGAACATATTCCAGAACAGGATTTTGCATCTAGCCGAGAACATATCGGAGATGAAGGCTCACTTCGCTGGATATGCGAATTCCGAGAATGTCTGGCGCTGGCACCAGTACCAGATAAATCTGCTTGGCGACCCACTAACGACTGTCTTTCCAGGGATGCCGGATGAACTTCTCATCGAATCCCCCGATACGATATTCGCGTCGATGGAGACGGGGATTATCCTCCGCCCTCGTGTTGTGGATGAGGACGGCAATCCCGTTTCAGATGTGCTTGTCTCCCTCTTCGGTGAAGGCAGGATCCTCGACAGAGGTTTCACGGATGAGACAGGAGGGTTGTCGCTTTTCTCCGATGGTCCTGTTCCGGATACCCTTGTCTTGACGGCGAGCAAAGGCGGATTTGTTCCTGTTCAGAAGGAGATTGCTACCGGTGGAAGCCCATATATAACGGTCGATTTCACAGCCCCTTCTCCTTTCCCCGGCGATACGGTGGAGACCGAGTTTTTCGTAACCAATATCTCTCCTTTCTGGCTTTCGCAGTGCAGGGCATCGGTTCGGGGGACGGAGAACCTCTTTGTCCTGGATGGGGTTGACACCGTTCTGTCTCTTCGTCCGTTTGAGGTGGCGGTGGAGACGGTTCGCTTTGTTGTGTCGCCTTCGACAGGAGACAGGGAGCCTGCGGCTCTTTTCTTTGATTTTGCCGATACATCAGGTTTCCGTCAAACGGTTCCCTGCGGGTTCATTGTAGGGAAGGAGATGCTTTCTGTTGCCGGTTATCGTGTGGTGTCCGGTGAGCTTACCTCCGGTGGGACTGCGACGGTTGAGTTTGATATAACAAATACCGGAACCAGAACTGCTTCTGGGTATGAGCTTGATATAATCTCTTCAGACACGGCGCTCTCTATTCCGTTTGATGGAGTTTCCTTGCCAGACATTTTACCCGGTGATACATTCGTTGTTTCCAGCGTTCCTGTTTCGGTTTCAGCGGGTGTTCTGGAGCCTTATTTTGCGAGGGTAGAATTCCGGTTTTCGGGCAGGTTCTCGTCTGGTGATGCTATCCCTTTGACTATTGGCAACATCGATTATTTCTGCGATTTCGAGGGGACGGACGGTGGATTTTCATCGGGTGACCCGCTTTGGCAGGTTGTTTCAACCCGTTCTCATTCGGGTGGATATTCTCTCTGGTATGGGGTAGACGGTCATTATCCGAACGGAGCTAACTCTGCTGTCTCTTCTCCACCGCTTGTTGCTGGCTATAACACGCTGTTTTCCTTCTGGCTGTATACTGAGACAGCGACCTATGGCACGGACGGGGTATATGTTTATCTTGAGCACCCTTTGGGAGACACGGTTCAGCTTGACTACATCGGCTCGGGTGGTGCCCTCGATTCTGCATTCTCTTTCATCAACGATTGGGCGAAGTATAGCTACGATATCGGTTTCGTCCCCCCAGGGGACACATTCAGGATAATCTTTGTCGTTCTGTCCGATAGTGAGGATTACGCTGAGGGGTTCTATATAGATGATATTTCGGTTGTCTCCTCATCATCAGGTGTGCATCTTGGGGCGAACAACTCTTTTGCTCCGCCTTCTGGTTTTGAGATAGCCGTTTTCCCCACCCCGTTTAACTCATCTCTTAGAATTTGTTACAGAAAAGAAGAAGGAGAGGGTGAGATCGGGATATTCAATATTCTTGGGGAGCGGGTTTTCTCTTCTCCGATGGAGTGTGCTGCTGGTAGTTTTTCCTTTGTCTGGAATGCAGGTAACCTCCCTTCTGGAGTGTATTTCCTGCGAGCGGAGTTTTGTGGCTCTTATAGGTCCCGGAAGGTTATCCTTTTGAGATGAAGAGAATTGTCCTTGTTCTGCTTCTGCTTCTGTTTCCTTGCGTTTCCTTTTCTGCCGATGTTTTGTTCTGGGGTGAGCCTCGCTGTGCCGCTCATCTCGGTGATGATATTGCTGTAGGTTTCCCTCAAGGGATGGTCCTTATGCGTCCTGTTGTGGATTCTGTCGTTTTTGTCGATACGCTTTTCGTCCCTGGTGGATTCGATGAGCTCTTTTCTTCGGGCAGGTATCTTTATGGTGTATCCCGGTATGGGGGTGTTTATATATTTGAGAGAGGGAAGCCTCTATTTTCTGCCAGGTGTGTTCATATTCCTGGGATAGTTGCCTCTGCCTTTGATGGGAAAAGAGTTTATATTGCTGTTGGTGATTCGGTTCTCTCACTTGGTTTTGATAGGGAAGGTATTCCTCATTTTTCGCTCGTTTCCCGGACGGGAAAGAGGATCTGTGCTATGGATGTCGAACGGGGTAAGGCTGGCTTTCTTTTCGATGATTCGACTGCTGCTCTTGTGGCTTTGAAGAAGCCGGAGAGGGTATTGTTCAGTTATTCCGGTGAGGTGCAAGCCATCTCGGTATATAAGGGGAAGCTCTTCTTTCTCGACAATAGAGGGTTTCTTTTTGCTGGTGGTAAGGGGGATGTTCGTCCTGAGCTTGTGAGAGAGGGTGTCGTTGCCCTTGGTGGTCTCTTTTTCGCCCATGGGAAGACGGTTTTCTCGCTCGATGGGACAGATTCAGCGGCTGTTTCCCATCCAGTATGCTCGATACATCCTGTTGGCAAAGACATCATAGCGGTTTTCGGTAGAGGCTCGTTTTCCCTTCTCAGGATTTCCTCGGGGATAGAGCCTATTTTTTCTTATGCATCTTTCGCTTCGGCTGCATCCTTTTCTTATGTTGCTGATACGCTTTTTGTTCTGGATAAGTCCGGCAGGATTTATGCTATTTCGGGGGACAGTTCCTCTTTTGTGCTGGATTGCAGCCACTGGGGGCATCCGGCTGAGTTCGCTGCTGCTGGTAGCTTTTTCTTCTTGAGGGTAGGAGGGAACAGCATTGTTGCCTACAACAGGTTGGAGGGGGTATCCTCTGATATCCATTGGAGTGGTGTAAAGCATATCTCTGCCTTTAAGGATATGCTTGTTATTGCGGCGTATGAACTCTTTTTCCTTCGGATAAAGACTTGCCCTCCTTATGATTTTTGTATAAAGGGAAGATTTCCCCTTGTTGGAGAGCCTTGCTGTTTGGTCTCTTCTGGTGACGGTTTTGTTGTGGTGGACAAGACAGGCTGGCTTTATCTTTTTCTGGATGTTTCTGACTCTGTTAGGTTGGCTAAAAGATTAGGAGGTTACAATCCTGCTGGTAGTGTTGCTGCGGTTGGAGGAAGGGTTTTCCTTGCTGAGAGGTATGGCAGAGTAGTCGTTTTGGATGAAGAGTTATCGGAGGTGACGACGCTTCCCGTTTCTGGTGAGATTGTTGCTCTTGCTGTCAGAGGTAGGTGGCTTGCTGTTGCTGTTAGGAACGGAGGGGTTCTGGTCTACCGGCTGGATGAGGGGAGCAATTGTCGGGCGGTATCGAGTTTCGACTGGCTTCCAGGGACGGTTAGTCTGGCTATTGTGGGGGATTGTCTTCACATTCTTGCTTCTGGCTCCGTTGTTCGGTTCTGCTTATCGGATTGACAAACGGGTGCGGAGTGTGTATAATAATTTTGCTCAAGTATATTTGAGTTGGTCTTGGGAAAGGATGGGAGGTATGAGAAGAGAGGTTTTGGTGGTTTTTCTTCTGTTTTTCTCCTTGGTGGGTGCTGCCTTCGGGCAGTTTCCCAGAGGAGGGTGTCTGAAGCCAGCGGGTGGATATGGGCATTACGCCGGTTGTGAGTATCAGAAGATACTCTTTTATGCTTACGACCCAGACGGGATTGATACATCGAGTATATCGGTTGCTGTTGGTGCTGATACATTTTATTACCCTGACCATCTAACCTTTTACGATGACTCTCTTATCCTTTTCACCCCGACTGATCCCTTTGCCAATCGGGAGTCGGTTTATGTTGCTCTTCTTGCTGCGGACGATATTTACGGTAATCATCTTGTGGGTGCTCCGAGGGAGAGCTGGTTTCGGATGGACCTTGACAGACCATGGACATTTGGTCCTGTTTTCCCCCCTAACGATACGACGATAACGGTAACCTTCCCCGACTCAATCTCGGCTCATATACTCGATACAACCTCAGGGATTATTGATGCTTCTGTGACATTTCACATAAGCTGGCTTGCCAACCCTGACGGGGCAGACTACACCGTTTCCTCTGCTGGAGTACACTACTATAGGTGGTTTGACGGTCTGGCTGTGATTGATAGCACTATTGTCTATTTTGCACCTGAGGATTCGATTAGTGTTTGTCTTCACGGAGTTGACAATGTTCCGCAGGATACATTTTTATGTGGTCCGCATTTCAGCGATACATTGTGCTGGCACTTCTTTATTGATGCTCTCGGACCCCGGTATGAGGTTCTTTATCCGCCGTTGAATGACACGGTGGCGTGCGACTCCGTTGTGTATAAGTTCTGGGATGGTTTTGGTGTGGATACAACCCGCATAAGGATGTATGTTAATGGGCAGTTTTACGCTGATAGGAGTTCACATTCGGAGATAGTAAGGCTTCATCCGGATACAGTGCTTGTTGTGTATTATGACCCTGGGAGCTGGAGTACAGGGACCAGGGTTGCTCACAGAGTAATATCTGTCAGGGATAGCATTGGTAATGTGACCGGTGGTGGGGTTTCTAAGTATTTCTGGATAGACCGGTCGCCCCCGTATGGTGAAGCTCCAAGCCCGGCGGATGGAGCTTTCACCGACAGCTTGGTTGTTTCCCTCGATATACAGGACAGTATTGTAGGTGTGAACATATCGACCGTTGTTGTCTCAGTCAATGGGGACAGTAGGAGCTACCCGGCTGGTGGTGCGATGAGCTGGGATGGAACGACTTTGATATATGACCTCTCAGCGGCAGGATACAGCTTTGGGGATGGTGATTCTGTGGAGGTGTGCCTTGAGTATGCGGAGGACAGGTTGACTGCTTCTGAGTGTGGTCCGAATGTGATGACAGAGCCTTTTTGCTGGTATTTTTTCGTGGATCAGACCGGTCCTATAGCGGAGATAATCTCCCCGTCCGAGGGGACATTTACCGCCTGTGATGATGAGCGGATTATCATCTATCTCTATGACCCATCGGGTGTGGATACGGCAACTGTTGTGCTCGTTGTGAACGGAGCGACATACCATATATCTGCAGATACGCTTGAATACATAAACGACACGCTCTATTTTACTCCCCCTTCACCCTGGGAGACAGGGACCGTTAATATCTCTATTACCGAAGCACAGGATATATTTGGGCATACGCTTGTTGATGCTCCAGTCACCGGTAGTTTCAACTTTGATGATGAGCCTCCTTTCGTCACATCGCTTTTGCCGGCGGATGGTGAGATGGTATCCGATTCCACTCCGGTTATATCTGTTGGTCTCTCGGATGCAGGAGCTGGTGTTGACCCGACCACTGCTCGCTTGAACATAGGAGGAGTTTCATATGAGTATGGGGTAACCCCCGGGTTCTCCTGGTCGGGAGCTGCTTTGAGTTTCAACACGGAGGAGGCGGGAGTTGTTTTCCGTCACGGGGACACGGTTCTTATCTGCCTTGAGGTAGCTGACGCTATCGATGAGGAGCACTGTGGTCCGAATGTGCTTGACACCTGTTGGACGCTGTTCTTTGACCTTGCAAGCCCGATAGTTGAAATGACATTCCCTTCAGAAGGGGTATACACCGCCTGTCTCAGGCAGGATATGCAGTTCTACATATTTGACCAATCAGGAATTGATCCATCGACTATCTGGCTTGAGGTGGATGGGCTCAACTACTTCTACCCGTCCGGGATGGTCTATACGAACGACACCCTCTATTTCACTCCGGGAGCTGACCTTGTTGGGCTGTCCGATACCGTCTGGATAAGGGTGATGGGCGTCGAGGATTCCGTTGGAAACGGGATTGAAGAGCCTTACAGTTGGTATATTATCCTCGATACCCAGCCACCTTATGTAACAGGATATTCCCCTGCTGATGGAGAGCGTGTGTCGAGTGGGTCTCCGCTTATAAGCATCGGCATAGCGGATGATGGAATAGGTGTCTTACCTTCGAGTATCCTTTTCAGTGTTGAGGGGATGGAGTATTCTTTGGATTCGGGCGGTGTTTCCTGGGACGGTTCGATGATTCATCTCGACTGTGTGGCAGCGGGGTTGGAGTTCTCCGATGGTGACACTGTCGATGTCTGTTTTCTCGAGGCGTCTGACAGTGTTTCTGTGAGGTTCTGCAGTCCGAATGTTCAGACTGCTGATTCCTGCTGGAGCTTTATAGTTGACCTATCCGGTCCGACTGCGAGGCTTATATCTCCCGAGAACCTCGGCTTTTCTGCCTGCGGATACGATACGATAATAATCCTTCTGACCGACCCGAACGGTGTTGTCCCGGAGAGCATTTGTGTGGCTGTAAACGACACCGAATACACGCTTTCTGACCCACAGCTTGCATACTCCAACGACACCCTGTACTTCTATCCGGATGCCCCGTTTGCTTCAGGCGATACGGTAACGATAGAGATAATCTCTGCTTACGATATCCTTGGGCACCCGATGGCGGGGGTAGCGTCCTGGTATTTCATTGAGGATATTGCTCCGCCGTTTATTGTCAGGGGGTTCCCGCCGCCGGATACGGTGGTTTCCGTTTATGACCCGCCTATATACATTGAGGTTGCTGACAGTCTCTCCGGTGTGGATAGCATAACCATCGTTGCCAGTGTGAACGGGGATAGTTATGCCTGGGGGACACCTGGTGTTGGCTGGAGCGGGGACAGGTTCTATCTACCGCCTCTTTCGTTCACCGATGGTGAGACGGTTACAGTATGCCTCGAGGAGCTCTCCGATATGGTTCCGATTGATTTCTGCGGACCGAATGAGATCCCCTCTGACAGCTGCTGGAGCTTCTCCGTTGACCTCTCCGGTCCTGTGGCGGAGCTTGTTCTGCCGGACAGCGGATCGATTTCCGCCTGCACCTTACAGGCTGTCTGGATAGTCATTACCGACCCGAACGGTGTTGTCCCGGAGAGTATAAGGGTCAGGATTCTTGGGACAAGTTATACCATTTCATCGCCGCGGCTCGAATTCTCTGGTGACACGGTCTATTTCACACCGACTGTTCCCTGGTCTGATGCTGATTCCATCCCCGTGTTTTTGACCTATGCTGTGGATTATGTTGGCAACCCGCTCGATACAGTTTATGAATGGTTCTTCCTGACCGATTTCTCTCCGCCTGTTGTGGTCGATTTTTCACCTTCAGAAGGTAGCATTATCTCTGACGGGGCGACGCCTGTCGTCATAACCGTTGTTGATTCAGTCTCTGGTGTTGATTCTGCTTCCCTTGAGATAAGTGTAGCTGGAGCAGATTTTTCTGTTGGTTCTCCCGGTGTTAGCTTTGATTCTGGAACGGGGGAAATAACCTTCGACCCCACATTGGCAGGGTTTTCCTACCCTGAAAACGACACCGTTTGGGTCTGCCTTGATGAGGCGTCGGATAACAGTTCGCCCCCCTGCGGTCCAAACGAGATAGATTCTGCTATATGCTTCTTCTTTATAACCGATTTCGTGGGACCATCCGCTCATATAATCGAGCCTCTCGATGGGCAGATTACTGCCTGCTCCGACCAGCAGATTTATGTCTATCTGCACGATGCCCACGGTGTCGATGTATCAAGCATTGAGGTTGATCTCAACGGGGTATCATATTTCTATCCGGATGGTATGAGCTACTCTGATACCCTGCTTGTATTCACTCCGCCGGATACCTTCTCTGATGGGGACACGGTTGATTTTGCCCTTGTTTCCGCCGAGGATATGGTAGGAAATGGCATTACATCCTCTCTTTCCACTCGCTTCTATGTGGACCTCTCTCCGCCGTATGTAACTGCCGTTTATCCTCCCGATGGGACGGTGACGAACGATGTCAACCCGCATGTATCGATTCATATCCAGGATGACCTCTCTGGCGTGGACCCGACGACTATCTCCCTTGATATATTCGGTGTATCCGTTCACTACCCGACAGGTGGGCTTTTCTGGGATGGAGACTCTCTCTGGTTTAACCTGCTGTCGTTTGTAGATACTGTATGCAGTGGAGACACAATTGAAATTTGCCTTGTTGATGTTGCCGACTCTCCTGACCTCTGCGAACCGAACCACCTTCTCTTCCCATACTGCTTTCAGATTGCCTTTGATTTTGATGGTCCTATTGCAAGCATCGTTTATCCTGCCTCTGGTAGTTTTAGCAACTGCAATGACCAGGGCGTTGGCATTCTCATTCAGGAGGACTCCCAGCTCGACACATCGAGCCTTGATATCGCAATAGACGAGGCGCCATACGGTTGGGGTAGTCCGAGCCTTGCATTCCATGGCGACACGCTTGTTTTCACCCCGATGGGGCTGTGGGGTGACCACGACACGATAGAGATTTCGCTGAATACTCTCGATGATGAGGTTGGTAATCATCTTGTCAGAGCTCCGGTTGAGGGGGTGTTCTATACGGATTTTACTCCGCCTGTGATAACAGGTCTTTCTCCGCCCGATGGCAGTATTGCGACCTCTTCTTCCCCCGAGATTTCATTCGATGTGACCGATGATTTTGCAGGGGTCGATATAACGACGCTTGGTGTCTGGGTCAACGGAGATTACTTTCCGTTTGGACATCCTGCAGTAACATTTTTTGATAATCATTTCGTCTTCCATCCGTCACTGGCGGGGCTTTCGTTTGTTGAGGGTGATACCGTTTATGTTTGCACGGCAGATAGTATATCCGACATGGCGACCGGCTGTGGGAGGAATGCTGCGCTCCAGCAGTGTTGGAGTTTTACCGTTGACTGCACAGGACCATCGGTTACGCTTGTTTCTCCTCCACACGGGGCTGTTACTTCCTGCTGTGACCAGGGGATAATACTCTTCTTTGAGGATGCAAACCTCGTGGACTCGTCGACGGTCGAGCTGAATGTGGGTGGGTCAACATATGGAATCTCTTCGACCGAGGTTCACTATTCCAATGACACACTCTACTTTACTCCGCCCTCGGACTATTTCCACGGTGAGACGGTACGCTTTCATATCAGCCATATCGAGGATACGCTCGGGAATGTAACATCGCAGTCTTTCTGGTATGAGTTTACGGTTGACCTCGAGCCGCCGATTCTCTTCTCATACACTCCAGCTGACTGGTCTATTGTTTCTGACCCGACTGGTGGAATCTCTGCCGTCTTCTACGATACACCGGCAGGTCTTGATTCCTCCTCTGTGGTGTTTACTGTAAACGGGGTTGAGTATCCTGCTCCTTCTCCAGCGATTGAGTATGGAGAACCTTTCAGATTTCATCCAGATGAGATAGGGCTTGCTTTCGCCGACGGTGAGACGGTCTCTGTCTGTGTGCGGATTTCCGATGACCCGGATATCTGTCCACCGAATGTTATGCTGGATAGTTGCTGGCGTTTTATCCTTGACCTCGGTGGACCGGATGCCTATCCCGTTTCTCCTGCCGATTGGACTGTTTCTTCCTGCGATGACCTGGGGGTGGTATTCTACCTTTTCGATATATCCGGTATCGATACATCGACGGTTCGGGTCTCTGTTGGCTCGGACACACTTGATTTCTCGAGCGGAATGTTGGCATACATATCTCCTTATCTTACCTACACTCCTTCGGCTCCCTTCTCGAGCGGTGATACTGTTGTGGTTTCTCTCGTCTCTGCTGAGGATATGCTTGGCAACTCACTCGAGTCGGGAGAGGTTGTGGTTCATTATATTGTGGATACCGAGCCTCCTTATGTTGCGAGCCGTTTCCCTCCTCCTTTTGGGACGACATCGGATACTGTTCAGCCGGTAACCATAGAGATACGGGATGAACTTTCCCCTGTGGACACGAGCGGCATCGGTGTGAGGCTCAACGGAACACTCTATTACCTCGGCTTGACGCCCGGGATCGTCTGGGATGATGGGTTCTTGACGATATATCCTGACTCTTTTGGGGTTGCTTTCTCTGATGGTGATACGGTAGAGGTCTGTTTGTATCAAGTCTGGGATATGCCTGACACCTGCGGTCCCAATTATCTTCCCTCCCCTGACTGCTGGGAGTTCTATGTTAACCTATCTGGTCCGAGGATAGCGGTTATCTCTCCGAGGAACAACTGGCATATATCCTGTGGTGAGGGTGAGCAGGAGATACTGGTTGCCATCACGGATGATGAAGGTGTGGACACATCGAGCATACGAATGAGTGTGAACGGGGTAGAGTATCGTGTTGGGGCAGGGCTTACCTATACGGATACTGTTCTCTCATTTGTTCCAGCTACTGCTTGGGGGGACGGAAGCACTGTCGATGTGGTGATAACCGATGCAGCGGATATTCTTGGGAATCATATCGGGATGCCTTATTCCTGGCGTTTCATCGTTGACCTATCTCCGCCTGTTGTCTCCGACCCGTATCCTTCTGATGGTTCGACTGTCGGAGTGCCTTCGCCCGATATTTCTGTTGCGATAACGGATAGCCTATCCGCTGTTGATGCGAGCAGGGCTGTTGTGGAGATTTCAGGATATGGCAGGTTTCGCTTGGCGGATGGCGTTGAGTTTTCAGCGGGGAGGCTTGTATTCTCAACTGTGTCGGCGGGGTTATCCTTTGCTGATGGTGAGACGATAGATGTCTGCATCGACTCCGTCTTCGATGCAACTGTTCTCTGCGAGCCGAACATTGCCCCAAGGTACTGCTTCAGTTTTGTTGTGGGGTTATCTGGTCCTCGTGCTTATGTCATATCTCCTCTTGACGGGACCACAGTTGGCTGTGAGGATGGTTTCCAGCAGATACTTGTTCATCTCTCCAGTCCTGTTGGAATCGACCCTGATAGCATACTTCTTACTGTCAGTGGTATTCCTTATCGGATAGCAAGTCCGAGGCTGTTTTTCACTGACACCCTGCTTGTATTCGAGCCTTCGCCTTACTGGATAGATGGTGAGACGGTCGATGTTGAGCTTCTCGATGCCTCCGATATGCTGGGTCACCATCTTGCTTCTCCTATATCATGGAGCTTTGTTGTTGACCTGTCTCCCCCTGAGATATCCGAGCCTCGTCCTTTCCTTGTTTGCGGTGAGTCGGAGCCTATCATATCCGTGAGGATAGAGGATTTGAGCCCGATAGATACCTCGTATCTCGCCTTTACTGTGGACGGTTTCCCGTATACATACGGTATAAGCCCTGGCGTTGGTTATTCCGATGGTGTGGCGACGCTCGATATCGGTGCGACCGGTAGCAGCTTCTCGGATGGTGACAGTGTCAATGTCTGCCTGCTTTCTCTTCCCGATATTCCCGACTACTGCGATGGGCACGCCTCGTCTCCTTTCTGCTGGTATTTTGTCGTTGACCTTGCTCCACCTGTTATATCTGTTTTGAACATATCCGATGGCGACTTCAGCTCTTGTGAATATCAAGAGATAGAGTTTCTGGTCTCCGATGAGAACGGGTTTGATAGAGCCTTATCCGAGTTTGTGATAGATAGTGCTCATATCCCCGCATCAGGTGATGAATGGTCTTACAACCCGACAACAGGTATCCTTCGGTACACTCCTTCCGTTCCCTTTGCTGATGGTGATACGGTGCGGTTTTGGTTTTCAGTTGTCTCCGACACGCTCGGGAACGACACGACAGATGCTGGTGAGGGGTATTTCATCGTTGACTTATCTGCGCCTTTTGCGTTAAATCCCGACCCGCCTGATGGGGGTGAGGTATCAACGCTTGTTCCTGTTATCTCACTTGATATAGTCGATTCTTTGTCGGGTGTGGACCCGTCTTCTCTTGTGCTTGAGATAGATGGAGTGCCGGTTACTATTTCTACTCCCGGTGTCAGCTGGGATGGCAGACGGCTCTCTGTGGATACGGATATTGCAGGATTTTCCTTCCACAACCTCGATACGGTCCTGGTTTGCCTGACAGAGGCGTCCGATATGGCTCTATACTGCGGTGCAAATGAGATGGAGGATGATTTCTGCTTTAGTTTCACTATAAATGTCTCAGGACCGGAGGTTGTATCATACGCTCCTACCGGTTATGTCTCCTGTCCGCCCGATTCGCAGAGGATAGAGTTTGTTATAACCGATGATGATGGGGTTGACATCTCAACAGCTCGACTCACGGTTAACGGTGTTCTTTATACATCGGACTCATCGGGGGTTATCTGGTCTGCTCCGGAGCTCATCTTCCGTCCGGGTATCCCATGGGAGGATGGAGATGTGGTATCTGTTCGTCTCGAGGGAGTGGCAGATATCCTTGGCAACCCGATGGGTTACGCTGTGGTATTTGGTTTCCAGATGGACCTATCGCCACCTTATATAGTTTATGCAAATCCTTCTGCGGGTGTCCTTGTTGCCGATAGGACACCTGTTATCAGATTACTTCTCGAAGATGCCCTCGCCGGTGTCGATATGGGAAGTATCAGGGTATCCGTGAACGGGGTGTTTTATGATACATCCTCCTCTTATCTCGAGTTTGTGGCTGACACGGTTGTTCTCTCCGCTCCAGATACATTCTCGGGTGGAGATACGGTTCATATCTGCGTTGAGGCGCTCGACCTTGCCGATTTCTGCGAGCCGAATGCTCTCGACAGTTGCTTCGATTTCTATATAGCTGCAGGTGCACCTGTTGTTTCTGCTGAGATTCCGGCGGAAGGTAGCTTCACATCCTGTGCCGACCAGGTGGTTTCTATCAGATTAACAGACCCTGAGGGCGACGATATCGACCCTGCATCGATATTCGTTTCTGTCGATGGAACGGAGTATTATGAAGGTATCTCTGGATTCTCCTTTACTCCAGATGATTCTCTGGTGAGGATAGCTCCTGCTGGTCTTTTCTCCGATGGTGATATAGTCTATGTTCGTGTGGATTCTGTTGCGGATGTGCTTGGCAACGCCCTCATCTCGCCGTATTCTTATAGCTTCACGGTCGACCTATCGCCGCCTTACATTACCGATGTTATCCCGGCTCCTGGATATGTTGCTGATGTTTCACCTCTTGTTTGTTTTGTGTTATCCGATGACCTCTCCGGTGTCGATATGGGAGCAAGTTCGGTGCGTCTGGGAACGGATATATATGATACCTCATCGGCAGGTGTATATATTGTCTCGGACACTGTTTTCTTCTGTGCCGAGTCCCTTGGACTTGAATTTTCCGATGGCGAGACCCTAACAGTCTGCCTTACAGCATACGATAGGGCTTTATATTGTGGGGCGAACGAGATGCCCGAAAGCTGTTTTGTCTTTGTCATAAGCAGTGGTCCGCCGGTGGTGGAGATGATCTCCCCAACGGATTCTGGCTTTATCTCCTGTGAGCCGGGGGAACAGGGTTTTGTGCTTCTTATCACCGACCCGCAGGGGGTTGTTCCCGAATCCATTGAAGTGATGGTGAACGGTGAGACATTCGGCGTATCCGCCCCTGAGGTTACATTCTCCAATGACACACTCTATTTTCTCTCTTCCTCTCCTTGGGCAGATGGCGATAGGGTTGATGTATCCGTTGTCCGAGCATACGATTCAACAGGTGTGGGTTTGAGTGTGCCTTACAGCTTCTGTTTCTTCGTTGATCTCACCCCGCCCTATATTGTCTCGTCGAGCATCTCGGACTTTGACACGGTGGACGCTGTCCCTGATAGCCTGCTATTCGACATAGTAGATGAGCTTGCAGGTGTCGATTCTGCCTCTATTTCTGCTCATCTTGACACCTTCCCGTCCTTCGGGATAGACGATGGATTTATCAGATTTGACGGTCTTACTGCCACCGTTTATCTTTCCTCTCTACCGGATTCCCTCATAGGAATATATCATGGTGGTGACACGGTAGCCATCTGCCTTGAGGTTATGGACAGGACGGAGATGTGTGAGCCGAACCTGCTTGATACCTGCATCTATTTTGTCATTTCCTCTGGTGGTCCTGTGGCGGAGCTTGTTCTCCCGCACGATTCTGGCTTTGTTTCCTGCGACACACCGTATGTTGTTATATCCCTCTTTGACCCGGATGGTGTTGATGCCTCCAGCATACTGCTCGATGTTGACGGAACGGAATACACCGTTGCAAGCTCCCCTGACAACCTTATTTTCTCTGGCGACACGCTTTACTTCTTTTATCCTGACTCGCTTCCGGATGGTGCTCACTCGCTCGTTTCTCTCATCCGTGCCGATGATTCATTGAGCAATCCGCTCACTGGTGCTCCAAGGAGTTGGAGTTTCACTGTGGACAGGACAGCTCCGGATGTTTCTCTTGTATCGCCTGTTGATACCGCATTTACCCCTGCACCAGACATACTCCTGCATATTGAGGATGCACTCTCCGGGATTGACACATCCTCTATCGTTGTCATCATCGGGACGCATGAATATCGTTTTGGTGAACGGCTTGTTCTTGAGGGCGGCAATTTTGTGATCCCATCGGATTCGCTCGACACGCTGTTCCTATCTGGTGATACGGTAAGCGTCTGTGCTCACGCCTGTGATATGGCGGAGCTTTGCGGTGCAAATTGCACGGGTATCTGCTTCGAGTTTGTGATAGGTGGAACTGGACCAGAGATTGTTTCACTCTACCCCGAGCCTTGGAGCTTCTCATCCTGCTCGCTCGGTGTTGTGATATTTTCTATTACCGACCCCGATGGTGTTCTCCCTGAATCTGTTCGGGTTGAGGCGACATTCGGCTTTACACAGAGTTTCCGGAATGATTCGCTCTTTGTTACTCCTGTCTCTGCTTTTGATGGGGATGCGGTGGTCTCTGTTATTGTTGTTTCTGCCTGCGATTCGGTGGGGAACTGCACGGAGGTTCCGGAAACGCTTTCATACTTTGTCGATGTTACGCCGCCTGTTGTCTCCAATATTTCTCCGATGGATACGGTTCGGGCTTCTGAAAGCCAATTCTCCTTCGATGTATCGGATACACTCTCCGGGGTTGACACTGATTCGGTCTATATTGAGATAGGTTCGAGGCGGTTTGGAGTGGCTGATTCTGGCGTCAGTTTCGATGGTGAGCGTTTCGTATTTGACCCGTCTGTCTTGAACGCCGGTATGCCGTGGTCCCCTGATGTTGACAGCATCGGTTTTTGGTTCCACGAGGATTCAACTTACTGTGTGAACATTCATTCCGCCGACAGGGCACGCTATTGTGGTGAGAATCTGGTTGATACGACTGTTTGCCTGTATGTCGCCGATGATGATATAGAGCCACCTGTGTTTTCAGACTTCTCGCCGCCGTTTGTTCTTGCTGGTGTAGATTTTTATATCTCCTGCGAGATAACGGATACATCAGGAGTATTAGATGATGCCACCCTTCCGTATCTCGTCTGGGACACTGACGGTGACCCTACTGGAGGTGACACAATACCGCTTACAGCAGACCTCAGCGGCAGGTTTACGACAGACATCCCTTTGCCAGCTCTCCCCGAGGGAACGGTTGTCGTGTATCAGGTTTTTGCCTGCGATAATGATACGGATTTTGCAGAGCCGTCCGATAGAGCCTGTGGCTTCTCCGATGTAGAGACGGTTCTTGTCGTTAACGCCACAGGACCCTCGGCTGCTCTTCTCCTACCAGCAGATGGTAGCTTCTCCTCTTGCGAATATCAGGAAGTGAGCATCATTCTTTCCGACCAGGATGGAGTTGTTCCCGAGAGCAGTGTTGTTTCTATAGCTGGGGTCGTCTATACCGTTGACTCCTCCGAGGTAAGCATATCTGGCGACACGCTCGTATTTGTTCCGTCCGAGCCGTTTGCCGCATCCGAGACGGTCTGTGTTGTTCTTCTGGATGCACTCGATAGCCTCGGCAACCATAGCTTACCGGAGACACTCGGTATCTTCTTCGTTGACCTTGTCCCTCCTGAGATAACCCCGTCCTTCCATCCGGCGGATACATTGCTTCCGGGAGGTCTCTTCTCGAGGAGTTTTGTCCTTGAGGATGATTTCTCAGGGATCGATACAGCCTCCGTTCTTGTTGTGGCGAACACCGATACTCTACCGTTTGATTTTGGCTGGGTAGATTTCCCGACCCTTGGTCGGATAACAGCTCATGGGCAGTTTCGGCACGGTGAGGAGGTAGTAGTTACAATCTCTGTCTCCGACAGGACGCTCTATTGCGAGCCGAACAGAGCCACATCTGTTTTCCGCTTTGTTGCCGAGCATCTTGTCCCCTGTGATGCTTATCCTATCCCGTTCACCCCGAACGGAGATGTGTATAACCCTGTCGTCTGGTTCAGCTATCCGGGGATGGAGACGGAGGGAGCAGAGCTTTACATTTACACGGTCCGGGGGCAGGAGGTCTTCCATAAGTATATTCCGCCAACGGTAGCTGAAGGTGAGAATTTCTGGGATGGAAAGACGAATAAGGGAACCCCTGCTCCTATCGGTGCCTATACATACATTATATTACGGGATGGAAAACTTCTCTGTTCAGGGACCGTTCTTCTGGCAAGATGAGATCTTGTGTGCATTTTACTGTTGATATGAGCCACAACCCTGCAGGGTTCGGAGGCGCTATATGCCTTCAGCGAATTCCTCCACCCAGAACGGGAACAGTTATTCGTGTTCTAAGCGAGTCAGATGCCTCGAAGGTAATCGAACCCTTGAAGAAGATATGAGGATTCACTTCATTTGAGAGGGTAAGTGTGACCTTTCTCTTGTTCTTCTTCCACTTCTTGTCGATTTTTATCTCTTTTATTATGTCTTTCGTGTAGTCCACGATAGTGAGGTCGAGTTTTTCCTTGGTATCCTTGATGATATGGAACCTCTTCTCCGTTTTGAAGTCATCCTTTGAGCCGAAGTCAAGTGCTGGTGGGTCGGAACGGATGATCGGCTTGGCAAGTGTATCCATATCTGCTGTGAAGTCTATTCTCACTCTCGGGTTCTGTGGGTCGTCGGATGTAATGTAGGCAGCCTTCCGCACCTTGTGATAGTATCTTGTGCTGTTGAAGATGAGCGTGACATATGTTGAATCTCCTGGAGGAACGGCTCGTTTCGTAAGCGGAGCCTTTGTGCACCCGCAGGTCGTCCGCACATGCTTTATATGCAGTGTGTCCTCACCTGTGTTCTTCAGGATATAGGAATGAAGAAGATAATATCCTGAGGGTGCATATCCAAAGTTGAAGCTTGTCTCGGGAACCTCAATCTTTGGCTGTGGTTCGCTTACTGCTTGTGTTTGGTTCTCTGTCTGTGAGGAAAGCATCATTGGCATAAGGAAGATTGCCAGCCCGATGAGCATGCTGTGAAACCTCATTTTTCCCCCTTCCCAGAACATTTGAGGGTAATTTAACAAATTTCGTCCAGTTGTCAACTATTTTATTTTTGAAAAATGGGTTGTCAAAGTCCAATGTTTTTTTATCTTATAGCCGTATGAGGAATTTAGTGCTTACGGCATTTATTCTCATCTCGGAGGCGGTTTTTGCTTCGGAGTGGGAGAATATTGCAGATGTGAACTTCATTAACGACTGCGTGGAAAAGGATAGGAAGCTGTTTCTTGCCACTTCTGGCGGTATAGTTGAGTTTGACCCGTATAGTGGGGATTGGCGGGTTTTCACTAACATAGATGGTGTTGCCGGACTCGATGTAAACTGTGTTGCTCTCTCTCCTTCTGGGGAGTTGTGGTATGGTTCGTCCAATGGTGCGCTTGGCTACCTTTCTGGAGGCGGTTTTATCAACTTCCCTGATTTTCGGTTTTCTGGCATCGGGATAAACGACATCTGTCCCTCGGGGGATGTTTTCTGGCTCGCCACATCGAAGGGGATATCGCTTTTCAGGCGGATGAGCGATTTTCAGGTGGGCGAGATTGTTGGAAACTTCTGGAGTCTTGGGGAGCTTTCTCGCGAGAGCCCCATATTTTCTGTTGTTCTCTTCGATGGCAGGATATGGGGAGGTGGGGAAGGGGTTGTTGTTGCGGCTGATACCTCTTACGAGACGGTGAACCTCTCCGCCCCGGACAGCTGGGAGAGCTTTGGTGTATCTGGGCGGGTGAATCAGCTTTTTGCCTGGGGAGGGGCTCTTTTTGCTGGGACATCGAACGGGATATACCGGCTCGAGGATACAGTTTTTTCCCTCGTTGGGCTTGAGCGGGATGATGTGTTTGGCTTTTTTGTAAGAGCTGATTCCTTATATGCTACCACTGCCTGGGGGGTGTATCGAAGCGCTGATGGCGAGAACTGGAGAAGACTTTTATCTGCACCGAAGAAGGCTCACTGTGGGTTGATGCTCGCTGATACTGCCTGGGTCGGATACCACAGGGGTTATGGCTTTATAACGGATGAGGAGGTTACGAGGTATGTTTTCCCTTCACCGTGTGGATATGGGTTTTCTGGGCTTTATATCTCGGGCGATGACATCTATCTTGCGGCGAAGCCTTATGGTGCATCTTACAGGAAGGATGGTGAGTGGGTTTCATTAACCACCTATAATCCGATGCCCAATGGTGAGGAGGTCCCTGTTGGCTCAAGGGTTATAAGCAGCTGGGCTATTCTGCCCGACAGAAACGGTGCTATCTGGATAGGGACCTGGGGGCAAGGGCTTTTGGTGATGTATCCGGATGATAATCTATGGAGCGTTTTTGCTGATTCAACAGGTCCTATCTCAACCGCGAGAGGAGCAGGGGTTGACTATGAGGTAATTCCCAAACTCGGAGAGGATTCCGATGGGAATATCTGGGCTTTCGTTTTTGACCCCGCTAACGACACAGCGATTGTCGTCTGGAGCTACGATGCCCTTGTTTCCTTCCCCTATCCTGAGCCTGATTCCTCCAACGCATACTTTTTCACGAGGTATGAACTCTCCTCTGCTAACTTCCAAAGCTTTCTGTTCGACTCGGGGAAGCTATGGTTAGGGTATATCGACGGTGGCTTGGACTGCCTCGACTATGGGGGGACCTTATCCGATAAGTCCGATGATGTGCTGACCCATTTTTCCACCGACGATGGACTTCCAAGTAATGTGGTCAATGACCTTGCACTTGATGACGATGGCAGGCTCTGGATAGCGACTGACCAAGGGTTGTGTTATTATGACCCCTCGTATGATTTCATCCAGGAGGTTGCTCTGCCGAATGACCTCTCCCTCAATGTTCTGGCGGTGGCAATTGACCGCTGGGGCGATAAGTGGGTCGGGACATCTGATGGCGCCTGTATAATATTTGCTGACAATGCATCGAGCCAGACAATCCGCTCGAAGTTCTCCCTGACAGGGGATGTGAATGAGCGTTCGGGGCTTCTTTCCGACTATGTCTCCGACATACATATAGACGATGACCGTGGGGTGGTAACATTTGTTACCGACAGAGGGGTTTCCTCACTCTCGATTACTGAGGTGGGTGATGGTGAGGTATCCCTGGTAGTTTATCCGAACCCGTTTGTTATTGAATATGGTTCTGCTGGTGAGTTGACCGTTTCCGGGGTGCCACTCGATGCTGAGGTTTTCATCTATACCTCCTCTGGTGAGCTTGTTCGTTACTTTCCAAAGTGGACAGTCGGGTTTGATGCTAAGGTGCGCTGGGATGGTAGAAACGGCTCTGGCGAGCTTGTTTCATCAGGTATATATATTGTTGTTGCGAGGGGGGCTTCCTCGACAGGGAAAGCGAAATTTGCCATAGTGAGGTGAGCAGTGAAGGTAGAGCTCTATACGCAGGACAGATACGATGACTGGGAGAACTTTGTCCTTCAAGCGAACAATGGAACAATCTTCCACCTGCGTCGATTCCTATCTTATCACCCACCGGGTAGATTCGATGAACTTGGGCTTATCTTCCGCCAGAGGGGCAAGATAATCGGTCTCCTACCTGCTGTCATCGAGGGGGATACGGTTGTCTCGCATCGTGGGGCGTCTTACGGCGGGTTTGTCGTTGCAAACGGCGTGGGCATATACAACTCATATCGGATGGTTGATTCTGCCCTTGAATTTTTGTTGAAAGAAGGGTTCTCCCGTCTCGTCCTTACGCAGACGCCTCAGATATACTACCTATTCCCACACAACCATATCGATTTTGTTCTTGCGAAGCGTGGCTTTGTATTTCTCAAGCGTGAACTGACCGCTGTTCTCAAGCTTGAGCGGAATATTGATGATAATTTCGCTCGTTTCAAGCCGGAGGCAAGAACCGCCGTTCGGAAGGCTGAGCGAGAGGGTGCACAGGTGAGGTTATCCTCCGATTGGAAGCAGTTCTATCGCATCCTTGAGAAGAACCTCGGTATGCGTCATCAGGTCAAGCCGACTCATACACTCGATGAGCTCCTATGCCTTTACCAGCTTTTCCCGGAGAAGGTTCTCCTGTTTGGCAACTACTATCGTAACGAGCTTATAGCAGGTGTTGTGGTATTCGTTGCGAACCCTCGGGTAATCCTCGCATTCTATATAAGCCATAATGAGGATTTCCAGCATCTCCGCCCGGTGAATCTGCTCTTTTATCGCATCATCGGCTGGGGTATAGAGCATGGATTTCAGTATCTCGATTTTGGCACCTACACGCTCAATATGGACCCAAACTTCGGTCTTGCCCGTTTCAAAGAAGGTTTTGGGGCAACGGGGCTTTTCCGCGACACCTACACAGGGAAGCTCGCAGGCTCTCGGGATATATGAAAAGGCTTCTTGTAACCGTTTTTCTTCTAAATGTTGTCCGCTTCTCATACGGTGGTGTGGAACTTGTCCACTCCGATTTCTTGGAAACCAGCTTAAAGAACAAAGACGAGATCCGATTGAAGGGGAATGTTGTTCTGGATGTTGACAACACATCTGTTCGAGCAGAGGCTGCTACCTGGAACAAGGGGGCAGGTAAGATATTCCTCACAGGGGATGTGTTTGTGGAGGATACCGCTTTCACCCTTCGTTCAGATTACCTTGTCCACGATGAGGTGGCGGATGAGACCCGTTTCCGGGGTGATGTCAGAATAGAGCTTGCGGATAGGGAGACGGTTATCCGTTGTGGTTACGGGAACTACGACCGACGGAACGGTCAGATCTCTCTCTTTAACAAGCCGTATCTTGTCGCCAAGGATTCAACTGGCTTACACACCGAGCTTTTCTCCGAGCGGATGGTATACATTCCCGATTCATCCCTTGGCATTGCAAGGGGTAGCGTTGTTCTCATAATGAGTAGGGGGGATTCAAGCGAGTATCGTATCCTCTGTGATTCCCTTATCTATCACGATGATACTGGCAAGCTTCTTGCCTATGGACATACGAGGCTTGAGGCGGACTCGATAGCTGCCACCTGTGGGAGGGCAGTATATACGAAGGAGCCCGAACGGCTGTGGCTATTCGATGCTCCAGAGGTGTTTGACTCCCGCAATCGAGCCAGTGGAGACAGCATCTTAGCTTCTCTATCCGACGGTGAACTTGAGTCTGCTAATCTCTTCGGTGATGTGAGACTACTCACCCATCCGAGCGAAGACACACTGGGGCTTGTTCCCGATAGCCGTTTCTTTTCAGATAAAGCTGTATTCTATTTCAAGGATGGGCAACTCTCCCACGGAGCCTTGATAGGCGCCGTCAAGACATACTATTACCCGATGGTTTCTGATACAACATCGTTCGAGTTTAATCAGGCGTTCTCGGACACGGTGCTTTTCTATTATCTCGAGGGAAGGATAGATAGCGTCGCCTTTCTCTCGTCTGCTTTTGGTGAGTATCAGCGTATCGAATCCGGTAAGCCCGATACCGTCAGGTATGAAGGGGACTCGATCTTCTATTCCGCCTCTTCCGATGAGATTGTTCTTATCAGCGGTGCGAAACTGTTTTACAAGAAGCTTTCCCTCTTTGCGGACATAATACGATTTGACAGAAAAAAGAACCTACTTTTTGCATCTCCCTTTTCTCCGGTTGGTACAACCTCTGTGCTACCGACGCTCATAGAGGGGACGGATACGGTTATCGGAGAGAGGCTTGTCTATAATATAAAGGAACGCAGGGGCAGGCTCACGGAGATTAAGACCCACTATGACAAGGGGTTCTACCATGGTAAGGCTGTTTCGATGGCGGCTCGTGATGTTTATTATATCCGTGACGCCACCTATACGACCTGCGATTCAACTCCGCCGCACTACTGGTTTAGGAGCCGCCAGACCAAGCTTGTCTACAAGGACAGGATAGTAGCAAAACCTGTGATTATGTATGTTAGAGGTTTACCGGTCTTTTACCTCCCTTATTTTTTCTTCTCTATCCGCCCAAGGAGGCATTCAGGTCTTCTGCCGGTGGATATAGGGAAGTTCCAGATGGGTGAGCATTTCATACGCAATGTTGGCTACTATTGGGCTCCCAACGACTACTTCGATGCAGTGGCTGCGTTCGATTATGATGAGAAATCGGGTATCCTCTTCCATGGAGAGACGAGATATGCCGTGAGGTATCTTCTCTCCGGTCGGCTTTCCGGCTCGTACAAGATAGAAAGGAGACGGGAATGGGAGAGCTTCACGCAAAAGGAGCGCTGGGACATATCATTTTCGCACAGTCAGAGTTTGCCGCTTGGTTTTGACCTGTCGGGTAGCGGTGCATTCGTTTCTGATGCTTCCTACTACTCGGATACAAGGTATGAGGCACAGGAAAGGATGAACAGGCGTCTGCGTTCATATGGAGCGTTGACCAAGAGTTTCTCTGGTAATCATTTTTCGCTTTCCGTGATGCGGGATGAGAACCTTGAGACAGGCGATGTAACGGAGAACATACCCTCTGTTCGGCTCTCGTTCCCGAGAAAACAGCTATTTCCGAGTAGAGGAAAGGAGAGGTGGTTCAACAAGTTTTACTGGTCTTTGAACTCATACTATATCAATCTTTCTTCCTCTGGTGGGTATCATTCGGCTCTTGATAATAAGCTTACCCTTCAGCTTCCCGCCTCGTTTGACCCGTATGTAACAGTAGATCCCTCGGGAAATCTTCAGCTTACCGTCTTCGATAGGGACAAGGATAGAAACCGTTATCCAGTCCGGGTGATTTATGGTGGCAGTGTCACAACGAACACGACGCTTTATGGCAATTTCCCTGTTGGGGTTCTTGGTATAAGGAGGTTCAGGCATATTTTTCGTCCGTCTATCTCTTTTTCTCTCAAGCCTGAGTTTGCTGGTGTGGATAGGTTCTACTCGTTCGGCGGAATAACTGGTGACTACAGCAGGACAAAGAGGATTTCGTTTTCTGCTTCCAATATCTTTCAGGTGGAGAGAATGGATCGGGAACGTATTGAGCTTGCGAGCCTGAGCCTTTCCTCGGGATATGATTTCTTGGTTGATAAGCCACTCTCTCCGCTTTCTTTATCTCTTCGCTCATCTGCTTTCGGTCTCCTTGACCTGACTTTCTCCTCCCGGCACGATTTCTATCCTGAGGGGAGCTGTTCTCCCGTTTTCCCACCGAAGCTTGAGAGTATGAGCTTAACAACAGGGTTGAGATATAGAAAAAGAGTATCGATATCAGGTTTTGATAAGGAGCTTTCCTTCTCCGTGTCCCATTATCTTTCACAGAATTGCGGGTCTGATGTAAGAAGTGTCAACCAATGGGTGAAGTTTGACACGCAGTTCTGGCTGACGGGGAAATGGCGTATCTCATATAGTATCTATTATGACATTGAGTCGAAGAGGAAGGTGAGTGAGAATTTGACGATTTACCGTGATATGCACTGCTGGGAGGCTATTTTTGTGTGGGTTCCTACCGGTGGTAGGGAGGGATATTATATGAGGATAAACATCAAGGTTCATCCGGAGATAAAGCTTGAGCGGACAAAAGGTGGCATCCATGGAGTGATCTTTTGATGAAGACTGGCTTAAAAACCGCAAAAAACGGTTTTTTGGTGGCGTTTTTTGAAAAAAACTGTTGACAAACAAGGGTTTGACGGTTATTCTTATCGGTGGATTAAGCAATAGCAAGGGTTAACGGTCAAACAAAGGAGGTAAGCAATGACCAAAGAGAAGTTCGTTGAGGAGGTTGCCAGGAGGATGGGAACTTCAAAGGCGAGGGCTGATAAGGCGGTGAAAACCGTCCTTAACTCCATCTCTGATGTTCTCAAGAGGGGTGAGAAGGTGACATTTGTTGGTTTTGGCACCTTTGAGGTCGCTGAGAGAGCAGCAAGAATGGGCAGGAATCCGAGGACGGGTGAGGAGATCAGGATACCTGCTACCAAGGTTCCGAAGTTCCGTCCTGGAAAGGGACTCCGCGAAGCGGTCAAGTAGATCGCCGCTGAGATTTCTGTAGAAAAAAAGAGCCCGTTTTTCTCGGGCTCTTTTGTTTTTGTGCCTTTCTCTCTATCTTAGAAATCGAATCGAGCCTTTATCTCCATGATAATCTCCATCTCTTCCCAGTCAGGGGCGGTGGAAATAGTAGGTGATACAAACTCGAGCCACAGGTTCTCAGTAGTCCCCGGCAGGATGTTGTATCCACCAGGACCAAAGATTATGTTTGAGGCGAAATCTACTCTTTCTGAATACTTCACAAAGTCCAATACTCGGTGGAAGCTCCCAGGGGATGGAGGGGTTGGAATGTCGTTGAACATTGCGCGAAGGACAAACATATCCGGACCGTTGTCAATTCCCGTTGTCCAAGGTGGCTCGATGTAACGTATCCTCAGCCCGAATCTTATAGGTGAGGAACTATGACTGGTAATCGTGATTACCTGTGTATCCTGCATCACCACTGTGGTCATATACTCCACACTGTCACCCACATACCAGAAATTCCTCGAGAGGCTAATTTCAAGCGTTTCTATGCTCGTATAGTAGTAGGCAACGAGTGACATTGCTGTATCGATAGGACCGATTGTGTGCTCTCTTGCTCCTCCGTCTGACCAGTTGCTGAAATGGTAGACCAGTGTATCTCCAACGACATCGAGCGGGCTGACTGCAACGGTATGTTCAGTTTCTGGTTCAACCCAGAAGTCAGCTGAGGATGTGTCGAACAGAGTGTCGGTATCGAACATTATCCACCCGTAAACATCCTCTATCGGGTCCTTTGCGATTGTTATCTGGAACTGCTTTAGGTAGTTTGCGACATACGCCATAGGTGAGTGTATAGCAGGGGTTAGGAAGCTTGGTGATGATATTGTCCCGTTCCAGTTCTGGAAAAGGTATCTGACTCCGTCTGTGGCATCGGTATCACTTGCTGAGACAGTAATCCTCCTCCCTTCTTCTATCCAGACTATCTTGTGGGCGGATTCGGTTCCGTAGTATGTAACGCGGTCGATGGTCAGCCATCCAAGTGTATCCGTGGACGGGCTCTTTATAAACACGAGTTTATACTTGCGTGTGTAGTGGGCGGTGAATGTCGTATCCGTTGATACGGTTACTGCGTGGACTATATCGCCTCCATCTGACCAGTCGGAGAAGAAATACATCGTTGTGTCGGTGGAGTCTGGGCTTGTGACGCCTATTGTATGCTCGCTTCCCACAACCCACCAGATCGCATATGTCGAGGTACCGAGCAATGTATCACCATCCACAATTATTCCTCCTGTGCTATGAGCAGGGTCGCGCTCTATCGTCACACTTACAACATCCTCCCCGGATGCATAGTTTGCGGTAAGTGTTCCTGCCTCGTTCACCACAACCTCTGTTTCGGGTGAGATGGAATCGGAAACAGAAAGCCCTGTTGTGCTTCTTGTCCAGTAGTTGAAGGCGTAATACTCTCCCATATCCTCCATCCATGGCTCCGTTGAAACATCTGCTGTATCCCCCTGATCATACCAGCCTTCTCCATGCTGTTCAGGGACAACCACACCTGTCCCTGTATACGCTAATGCCAGGTAGAACTGGGTTATCCAGTTCCAGGTTAGAGTTGAGTTCTCATAGATGTTGAAGGTTACCTCGTTGTCGGTTCCTGTTGGAGGAACGGAGCCGTCTCCTGTCCAGCCTGTGCAGATGTGCCTTGTATCTGTTCCTTCATAAGTTGTGTCCTCGACGGTTGCATAGACCTCCGCTCCAACCTCATAAGCAGTAACACCGGACGGCTCGGGATGCCCGAAGTCGGAGATGACCGTCAAAAACACGACCTCCGATTCGTTAGCCCATCTCCATGTAACGGTTGATGGCTCGTATATCTCAAACTCGAACGATGTTACCCCCGGAGTGGAGGTAGCAGAACCTGTCCCCCAGTATCCGATACACCACCAGTCACCGTCGGGAGAGGTCACATTGCCCGATACAAGGGTCCCCTCCTCATACCAGTAGCTCCCTGTGTCAGGCTCAGGAGAGTCATAATAGTCAGGTGTGGAGCCGATTGTCAGGAGATAGAAATTCTGCCAGTTCCAGGTGATGGTCGAGTTCTCTGTCATAGCGAATGTCGGAGTTGTGCTTCCCGTCCCAGATGATGGCACCGACCCTGTTCCTGTCCAGCCTGTGCAGATGTGCCTTTCATCTGCGGAGACAACCGAATCGTCCACTGTGCAGAATATCTCCGTCCCCGATGGAAACTCGTGTGTTCCAACGGATGGAGCAGGCGTTCCGTAATCGGAATAGACGGTCAGGGTGACGACCTCTGTTCCCTCAGGCAGCCAATCCCAGGTTATACTCGACGGTTCGGTTATGATGAACGAGAACTCCGTTCCGAACCCGTCCTCGAGCGAACCTGTTCCCGTCCAGCCGACGCAGATATACCCGCCCGTGTGAGGCTCGGTAATGTATCCTGATACGCTGGAGCCTGATGCATACCAGTGGTCACCTGCTGGCGGAACCGGTGTATCCCTGCCGCCCGGGTTGACAACAGTGAAGCGGAGTTCCTCTGTCCAGTTCCAGGTCAGTCCTGATGGCTCTGTGATGATAAAGGTGACGGATGTGTCTGTCCCTGTTGCTGTCGGGACGGAACCGTAGCCGTCTGTCCAGCCTGTGCAGATGTACCTGTAGCCATCCCCCTCATACGCGGTGTCAGCAACCGAGCAGGTTAGTTCCGTTCCATCAGGATAATAGTGGCTCCCCTCTGACGGGTCAGGAGCGTCGTGTCCACCGGGGTTGGAAACCACAAGCTCATACTCCACGCGGAAATGCGCAGTGAATGTTGTGTCAGTCAACGGCGTAACATCATGGGTTCTCGCACCGCCATCAGACCAGCCCTCGAACACATATCTGACAGATGTGTCTCCTCCAACAAACTGAATGGAATCGACGGATATACTGTGCGTTGTGGCTGTTGTCCAGATAGCACTGTAAGGGGATGGATGAGTCATTCCGTCGATTGTCACTTCACCACCTGTGAAGTCAACCTCGACCGTGACACTGATCTCGCCGAGCATATAGTGAATGGTATCTACGAACGGATTGGATACTATCCAGGCGGTATCGTCGATAGCGAACAGGGGTGGTGTACCTGTTGTCGCTCTTGAGAACGCAAGTACACTGGAGCGGTCGACCCAGTCCGACCAGAGTCCCCAAAGACCCGACTCGGTGGATGTTGCGCCGAAGATGGTTCTAGATGTTGTCGAAACGGTGTGTGAGGCATCTGTGCCGTCAAGGGTGATCACAGGCGCTATCTGGTGATAGTATGTTGCACTTATAGGGTCAGTTGAATTTATTACCCAGGATGGTGGAGTCTCTGCCATCCAACGCTCGTCCGTTCCAGAAGCAGATGATAGCTGAGTATATGATGCCTCGCTTCCTGGAATGACACAGAGAGCCTCTGGGTGTCCGCTCCACAGGGTGTCAACTGCAGGTGTTGTTGGGTCGTCGAGATAGTATGAGACGATGATAAAGTTGTCCTCATCGAGGTCAACTCCGCCAGGTGCAACCTCGACAGAGAACACCACCTGATAGTCGACGGTGGTAGTTTCAGGCTCGCCCCATTCTGCTACATTTGTTGCCTTATCCCTCGCCCGTATCCTTATGTAGTAGGTTTCTCCTTCCTCCACGGTCACAGGGTCATCGGGACCAAATGTAGCGGATGTAGCAGTTGTTGAGTCGAGCCATTCCGTCCAGACACCCAGCTCACCAACCTTGTACTGGAGGTCATAAACCCATATCCCCCATCCAGGACCATCCTCCGCAGTAGAGTCCTTTCCTGTCCATTCCACGGTGAATGAATTCCCGCAGGAATATCTAACCATGGCGGTTATCCAGGATGTTGGCTCTCGCAGGTCGAGGTCTATCTTGCGGAAGCCAGGATATGCCCTATACCCTCCGCCTGTTAAGACGAATGCTTCCTCGCTGACACCGGTCGGCTGTCCGATACAGATGGATGCTCTGATATCCCCCGAAGGAGATGTTACAATATCTCCTTCACTTCCTCCACTCTCGAACACCCTCCAGACAATCTGGTAGCTTTGAGCAAAGGAGATATGCCAGCTGATAAGCAGAGTGAGAACCAGAAACAAGAAGAATACACACCTTTTCATATTGCCCTCCAGTTTTATGAGGTTATTCATAAAAGTTTGTTTGACTGTCATAACTGTTTAATATCTCTTTCCCCCTTTGCTTGACCCTGATCGGGGATTATATTCTCCCTTCAATTCCTTGACAACCTTGAGCTTTTGATATTCTGCATCACTCAAGCTCTGTTTATGTTCATTTTCCTATTTTGCTCTTGCCTCGTCGAGATATTGTTGTTTCCTCTGCTTCATCATCTCTTCGTAAGTAAACATCTCAAGGCCTGCTTCGCGCAACTCCTCTACCCATTCTGGCGGTATCTGCCTGCCGTATTTGTCGTAGTAAGGTGTGAACGGCTCATCTGCCGTTGATTTTGTCCCGGCGTCTTCTGTTGAGCAGAGTGTATCGGGCAGAACAGGTGGAACAGGAGGAGGTGGAGCAACCCAACCATCGGGAACTGGCGCACTTTTGTAACTGCTCGGGTCAACATCCTTTGTTGTTCTATATAATCTTAGCCAGCGTCCGAGGGTTCCGTTAGCACGGCTCGCCTCGGTGCACATATAATCCTGCGCAAGCCGCTGGTCAACGCGCTTGATGAATGCACTCTTTGCCTTTACCTCCCAATCGAACGTCGCATTCGATTTACCGTTTCCAACTTCATAGACATCAAACCCTCTATTGTCCTTAATGACATACACGCCATTGCACTGGGAAGTAGGGGTAACCTGGACCTTATATGGGTGCTTCTCGTCTATCGTGGTGGCTTCGAGGAATATCGGGTCCAAATCGATCCGAGCATGACCGTTTACAAGCTGTGCGCTGCCGGCATCACCAAGCCACTCTTCTGTATACTCGGGGGCGCAAAAGATTCTGGCTCCATAGTGTTTCGTGGGGATAACCTGGCTCACGGTTCCGGAGCCATATATCTTATAGCCACCGGTTGTATTTACCCAAACTTCATCTCCCTCGTGAGAATCGTGCCCGTAAAAAGCGCCATAACCTCCTGAGGCGTTAACATATCCACCCACAGCGTTACCATTAACGCTTTGGCCTTGGACACCATTGTTTGAGCCGGTGGTATATCCATAGACGCCCGGTCCCGCGCCACCGCTTGTTCCGTAGACCCCGGGATAATATCCAGATGATGCTGTATAGCCGTACACACCCATAGCGTACGAGTCGCTCCCACTGCTTCCATATACGCCGTAATCGGAACCATACCCGTAGACGCCAGTAGAACTGCCACTATAACCGTACACGCCGTAGTCGTTCCTTCCGAGGTAGCCATAATTGTTGGAATCGTATAGACCTCTTACGCCGTAGCTTCCGCCATCGAAGTAAGCGCCGTAGGTAGCTCCGCCACTATAATAGAAACCGTAGGTGCCATTGTCCTCATATACTCGAATACTGCTGTTCTCGTTAGGGTAGACATAGCTTCCTGCGTCGGTCCACTGGCTGCTGCCTCCACCTGTTGCATCCGTCCCCCAATAGACGGTGCTACCATTGGATTTCAATACTTCACCGCTTGATCCAAGGTCGCCACCTATTTCTATGGATAGAGATGTGCTATGCAATCTGAGATGGTCATCGGATTGCTCCCCTATCCATACATAAGAACCATCGCCGAAATATAGTTTCCTGTTATCGCCAACAGAATTCCCGATTTTCAC